>CAYUKA010000023.1:0-35890 GCA_964445195.1 uncultured Micavibrio sp. | reverse complement strand
TATAAACCAATTCCTCACTCTCAATATGGACCGACTTTAGGGGGCAAGGTCACAACTGGCCCGGTTTTATGGAAGTGGTCGGGAATATTGCCGGGCCGCTGCTGGCATACGAAGTTCTAACGGCTTTCTTTCTTGAGGCGACGTTCCTCGGCATTATGTTGTTCGGGTTCCGTAGAGTGCCGGGGTGGCTGCACACGCTGGCGACTGTTCTGGTCGCGGTCGGGACGACGTTATCGGCGTTCTGGATTCTGGTGCTGAACAGCTGGATGCAGACTCCGGCCGGCTTTGAAATGATTGCCAATGATGACGGCATGCTTCAGGCACACGCGACGGACTGGATGGCGATTATCTTCAATCCGTCGATGCCGTACCGGATGATCCATATGCTGCTGGCCTCCGGCTTGACAGCGGCCTTTGTTGTCGCTGGTATCTCGGCCTTCCGCTGGATGATCAAAGACCGGGCGCCGGCGGTGATGGTGGCACTGAAGACCGGCGTTTATACGGCGGCTGTCCTGATCCCGCTGCAGATTTATGTCGGCGACCTGCACGGGCTGAACACCTATGAATACCAGCCGCAGAAGGTCGCGGCGATGGAGGGGTTGTGGGAAACAACCGAAGGCGCGCCGCTGGTGCTGTTCGCCATTCCGGATGAGGAAGAGCGGACCAATCATTTTGCGCTCGAAATACCGAAACTGACCAGCTGGTTCCTGACCCATGATTTTGACGGTGAGGTGAAAGGGCTGAACGAGTTTGAAGGCGATTATCCGCCGGTTGCGCCGGTGTTCTGGGGCTTTCGGATTATGGTGGGTGTCGGCATCCTGATGCTGATTGTTTCGTGGGCGAGCGCCTGGGTTTTGTGGCGCAGGCAGGACATCACGCCGTTCTGGGCCGGTTCCCTGGTCGGTATGACCTTTTCGGGCTGGCTGGCCGTTTTGGCCGGCTGGTACGTGACCGAGATCGGGCGCCAGCCATGGCTGGTGTTCGGCGTGCTGAAAACCTATGATGCGCTGGCGCCGATCTCGGCGCCGATGGTGGGCACGACGCTGGCGGCGTATTTGATCGTCTATGTGCTGCTGATCTTTGCTTATGTCGGCACGATTATCTATATGGCCCGCAAGGCCGGTAAAGAGAGTGGCAAGGGACCGAAGCAGTATGGTCAGCCGGAAATCGAAGGGCGCTGGCGTCCCAGCGCGGCCGAATAGGAGAGGGATATGATACAGGAACTGATCGCAAGCGGAGACTGGCTTCCTTATATTTTTGCCTTCCTGATGGGGCTGTCGATGCTGATCTATGCCGTTCTGGACGGCTATGATCTCGGTGTCGGCGTGCTGGCTGCCGCGGCGGAGGACGATGAGAAAGACATCATGATCGCTTCGATCGGTCCGTTCTGGGATGCCAATGAAACCTGGCTGGTGCTCGGTGTCGGCCTTCTGCTGGTGGCCTTTCCGGCTGCGCATGGCGTTATTTTGACCAATCTTTATTTGCCGGTCGCGGTGATGTTGATTGGCCTGATTTTCCGCGGCGTGGCGTTCGATTTCCGCAGTAAAGTGCCGCCCGAAAAGAAAGAGCGCTGGAATACCGCCTTTTTCGCGGGGTCGCTGCTGACCGCTTTTGCGCAGGGCTATATGCTGGGCAGCTATATTCTGGGGTTTGAGCAGTCGCTTGGCGCAGTCTCGTTCAGCATTCTGGCCGGTATGTCCGTTGTTGCCGGTTACTGCCTTGTCGGGGCGGGCTGGTTGATTATGAAGACCGAAGGCGCATTGCAGGAAAAGGCGGTGCGCTGGGCGCAACTCTCCCTGTTTGCGGCGGTTGGCGGTATTTCCCTGATCTCGCTGGCGACGCCGCTGGTGAGTGAACGCATTTTTGACAAGTGGTTCTCGATGCCGGCCTTCCTGTTCCTTCTGCCGGTGCCGTTATTGACGGGGGTACTGATTGCGGCAATGTATCTGGTGCTGCGGAAGTTACCGCTGGAGAACGACCGGCTGTCATGGGCGCCGTTTGTCATGACCATCGGCATGTTCGTGCTGTGCTTTGGCGGCCTGGCCTACAGCTTCTTCCCGTATATCGTGCCCGATCAAATGACGATCGTGGAAGCGGCCAGTGCGCCGGAATCCCTGATCATTATCCTGGTGGGGGCGTTGATCGTGCTGCCGGTGCTGATCGGCTATACGTTCGTGGCCTATAAGATCTTCCACGGCAAGGCGACGCACTTAAGCTACGATTAGGGCTATAAGCCGCTAAAAGTTTGACATTTCCAAGGAAATCCGTATAGTGCCGGCTATTCCCGAAAAGAGGGGCATGGTATGGCTCCCGTTGGCTGTAAATCGGCCAATACATGAATGACTATCGGGACAGTGAAAGAAGAAAGGACCGCATAATGAGCGAGAAAAAGCGCCCCCGCGCGAAGTATAAAATTGACCGCCGCATGGGCTGTAACCTGTGGGGTCGTCCGAAATCCCCGTATAACAAGCGTCAGAGCGCGCCCGGCCAGCATGGTATGCGCCGCGGCAAGATGTCTGACTACGGCCTGCAGCTGATGGCCAAACAAAAGCTGAAAGGCCATTACGGCAATATCGGTGAAAAGCAGTTCCGCCGCTATTACAAAGAAGCCTCGCGTCTGCGTGGCGATACCGGTCAGAACCTTGTCGGCCTGCTGGAGCGCCGGCTTGATGCGGTGATTTACCGCGCGAAGTTCGTGCCGACCGTGTTTGCTGCCCGCCAGTTCGTCAGCCACAAGCACATCACTGTGAACGGCAAGATCGTGAATATCCCGTCCTATATGGTCAAGGAAGGCGATGTGATCGAAGTACGGGAAAAGGCCCGCCAGCTGGCGGTTGTCCAGCAGGCGGATGAAGATCCGTCACGCGACGTGCCCGAATATCTGGATGTTGATTCCAAGGCGCGCAAGGCTGTGTTCCTGCGTGTGCCGCGGCTTGAGGATATTCCTTATGCGACGCAGATGGAGCCGCAACTGGTTGTCGAATATTACAGCCGATAAAATCTACAGATTTTCAAAGTTCACGCAAAAGCCGCCGCTAGGCGGCTTTTTTTAATTGCGTTGTTCCTTCACTTTGTATTAATGTGCTAATACATTATACCAAAGAGGGATGGTCTATGGATCGTTTAGCCATGATAAAACAAGCGAGTTGTGCAGGAAGAGCGGAGTTTGAACGCCGTGTGCAGGAAACCGGCCTGACAGGAACGCCGATAAGGGGTGGTTATATGTTTATCAAGCATGATAATCCCGGCATTGATGTGGAGGCTGTTCTGGAAGCAGGGGAGCTTGACCCGCAGCCGCACGCCATTGGCGTATCATGGATTGCAAATGAATGGCCGTTTGTTCGTTCTGCTATATGCCAGGCGCAGGAAGACCTGCCTGCAACCCCTGTGGCGCCCTAGAGTTTTTGAGAGTCCCGGCCCTGAGAGTGGGACATCGTTTTGCACCGTGCAATGGCCGTTGTTTTGTATTAAGGCGGTGGGGCTTTCTTGCCGATCAGGGCGCTGATAATGCCGTGAAAGGTGCGCGCTTCCTGATCTGTCATCCTGGCGCGGGCCAGCATGTTACGGATATTGCGCATGATGGTGGGCCGCATCGCGGGGGAACGGAAGAAATGGCCGTTTTCCAGTTCCTGTTCCAATCTTTCGCAAAGCTCCTGAAAAACATCCTGACTGGCCGGGTGACTGTCGCCGCTCGGGGTTTGTGTATCGGGCGTTTCATCCAGCAACCGTGTCCATTCATAGGCAACCAGCAGGACCCCCTGCGCCAGGTTCAGTGACGAGAAAGCCGGGTTTAGCGGAATCGTGATAATCGCCTGGGCGAGGGCAATCTCGTCATTATCCAGCCCGGCGCGCTCTCCGCCGAACAGGATACCGATTTTCTGGCCGGCGCGGTGGCGGGCGACCATATCCTCCGCCGCCCCGGCGCCGGTAAAGACCGGTTTGACCATATCGCGCGGCCGGGCGGTGGTGGCGTAAACATAGTGGCAGTCACTGATCGCGGCGGCGGTATCGTCATAGACCTGTACCGGCGGCATCATGTCCAGCGCGCCAACGGCCATTGCCGTCGCCCGTTCACTGGGCCAGCCGTCGCGGGGGCTGACCAGCCGCAGCTCCTTTTGGCTGCAATTCATCATCGCGCGGGCTGCGGCGCCGATATTCTCACCCATCTGCGGCTTGACGAGGATAAAGGCCGGGCCGCCAGGCAGGGTTACCTGTTTTGTACTGTCGGTTCCGGTCACGATGCGCGCTCGCTCAGCCAGTTGTACACTGTGTGGAAGACCTGCCCTTCGCAGCCGTCATACATGTGATTGCCGCCGGGAATGGCCGTGAATTGCTTGCCGGACTGTGGCAGGGCTTCGTACAGCCGTTTTACATCGGCCAGTGTCGTCAGCTCGTCCTGTTCGCCGACAAGGATAAGGGCGGGGCGTGTCAGCTTATCAGCCTGCCTCAGCAGGTCGTGCCGTTGCCAGTCATCCCAGATCGTCCATGGCACGGCACCACTGCGATCCGGGTCGAGCGAACTGGTTTCCGTGAATTGTCCTGTTTCCTGCCAGTTTTTTACATCGTCCGGATAGCTCTGCGTCCAGGCTTCGAGCAGCTGTTCACCGCTGACAACCGGGGCTGAAGCCGTCACATGATGAAACCTGTCCGGTTCCTGTACGGCAACGCTCAGCGCGGCCATACCGCCCATGCTATGGCCTGCGAGCGCAAGGCGCGGGGCAATATCGGCGCTTGCAGCCCATTTTAACGTGTCTTCGAGATCCTCTATATGGCCGGTGGCCGTCCAGGTGGCCACATCACCGCCGGCATCGTTCAGGGAACAGGTGGCGTCAAGGCGCAGCGTTGCCCAGCCGGCTTTGTGGTAGGCGGCAGCGATCAGCGATAGCAGCGGCTGACCGGCCATGCCGGTATAGCCGTGCTGGATGATGACCAGCCCGGACGGGGTCTTGCAGGGGCATTCGAATGCGCCGTGCATCGGCAGCCCGTGCCTGTTTTTTATCGTGATTTGTTCGATCATATCTTGCGTTTTCTCCCCGGCGCGGCGCAAAATAGCACAAATCGTTGAAACCGCAAGCCCGCGCCGATAAAACAATATCATGAGAAAACAGCTTGAAAAGCAGCTTATTGAAGAAATTCTGCGGGCGCGGGAGCGTATTTATCATGTCAATAAGCCGACCCCTTTTGAGAAGGTGACGATTGATGGCATTGATGCGGATATCTTCCTGAAGCGCGAGGATTTATCGGCGATCAACGCCTATAAATGGCGCGGCGCCTATAATGCCGTCGCGACGCTTGATGACAAAGCGCGGAAAAAGCCGATTATTGCCGCCTCGGCCGGTAATCATGCGCAGGGTGTCGCGCTGGCGGTGCGGATGCTGGGGCTGAAGGCTAAAATCTATATGCCGCTGTCGGCGCCGCGGATGAAGCAGGATATGGTCCGCAGGCATGGCGGTGATGCTGCCGAGATTATCCTTGAAGGCGATGCTTACAGCGAAACCGGTGAGGCGGCCCTCAAGGCGGCGCAAAAAGAGAATGCGGCTTTTATTCACCCGTTTGATAACCTGCACACGATTGCCGGGCAGGCGACCATTGCCGATGAAATCGTGCTGTCCGGGCAGGGGCCGTTCGATTACGCCTTTATCCAGATCGGTGGCGGCGGTCTGGCGGCCGGTGTTTCGACATGGCTGAAAATCCATTATCCCGGCATCAAGATTATTGGCGTTGAAGGTGAAGGGCAGGCGGGCATGAAAGCCTCGCTGGATGCCGGTAAGCTGCAAACCTTAAAAGAGGTGGATACGTTTTGTGACGGTACTGCCGTCAAGACACCGGGCAAGCTGACCTATGAGATTTGCCGCGATATGCTTGACGGCGTGATCACAGTGAGCAACGAGGAGGTTTGTGCCGCGATTGAAACCGCCTGGGCTATCGGGCGCTTTGTGCCGGAGCCTTCGGGCGCGCTGGGGCTGGCCGGGCTGATTAAATATGCGCAGGACAATGAGCGGGCGGTGAAAGGCAAAAAGCTGATATCCCTGATCTGCGGCGCCAATATGGATTTCAGCAAGCTGCGCCTGATCTCCGCCAACTCAGCCGTCGGCGCGCATCGTCAGAAATACCTGCGGTTTGAGATCGATGAAACCGGCGGCAGCCTGCTTGACCTGATCGAAGATTATTTTGCTGATGTGAATATCAGCGGGTTCCAGTACGGCAAGGTCAGTGCCACAAGAGCCTGGCCGGTGATTGCCTTTGCCGCCGCGCCGGATAAACTTGAGGCGCTGGTGAAGCGGCTGAAGACGGAGCGTGTCAAATATGAGGATATCACGGGCGATCCGGATACGCGCTACCGGGTCATCAATTATGATCCGCGTCTGTTTCATAATCCGTTATTGCTGCATGTCCACTTCCCGGAGCGCAAAGGGGCGCTGCGGGAGTTGTTGAAGGTGATCTCGGCCGAAGCCAATATCTGTTACTTCAACTATTTTTACAGTGGTGAGGAAATCGGCCGGGCGTTGATGGGCTTCGAGTTTGATTCGCCAAAGCGTCATCAGGCTTTTATGAAGCTGGTGGAAAGTACGGGCACAACCTGCCGTCCGGCCGCGCCGGAAACAGCGGCGCGTGTTCTGTTTCATGAAGAATGAGATGTTTTACTGTTCAATTACGCCAATGGCGTCCATTGCCACGTTATAGCCCAGCGGCAGAGCCGCAACCTCGATGACGCCGCGCGCCGGTTTGTGATCGGTGAAATACCTCTCATACACCGCATTGACGCGTTTGCCGTGGCTGACGTCTTTCAGGTAGATCATTACACGCATTGTCTTGTGAAGACCGCTACCGGCTGCTTCAAGGATGGCCTTGATGTTCGTGATCACCAGTTCGGTTTCTTCTTCGAGACTCAGCAACGCGCCTTGTTCGCTATCGGGATTCACAGGCAGCTGCATGGCGACATAAACCGTACCGTTATACGTCACGGCTTGCTCGTAAGGGCCAAGGGGGGCGGGCGCATTGTCTGTGCGTGTATAGTCAATCATGCCGAAAGCATGGGCCGAACACAGCACGATTGCAAGCCTGAAGTGGAAAAGAATGATCGATTAGTATGAGCGGAACGGGCGGACGGCAACGCGGCTGGCCCGTGTATTTTTATCGCCGCTTTTAAATGCGCAGCCGTTAGAGCGGCTGGTGCCGCTCAGGCGAATAGGGCCGCTGGTTTTAAAGCTGCTGCCGGCGCAGCTGGCGACCATGCCAATCAGGCCGGATGCCCCATTGGCAATCGCTGAACCGGTTGTTTCAACATAAGGCGTATATTGATCGGTAAATTTAGTAGCGACCTGGCCGGCGGCGGCGGTGAAATCGCCCGGTGTGGCCTCGCCATTATGCAAGGCAATACCGGCGTTCAGCATAACAATAAGGGCCGGCAGCATGACGATACCGGTCCAGAGATTGTCAAAACGATTTGCTGTTTTAATCACTTTACGCACAACGCGTCCCCCTATATTTCTATATTACCTTATAAAGCCTTAAGCAGGGGCTAAATTTTCATAGCATTTTAACTAAATTGTCATAAGCATAAAAGTCAAGGGTTTAGTGGACTGTTTGCCAGATTTTTTTCAAAATATTCGTGACGATTTATACCTAAATATTCATAAAGTTTTCAGGATGATAAAGATTATTTTAGCGATTCTCGCCTAATATGAAGTGTGAAGAATAGAGTCCACAGGACCGGGGTAAGGGATGATAAAACGTATACGGCGCTGCTTTCTGAAAGACCGCGACGGCACGGCTGCGATAGAGTTCAGCCTGCTGGCCGTGCCTTTTGTCCTGACAACAATCTGTATTATTGAGCTGGGCCTGTATTTTGCCAACGCCTTTCTGTTAGAGTCTTCAGTCAATGGCGCATCACGCATGATCCAGACCGGTGCGTTGCAGCAAACAGCCTCCACGGACCAGGAAGACGTATTTGCCGCGGCATTGTGTGATATCGTTGATGTCGTGATGAATTGCAATGCCCTGCAATATGAAGTGCGTCAATTAACTGATTTCGGCGCGAATTCCGATGCCGCTTTTAACGATGACGGCAATCTTGATGAACCGGCTTTTGAGCCGGCATCGATTACGGCGGGTTGTGTGGCGCTTGTTCGTGTCGCTTACCGCTATCAATTTATTACGCCGTTTTTCGGCAATATTTTTGGCGCGGAAGGTACGACCAGACTATTGATGGCGACAACTGTGTTCCGGACCGAGCCTTATAATTTTGTACAAAACGCAAATTGTACAGTGTAGTGGGTGATCAGAAATGATGATGAGATTCGCTTCGTTATTGAGAAGTTATCTGGCTGACAGGACAGCCTCTGTCATGGGCGAATTTGTTCTGGTATTTCCGATTATGCTGACGATGATTTTCGGCATGTGGGATATCGGCAACGGCCTGTGGGCAAGCCAGAAAGTGATTAAATCATCGCATGTGATCGTCGATCTGTTGACGCGGGAAACGAATATTACCACGGATCAGTTTAATCAGGCAGTCGCTGCCGGACAACTGGCTCTTGACCCGTTTGATGATGCGAGCCTGACGGTTGAGATTATTCATGCCTCGCACGAAGATGACGGTACGGCGGTTCTTGAATGGTGTCATTTTCACAATGCAACGGTGCAGCAGGATCTGCTCACCAGTATGGATGGTCTCGGTAATGAAGGCGACCGGACGATGGCTGTGCGCGTGACCTATATATTCAATCCTGATTTCACCCGGATGTTTGCCGGGCCGGTGACGATGCAGGAAATAGCGTATGCGCGGGGCCGTAAGTCAACACAGATTAGCCTCGGTCTTGACAGTGATTGTACGGTTGCAGAGCCAGAGCCTGATGAAGAGTAAAGTGCATAACGGATTATAAAAAGATAAAGGGTGTGTGCTTCAAGCACAGGAAAGGATGGTTACCATGTTGGGTGGAAAGACATTTGGAACCGCGTTGAAACGACTTGTTCACGCTTACAGATATTGTATCGCCGGCAGTATGGCGGCGGCTTTTGCGTTATTCCTGCCCGTTATGATGGGCGCGGTTGGCATGGCAGTTGACGTTGGCGAGTCAAATCATGTGCAGCAGCGTTTGTGCCGTGCTCTGGATGCCTCCGCGCTTGCCGGGGCCAGCGCCGGTACTGACGAAGTCGAGATCATCGACTTTGTGACCAAATTTTTTAACAAGAATTATCCTGAAGATGTGATCGGTGTGGCCTCTGATTTGACTGTGACTGTTACGGATGATGAAGTGATCGCCAGGGCCAGTGCGGATTACAATACCCGTTTTATGCGGGTCATTGGCCGTGACAAGATCACGATCTCCTGCCAGACTACCGTTCACCGCAATGTGCAGGGGCTGGAGGTTGTTCTGGTGCTTGATGTCACGGGTTCTATGGGTTCAAGCGGCATTACGGCGCTGCGCAATGCCTCGACGACATTTATCAATACGCTGTATGATCGCGCCAGTGATGAGGAGTTTGTCTATGTCGGCCTGGTGCCCTACACGGCCACGGTCAATGTCGGCTCGATCGCACCGGATATCGTGGATAGTCTGCCGACCCATGCCGGCGCTGATGTCGAGTACGCGGCGTGGAATGACAATAACGATCCGGACGTTCTTGACAGCGATCTTGAATGGCGCGGCTGTGTGAGGGCGCGGGATTATCCGCACGATACGTTTGATAATTCTTCGCTTGTTGGTGGCGAATGGGAGCCATTCTGGTGGGAGTCGAGCGCTGATGAAGCCGGCGGGTATGACTCTGACAATGAATGGGACACCGATACGTCAAGTTTTTCCGCCGATAATATGAATGTCGCGCAGAACCAGTGTAACAATCGGCGCACGCCTAATCTCGGCTGTCCGGAATATAACCCGATCGTGCCGTTAACCAATGTCAGAAGTGATCTACTGACGGAGGTCGGGCGTCTGAACTTTTGGTGCCGGGGCGGGACGCTGGGGAATCTTGGTATGGCATGGGGCTATCGGGTTCTGTCGCCCGGCGCACCCTTTACAGATGGCGCTGCGTATGATGATCCGGCCTGGAAAAAAGTGGCGGTGATCATGACCGATGGTCAGAACCAGCTCTGGAAAAAAGGGTCGGTCGATGGATGGACGTCCGATTTTTCGGCCTATGGATTTCTGGACGATGAGCATATGGGCGACGGGATAGATACGCGCGGCGAAGGCCTGGCTGAGGCCAATGAGCGTTTCCTTGAAACCTGTTCTGCTATGCGTGATCAGGGCATTACCATCTATTCAATTGTGTTTGATTACAACAATGACGATGTGGATGCAATGTTCACCGCCTGTGCGGGTGACGCTGACCGCTTCTATGAGGCGCCCAGCGATTCACAGCTTGTCACGGTTTTTGAAACCATCGCCAAGGAACTCAGTATCCTGCACATTACGCAATAAGGTTAGGGCGCTATACGTTGATTTTGGGTTCAAATGAAAAATTTGAATTCAAAATTGTACCGCGCAAAGCGCGGCGGGTGAATACCCGAAGCCTTAGTGGCGTTTGAACGTCCAGTTTATTTTGTAACAAAATAAACTGGAATACCTGAG
Organism: uncultured Micavibrio sp.; assembly: GCA_964445195.1. Taxonomy (GTDB): domain Bacteria; phylum Pseudomonadota; class Alphaproteobacteria; order Micavibrionales; family Micavibrionaceae; genus UM-FILTER-47-13. Next base: position 25,316 of record CAYUKA010000023.1, on the reverse strand, counting down.
CGATCAGGCGGCTTTCTCATGCTTCATCAGTCGGCGCCTGACCCGTTCCGGACCCAGCAACGGCAACAGGGCGGCGAGTTCCGGCCCGTGTTCCATGCCGGTTAACGCCTTGCGCAGGGGCATGAACAAAGCCTTGCCGTTACGGCCGGTAGCGTCCCTGACCTTGCCGGTCCATGTTTGCCAGGTGCTTTCGTCCCATGGCTCCCGCGGCAACAGCTCCAAAGCCTGTGCGATATAGTCGGGTTCGTCGATAACCGGTTCGACCGGTCCATGCACCATATCCCACCAGTCCCGGATATCGCTAAGCTTGATAAGGTTTGGCCGCACCGCCAGCCAGAAATTCTCATCCAGTTCCGCCATATCCATCTGTGCCAGCCGGACATTCACATCTTCAAACGGTGTTTCGTGAATAATCTTGGCGTTCAGGCGCAGTAATTCGCCCATATCGAATTTAGGCGCGCCTTTGGAAAATTTGGAAATGTCGAACGCCTCGACCAGCGGGTCGAGGCTGGTGAAAGGCTGGATTGGGTCGGCGCTGCCGAGTCGCGCCAGCAGGCTGACGACTGCCATGGGTTCCAGCTTTTCCTCATCGCGGAAGTCGCGCGCGCTCATCGATCCGAGGCGCTTGGACAGTTTGCCGCCTTCCGTGTCCGAAATCATCGGCAGGTGAGCGAAGATTGGCACAGGCGCCCCCAGGGCTTCGAACATCTGGATATGGGCGGCGGTATTTGACACATGGTCCTCGCCGCGCACGACGTGGGTAATATCGTAATCCATATCGTCGATGACCGAGCATAAATGGTAAAGTGGCCGCCCGTCTTCGCGGATCACAACCGGGTCGCTGAGGTCCGCGCCGTTAAAGCCTACAGGCCCGCGAACCAGGTCGTCCCACTGGATCGGCGCGTGATCGAGCTTGAAACGCCAGTGCGGGCTGCGGCCCTCAGCTTCATAGGCGGCTTTTTGTTCGTCAGTCAGGGAGAGCGCCGCGCGGTCGTAGATCGGCGGTTTGCCGCGGCCCAGCAACGCCTTACGTTTCAGGGATAGTTCATCCGCCGTCTCATAACAGGCGTACAGGCGGCCGCTGTCTTTCAGTTTCTGGATCAGTTCTTCGTAATGGCCGGCGCGGTCGCGTTGGCGGGCTTTCTCATCCCAGCCCAGGCCGAGCCACATCAGGGCGTTTTCGATATCTTCTTCATATTCCGGCTTGCTGCGCTCGGTGTCGGTGTCGTCGATCCGCAGCAGGAAGTGGCCCTCATGCTTGCGGGCATACAGCCATGTGATAATCGCGGTGCGGACGTTGCCGGCATGCAGGTAGCCGGTCGGTGACGGGGCGAACCTGACTTTGACGCTCGAGGGAACGGTCATAACGTTATGTTTCTTTGCTCGGTTTTTCTTTCAACAAGTTTGCCACTATAGACGCGCAAGCCCTTACTCTTCAATCATTTTCGTGAAATGGTTGGTGATGGGGTAGCGGCGGTCGCGGCCAAAGGCGCGGGACGTGATCTTGATACCCGGCGGGGCCTGCCGCCGCTTGTATTCGGCGCGGTCGAGCATCCGCCAGACCTGCTGTACGATTTCCTGATCATGGCCGCGGGCGGTGATATCGGCCACGCCCATATCATGTTCGATCAGGCAGGTCAGGATATCGTCGAGCTTATCATAGGGGGGCAGGGTATCCTGATCGGTCTGACCGGCTTTGAGCTCCGCGGTGGGGGCCTTGGTCAGGATTCGTTCCGGCATCACCGGCCCGGCGGGGCCGAGCGCGTGATCGGGCTTGTGCGCGTTACGCCATTGTGACAAAGCGTAAACCTGCGTTTTATAGACATCTTTAAGCGCGTTAAAGCCGCCGCACATATCGCCGTACAGTGTGGCGTAACCGACCGCCATTTCCGATTTGTTGCCGGTCGACAGCACCATCTGGCCGTTCGCGTTTGACAGGGCCATCAGGATCAGGCCGCGGCAGCGTGGTTGGATATTTTCATGAGTTATGGCCGGGGTGCCGGCATGGAAATGACTATCCAGCGCCGTTTCAAATGCGCTGACGGCGCCGTCGATCGGGATTGTATCATAGGAGACGCCGAGCATCTCTGCGCACCGGGCCGCGTCTTCGAGGCTTTCGGCGCCGGTATATTGCGAGGGCATCATGACACAATGTACCGACTCTTTGCCCAGCGCATCGACGGCAAGGGCGGCGGACAGGGCGCTGTCTATGCCGCCTGACAGCCCGATCAGCACGCCGGGGAAGCCGTTCTTGGTCACGTAATCACGCAGGCCGATGACCAGCGCCTGATAGATCGCATCCTCGCCCGCATGAAGCGGGTGTGTCGCGGCGGTAGTGCACAGCCAGTGGCCGGTTTCGCGCCATTCCCAGTGCGTGTGGTGGATATCCTCGACAAATTCCTCGGCCTGCAACACTGTTTGCCCGGACTCGTTGACAATAAAGGAGGCGCCGTCAAACACCAGCTCGTCCTGGCCGCCGCACTGATTGACGCAGATTAGCGGCAAACCGTTTTCCTGCGCGCGGTTACGGGCGTGGTCGCGGCGAACATCGTTCTTTTCGACTTCGTAAGGGCTGGCATTGACACTGATCAGAAGCTCTGCCCCCTGTGTTTTGAGGTGCGCTGCGACATCGGCGAACCACATGTCCTCGCAGACCATGACGCCCAGCTTGCGCCCCTTGAAATCTATAGGGGCAGGTAGCGGGCCGGGGGCGAACAGACGTTCTTCGTCAAAAACGCCGTAGTTCGGCAGGTGGTGCTTGAAGATGCTGTGGCTGATCGCGCCGTTTTCGATCAGGTGAACGGCGTTGTAGAGCCGGCCGTCATCACCATACCATGGTGTTGGCAGCAGCAGCGCGGGAGCGAACGCGGCACTGTCTTTCACCAAAGCATCGGTAAACTGTGCGACCGTCTCCATAAAAAACGGCTTCAATACCAAGTCTTCAGGCGGGTAGCCGCAGCTGGCCATCTCCGGGAATATTACAAGATCGGTGGGTTCCGGGCAGTCCTGCACGGTTTTGCGTATCAGCGCCAGATTGCCGTCAATATCCCCGACGACAGGATTAATTTGCGCAAGGGTGATGTGCAGCTTGTCCGTCATAGGATGATTCCCAAAAATGAGGGCTGTCTAACCGTTTGTTTCATATAAATATTTCCCTGATCCTTCAGTTCGTTCGTCATCCTTGCAGGGGGGAGGGATGGGGGAGAGCTTCCATCGTTTCACAGGGGATGCGTTGCGCCTGTTCCCAGCAAAACGCCGTTTGCTCTGTTTTGCCACCTTTGATTTTTTTACTCTCCATTATAGGAATTTATTCATAATTTGTAAAGTTTTGCTCTAAATGCACCACTAATGCACACGGATAGTACAGGACGAAAATCCGAAAGGCCAAAAAGAATCATTTTGAATCACAACGTACAACCGTCTTTTTCATAAAAAATTAACCTTCTGAAATGATAATCAAATCATTGGATTATTTAATGGAGATAAAAAATTATGGATATTTTAAAGCCACTTACAGACGCAGTGGATGCTGTTTTAGGGGGGGGAAGCCGAGGATGTTTCTGTGTTATTGCGTGGCAGGCCCGATCATCCGCACGGTGAATCCTGGCGGTACATACCGGACTGGGAAAACTTTGAGATGAAGGACGGAACTATAGTCAAAGGTCTGACAGAGGCTGAGGCTAATCACATTAGCCGGTACCGTTCCCTGGAAGTCAATGTTTATAACCGGAATATCAGCATTGACTTTGAAGATGACGTTGTTCGCAACGAAAATGGAACTATTAGCCTTCAGCCTCTTGACGGGCAGCGAGGCGTTGCGGGTAGGCCACAGGAGTTTCCGGCAGATGTGCTGGAGGCGGATAAGGACAATATTGATTTTCAGGGGATGCGCCCAGGTACGGTCGATGAGGTGGTCTTTAGCTATCAGGGGCAGCTTTATTCAACCAGAGTCGATATCGAGAAAACCGGTTACCCTGATGGTTATGTTGTACTGAGCATCGACGATATTGCCGCTAATGAACGCGATGCCATTATTACGCCTGAACATAGACAAGAGCTTATAGCAGCACTTGAAGACACCGGCCAGAATGTGCCGCCTGTTCTGCGCCCCGACGATCCGACGATGAACTACGAGCCGCCAGGCAGAGGCATGACAGGGCCGGGCGATGGTTATTGAGACCTTATTGAAAAGAACGCATGGCTGTATATGAAATACAGGTGAGTATCCCCGCTCAGACATAATTGCCCGGATGGTATAATCCTTGAAAATTTTTTATTACTCCGCGGCGGCGGCCTCGGTGATCGTTTTGGGGCGTTCAAGGCCAAAGCTTTTCAACTCATCAGCGACCAGGAATGCCAGCTCCAGCGCCTGGTTTGCATTCAGACGCGGGTCGCAATGGGTGTGGTAGCGGCTGGAGAGGTCTTCATCGTCGATATTATCAGCGCCGCCGGTACACTCCGTTACATCCTGCCCGGTTAACTCAAGATGAATGCCGCCGGGATGGGTGCCTTCGGCGCGGTGAACGTTGAAAAATCCCTGAATTTCGGCGATGACGTTATCGAATTGGCGGGTTTTATAGCCTGTGCTGGATTTGATCGTGTTGCCATGCATTGGGTCGCAGGACCAAATGACCTTGCGGCCTTCTTCCCTGACGGCACGGACCAGCGGCGCCAGCTTGCTTTCGACCTGATCATGGCCCATCCGGGCAATCAGGGTCAGGCGGCCGGGGGTATTATCCGGGTTCAGGATATCGATCAGCCGCAGCAGCGTATCCGGATCAAGGTCAGGTGGACATTTCAGGCCGAGCGGGTTGTTGATGCCCCGGACAAATTCGATCTGCGCGCCTTCGGTTTGGTGCGTGCGCGCGCCGACCCACAGGAAATGGGCGGCGCAGTCATACCAGTCGCCTGTGGTGCTGTCGATGCGGGTCATGGCTTGCTCATAGGGCAGCAGCAGGGCTTCGTGGCAGGTGTAAAACTCGGTTTGCCGTACCAGCTCCGGCGTCTTTTCGCCGGTGATGCCGCAGGCCGACATAAAGGACAGCGAGTCGTCAATCTGCGCAGCCAGCTCTTCGTAGCGCTTGGTCAGCGGGCTATCCTGCACGAATTCCAGATTCCAGCCATGGACGCGGTGCAAATCGGCGTAACCGCCATTGGCAAAAGCACGCAGCAGGTTCAACGTTGCCGCGGCCTGATAATAAGCCTGAATCATGCGTTCAGGGTCGGGTCTGCGGTTTTCGGCATCAAATGCCAGCCCGTTGATAATATCGCCGCGATAGCTGGGGAGCGTAATATCGCCCTGTGTTTCGAAATCTTCCGAGCGCGGTTTGGCGAACTGCCCGGCCATCCGGCCCATTTTAACAACCGGTAATGATCCGGCGAAAGTTAGTGTCACCGCCATTTGCAGCAAAACGCGGAACGTGTCGCGAATTTTGTAAGCGCCAAATTCGGCAAAGCTTTCGGCGCAGTCACCGCCCTGAAGCAGGAAAGCCCGGCCTTCTGCGACATCGGCAAGGCGGCGGCGCAGGTTGCGTGCCTCGCCGGCAAAGACAAGCGGCGGCAATGTGGACAGCTTCTCTTCCACACGCTTTAACGCTGTAATGTCTTCATAGGCCGGTAATTGCCTGACCGGCTTGTCACGCCAGCTATCCGGCCGCCAGCTTTCGCTCATTCTTTCACTCCTGCGCGAACTTTATTTACAATCATCCAGGCTCAAGACTTGTAGATTTTGTCCATTCTGCGCGTGTCAAATTTTTGACAGATGAGCGTTAAAATTGCGCAGGGCCTGGCCGGAGCCAAGTGCAAGCGATTTTAACGCCTCAGATACAAAAATTTGCCGCGCCGGGAACGGTTCACCATGCAAAGACAATCTCCTGCTTCAAACATGTTCACCTTAGCTTTGGCTAGGCTTTCACATGTTTTCATAGTATTTTACCTTTGCATGGTGAACAGAATTGTATAAAATTTACAAGTCTTGAGCCTATGCACTATACTTTGCAAACGCAAGCTTTATAAGCTTTTTTGCAGGTGCGAACGCAAAAACCTTTTTTTATTCAGGCCTGCGGATAGTATAAATATTTTTCGGATTCGTTTTTCACAGGACGGGAGAGGCTTTGTCCCAGAAACTTGCCACCAGCAGCAGCCGTGATGCCCATATAGACAGTTTGTTCGTAGCGCTGAAACCGTTATTGGACGAGGTGCGCGGCGATGATGTTATTTTCGAAACGACAGCGGTCAATGAGGCGTTCGATATTGTGCGGGCGCGCTATGAAGGCGATTATGAGCGCATGGCGGCCGCGGAAACAGTTTTATTCGGCGACGATATAGATGAGTTTGGTGTACAGGCGACAGCGTTATTTACGGCCTGGGAAGAAGATGATGGCGGCCCGGCTTTACCGGCGATTGTCGGTTTTGCGATTGAAAAATTTGCGCTGGATATCAGCGATCCCTGTGTCAGGGCGGCATTCCTGTCGGCAATATTGGCCGAAATTCCGAACGATCTGCAATATCACGGGAACGAACATTACCGCAAAGTGTTGTTCCACTGCATCCGGTTAATCACGACCAACAATCATATTTTTGCCGGAACCAACCGCGTTCTTGGCAAAGATCAGATCGCCGTGCTGCTGACCGCGTCCTGTATTCACGATCTGGGGCATGAAGGTGGCGATAATCTGCGGGATGGTGTGTATACGCCGGGGCAGATGGAGCAGGCGGCGTTTGATGCGGCCCGGCCGTTTTTCGAGGCGCTGGCGATGCCGGAAGACCAGATGAAGGATATCGAAACGATTGTCTTTTGCACGGATATTACGTTCTTCGCCGGGGACAACAGCCCGTGTGTGCGCATGAAAAAGATTTACAAGCATTATTTCTGGGATGATGATCGCGAAGATGTCGGCATGATGATGGTCGGCAAGCTGCGGCGTTATGAGGACAATCCGAAACTGATCCTGATGGCCATGATCCTGCATGAGGCTGATATTGCGACCTCGGCGGGGCTGAGCTACGAGCAGACGATCAAAGAAACGATCAACATCATGGAAGAGCGCGGGGTGAAAACGCCGGGGCCGCATACCGTGATCGCTTTCTTGCGCGAGCAGCTGGGTGAAACCATGTTTACCGAAGCCGGAAAGCAGCTTTACGGCAAGGTCATGGCCGATGTCATCGTCCGGGCCGAACAGGACAAGGCCCGCGGCCGCGCGACCTTTTACGAGGAATAAAGCGCTGTAATAGCGACAATAATCATCGCAATGACAAAGCGGTGTTGGGTTGCGCTGCATGGTGGTTTGTCTAAGCCGGGCGGGTGACGGCACTGCGCATGGTGACCAGCTCTTCGGCGGCGGTCGGGTGGACGCCGATCGTGCGGTCGAAATCAGCCTTGGTGCCGCCGGCATTCAGGACGACACCGGCCAGCTGGATCAGTTCCGGCGCATCGTCTCCCATCAGATGAATACCGAGCACGCGGTCGGTTTTTCGTTCAACGATCATTTTCATGCGGATGTGCTCTTCACCGCCGGTCATGGTATCCTTCAGCGACCGGAACGCCGTCTTATAGACCTGATAGTCTATGCCCCGTTCTTCCACCTGATCTTCCGTTAAGCCGACGGTGCCGATGGCCGGCTGCGAGAAAACGGCTGTCGGGATGTTGTCATAGCTGACTTTACGATCGGGCATATTGCCGAACAGCCGGTCGGCAAGGGCATGGCCTTCGGCAAGGGCCACGGGGGTCAGGTTGTGATCGTTTGTAACATCGCCGACGGCGAAAATATGAGGGGCTGACGTCTGGCTGGCTTCGTTTGTTACGATTCGGCCGTCCCTGCCCGTTTCAACGCCGGCAGCCTCAAGGTTTAGATCCGCCGTGTGTGGTACGCGGCCGATGGCGGCCAATGCTGTGTCGGCGGCCAGTGTTTCGCCATGATTGGTATGAACAAGCAATGTGCCGCCGCGTTTTTCAATGCGCTCCGGCTCGCAGTTCAGAACGACCTTGATTCCCTGCCGTTTCATCTCTTCGGCCAGGGCCAGTTGCAGATCGGGGTCGAAACCGCGCAGGATAGTCTTGCTGCGGTTGATCAGCGTGACATCGCAGCCCAGGCCTTTAAATATTCCGGCAAATTCGACCGCGATATACCCGCCGCCAAAGATAACGATTTTTTTCGGCAGGTGCGGCAGGTGGAATACATCATCGGAGGTGATCATATGCGCCGCGCCCGGAATGTCCGGCCGGCGGGGCTTACCGCCGGTGGCGATCAGGATTTTGTCGGCGGTGACGGTTTGGCCGTCAATCTCCAGCGTATGCGGGTCTTTGAAGGCGGCGTAACCGCGGTGAATCGTGACGCCGGATTCATCAAGCAAGCTGTTATAAATGCCGTTCAGGCGCCTGATTTCCTTGTCTTTATTGCGGATAAGGTCCGGCCAGCGGAAACGGTGCCAGCCCCAAAAGCGCCAGCCATAGGCGACGGCATCTTCGAATGCTTTTTTGAATTTAGCGCTATAGACCAGCAGCTTTTTCGGCACGCAGCCGCGGTTAACGCATGTGCCACCCATATCCCAGCTCTCGGCGATGCCAACCCTGGCGCCGTGACCCGCGGCCATACGGGCGGCGCGGACACCGCCGGAACCGGCGCCAATAACAAAAAAGTCGTAATGGTTTTTTGTATCTGTGTCTTTTTTACTCATTGTGCAGGTCCTTCACTCTTTCCAGCGCCGGTGCAACCATAGCCACTGGCCGGGCTGTTGGCAAATCCAGTCCTCCAGCCGGGTATGGGCCTGGGCAAGAATATCCCCGGTTGTGTTATCCGCGTCTGTCGCCAGCGGCTGTTCGATCGTGATTGTGAATCTGGCGCCGTCCTGCCGTTCGATCCGGACCGGGATGACCGGATAGCCGAATTTCTGTGCCAGCTGGGCAAAGGCCGGGTTCGTCATTGCCGGGCGGCCGAGGAACGGCATTTCGATGCCTTCATTGTATTTCTGGTCAACCAGCATCGCGATATAGCGGCCTTCGCGCATGGCGCGGACGATTTCCTGTCCGCCGCCGCGCGATTTGGGATAGGCCTTGATGACGCCGCCAAGCGTACGGGCGCGCAGCAGCATTTTATCAACCCACGGGTTGTTGGGGGCGCGGTAGGTCAGGTCAAGCGGTTTATCAAATCGGGCCAGCATGGCCGCGGCGGCAATTTCCCAGTTACCGGAATGCGCCGAGATGACCATGAAGGGCTGGTTTGCAGCGATGAGCGTTTCGATGATCCCGGCGTTTTCGAATGTAACGCGCGTCCGGCCGATGGTTTCCAGATGCGGGTATTCGGCGAAGACGCGGCCGAGATTGTCCCACATGGCGCTTATGATTTCGTCCTGCCGCTGCGCATTCAGGCCGGGCAGGGCGGCCTCAACGTTACGCTTCGCTTTGCGCGTGGTAGCAAGGCGCGGACCGATTGTCCGCCCCAGCCAGCCGCCCAGTGCTGAGGCGCGGTCGAGCGGCAGCAGCCTGAAAAGTGACAGCAGCACGACCAATATAGCCGCTTCTGCAATATATCTTATTTTCTTCAAGGTGTTATTCATGATTTTTGAGAAAATCTACGAGCTGCTCTTCATGGTCCCATTTTAATTCAATAGGTAGCGTTATCACATTGTTACTCTTTATAAAATCTTCCGGCAGGCGCGCGGCATCCTTTGTTGTGGTGATCAGGGTCGCCTGCGCTTGCCGGGCCGTTTGCGCCAGTGTGTCCAGTTCAGCCTGGCTATAGCGATGATGGTCCGGGTAGGCGTGCCAGCCGGCCATTGTGATACCCAGGTCTGCGAGCGTACGGCGAAATTTATCCGGTTGCGCCAGGCCGCAAAAGGCGACGTACGGTGTACGCGTGTCAGGTTTGTGCGCCGGCGGTATTGCAATTTTCGCCCGAAAGACCGGCTTATTGCCGGGCAGTGTAGGGAGAAGGTTATGCCGGTCCTCGCCAATCATGATAAAGGCGTCAGCCTTCGCATAGCCCTGCGCCAGCGGTTCACGCAGCGGTCCGGCGGGCAGTAGCTGCCCGTTACCAAACCCGTAATAGCCGTCAATTACCACAAGGCTGAGTGTCTTTTGAAGTTGCGGGTTCTGTAGCCCGTCATCCATCACAAGCAGATCAAACCCTTTGCTTTCAGCATATTGTGCGCCGTTCCGGCGGTTAGCCGCGAGGATGACCGGCGCGGTCCGGGCCAGTAGTAGCGGTTCATCACCGACCATATCCGCACTATGGCTCTTTAGATCAACAGTTAGCGGTCCGCGTTCACGGCCGCCATAGCCACGGGTCAGGAAACATGGCTTGTTCGCGATCTTATGATTTTGAATCAAGCTCATAATGGACAGGCCGACCGGGGTTTTGCCGCCGCCGCCGGCGACAAGATTACCGACACAGATAACCGGTATACCGGCTTTATAGGGGGTGGTCAGCGTTTGCCGCAGCCGGGCGCCCGCATAATAAATGCAGCCCAGCGGGCTTAGCAGCCGGGACGGCAGGCTTTGTGGATCAAACCAGAAACGGGGCGTCTTCAGGCTCATCATCAGGCCTGCTTTTGCGACGGGATGGAGCCACTTTCGTTATCGGATTGTGGCTCGTGATTAGCCATATCTATCAAAGGCGTGAGCGCTTGCATCACCGTATCAATGACTTTGCTTTTGTCGCTGACAAACCGGTACGCCTTATTTTGCAGGGCCTCAACGCCGTCTTCATCGCTCAGCAGCTTTTCGAGACGTTTCTGAAAATCCTGCTCGGTTTTGAGTGCGATCGCGGCCCCGGCCGTGTCAAATTCCTCGTAAATGCGGGCCAGGTTCTGGACGTGCGGGCCGTGCAGGATCGCGCATTCATATTTCGCGGCTTCGATCGGGCTATGACCGCCGCCGCCGTCGCGGCTGAAGGACCGTCCGATACAGGCGATAGGCGCGAGTTTGTAAAACAGGCCCAGCTCCCCCATCGTGTCGGCGATATACAGCCCGTCATCCGGGGTAGGCAGAGCCCTGTTTTCGCCGCGCATGGCGATGTTCAGGCCGTATTTATCGCAGGCCTGATAGATAGTCTCACGCCGTTCCGGGTGGCGGGGCGCGATCACTGTCAGTAATTCCGGGATCTGTTTTACAAGGTGGCGGTGAATGCGGCAGGCGATTTCCTCTTCATCATCATGCGTGCTGGCGTAAAGCCAGAAGGGCCGGCCGCCCAGCGCGTTTTTGAGGGCATCATGATCGCTCTGGCTGTAGGGCAGCGGCGCGGCGCTGTATTTCAGGTTATCCGAAACAATAACGTTTTGCATGCCCAGCTCTTTAAAAAACGTTCCGTCTTCCGCCGTTTGCGCGAGGCAGACCGAGAAGACTTCCAGCAGGGCGGCGATCTGGATCGGTGCCATTCTTTTCCAGCGGCGGAATGATGATGGTGACAGGCGCGCATTGACGAGGGCCGCGGGGATGCCGCGCTGCCTGATCGCGGCGAGCATGTTGGGCCAAAGCTCCGATTCCATCCACAAGGCCAGCTGCGGTTGCCAGTGGTCCAGAAATGATGCCACCCAGCGCGGGTGATCGAGCGGGTAATATTGATGAATCGCGCCGCGCGGCAAGCGCTGCTCCATCACCGTTGCCGAGGTGACTGTCCCGGTGGTGACGAGAATGCTGATTTCCGGATAGCGCTCCTTCAGCGCGCTGAGCAGGATCAGCGTTGACTGCGCTTCTCCAACGCTGGCGGCGTGGAACCATATCAACGGGCCGTGCGGGCGCGGCTTGCCGGCTTGTCCCATACGCTCACCCAGCCGCGCCGGATCTTCTTTACCCTTACGGCAGCGCTTTTTCAGCAGGGCGCGCAGAAAAAAAGCGCTATTACCCATTAATGAGGAATATAATCTTAACATCCAGTCTGTTACTAACGTTATATTAGGGTTCGCGGCGTAAAGTGTAGGTATAAGGCTTTGCAGGTTGTTTGCAAAGCAAAAGCCTGTAATTGCATGAAGATATGAAAAAAAGAACGTATTATATCAAGCGTAAGAAGCTTGTCAGCGATGCCTTAAAAGCGGCCCGGCAGGCCCGTGATAACATAGACCCGGCGCTTTTGGCGGCCGCACGCGCGGCGATTGCCCGGGCTATTGATGGTCAGGACGAGCGGACACAGACGGCGATCCGTGCCGAACGGGTGCCGGTTGATCGCAGGAAAAACCTGACCATGATCATGAAATATCTGGAGTTAAAACCCGGTAATGACGCGGTCCATAAAGAGTTAGCCGTTTTTCTCGGCCGCCGCTAAAGCCAGCGATTAAATTGCCCGTTTACGGCCTGAACTGCTATAATTGAAGGGATGCGTTCGTGTGTGTGAGGGGAGTAAGGCCATGGCGATCAAGCCGTATCTGTTTTTGGGATTATTGACCGTATCTGTGGCCGGCGGGGCGCTGACCCATACCGGCTATGCGCATAGCCATATACAGGGGCTCGATCCTGCGGCTGATTCAGCCATTATCCTGGTACAAAATAATGATCAGCAGGGTTTTTGGGGGCGTATATTCAATCGTTCAGATGACCGTACAAAGGCCCAGCCGCTTCATCTCGATGGGCGTGCCAGCGAAAACCGCGGTAACCGTGCGGTTACGCCGCATAATTATAGCGAGTACACCCAGCGCCGGGCCGGCAGCCGGGGCAGACCGTCCGGTTCGCTTGATGATGCGGCCGTTCGCGCCAGCTATGAGGAGTGGAATCGCATCAGTTCTGCGCGCAGCGCCCATTTACTTGAACAGAAAGCCCGCGTTGAGGCCATTATGGCACGGCGTAACGCTGAGAACGCCCGCCTGATGCAGGCATCTTATCGACAAAAGCAGCAGGCCCGCGGCAGCCATGGTGCGCAACCGCAACGCCGTATGGTTTATGATCCGGAACGTGTCTGGACCTATAATCCCAACGACCGTGCCCGTGAGATAGAGCAAAATCAAAATCGCTCACGCATTTTTAACAGGCGCTCAGAGCCTTAAACGACATTTCAGGAAAGCACAGGTTTTAAAAGCAATAGACGCGGGAGCGTTGCAACGTTATTCGCAACCGCCACCAGTTGTTGACGAACAGCCGGGGTTAGTACAAACGACCTCTTCATACTCACCCAGGTCAGGACGCTGGACGGTAATCCCGGTCGGGACGGCGAGGTTACAGCCCACAGGCAGGATGAAGTCGAGGTGCGTAACAATATCATCCTCAAGGTAAGGTGCAGCATTACCCTCTGGCGGAAAAATCTCTGTCGTGACATCAAACAGGGCCTGATCTTCGTTGAAGGCTGAGATACGGGCTACTTCATAGCGCGGATCACCCTCTTCACACATGAGTTCCCACGGATCAAGCTCCATGCGCGGGTCCCACGCAACATTTTCATAGTGCAGCCAGTCATAGAAACCGTCGAAGATGGTTTGCTCAATGAAGTTCTCACAGCGTGCGGCTTCCCATACAAGCTGCATCTGGGCGCAGGCATAAGGCGTTCCGCCGTCCACTTCCAGAATCGGCAGGCGTTCAATTTCGTTGTGACGGTTATTCAGATAGCCGCCGGCGTCAAAAGCATCGGTATTGAAGTTCGCAACCAGATATTCAATCAGCGGCTGGAGCACAACAAGAGTTAGCGCTTCATCGGTGGTCTCGAAAGAAAAGCCTTCCGGGTGTCCGTCCCAGCGGTCGGTTTCGCTGAATTGACGGTTTTCGGGAAAGTTACTGGCGGCTTCGTTCAGGAACAGGTCGAAGCAGGTATATTCGAGCACGCTGTCAGGTTTATAGATTAGATTCTTGTTCTGGCTGATTTCGCGCTGGGCTTCCATCCAGGCCCGGGCTTCCAGCGCATCCATATATTCGGGATCACAGGGCGTCTCCGGCGCGGCGCCGCAGGAATATTGCACTTGCATGAAAGAGGCCCCGATCGTTAGACAGACGATCACAGATATCTTCGCAGCTAAGAGTTTTGCCTGATTTGAAAAACCGATGTTTTTCAGGTTCATAAGAGTTGTCCCCTGCAATCCACACACCACTCCAGTCTACCCGAAATGCAAACCCGAGTCATGCCCGCAATAAAAAACGCACACTCTTAAATTTTACAGGATATTCGGGCCGCTTGGCAAATAGTCTGGAATCAGAGAGCGCTTTACGCCACGGATTCAAGGTCGATGTTCAGGATCGACATATTAAAATCGTAAGAAATGTCCTCGGAATCTTCGTCATCTTTATAGACAACGCCGATAAATTCACCGTTGATCAGGACTTCGGCAGAGTCTTTGGCCTGCGCCCGCTCACGAATCTGAATGTCGTCATTGGCAAATTTGCGCTGCAGGTATTTTTGCAGCTTGGTGATTTCCTGGGGTGTCAAATTCATAACCGGCTCCTTACTCGTTTCATTATGCAGCGTTTTGCAGTATCTCCGCTTGCCCTAATCCACCGGCGACAAGCGCCTGGCTGTCCGCAGCTAATGCTTTGCGATGCGTTTCGGCACCCATTGTTAGCGGCGGGTGGAAATGCAGATTGATCCGCGCGCCTTCAGACTTAGCGAATCTCCACAGATGTGGCAAGAGAGTCATATCGCCATGCCAGGCATACAGGTCACGGCCGGCCTGATTGTTCACAGGCTTACCGTCCGTTTCGGCAATCTCGACGGTAAAGGGTTGGATCACCAGGCCGGGCGGGGCCGTTTCATCCAGTGCGATACTGAACAGGCTGGCTTTGAACGGCAGGACCGTGCGGCCGTCCGTTGACGTGCCTTCCGGGAAAATAATCAGGCTTTTGCCGTCTTTCAGCATGTTCTGAAGCGCGCTTTTTTCCTTGGCGGCATCTGTGCGGGACCGGCTGATAAAAGCCGTTTGCTGCAAGCGGGCGAGCAAGCCGAACAGCGGCCAGTCCGCCACATCAGCCTTGGCAACGAACGAATAGGGCAAAATGGTGCTGATGACCGGAATATCAAGGTAGGAAATATGATTGCTGACATAAATCACCTGCCGGTCTTTGACCGGTGTACCGGTCACATCCACTGTGAGCGCGAAGGCATCGCAGACTCGTTTTTGCCAGAAATGAGGGATTACATAAGCGGCGCGGCCTTTGGTGAAGAGCATAATCAGCGCCTGCGGCGGTACGAGCAGGATGGTCCAGAAGAAAAACAGGAAAAACTTGATACCGCCCCTGAACGATTCCATCAGGCTGAGCCCTGCGCCACGACGGTTCCGGTTGCCTCAACGTTGTGGTCGTTGTTTTGTTCGGCATCACGCTGGCGGCGATTAATCTTGCGGGTGTAATGATTGCGGTAACGCGCCGCGACCTTTTCCATCGGCAGGACGATGCAGACATCAGTCGTATTGAACTGGTGATCGATGACCGCGCCTTCGCCAATCGTGCAGCCGACACGCAGATAGCCCTTGATCAGCGGCGGCAGGGCTTTGAACTGCTCCTTCGCGTTGAAATCCTCCGGCGGGAAGATATTCATGTCGACATAGCGATGTTCAACGGCGCGCGGCCGCAATGATTCCGGCGCAAGATGGTAGTGGTGCAGATAGGACAAAGGTTTTGCCAGCGCGCTGATATCCGTGCCGTACAGGCTGGCGCAGCCGAACATCAGACCGAGATCGTGATTCTGCATATATTCAACGATACCCTGCCACAATAGCTGCATGACCGGGCGGGTACGGTAATCGGCCAGAACGCAGGAGCGGCCCAGCTCCAGCAGTGTTGTGCCGCTGTTGATCAGGGGAGCGATATCATACTCATCACTGGTGTAAAAACTGCCGTGCTTCTTGGCTACATCGTTGCGCAGCAGGCGGTAAGTGCCGACGATGCGGTCGATCGGGTCGGAAATTGATTTATCCAGCACGATCAGGTGATCGGACACGGCATCGTAGTCGTCCATATCACGACGTTCACGGGCCATTTCCGGACTGGGCGTGGCGGCATATTCCTCATAGAAAACCTTGTAACGCAGGCGCTGCGAGGCTTCAATCTCGGCCTCGCTTTGCGCCAGCTTGATATCCACGTCCTGAATGTTCTGCTGGGAAATGCCCATTCGTCTTGACTGTCAAAATTATAGCAATGGGTATGGACCTTAAGCCATAGCGGCCCTAAAAGTAAAGCCCCATTAAATTACGTCAGGCTCAGGACCTGTACTTCGTCGATCGTTGTAGGGTATGATTATACCATGAATGAATGTAGGGTTTTGTTTGTTTGCACGGGCAATATCTGCCGCTCTCCCACGGCTGAAGGGGTTTTTCGCGAGATCGTTGCCCGGCAGGGGCTGGCTGGCCGCATTCATGCCGATTCGGTTGGTACGCACGGCTACCATGTCGGCGATCCGCCCGACCGGCGCGCGATTGCAACGGCGCGGGGCCGGGGCATTGATTTGTCCGGCCTGCGGGCGCGGCGGATAGAACCGGCTGATTTTGACTGTTTCGACATGATAATTGCGATGGATGAAGGGCATTATCATGCGCTGCGTTCCGGCGCCGGGCAGGGAGCCAAAGCGGCCCTGTCATTATTTATGGACTATGCGCCCAATGCGTGTATAACGGGCGTGCCGGACCCGTATTACGGCACATTGGACGATTTTGAATATGTGCTCGACCTCGTCGAACAAGGCGCTGCCGGGCTGCTGGATGTTATAAAACAAGATTTTTTGAAGGTGTGAGCGGATGTTCACAGCCGAGAATATTGCCAATTACGTTGAGGATAGCGCCGGGACCCGGGTTGTCGGGTCACGATCGCTCAGTGCCGGTCATAACACGGCGCTTTATCTTGTCGATCTTGATAACGGTACGCGGCTGGTGGCGAAGCTGGCGCCGCATGGTGATGCCCGGCTGGATGTTGAAGGCTGGATGCTCTCGTATCTTGGCAGGGTTTCGGCCCTGCCGGTACCGGATGTCATTAAATGTGATCCGCATATACTGTTGATGTCCTATATTCCCTGCAGTGGCGTCATTGATGAGGATGCGCAGACCCATGCCGCTGAACTGCTGACGAAGCTGCATAGCATAAAGGCGCCGGTTTACGGGCTGGAGCGCGATACGGTCATCGGCCCGCTTTTACAGCCCAACCAGAAAGAACGCGACTGGATCGCCTTTTTCCGTGATCACAGGCTCTTATACATGGCCCGCAAGGCGCTGGAAGAGGGGCAAATTGGCAAAGGGCTGATGCGCCGGATTGAAACGCTTGCCGCGGACCTTGATCAGTATATTGGCACGCCCGCAGCGCCGTCTTTAATTCATGGGGATATATGGAGCGGCAATGTCCTGTCGCTGAAAGGGAAAATCAGCGGTTTTATCGATCCGGCGGTTTATTATGCCGACCCGGAAATCGAACTGGCTTTTTCGACTTTGTTCGGCACGTTTAGCGAGCCGTTTTTTCAGCGTTACAACGAATTATCGCCGATCCGGGACGGGTTTTTTGAAGTGCGTAAGGATATATACAATCTTTATCCGTTACTGGTTCATGTGCGAATATACGGCTTGGGATATGTACAGGCGGTGACAAGAATTCTTGATCGTCTTGTGGCATAATAAAAAGAGTCTGGTGTTCAACGATGCAGGATAGAGTGTCTCATGGCAGGTAAAGGCAGCGGTACGGCGATTGTATGGGGGCTGACATTTCTGGTTGCGGCGGCAATTATCGGGGTCAGCGTTTATATGGCGGTCAGCCGGCAGGCGCCGCCGCCTGTCAGTGAACCGCCGCCGATTCCCGTCTATGATCCGCCGCAGCCCGCGCCGCAGCCACAGGAGGCTTTGGAGCCGCCGCCTGAGCCAGCACCCGTTTTAGAGCCGGATGTCACTGTAACGGTGCCGCCACAAGCGCCCGCACCGGCGGTGGATAGCGGCTTACCGCGGCTACAGCTTGATAACCTGGCTGGAACCATAGTGCTTGATGTGCCGTTTTTGGCGGCGCGCCGCAAAATGCCGCTTGATCATACCTGCTATCGCCAGAACGCTTCGCCGGCGCTGCAATGGCGTGATGCGCCGCCCGGCACGCAAAGCTATGTCGTGTTCATGGAAAAACGCCGCGGTCAGGACTTTGATGCTGGCGAGCCGTTCGTGAACTGGATTCTGTTTAACATTCCGCCGGCTTTTGACGGGTTACCGCAGGGCGTGCCGCGTGATCGCGAACTGGCCAGCGGTGCCCGCCATGCCACCAGCGATCACGACAATACCGGCTATATCGGCCCGTGCGAGCCGAAGGGGCGGCTTACCTATGCGCTGCGGGTTTTCGCGCTGGATACCGTTCTGGCGCTTGAGGCCGGAGTTTCAAAGCATGACCTGATCCGGGCCATGAACGGCCATATCATCGATGCCGCCGAGCAGGAATTCGAACATTACTACCGGCTGTAATTTTTAAAGCGCTTTTTCAAGCTCCGGCAGGATTTCAAACAGATCGCCGACCAGGCCGTAATCGGCGACCTGGAAGATCGGCGCTTCCTCATCCTTGTTGATCGCGACGATGACCTTGGAGTCTTTCATACCGGCAAGGTGCTGGATCGCGCCGCTAATCCCGACAGCGATATAAAGCGTCGGCGCAACAATTTTGCCGGTCTGGCCGACCTGGTAATCGTTCGGGACGTACCCGGCATCCACGGCCGCGCGTGACGCGCCGATCGCCGCACCGAGCTTGTCGGCCAGCGGCTCCAGCAGTTTTTCGAAATTCTCGCCGCTGCCCAGTGCCCGGCCGCCGGAAATTACCACCGGTGCGGTGGTCAGTTCGGGGCGCTCGCTTTTGGTCAGTTCGCGGCCGACAAAATTTGTCAGGCCGCTGTCGCCGGCGCTGTCAATTGCCTCTACGGCGCCGCTGCCGCCTTCCGTGGCGACCGGGTCGAATGCCGTGGTGCGCACGGTCAGCACCTTCGGCGAATCGGTAAGCTGCACGGTTTCAAAGGCGTTTCCGGCATAGATCGGGCGTACGAACGTATCTTCAGACTCAATGGCGGTGATATCGGAAATTTGCTGCACGTCCAGCAGCGCCGCCGCGCGCGGCATGACGTTCTTACCGAAGAACGAAGCGGGTGCGAGAATGTGGCTATAGCCGCCATTTTGCGCCTGTGCGACGATTAGTTGCGCGATGTTCTCGGCCAGCGCCTGTTCGTAAGCGGCGTCGTCAGCATGCAGGACCCTGGTCACGCCGGCCAGCCCTGCGGCCTGTGCCGCGGCAGAGGCGGCGTCTGAGCCGGCAACAAGGACATGAATCTCATCGCCCAGCTTTTGTGCCGCCGCAACGGCGGGCAGGGTGCTCGGCTTGACAGTTTGATGATCATGTTCGGCAATAACGAGAATGGGCATGCTATATCACCTTTGCTTCGCTGCGCAGTTTTTCGACCAGTTCGCTTACGGATTCGACCTTAACACCAGCCTGACGTGCCGGCGGTTCGGAGACTTTCAGCACCTTGTAGCGCGGCGCTGTATCAACGCCGAGGTCGCCGGGCGTGACAGTATCCAGCGGCTTTTTCTTGGCTTTCATGATATTGGGCAGCGAGGCGTAGCGCGGCTCGTTCAGCCGCAGGTCGGCGGTAATGACTGCGGGTAACGTGACTTTGAGCGTTTCCAGGCCGCCATCAATTTCACGTGTAACGACAGCGGCACCGTCTTCCAGTTCAATTTTCGAAGCAAAAGTCGCCTGCGCCCTGCCGAGCAGGGCGGCCAGCATCTGGCCCGTCTGGTTATGGTCGCCGTCAATCGCCTGTTTGCCCATCAGAACAATATCCGGGTTTTCCTTGTCGGCGATGGCTTTCAGCAGTTTGGCGACAGCCAGGGGTTGAAGCTCGTCATCCGTCTGGATCAGGATCGCGCGGTCGGCGCCCATCGCCAGTGCTGTGCGCAGCGTTTCCTGGCAGGCCTGCGGTCCGGCTGAAACCGCGACAATGTCATCGGCCTTGCCGGCTTCTTTCAGGCGTACGGCTTCCTCAACCGCGATTTCACAGAACGGGTTCATCGACATTTTAACGTTCGCGGTTTCAACGCCGCTGCCGTCGGGCTTGACCCGGACAGTGACATAGGCATCGACAGCGCGCTTAACGGGAACAAGAATTTTCATGGTTTTGCAATTTTATTGTTTGTCCTTCAGAAAACTGAATTTAGCGCATAAGGTTAGGGGGAGCAAGGTTAAGGCTTTCCTTACGCTCTGCGCGGTATTATTTTATATGCTTAATCATAATTGCAATGAGTTTTATGAATTCGCCGTCCTCATCAAAAAAGAAAGCTTACAGCCTGAAAAGCTTCCGGGTTCTGATTGCCGAGGATTACGCTTTTATGGCCGACCTGGTGGCATCGATGTTGCGCGAGTTCGGCGTCGGGCATTTGCTGCTGGCGTCCGACGGGCAGGAGGCCAAGGAGATGATCATGATGTTTAATGCCGATGCCCGTTCGTCCAATCATATCGATTTGCTGGTCACGGACTGGCTGATGCCGCGCTGTGATGGCGAAGAACTCGTACGCTGGATCCGCAGCAGCAGTAAGGATGGTATCCGGTTCATGCCGGTCATTTTGTGTAGCGCCTATACCAACGAAAAGGTGGTCACCACCGCCCGCGATTGCGGCGCGAATGAGGCCCTTGTAAAGCCGGTATCGGCGAAAAAACTGGCGGACCGGATTTTGCACGTGATCGATAATCCGCGTTCTTTTGTTAAGGCGCCCGGCTTTTTCGGTCCGGACCGCCGGCGGCGCGAGCAGCCTTTTAAAGGCGAGGATCGGCGTGTGACAACCACAGAAGAGATCAAGGAGTATAATGAGCGGCTCTGAGAACGAAAAAGACCAGATCGAAGTTTACAACCGGGTGAATAAGCTCAAACTCAAGGCCGGTGCCGGTCTGCATGACGGTGCCGGTTATATTGACCCTCACACAATTGACCGGGCGCAGACGGTGATTGATAAGAAGGAAACACTGTATCGTAACGAGGTCGAGGAGGTACTGAAAAATCTGGGCGCCGCATGGGGCAAAATGAAAAGCGGCGATGAGGCGATCATGACGGACGGGGCGGAAGAGCTGTATCATTACGCCAATCACGTCAAAGACCTGGCGACGACCTATAATTACAGCCTGATGGGGCATTTCGGCCGCTCGCTGCGCCAGTTTGCCGAGAAGATCGATGTAAAAAACGAAGCCCACCTGGTGATCGTGCAGGCGCATCTTGATGTGATGACGATCGTATACCGGGAGCATATCAAGGATGAGGGCGGTGAAAAGGCGCAGGAATTAAAAAATATTGTCGCGCAGGCGATTGAGCAGTATTTTTAATGGTATATACAAGCTGTGGAAGAGATCATGGGTAAAGAAGATGTAAAGAGAATTAAAGCTTCCAAAGAACTGCAGAGAAAGGTTGGTACCGGCACGATCGATACCAGGATTGTCGAAAAAGCGCAGGACGTCATGGATGACAATACGGTCGATTTTGGCCCACTGGCGCGGCCCGATCTCGATTTGCTTCAAAAGGCCATCGATAATGCGGCGAAAGATATGAGTGACGGCGATGCGGTTCTGGCGTCTTTCAAAGAGCCGATCATGAACCTGAAATCGAATGCCGGGACGTTTAAATACCAGTTCGTCAGCCAGCTGACCGGCACGGTGCTGATGTTCCTTGAGAATGTTGACAAGCCCGACAAGAAGATCGTGCAGATTGTCGATGTATTACACAAGACAATCCTGCTCTCGCTCGCCTACCAGATGAAGGGGGATGGCGGCGCGAACGGCAAAGAGCTGCTTAAGTCCTTTGAAGAAATCTGTACCAGGTATAAGCCGAAAAAGTAATGGGCTAGCTGTGTTTCTTGATCGCGGCGGCCAGCATGGCTTTTAGTTCCCTGGCCTGGTCACCGCCTTCATCCTTGATGTTGTGCTTAAAGGCAATCCACATCACATCGATATGGGCCTGGACGATAATGTGGTGCGCCTCGTTGGCGATATCGATCTTCTCGCAGAAATCGCGCAGTGACTCGCCGAAGCTGCGCATTAGCTTGTAATCGAACGTTTCCGCCATATCCTTGACGTTGTTGGCGTAATTATAAAGCTCGCTGGTGAGTTTTTTGGTATTGGTGCCCTGGCCTTCGCTTTTCAGGTCTTCCCAGGTGCTGTCGAGTTTGACCAGCACTTCTTCGACTTCAGCGGCGTAATTATCCTCTTCCCTGTCGATCGCCGCTTGTGCTTTGTGAATAGCGGACGGATCGATATAGCCGAGCCGTTCGTCTTCAAGCCCGACGCCGGCCTTGAGCTTGAGTTTGTTTAACCGATGCTGGATTCTGACTTTTTCACTGAAGTTGCTCATGCTCTTCTTCAATCTCCTCCGGTTTGGTTTGCCGCCTGTCCGGCCCGGCGAATTTTTCGTTCTTGCGCCGGCGGTCCGGGCCGAAGAAAGACGGGCAGGAAATATAAGGCCGTGGCCGGTCGATCACATATAAAATCCTCCGGGCGAGCTTGTCGGCCGATACCGGCTTGACCATCGCTTCGTTCGCGCCGTTGTCCCGGCTGTCTTCAATAAGCTCGGCATTGGCAAACGCGCTGCAGGTAATGATCGGGAGGTATTTGATCGTGTCGCTTTTATGGCTCCGGATCCATTTCAGCAGCTCTACGCCCATACCGTCAGGCATAAGCCAGTCTAAAATAAGAACGTCAATATTTTGTGAAGATGCGACTGCATTATAGTTCAGAATTTTTTCCTTGCCCTGCGTAACCCCTTGCGCGACATAGACTTTGCCGACACCCATCTCGTTCAGGGCCGAAGACATCAGACTACTGATGAATGTCGAATCTTCAACGATCAGTACGCGAAACGTGCTGAGATCATAGGCTTTATCCTGTTTGCCGCGTTCGCTATCCGGCTTTTGGTGCATATCAACCTGCATACAGCGTATGATAGGGATATTGCCTTGAGAAACAAGACGAATTCGACAATCTGTCCCGAAGAAAATTCACATACAGGCCGTTATATTATGCAAAAAATTAGGAATAAATGGCTGTATCCCTTATAATATTAGTAAACGTGATTATGCTTTATTAACAGAGTTGTGGGACCATTAAGCAAGTGAAACATAAAAAACGGATCGCGGTGATGACAGATAAATATCATTATGAATATTTTTTATTAGGTGATTCAGTGCCGGTCAAGGTCTGGATATCCGATCAGGACGGCCTTAAAGCCGGCGCAGAGATTCCCGATGCACAAAGTAGGCGGTTAAAATTTGATCATTCGTATCTTTCGCGTTTGGAACAAAGTGAGGAAGTAACGCCGATCGATCAGGATGAGTTCGATAAACGCTGCGCGGAAATATGGGCAAAAAAAAATGCTAGCGCTGTAAAGGAACCACATGTCGCCTGACAACGATCAGGTGCAGATTAATAGAAGGTGTGTGTAATGGCTGGCGGTGGGCAAAACACTGGTTTAAGCTTTGAAGAATTATATGATGAAGCACGACAGTCTGTTCCTGAACTGGAAAGACTCGGCGGCGGCATGCTTGATGACTTGTCATCACAGTTCCCTGATGTTTTCGATAGCGCTGATTTTGAAATGGGGCCGCTTAAGACCATTGAGCGCGCCATGGAAAAAATTGAGGGTGATTACGGCGGCGATCATTCAAAGATCTCCGATCTTGTGCGCGGGCGTATTGTTGTCGACTCGCCTGAGCAGGTAGAAGCAATCCGCGCATATCTGGCGGAAAATGCTGAAGAGCTTGGTATTGAGCAGATGAAAGATCGGTTTGCCAAGCCGAGTGATACGGGTTTTCGCGATATTAATATGAAGCTCAGGCTGCCGGGCGGCCATGTTGCCGAGTTCCGCGTAGAGCACCGCGGTGTCATGGAGGCAGCCAAGAACACGCATGAGCCCTATGAGCGCGTTCAGGAAATAGAACGGCGCGCCACAATGGAAAACCGGCCATTGAACGCAGAAGAACGGTTGGAGCGTCAACAAATTCTTGATGATATTCGCGACATTCATAATGCGCCGGCACAGGAGGCTGGGCTTGATGGCCTGCTGAATGAAGACGGCCGTGCGCGGATGGCCGAGCATGAGGCTGAGCGTGTGACGCCGTCCGCGACAGCTGGTGCTGACGCGCCGCGTATGAACGGGAGCGCGTCGGAGACGCTTGCGGCTGTTCCAGACACGCCGGCAGACGTTCCGGATGCTGCTGTCGCGGCGCAGGCGGCGCCGGGCGGTGGCGGGCTGGGTGGTTATGTTGCCGATGCGGCGCGCATGTTTTCCAAGGTGGCAAAGCTGCTGGGGCCTCTGGGAGCTGTCGGTGCCGGGATCGAAGCGTTTGTGCTTGGCCGTGAAGCGCAGGCCGCGGTTGCGGATGGTGAGATTTCACAGGAAGCGCTGGCGGAATACGCGGCGGTGCTGACGGCGCATACTTCGCAGGCGACGTTCGATCCGACTCTGGTAGGCGGCGAGGTCCCGGTGCAGGCCTGGTACGATGATTTTGTCGAGCGGCACGGCCTGTCGCCGGAAATGGCCGAGCGGCTGGAGCCGTCATCCCTGCTGGAAGATATCGCCGGGTCGCCGCAGGTGTCGGCGGAACAGCAACTGTTCGTGACCATATATGATGCGTTACCGGCAGAACTTGATGAGTCGATGTCGCCGGAAATGCAGACCCTGGTACAGATGAAGCAACAGGTCGAGGCGGCGCAGGATTCACTTGACCATGCGCGCAGCACGCCGATTACGCTTGGTTCCGATGGCATGTTACAGCGGCAGGAAGCGCAAACGCGTCTGGCGGAAGCCGAACAGCGCTTCGCACAACAATATGAAGAGTTTGCGCAAAACGCTTCGTTGCAGGAGCATGTGATGGCCGATCTGGGTCTCGGGGAACCGGCTATGCCGGAGCCGGCTCCTGATACTCAACCGGAACCGGCAGAATCTCCCGCTGTTGCTTCGACCGAACGCCAGCATGATACAATGACAATGGGATAAGCTGCGCCCGCTTTCGGATAAGCCATAGAATAATCAGCCAACCTGCTTTATGCTGTTGTTATCTAGAGCAGGAGTGTATCTATGGACCCGGCCCAGCTTGCGGAATACCACAATATCTGGAAATTTCTTGGCGGCATCATGCTAATTCTGGCTCTGGCCGGGCTGGTTATTCCTGCATTACAGCGGGTTAAAATATCGCCGGTGATCGGTTATTTGCTTGTCGGGCTGGTGATCGGCCCTTATGCGCTGGGCCAGTTCACGGACGCTTATCCGCTACTGTCTTATTTCGTGATTACCGACAAGCAGCTGATTATTATCCTCGCCGAGTTAGGGGTGATCTTCCTGCTGTTTATGATCGGTCTGGAGCTGACCTTTTCGGCGCTATGGGAGCTGCGGCGTTTCGTGCTCGGCCTCGGGATGGTCCAGACTGACACGTAT
>CAYUKA010000022.1:0-35950 GCA_964445195.1 uncultured Micavibrio sp. | reverse complement strand
GTAGTGACAATTCTACTTTGTAAAAACAGAGACAATTCTATTTTGTTGCAACAAATTTCTGTCGTTGTGTTTTGACCCGGAAAAAGAGGATATAACAGATGACAACAACATTGCCGGAAATTACCACCGTAGAGGGCATCGAGGCATTAAACTTTCTTTTGAGCTACACAGATCAACCCAGCCTGTTTATTAATCTGAAAGTCACCGGACAGAATCAAAGGGTCAGCTACCACCTGCTGCTGAACCGCGAAACGCAGGAAAAGCTGCAAGCCAATCCGGTCACTCTGCCTGAAGCAGACGATATCGACAGATGGCTGCGCGCCGACCTTGGGACTCATCTGATCGAAAATGGCGCGCGATTCCATGATCCGAAGCCCGGCAAAGCCGCCGCTGAAGCATTTAACATCGCAACCGGGCTGCTGCTGGCCCGCATGCATAGTCCGGAGGGCAGTATCTCCGATCCGGCATGCGGCACTCCCGCGGTCCAGCATTTTGATGATGACGGTAAGCTGTTCGGCGCGTCCCATTACCGTGATGGCGTAAAAACAGGCGAAGATATTTTCTCGGGCCCGGAATTTGAGGCTCTCGCCGTACGTCTTCCCTAAAGTGTTACCGGCCTAAAATGTTGCCAGCTTAAAAAGGGTAAGCCGTTTTTCGACTTGCCTTTATCGCACCGATCATCACAATAGCAGGCATGACCGAAGTGCGTTTTTATCACCTGACCGCGCGGCCGCTGGAGCAGGCCCTGCCGCAAATCCTGACCAAGGCGCTGGCCGGCGGTCACCGCATCGTCGTCCGTACGGCCAATGAGCGTGATACCGCGCGGCTGAACGAGCTGTTATGGACCTTTCGCCCCGACAGTTTCCTGCCGCACGGGGCAACCGGCGACGGCTATGAAAACGCCCAGCCCGTTTTGCTGACGGATAAAGACGAAAATCCGAACGGTGCCGGTATGCTGGTACTGACCGGCAGCACGGACAGCGCTCATCTCGGCGACTACAAGCTATGCTGCGCGCTCTTTGACGGCCGTGATGAAACGGCAGTCAGCCAGGCACGGGCGCAATGGAAAGCCTGTAAAGAGGCCGGTCACGAGATCGCCTATTGGCAACAGGACGAGCGGGGCGGCTGGACGCAGAAGGCTTAACGGGGCAACTGGCCGCGTTCAGACCAGTTTGATCAGTTCTCAGGCGTGTCTGCCGCAGCGTCTGTCACAGCCTCAGCCCCCTCTTCCAGATTCTCCTCAGCCGGCGGCGGCGCCAGCAGCGCCAGTTCCGCGGCAATATCCGCCTCGGTCGGCAGCGGGGCCGGATTATCGGTCAGGGTCCGCATCCAGGCAATCATCGCCGCCCGGTCTTCGGGCTTTTTCAGGCCGATATAATTCATTTTCGTGCCCGGCACATACCATTTCGGCTTCCACAGGAATTTGTTCAGCTCCAGGTAACCCCACTCACCGGGCATCTCGGCCATGACATCGGAATAGGAAAAATCGTCTTTAGCGGCTATGTCATGATTCGCAACATTCCACAGATTCGGGCCCGTACCGTGCGGGCCGCCCTTGGTCGGGCTGTGACAGGCGGCACAGGCGCGGAACAGCTTCTCACCACGCTCAAGATCCGCCCCGGCAATCAGCGCCAAGATCGGCTCGGGCAGCTTCTCCTTCTGCGCCGCGCCGCCCGCATCCGCCGCCCCCTCGACCGGCACCGCGTCCTCATGCAGCTCATACGCATGATAGAATTTGCCCGAAATAAAGCCCGAGAGACTCGCGATGATACCGGCCACCAGCACCGCCGCCATCAGCTTGTTGAATTCCATGCCGCCCATGAATAAAAACGCTTTCGTATATAAAGAGTTAGGAGTTTAAAACCTTACCACCGTTTACTATACTCAACTTTCGCCGCTTGTCGATAACCGACTTGACGGCGCATATACGACAACATGCAGGACGATCAAAAAACAGGCCAGATTGATGACAAAGAAAATCGCATTCCAGGGCCATGCCGGGGCTTATTCGGACCTTGCCTGCCGGGCCGCCCGCCCGGATATGGACACGCTGCCCTGCGCTTCGTTTGAAGACGCCTTCCGCGCCGTACAGGCCGGCGAAGCGGCGCTGGCGATGATTCCGGTCGATAACACACTGGCCGGCCGGGTTGCCGATGTCCACCACCTGCTGCCCGCAGGCGGGCTTTACATCATTGGCGAGCATTTCCAGCCGATACGGCATGCCCTGCTCGGCATCAAAGGCGCAGCGCTGGAAGAGCTGAAACACGTTCATAGTCACGTTCACGCGATCCCGCAATGCCGCGCCGTCATCAGGAAACTCGGGCTGACCCCGCATGTCCATGCCGACACCGCCGGCGCGGCGGCCAGGGTGGCAACCAGCGGCGACCCCGCCCACGCCGCGATCGCCTCAATGCTGTCGGCCGAGATATACGGCCTGACGCCACTGATCGAGGATATCCAGGATGCCGACCATAACACGACACGCTTCCTCGTCCTGTCGCGCGATCATGTGGTTCCGCCTTTCGACCCGGCCAGCCCGGTGCTGACCAGCCTTGTGTTCCGCGTCCGCAACATCCCCGCCGCCCTGTACAAGGCGCTTGGCGGCTTCGCTACGAACGGCGTCAGCCTGACCAAATTGGAAAGCTATATCGGCGCCGCCTTTAATGTCGCGCAATTCTATGCCGAAGTTGAAGGTCACCCTGAAGACCCCGCCCTGCAAAGGGCCCTGGAAGAGCTGGCGTTTTTCGGCCGTGAAATCACGCTGCTCGGCACCTACCACGCTCATGAGATGCGGGCGGCACCGGCGGAAACTGACGCGGCCTGAGCAATCAGCGTAAATAAATCGCCGTCCCGGGGTTGCGTTCGGCCCCTTGCCGCGTTTAGGGTAGGGCTGGCCTGATTTTATTGACAACCTTTGGAGACTGCCATGCCTTCACACGCCCAACTCGCCGCCCGCCTGCTGCGCGATGCCGCCAAGTTCTTTCGCTCGATCGGTGAACAGAACGCAAATCTGACCGCGCAGATGGAAGAAAATGCCGGTGTATTCGAACAGGTTGCGACGCTGGTCGAACAGGATCCAAACGGTGTGCTGGGCGAAGATGAAGAAGAAGGCGGAGCGCCGCCGCCGGCGGGCTGAGACGCCTTATTTGGTCAGCAAATACGTGATTGCATAGGCAAGGCCGCCGCACAGCACCGCAAACAGGGTAATCGCGACAATATTGATCTCTTTTTTCTTCCTGGCCTCATAGACCTTCAGCGTCATGTCGATATTGCGGTTCTGTTTTTTGTCGAAATATTTCTGTTTAACCTCGACCTTTTGATATTTGCCACTGGCAAACAAAGACTCGGCTGTTTTCATTGCCGCCGCCATTTCAGTCTGCGTATCGCGCCGCTCCCATTTATTCGCGCTTTTGCCGCCTTTCGGGGCATCAAACGTGTAGATTGAATATTCTATACCCTGCTCTTTTTCCGCTGCCTGTCCCATCATCGTCTCGCAATCCGTAACCGTGTCAAATCAGTGGTCCTGCATAAATTATGCCTGCCGCGCCGGCGGCCTGTTAAGTTACTCTTATTATTATGAAAGTTACACCCGGCTTTATTTCTGACCTTCAGTTAAGCACATAAAGTCTTAACAATATGTTAACGAGCGGCAAAAGGCCATCCCTATGGCCTGCAGACGACATACGCTTGTCATGACGCGGCCGGAACGCTACAATAGTTTTGTAAAGTCACGGAACGATCATCCGCTTCTCCTCTTTGCTCTTTTCAAGGATTCTCGCGCCCATGGGCCGCTATTCAAAAGTCGTTAAGAAAAAAAACCGGAAACGCCGGTCATGGCTGCCGGAAAGCGCACAAGCCTTCATCGCCCGCCGTCTGGTCGACGGCATCGCCCTGTGCCTTCTGGCCGGCGGACTGGCGCTGCTGGCCGCGCTGGCGTCTTACAGCCATACCGACCCGTCATGGAACACGGCCGGTACGGCAGACGGCACGGCCGCTGTTGCCAACTGGCTCGGTCAGCCCGGTGCCTGGGCCGGCGATTTTTTCCTGCAGACGATCGGGCTGGCCGGAGCGCTGGCCGGGGTGATCCTGGTTTTATGGGGCTTGCGGTTATGGGCGCGGCACGATCTTTCGCCGTTCTGGCAGCGAATCGGCGCGGCCGTCCTTATGCTGCTGGCCGGGGCCATCGCCTTTGCCCGGCTGCCGGCCGGTAACTGGCTGCTGCAACCCTATCTGGGTGGTAGCGGCGGCACGCTGATGCTTGATGCACTGGCCGGGACACTGGCCGGCCTGTTGCCCGGTAACGCCCACATGGTCGTCGCCATAGGCGCCGCGCTGGTCGCGGCCTTCTCACTGGCTTACGCCGCCGGGCTCCGCCGCGAGGAAATATTGTTTTTTATCAAATTGTTGTATTGCATTTGCGTTGAATCCGGACATGCTGTCATCCAGACTCTCGGCCGTTTTTACAGCTGGATCCGGCATTATAACGACCCGGCCTATGCCCCGCCCGCGCGCAAACGCAAGCCCCCGCCGCTGGGCGAAAAGCTGCGCGGGGCGCTGGCCATCAAGCTACGCGCCACACCGCCACTAAGCACAAAACCGCCTGCCGCAGCACCCCTGCCGGCTCAGCCGCCCGCCGCTGCCGCACCGGCCCCGGCTGAAAGATCAATCGCCGTGGTCAGCCCGCAGGCGGCGCCCAAGACTCCGCAGCCGCAGCAGGCCAGCCTGACACTTGGCCGCCATGACGGCGGTGACTGGGAATTACCGCCGGTCACGCTCTTACAAGACGTCCCGGTCGATGCCGTGACCGGCCAGCATGATGAAAAAGCGCTGCGCCATAATGCGGAGCTGCTACAAAACGTGCTGGCCGATTTCAATGTCAGCGGCGACATTGTCAGCATCCATCCCGGCCCGGTCGTGACGCTTTATGAGCTGGAACCGGCGCCGGGCATCAAAAGTTCGCGCATTATCGGGCTGGCCGATGATATCGCCCGCTCGATGGCCGCGGTTTCGGTGCGCTGCGCCGTGATTCCCGGCCGCAACGTGATCGGCATCGAGCTGCCGAACCGCGTGCGCCAGACCGTTTATCTGCGCGAACTGCTCGAATCGGCTGATATTCAGAAAACCAGGGCCCATCTGCCGCTGATTCTCGGCAAGACGATCGGCGGCCAACCGGTGATTGCCGATCTGGCGAAAATGCCGCATTTGCTGATCGCCGGCACAACCGGCTCGGGCAAGTCGGTGGCTGTCAATACCATGCTGCTGTCGCTGCTCTATACCCTGCCGCCGGAAAAATGCCGGCTGCTGATGATCGACCCGAAAATGCTGGAATTATCGGTCTATGACGATATCCCGCATTTGCTCTCGCCGGTGGTGACCGAACCGGGCAAAGCCGTAGTGTCGCTGAAATGGGTGGTGCAGGAAATGGAAAACCGCTACCGCGCCATGTCCCGGCTCGGTGTGCGTAATATTGTCGGCTATAACGAGCGGCTGGCCGAAGCGCGCAAGAAAGGCGAGACCCTGATGCGCAAGGTCCAGACCGGTTTCGACCCGGACAGCGGCAAGCCGGTGTTCGAGGACCAGCCGATGGATATGGACGAACTGCCTTATATCGTTGTTGTTGTTGATGAATTCGCCGATCTGATGCTGGTCGCCGGCAAGGATGTTGAAAGCGCGGTCCAGCGTCTGGCGCAAATGGCGCGGGCCGCGGGTATTCACCTGATTATGGCGACGCAGCGCCCGTCAACCGATGTGATTACCGGCGTGATCAAGGCCAATTTTCCGACCCGGATCTCGTTCCAGGTGACGTCGGTATATGACTCGCGGACAATTCTTGGCGAGACCGGCGCCGAGCAGCTGCTCGGCATGGGCGATATGCTCTATATGGCGCCCGGCGGACGCATACAGCGCGTACACGGACCGTTCGCCTCTGACGAAGATGTTGAAAATGTTGTGACATTTTTAAAAGGGCAGGGTGCGCCGCATTATATCGATGACGTCACCGAAGGCGGCGATTTCGGCGATAGTGAAATTATGAGCGCCATGTTCGGGGATGAGGGCGGGGGTGACGGCAGCGCGGTTGACGAACTGTACGACCAGGCGGTCGCGCTGGTGGCCAGGGAACGCAAAGCCTCGACCAGCTTTATCCAGCGCCATTTGCAGATCGGCTATAACCGCGCGGCGCGAATCGTTGAGGAAATGGAAAAGCAGGGCGTCGTCGGCCCGGCCAATCATGTCGGCAAGCGCGAAATCCTGGTCAGCGATGTCAGCGCGGCTTAAAAGCCGTTAAGGTGCAGATCAGGGTTTGGCCTTTTCTTTGCCCGATTTGTCCTATATTGATAACGGCATGAACCGAACTTTATTGATCATTTTGCTGTGCCTGATCAGCCTGCCCGCCTTCGCCGGCGGCGCAGCGCAAGCCCCGTCAGTGATGCGGGCCGAGCAGTATCTGAACGCCCTGAACACGGCGCAGGCCCGCTTTTTACAGACCAACCCGAACGGCAGCCAGCTAATCGGCACCTTTTACCTGAACCGGCCCGGCAAACTGCGCTTTGAATATGATGATCCGGTCGATGATTTTATCGTCGCCGACGGCTTCCTGATCTATTTCTATGATTCCGAGCTGGGCGAACAGACCAATGCGCCGATCGGGCAGACAATGGCCGATTTCCTGCTCCGGCCCGATTTGCGGCTGCGCGGCGATATCACCGTGACCGGCGTGCGCCGCCATGGCGAGCTGCTGCAAATCACGCTGGTGCAAAGCGATGACCCGGAGGCCGGGGCCCTCACGCTCGGCTTTACCGAGGAACCGCTGGCGCTCAAGAAATGGCGCATTACAGATGCAACCGGCGCGATTACCGAGATTGAACTGTTCCAGCTCAAAACCGGCCTGCCGCTTGATGACAGCCTGTTCGTCTATGTCAATCCCAACCGTTTCGAAGTCCGCTATAACGATTAATCTGGTGTGAAGCTTTACGATGACCGGTCATGCCCTGCAGGATAGTTATGTTTACAGCAGCGCCGCCGTGACCGCTATCACAAAAGCCGCCGAGGATATCGCCGTTATCACCGTGACGCCAGCAAAGCCGTTTTCCTACCAGGCCGGGCAGTACGTGTTTATCCGCTTTGGCGATTTGCCGCCGCGGCCCTATTCCATAGCCAACGCGCCGGGCAGCGGCGACCTTGAAATCCATGTCAAGAAAAGCGGCGGGCCGGTCAGCCGCTTTGTCACTGAAAGTCTGCAGACAGGTACAAACGTACAGATATCACCGGCACAGGGTACAAGCATTCTGAGCGCCGGTACGGCCGGACCCGTACTGGCCGTAGCCGGCGGTCTTGGCATTACGCCCATTAAGGCGATGGCCGAGGCCGCGCTACGCCATGATCCGGCCGCGCCGTTCATACTGTATTGGGGGACGCAAACAGCGGCCGAGCGTTATCTTGATGATTATTTCGTCATGCTGGACGAGCATCATGACGACTTTTCCTACCGGCCCGTCACCGGCCGGTCCGTTACCGGCATACTCGCCGGCACCGATGAGAATCTCGCAACCAGCACCATTTACCTGTCCGGCCCGCCGGCCATGATCAGCGCCACCATACCCGTGCTTCTGGATAAAGGCGCCCGGCGCGAAAAAATCAGTTACGACCGTCACCCGGAAGCGGCTACGCTGGGCATATGAGTGACAATCCTCTTGAACCGCTGGTGAAAGCACTGGCCGGGCTTCCCGGCCTCGGCCCGCGCTCGGCCCGCCGGATCGCCCTGCATCTTGCCATCAACCAGCAAAAGACATTAACACCGCTGCTGCACGCGCTGGAAAAAACCGCAGCGGATATTGTGACCTGCGAGCGCTGCGGCAATCTCGATCTGCGCAGCCCGTGCCGGATTTGCAGCGATGAGCGGCGACCGCGCAATGTCTTGTGCATTATTGCCGGGGTTGCCGATCTGTGGGCGATTGAACGTACAGGCGCGTACAGGGGTCGTTATCACTGCCTGGGCGGGCTGTTATCGGCGCTGGACGGGATCGGCCCGGACGATCTGCGTATCCCGGCCCTGCTGGAACGGGTGCACACAGAAGAGCCGGACGAGATTATTATCGCGCTCAGCGCCACGGTCGACGGCCAGGCCACCGCCCATTACCTGACCGACCGGCTGCAGACCGTCACCACAGTGAAAATCACCCGGCTGGCCCATGGTGTGCCGGTCGGCGGCGAGCTTGACTATCTTGATGACGGCACCATCGCCACGGCGCTGAAATCGCGGGCGCAATTCTAGGCTCAGGCCTACTCCTTTTCCGAGATATACAGAGCCCCGGCGGCGCTGACCTGCAGGGCGGCAATATGGGTATAATGGGCGGTACGGTCGCCGCCGATCGCAAAATCGTAATAAACACCCTTCGGGAAAAAATGATCAGTGGTCGTTGCCGTCACCGCCGCATCACCGAATTTAATATAGACATCTTCGGTCGCGTACAGGCTGATAATCCGCGTATCGCCGTCAAAGGCAGTATTGTTGCGGGCGCTGGTGCCCGAGGTGGCGATTGTATGCGCGCCGCTGGCCTTTAAGCGTACGGCCGGGATTGGGTTATCGTCAACATCGGTGGGTAATAGGGTCGTCATTGCTTCATCTCCTGGTTAACACAATAAAAAACCCGCCAAAATGGCGGGCATGGGTTGCTCTGGATACAATAAGGGCGTTTGTCCGCCTATAATGTTCTATATATGTTCTTTTGTCAGCAGGATTTTAAAGCCGGCCGCGGGCCCGTAACAGGAAGACATTCCGGTTAAAGTCGAGCAAATCCTGCTCGCTGTCGCGGACCGTGTACATATATTCGGCACCGAAGGCGAGAAAATCATTGAAGAAATAATCGGCCAGAACCCGGAAATCCCAGGTTTCATCATCGCGGGCACTGTCCGTGAATTCCAGGAACTCGTAATCCGTGCCAAAAGCCAGCAGGACATTATCCCAGGCCCGGTGATCGATATAAGTCCCGAAATGGCTGCGCACGATCGGTTCAAACACCTCGTCATCTTCGAAAATACCGCGCCCCGCCTGAAAATTGATCAGGGTGCGATCGGTCAGGCGGTGCTCGATCTCAAGATCGGCCGTAATCTCGCGCATATCCTGGATCGCGCTATCATCATAATTGAAATCCTCGACCCCGGCCCGGATATGGCCGTAGAAATCATCATAGGTAAAGTGCCAGCCGAGGGAGCCGGTAAAAATGTCACTATTACGGCGTGGACCGTTAAAGCCGCCGCCCTGGAAATTGGCGCGCTCGTAATCACGGTCGCCGATCGTACCCACCAGCATCAGCGTGTTCTGCGGATCAAGGTCAAAAGACGTGTTAAATTCGAATGTCGTGAAGTCACGGTCGGCATCACGGCGAATCACGTCAGCATTATTCAGGGTCGAAAAGTCATCCTCAAAGCGCTGCTTTTCATAGTGACCAATCACATCGACGCCAAAGCTGCCCTTTTTAAACGAGACACCGCCCCTGATCGCGAGGTCATCCCGCCGGATCGGCTCATCCGCCCGCTGCGCGGTCAGGTCGTCCTCACGCTCTTCATGCAGGTATTTCCAGACGAACCCAAACGGAAATGTCAGCCCGTCAACCGCGCGCAGCGCCCCGTCGAGGCTGGCATGAAAATTATGCTGGTCTTCCTCGGTGTTATCGATATGTTTGCGGAATTCGTACATTGTTTCAAATGTCACATCGTGCCGGATATCGGGAA
This sequence comes from uncultured Micavibrio sp., assembly GCA_964445195.1. Taxonomy (GTDB): domain Bacteria; phylum Pseudomonadota; class Alphaproteobacteria; order Micavibrionales; family Micavibrionaceae; genus UM-FILTER-47-13. The sequence goes on along the minus strand of CAYUKA010000022.1, from coordinate 26,218 downwards.
TATCGATCCGCAGGCTGGGCATGACATGGGTGATAATATCCGAATTGCCGCCAATATCGTTGGTAAACAAATTATCGGTATAACCTTGCTTGATCATCAATGCCGGGTAAAACATCATGCCGTTGATCATGTAACCCGGCTCATCCGGCCAGCGGAACGGCGCGCGCCGCGACGGTTCTTCGGCAATCACAACCGGGGGCGGCGGGGGCGGCTCATTCCAGATGACCTCTTCGCGCGGCGGCGGCACCGACGGACCATATGGTTCGGGCGGCGGCGCGGGACGTGCCGTCCCGGCAATCGCCTGCTCCAGCATCGGATCAAGCTTCAGCCCCTTGCTCTGGGTCGCAGCAAACGCCGCGCCGGCTGTTATAACACAGGCGCTGACACAGACTATGGCGGCAAACCGTGCCGCTGTGAAAACAATACGAACCATGAAAATCCTCTGAAAGACCCTCAGAGAGACGAGAAGCTGTCGACACATCTATTATATACAGAGGAAGCATACCGTGGCTACAGGAAAAGCCCGCCACATGCGGTGGCAGCGTTAAGCCGTTTGCACGCCTTTTTTGTCGTAACGGATGACATGCTCCACATGTTTGGTGCCGACGGGGATCTCCATCAATGTCACGTACACATCAACGGTCGTGTTATCGGTCGAGGCAATATCCTCAAGCCCCCCCAGCGCCTCGGCGAAACGGTTAACAGCCTCCAGCGGCTCGGTATCATATTGCGGCCGCTGCAGCATCAGACAATATTCGCTTTTGCCGGTCTGGGCGATAATATCACTCTGGCGACGCAGCCGGACCAGATATTGCGACAGCTTGGCCGTTGAATAGGCCGCAGCGTGCGGGCCGTCCAGATTCAGGATATCGTCATAATTTTTAATGCCGATAAAGACCATAAAAGAGCGCTCGCCATAACGGTCGGCCCGATCAATCGCCGACAGGAACAGCTGTTTGAAAGCCGACTTGGCGATCACGCCGCCGGCGCTGGGAAAATCCTCACTCTCATCGCCAATCCGCTCGATCAGTCTGGTCATGGCGGCCGCATTGCTGATCGCTGTTTCAAGTTCGGTCGAGTCGATCGGTTTCTTCAGGCTGTCATTGGCGCCGCTGCGCATCGCATCCTCGGCATCCATATCCTGCGACATCAGCACGATATAGGGATAGTTTTTGACCGCACGCCGGATGCCCAGCACGATCGGCCGCGCATTATTGAGCGGCGCCGGATCGAAAAAGATCGTATCAAACGTTTCGTTTTCCAGCGTTTCAAGCGCGTTATTCTTCACCGGCTCGTCGATAATTTCATGGCCCTTGACTTCCAGCTTGGAGCGGATCAGCTGGCTTGACAACGTATCGCGATCAATGACGAGAATTTTCATGAGAACTCTTTCATCCTAACAAAAGACTATGGTTGCCCCGTAAGACAGCCTCCAGCCGTCTATTGTAACTCATAAAATAAGTGTGCCAAGAGACAGTTAACAAAAAGGCAAGAAACCGTGTTTTTTTCTTTCAAAATTAAGCTTTTGACCCGGCGGTCCTTTTACAATCCGGTTTGACTTTTCGGCGCAGGTAGGCTAGATACGATGGCCTACCGGACAAATAATATATGTTTCACCGGGCCCAGGTGGCGGAATTGGTAGACGCGCTAGCTTCAGGTGCTAGTTCTCTTTATGGGAGTGGAGGTTCGAGTCCTCTCCTGGGCACCATAAACAAAACGGCAACAACACTTACGGACGCGGCTTTATGACTATCACGCTGCATCAGGGCGATCTGCCCGGCGATCTCGACTTCGGCGATATTATTGCCGTCGATACCGAAGCGATGGGGCTTAACAATCACCGCGACCGGCTGTGTGTCGTCCAGCTTTCCGCCGGTGACGGCACCGCTCACCTGGTCCGGATCGAAAAAGACCGTTATGACGCGCCGAATCTCAAAGCTCTGCTGGGCGACCCGGCTGTTACCAAGATCTTTCATTTTGCGCGCTTTGATGTTGCGATCATAAAACATTATTTCGGTATTGACTGCACACCGCTTTACTGCACCAAAATCGCCTCGCAGCTGGCCCGTACCTATACCGAACGCCACGGCCTGAAAGAATTATGCCGCGAATTGCTTGAGGTCGATTTAAGCAAGCAGCAGCAATCCTCCGACTGGGGCGCAGCAGAATTATCAAAAGAGCAGATGATCTATGCCGCCAACGACGTGCTGTATTTGCACAAGATCAAGGCGATTCTTGATGACATGCTGACCAGAGAAGGCCGTATGGAAATGGCCCGGCGCTGTTTTGAATTCATACCAACCCGCGCCGCGCTTGATCTTGCCGGCTGGCCGGAAATTGATATTTTTGCGCATTAGCCCTATATTCCCTGCGGTATTGGTTGTTTTTAAGAGTAAAGGAGCACGATGATGGTCGCTTCGCTGAAACCCGACCCGGCGCAGGCCCATGATATCACCGCCGACCTGAAACATGGCCGCCGCGTGATGGAGGAAGAAGCCGCCGCGCTGAAGGCGCTGGCCGCCGCGCTTGATAACAGTTTCCATGAAGCCGTGGCCGTGATCCACGCCATGAAGCAGGGCGCGGCGCGCGGGCGGCTGATCATTGCCGGTATCGGCAAAAGCGGTCATGTCGCACGCAAGCTGGCCGCGACCTTCGCCTCGACCGGCACGCCGGCGCATTTCGTCCACCCCGGCGAGGCCAGCCACGGCGACCTGGGCATGGTCACCGAGCATGACGTGGTGCTGATGCTCTCCAATTCCGGGGAAAATGCCGAGCTGTCCGACCTGATCCACTATACGCGGCGCTTCGGAATCACACTGATCGCCATGACCGGGCGTGCGGACGGTACGCTGGCGCAACATGCCGATATTGTGCTGTTATTGCCGGCCGTTCCCGAGGCCTGCCCGAACGGGCTCGCGCCGACCACCTCGACGACAATGATGATGGGGCTGGGTGATGCGCTCGCCATCGCGCTGCTGGAGCGGATGGGTTTGACGCCCGAAGAGTTCAAGGTCTTTCATCCCGGCGGCAAGCTGGGCAAGAAATTACTGCGGGTGGCCGACCTGATGCACCCCTATGAGGCCCTGCCGCTGGTGGACCAGGCAGCCACGATGGATGCGGCCATCCTGACGCTGAGTGAAAAGAATATGGGCGCCGTGATTGTGCTTGATGACCGGCAGCAGGTAGCCGGTATCATCACTGACGGCGACCTGAAGCGCCACATGGCCCCGGACCTGTTGCAAAAGCCGGTCACGGCGATTATGAGCCAGGACCCGCTGACAATTGATGCCGGTGCCCTCGCGGGTGAGGCAATGAATATCATGACCAAAACGCCGGGCCGTTATATCACCAGCCTGCTGGTGACCGACAACGGCGCGCTGACCGGCATGATCCGGCTGCAGGATTGCCTGCAGGCCGGGATCGCCTGAGCGGAATGCGGTCATGAGCGCACCGCCCGACACCCGGTTCACCCAGCTTGGCCAGACGGCACAGAAACGCGGCAGCGGCAAGCGCTACAGCTTGACAGTCCGTTTCCTGCGCCTGTTCCTGCCGCTGGCCGCCGCCGGGCTGATCGGTCTTCTCGTTGCCTGGCCGCGGCTGGAAAATACGCTGGCGCCGCTGCCCGAAGGCGCGCTGGTGCCGGAAACGGTCGGGCGAAACGAGCTGGTCGATCCCCGCTTTGAAAGCATGGACGAGAAAAACCAGCCCTTCACCATCACCGCCAAACGCGCCGTGCAGAGCGCCCGTGACCCGGCCGTTATCCTGCTGGAATCACCGATGGCAGATATCACACTGACCGACGGCACCTGGCTGGCGGCCGAGGCCTCCCGCGGCGCGTACCGCCAGAATGCCGAGCGGCTTTTACTGCAGGGCAAGGTCCGCCTGTTCCACGACCAGGGTTATGAGATGACCACCGAAAAGCTGCTGGTCAATCTGCAGGACCGCGAAGCCTGGTCCGATGCGGATATATACGGGCAGGGCCCGGCCGGTACGCTGACCGCCAGCGGTATGCAGGCCGAGGCCGGCAGCGAACGGCTAATCTTCACCGGCCCGGTCACATTGACCCTGAACCGCGCAATCCGGGGGCTGGAATGATGCGCGTTGCGGGTTACAAGTTGCGGGTTACAAGTTTCAAGGTGCAAGGCGCATGTTTTGCCCGGCGGGCTTTTCTGGCTTTGCTTCTTGTGACTTGTACCTTGTACCTTGCAACGGCGCATGCCCATGCGCAAAACCCTGCCCGCGACCAGCCGCTGGAGATCACCGCCGATCATACGCTGGAATGGCACCGCAACACGCAGCAATATATCGCCCGCGGCAATGTCGTTGCGCAGCAGGGTGATGTCACGATCATGGCCGATACGCTGACTGCCGATTATCATGAAACCGGTGCAGCCGCGTTCGAGATTTACCGGCTGACCGCCGCCGGAAATGTCCGTATTACCTCGCAGGGCAATACCGCTATCGGCACAAACGCCGTTTACGATGTGGATAGCGGCACCGCCGTGATGACCGGCGATAATTTATCGCTCGCCTCGCCGGACCAGACGGTCACGGCCCGCGACAGTCTTGAGTATTTCGTGACTGAAGGTCGCCTGACCGCGCGCGGCAATGCCACGGTGATCCGCGGCGAAGACCGGATGGTCGCCGATACGGCCAGCGCCGTCTTCACCGAGGACGCCACCGGCGCAAGGCGCCTCAACAGCCTGAGCGCTGAAGGCAATGTGCGAATCGTCACCCCGACCGAAGTATTGACCGGGCGGCGGGGCGTTTACACCGCGGCGACCAATATCGCGGCGATCAGCGGCGATGTTAAAATTACCCGCGGCCCGAACGTGCTGGAAGGCGAGCGGGCCGAGGTCAACCTGACCACCAATGTCAGCCGGATGCTCGGCGACCCGGCCGGCGGCGGCCGCGTGCGCGGCGTATTTTTCCCGAACAGCGCCGGCCAGCCGGACAATCGTGAAGGCCGCAGCAATTGATTTTGACCGCGGCACGCCAGACAGGTATAAACAAGGCCGCAGCAAGCAATACGGGACGGACTACAGGCGTATGATCAAGACACAGCATCTCCTCAAGAACCGGCGCATTAAAAGCGTGCCCAAGGGCCTGCATGCCACACATTTATCCAGGCGCTATAAAAAACGCCCGGTGCTGCGCGATGTCTCGGTCGGGCTGGAGCGCGGCGAAGCGGTGGCGCTGCTCGGCCCCAACGGCGCCGGAAAAACCACCTGCTTTTATATCATGACCGGCCTGATTGCCGCCGATAGCGGTTATATCATGCTTGACGGCCAGGATATCACCACCCTGCCGATGTACCGGCGCGCGCGGCTGGGGATCGGTTACCTGCCGCAGGAAGCCTCGATTTTCCGCGGCTTGTCGGTTGAGGATAATATCCGCGCCGTACTGCAGGCGCAGGCGATGAAACGCGAAGACCAGGATATGTTTTTGGAAGAGCTGATGGCTGAATTCGCCATCGGCCATCTGCGCCGTACCCCGTCAGTCGCCCTGTCCGGCGGCGAGCGGCGGCGGCTTGAGATCGCCCGGGCGCTGGCCAGCCGGCCGCATTATATCCTGCTCGACGAACCGCTGGCCGGGATCGACCCGATTGCCGTCGGCGAGATCCGGGAGCTGATCGGGTTCCTGAAGACCAAGAATATCGGCGTACTGATCACCGATCATAATGTTCGCGACACGCTTGATATCGTCGATCGTGCCTATATCCTGCATGATGGCCATGTGCTGCATGAAGGCACGCCGGAAGAGATCGTCGCCCATGAAGATGTCCGCCGCGTTTATCTCGGCGAAGGGTTTTCACTTTAACCGCCTTTGATGAGTCTTACATGGCCGGTACCGGCGCTGCCGGCGCCGGGGGGGCTGTTTCGCGCGACAGGACCGTGCGTTCCAGCGCTTCGGACAAGCCCCATGCAATCGCTCCGGCAAGCGCCAATGATAAAAGCCCGCGGCCCGGGATCGCCGGCACCAGATGGCTGAGAAGACTGTTGCCGGCCATCAGGGCGAGGCCGAAGCTGCCCCATTTCGCCAATGCCGGGTTTTCGGCCAGAAAATCCATGACATCATCCAGCCCGTCTTTCAGCGGTTCCGGCGCGACCCTCTCCCACGCATCGCCAATCCCTTCAAAACCGGTAACCCGTTCAACGGCTGTGTCGACAGCCGCCCCCGCCACAGCGCCGCTGATACGCCCGTCATTCAGGGTCAGGTCGGCCGCCGTGCCGGTAATCGCCAGCCCGGTTGCCGCATTGAAAGCCGTTACCGGGTTCTTCATCGCCCACCAGACCGGACGGATAATCCGCGCGGCCATCCCGCCGGCCGTCGCGATCAGCCGCGAATCCTGGATATTCGTCAGGCTGCCGGCCGCGCCGCGCATTGCACCGCTGAGCATCGAACTATTGCCGATTACCGCGGCGCCGCCGCCGGATGCGGCCGCGCTACCGGCGACCCGGCCGCCCAGATGCAGCAAATGATCGGTCATATCGACCGTTTCCGGCACCTCGACCCCGGTCAGGTCATTATAGCCGTTGTAAAGCCCGGTCAGGCCGCGGCGAATCTGGCTGCTGCCGAGAAACGGGTCATCGGTGATCGGGCCAAAACCCTGATCACCGGGAAGGATATTGAGAATACGCGGTGCGTTATTCGCCGCATCGACCAGCAGGCCCGGTGCCGATAAAATCCCGATCAGGCCCTGATACACGCCATCGGTTGTGATGCCGAGCCTGTGCCAGACATCCGGGCTGACCGCCCGGTCGTCCATCGTATGAGACTCTGCTTGTGCTAAGGCTTCCGCCATCAGATCACACCCTTTTTATTCTTTATTATGAGCATATTTTACCACAACAGGGTGAGTTTATGCAAAACGGCGACCCGGCTAAACCATACGATGAGAAGACTACCGTGTTTCCGGGCGATTTTCCACTGCCCCCCGGTGCGGCCGCATGGTATAATAATTGCATGAACCAGATGTCCCAGAAACTCGATCTCCGCCAGTCACAAAATCTTGTCATGACGCCGCAATTGCAGCAGGCGATCAAATTGCTGCAGATGAATAATGTCGAGCTGGGCGAATTTGTCGAAGAAGAGCTGGCGCAAAATCCGCTTCTTGAAAAAGATGAATCGGAACAGGAAAACAGCGCACCGGATAGTCCGGCGGCAGCCGAGACTGATGACATTGACGAGAGCTTTAGCGAGGCGTGGACCGGTAACGAAACGCCGGAGGCCGCGCCCGATTTCGATCCGGGCAGTAAAATGGCCGAGATCGGCAGCGGCGGCAGCCGCAATTTCGAGAATATTGAAAACAGTTTCGAAAACCGGATGAGCGCCGAAACAACGCTGCGCACCCACCTGCTCGACCAGCTTCATATTGCGGTTTCGGATGCGCGCGACCGGATGATCGGCGCGGAGTTGATCGACCTGCTCGATGAAGGCGGCTACCTGCGCCACGGCGAACAAGATCTGCTCGACCGGCTTGGCTGCAAGCCGGAGCGGCTGGAAAAACTGTTGCACCTTCTCAAAGGCTTTGACCCGACCGGTATCTTTGCGCGCGACCTGAACGAATGCCTCGCGCTCCAGCTTGAAGAGCAGGGACGGCTTGATGCGCCGATGCAAAAATTGCTGCAGCATATCGACCTGGTCGCCGCCCACGATTTTGAAAAGCTTGCCACATTGTGCGGCGTGAACGACACCTATCTGCAGGATATGATCGAAGAGATCCGCGCCCTCAATCCAAAACCGGCGGCAGATTTCGATCACCTTATTGTGCAGACAGCGATCCCTGACGTGCTGATGAAAAAGCTGCCGAAAAATCTGGGCGGCGGCTGGCGGGTTGAACTGAACACAGATACACTGCCCAAGGTTCTGGTCAATAACGAATACTATACCGAGGTCGCGCAGACCGCGCACAATAAAAAGGACCGTAAATATCTGGACGAGCAGTTACAGAACGCCAACTGGCTGGTGCGGGCCATGGACCAGCGCGCCAGGACAATCCTCAAGGTCGCCGGCGCGATCATTGAGGAGCAGGAGGCGTTTTTCCTGTATGGGATCGAATTCCTAAAGCCGCTGACGCTCAAGGACATCGCCGCCGAAGTCGATATGCATGAAAGTACGGTCAGCCGTGTCACCACCAATAAATATATCGGTACGCCGCGCGGCATTTTCGAACTGAAATATTTCTTCAGCACCGCCCTCGGCGGCGAGGATGGCGAAGGCGGCCACAGCGCCGAGGCCGTCAAGGCGCGGCTCAAAAAGCTGGTCGACGGCGAAGACCCGGCGGATATTCTTTCCGATGACAGGATTGTCGCCCTGCTGCGCGATGACGGCGTTGAGATCGCCCGCCGCACCGTTGCCAAATACCGCGAGGCGCTGCATATCCCCTCATCGGTACAACGGCGGCGGCAGAAGAAAAACCGGCAGGACGATCCGGCGACGCACAATTAAAGCCGGTAAAGCCGGATCAGAACCCCCTTGTGCGGCGGGGCGGATTCCTGCTAAAACGCTTCTGGATTATAGATCAGGACAGGATAAAGCAGAAAGGACAAGGCTTATGCAACTGACCGTTCAAGGCAAGCAGATGGATGTCGGCGATGCGCTGCGCACCCATGTCACCGAAAAGCTTGAAGACCTGAATAGCAAATATTTCAATCACGCGACCTTTGCGACCGTGACCTTCGCCAAAGAAGGCCACGGCCACGGCCAGATCAGGGTGCATATCCAGATCCGCGTCGGTAAGGATATCATGGTGCTGGCCGACAGCCAGGCCGGCGACCCTTACGGTTCGTTCGACAGCGCGGCCGAAAAGGTCGGCAAGCAGCTGCGCCGCTATAAAAAGCGCCTGCGCGATCACCATGACCGTATGGAGCAAACGCCGGAAACCGAAATCCTTAAAGCGCGCGATTATGTGCTGGCCGCCGAACCAGAGGCCGAAGACGCACATGAGACCGATGATATACCGACGGGCGATGACCCGCTGATCGTTGCCGAGATCAGCACCGACATCCAGACGATGAGCGTTTCTGACGCCGTTATGCGGATGGATCTTGCCGGCCTGCCGGCGCTGCTGTTCCGCAACGCGAAACATCGGGGGTTGAACATGGTCTACCGCCGCGAAGACGGTAATATCGGCTGGGTCGATCCGGACAGCGCCGAAAGCGATCAGGCTGACATCGCTAAAAGCGCTTAACTTTATTTTAACCGACACCTTTTAAAAAACCTGTGCATGCAATCAGGTGCAGGGTTGCCGTGCATAACGCGTTATGGCATGGTGTGGGCGCTGTACTTTGGCTGAAAGATAAAATTATGACCGATATCATAAATGATAATGATCAGCGGCCGGGACTGAACCGTATTTTACCGGCTCTGAAAGCGAATAACCGCAAGCAGGCGTTTCTGGATATTGCCACGACGGCAGCCTCTGACAATAATCTGGAGCCGCGCAGACTTTATAACCGCCTGATGGCCTGGGAGCGGCACAGCCCGGTTTCCAGCCTCGGCGACGGTGCCGCAATGCTCCATATCGAGGCCGAAGGACTGGCGCAGAACTATACGCTGTTTGCGCGGCTGCCGCACATGATCGATTATAATTCCACTGACGGACAACCGGTCGACCTCATCATGCTACTGCTTTCACCGCAAGCCGAAGGCCCTTACCATTTACAGACGCTGGCCCGGTATTCACGCCTGCTCAGGGATAGCGCCTTTTGCCAGCGGCTGCGCAGTGCCGAGTCCGAAGACGCGATCCGCGCCCTGTTCTATGGCCGGGACGAGGCCAGGCTGGCCGCCTGACCCCCGCTCCGTTCACAGTATCTTATTGCACCGGATCTTATTGCACCGGCAATACATCCAGCCCGTTTTGCCGCGCCAGCGCAAGCAACTCGGCCGGCGTATCCTTGACCGCCAGCAAGTTGCCATCAGCATGACGCAGCTGGTAACCGGGCCGGGCCGGCGCCCCGGCAAAAGCCGGTTTTGACGGCGTGATATAGGCGAGATGGCCGGTGCCAAACGCGGTAAAGTCTTTGACCGACAGCGCTCTGAACGCCGCCGCGCTGTTATTGTTCCGGTTGTCTGTCCCTTTACTCATCCCGGCCCCCTTTGCGGTCCTGGGTCTTGTTCTCAAGCCGGTTGCCACTCACTTCGACGTCGATCGCCGCCGTTTTACGGCCGTTGGTCTTGCCGGCTCCGTTTTTGATCTCGACCTTGCGGGCCGCCGATTCGGGGATCACGCGCTGCATATCGATATGCAGCAGGCCGCTATCCAGCGTCGCGCCCCTGATCTCAATCCCGTCGGCCAGCACGAAACTGCGCTGGAACTGGCGGGCGGCAATGCCACGATGCAGGAAGATGCGCTCCGGCTCATCCTCCCGCTGTTTACCGCGGATAGTCAGCTGGTTATGCTCGATCTCAACATCGAGGTCATCCATCGTGAACCCGGCCACGGCCAGCGTAATCCGCAGCCCGTCTTCGCCGATTTGTTCAACATTGTAAGGGGGGTAACCGTCGGCCGATTTCTTAAGCCGGTCAAAATCCCGTTCGAACTGGTCAAAGCCGAGAAAAAACGGGTGGTCAAATAAAGACAAACGTGTGTTCATTGTCTGCAACTCCTCTTCTTCAGTTATGAGCAAGTCTATGTCACAAACGGCCCGCATCAGGCAGCACCGCTTACCTTCTATCATATAGGAAAAGAAACCCGTCTTTCAAGCCCGGCCGGGCCGCCGGTTACGCCGACCGGCTTTCAAGATGGCGGTAGCGTGCCCGCGCCCGCTTTTTGACAAAGGCGCGGTCGCAATAGCCGCATTCGACACAATCGCCGCCCGCAAATGAATACCACACCACCGGATGCCCCAGCGCGCCGTTACCGCCGTCACAGGAGACGGAATCGACATCATTATCGACAATAATCACTTCCGGCGGCTTGATCGTGTTCATCTTGATCGTGTTCATCGGCGCATATCCCGTCTTGTCGTTTGCCTGTTAACCAATTGTTACACAATTTCTTTTTAAATGACATGGCATAAGCAGCGATGCAAGAGGCGATCGCAAACCCACGAGTGAATTCATGAGCAAATCCATGGCGAAAACGAATACGACGACCGATATGAATAACATTGCCTACACTGATAACCCGGCGGCCGCAGACCGTCAGGACCGTTATGAAAGCGTCAACGTCAATACCGGCAAGGTCCTGCAAAGCTGGCGGCAGTCGCTGTATGCCTATGAATGGATGCTGCCGGACGGACGGATCCGGACGCTTGACGAACTGCCGGTTCACGAGCGTGACAAACGCCTGCAGGTTGAAACACGCCTGCAAAACGGCGAAGCGCTGGAAAAGCCGATTCTGGGGATCGGCCTGCTGGAAAATATCGAGATCGGCTCCGGCCGAGCCGTCTTCCTGACGCTGGCCGCGGCCGGTGTTGAAACGATCCCGGTCCATATACCGAAAAGCCACGCCGAAGACTTCGCGGCCTTCTTAGCCTGATACTTTTAACCCGGCATTTTTCACCTGACATTTTTAACCTGATCGGCGCCCGGATTTCGGGTACACTTTCCGGCATGAGAGCCCCGGAAAGCGGTAATGTCTTTTTCTATATCTTCCTCGCCATCGCGCTGCTGGCGTCACTGTCCTTTGCCGTTTCGCAGGGCGGGCGCGGCTCGGTGACGCAGTTAACCGGGGAACGGGTCAACCTGATCGCCACCGAGATCGTTGCCTATGGCGATACGGTCGGCAAAACGGTCACGCAGCTGCGGCTGCGCGGCGCGGCGATCAGCGAGATCAGCTTCGCGACGCCCTTCCTGTCCGCCGATTACGGCACGCCCGGCGACGATGCGGCCAACGAAGTGTTCAACCCGGCCGGCGGTGCGGTGATTTACCAGCCGCCACCGCCCGGCGCAACGGACAGCGATCAGGAATACGGCTTTCTCGGTCATAATGAAATTGAGGGTATCGGCACGACCTGCGGCGGCGCGGGCTGCGCGGACCTGTTGATGGCATTGCCGGACATACATGAAGATGTCTGCCTGCGGCTGAACGAGTTGCTGAGCGTTGAAAACCCTGAGCGGGCCGGCCCCCCCGACGGTCCGGAGCCGCCGCTTGACGGCGACGCGCTGGATTTTTCCGGCCTATTTGAACAGCCGGCCGGCACGTTCGGTTATGATGAGACGATCGGCGATGAAGACGCCGCCCTGACCGGCCAGCGCGAAGCCTGCTATGACACCGGCACCCAGAATATTTATTACAAGGTGCTGCTGCCGCGCTGATTTTGTCTAGCGGCGCCGGTCGCGACGGTTCTCACGGCGGTTTTCACGACGGTCCTCACGGCGGTCACGGACATCTTCACGCCGGTCAAAACGGTCTTCGCGGCGATCCCTGACATCCTCACAGCGATCAATACGGTCCTCAATCCGGTCACGCGGCCCGCCATCAAACCGCTCATCACGGATGTCTTCTCTGGCATCACGGATATCCTCGCGCGCATCACGCCGGTCCTCGCGCCGGTCGCGCACGTCTTCACGCCGGTCGATGCGGTCTTCAATCCTGTCGCGCGGCCCGGCAGGCGCGCTTTGTGCCGATACCGGCGGCGCACCGCTCATAAGCACCGCTGTCGCCGCGGCCAGGCTGAGTATTCTGATCGTCATAGGTCCAGTCTCCTCGCAGGTTTACAAAGCGTTAAAAGAAAACGTATGACCGTTATACGGGAGAGCGGCAAAACCCCTTCACCGGTTTTGAAAAGATTTTGCGAGTTCTATCCGGCCCGCCGCCATTGCGGGCCGTCGGGCGTGTCTTCAATCACGATACCCTGCCCCAGCAGTTCATCGCGGATTTCATCGGCGCGGGCAAAATTCCGGTCCCGGCGCGCCGCCTCGCGCTCAGCCAGCAGCGCATCAATCGCCGCATCGCCTTTCTGGCCGTAACCAAACCAGGCTTCCGGATCGGCATGCAGCACGCCCATCAACGCCCCGGCGGCGCGCAACTGCGCCGCATAACGCCGCGCCTCTTCATGGCGGGGGGCGTGAACAACCTGGTAACGCAGCTCACCCAGCGCCGCGATCGCTTTGGGCGTGTTCAGGTCATCGGCCAGCGCCGCGATAAACGCCTGCGGCGGCGGCACATCATCCAGCCCATCCCTGAACGGCAGCAAGGCCCGGTACCAGTTATCCAGCACCTGCCGGCTCTGGCGGATCGTGCTGTGCGCCCAATCGAGCGGCTGGCGGTAATGGGCCGAGAGCAGGGTCAGGCGCAGCACCTCGCCCGGATACTCATCGATCAGGTCATGGACCAGCACGATATTGCCAAGCGATTTGGACATTTTCTCGCCCTCGACCGTCACAAAGCCGTTATGCATCCATGTTTGCGCGAACCCTTCCGGCGGCAGATCGTGCGCACCGCAGGACTGGGCGATCTCGTTTTCATGGTGCGGGAATTTCAAATCGGCGCCGCCGCCATGGATATCGAACGGCAGGCCGAGATGTTTTTCGGCCATCGCCGAGCATTCAATATGCCAGCCCGGCCGGCCATGGCCCCAGGGGCTGTCCCAGCCCGGCTGGTCGCCGCTGCTCGGTTTCCAGAGCACGAAATCCGCCGGATCTTTCTTGTACGGCGCGACCTCGACCCGCGCACCGGCAATCTGCTCGTCGCGCGCGCGGCCGGACAGGCGGCCATAGGCTGCATAGGCCGGGACGTTGAACAGCACATGTCCGTCTTTTTCATAGGCCATGCCCCGCGCGATCAGCGTTTCGATCAGCGCGATCATCTCCCCGACATGGCCGGTCGCCAGCGGCTGGACATCCGGCGGCTGGACACCCAGCGCCGCCATATCCTCGTTATAAATACTGGTATATTTTTTGGTGATCGTCTCAATCGCCTGACCGCTTTCGCGGGCGGCGGCGATGATCTTGTCCTCGATATCGGTGATGTTCGAGACATAGGTGACTTTGGGATAGAGCACACGCAGCAGCCGCGCCAGCTGGTCGAAGACCACCGCCATCCGGGCGTTGCCGATATGGGCGTAATTATAAACCGTCGGCCCGCAGGCATAGACCCGGACATGCGCCGGGTCCAGCGGCGTGAATTTTTCTTTTACGCCGCTCAGGCTGTTATGGATCATCAGGTCTGTCATAATCGCATCGTATCCTTGCCTTTTTCACCGTTACAGCATACAATACAAAATCATGGCGAAAAGCAAAACCATTCAGAAACCGGCGCGCGATGAAGCGCGGGAGGCCGTGCGGACACTGATCCGCTGGGCCGGTGATGACCCGGACCGCGCGGGCCTGCGCGCCACGCCGGACACGGTGCTTGATTTTTACGCGCGGTTTTTCACCGGCTATAACAGCAGCGCCGCGTCTTATAAAGACAGCGTCGCCCAAGGGCTACGCTATGATGACATGATCATGGTCCGCGATATCCGGGTCAGCAGCTTTTGCGAGCACCATATGCTGCCGGCGCAGGGCCATATCCATATCGCCTATATTCCCGGCGCGGCCGTGGCCGGGATCGGCACGATCGCCCGGCTCGCCGCGGATTGCGCCCGCCGCCTGACGACACAGGAAGCGCTGTGCGAGGATATTGTCGGCCTGATGGACGAAGCCTTCGCGCCCAAAGGCGTGGCGGTGATTGCACAGCTTGCGCATGGCTGTATGAGCCTGCAGGGCGATACGGCCCGGCATAGCAGCCGGGTGATCACAACACGGTTCAGCGGTGCGTTTAAGACTGATCCGGCGCTGCAGAACCGGGTCCTGACCCTGCTTGACCCGGCCTGTGAAACGCGGGAGCAGGCGGCATGAGCGCGGTAACCAGACAATCCGGCGATCAGACCGTCACAAACCACACCGTCACGATACGGGTGCGCACGCCGCTGACCCTCGATGACGGCACTGTCGCCGAAATCGTCAGCTTCGATCATTTATCCGATCACGCCGAGCATGTCGCGCTGATCTTCCCCGCCCCGGCCGGTACCGAAGGCGTGCCGCCGCTGGTGCGGCTGCATTCGGAATGCCTGACCGGCGATGTGTTCGGTTCGGCCCATTGCGATTGCGGCAACCAGCTGCACGAAGCGCTGCGGACAATGGGCGCACAGGGCGGCATCCTGATTTACCTGCGCCAGGAAGGGCGCGGCATCGGCCTGTATAACAAGCTTGACGCCTACAAGGCCCAGCATGAGCACGGGCTGGATACATTTGCCGCCAACGCCCATATCGGCTTCGGCGATGACCTGCGCGATTTCGGTATTGCCGCGGCAATGCTGACGGCGCTCGGGGTCGGCACGATCCGGCTGGTCACCAATAACCCGGATAAAGTTACGGGCCTGCGCGAAGCCGGCATCGCGATTGAAACGGTGATCCCGACCGGCGTCTATGAAAAGCCGGCCAACAAGCGCTATCTCGAAGCCAAGCGCAGACACGGCCACAAATTACTGCGCCCTGTAGACGAACAATCATAATCGTGAAGTGATCAGCCCTGCCGTTTCTTGTCGGCCAGCGCCTTGACGAACGGTGATTTGGCGACCGCCGCCAGCAGCCGGTCCTTGCCGAACGGTTTTTTCAGGAAGGCCATCGCGCCTTCTTCATGAGCCATAACGATATTCTGCTTGACCGTATCGACGCTGAGCATAAACACACAGGCCTCCGGATCGGCCTTGCGCAGGGCACGCAAGGTATCAAGCCCGTCAAGGCCGGGCAGGTGAATATCCAGCAGCACCACATCCGGCGCATATTCAATATAGAGCGCCACCGCCTCCTCGCCGGTCTTGGCCGTCACGATATCGTAATCCCTGTTCAGGATGTTGGCGGCATAAGAGGCCGTGAAACGGTCATCCTCGACAATCAGCACCACCGCATCCTCGCGGCGCTGGCGGCGCAGCGGGATGCTCTGGACCCGGTTGGCATCGGCCAGCGCGTTATAGGCTTCCACGCGTTTTACGGCCAGGAAGCGCTCATCGGCCAGCTTCTGATAAGCATATAAATCCTGGGCCATGTTGGTCTTGGTACACAGCGCCTTGCCCAGTCCGCCGCACATCTCTTCAAACACCGCCAGCGCGGTTTTGCGCATCGCCTCGCTGCCGGGCCGCAACAATAAAACAACATCGCCGTCGGCAAAACGGTAAAGAGTCGCACTCTGGCTGTCCTTCAGCTTCCCGGCCAGGCGGGCGCTGACCTCGCTGCTTTGTTTGGCGACCTTATGCAGCTTGCCCCTGATCTGTCCGGGCTGGCTGATGATATCGGCATGATCGAGCGTTTCGGATAAGGCAAAGCGAAAGCCCAGCCACCCCGCCGAATCCGGCCTCAGCTTGTCGATGAAGGTCAAAAAATGGTGCTCCGGACTGTCTTCAACAATCTTCATACCCGAACCCCGGCCCCTTTCCCGGTCTTGTTTTCCTTATTTTATAGCGTAAAATTTTACGTAATTATTAATATGGTGCTGATTAAGTCCTTTTAAATGAACGCTATTTCGGCTACATCATAGCATATAAACCGTTTTTCCCACAGGATGGCCCGTACATGACCCGTTTTTCACTGCCTCTCTGGTACGATCTGCATGCTCATTTCCGGCAGGGTGAGATCATGCCGGCCCTGATCGAAGATCACCTGGCGATGGGCTGCACCGGCATCCTGGCGATGCCGAACACCAAACCGCCGGTCGCCAAAGTGCATGAAAGCGATCCCGGCGATGACTGGAGTATTGAAGGCTATCTGGCAATGCTGAAAGACGCCGGGGCGGACCGGTTCAGCGATGTCATCGTGCCGCTTTACCTGACCCGCAATACGACCCCGGCAATGATCGATAAAGGCGCGGAAAGCGGCCTGCTGCGCGCCTGCAAATATTACCCGCCGCACGGCACGACCGGCGCCGAATTCGGCTGCCCGTTTACCGACCTGCTGGCCGGTGACGTCCTGAAAGCGCTGGAAGCCAACGGGGTCGTACTGTGTGTCCATGGCGAGGAGCACGATATCAGCGATGAGGATTACTTCGCCCGTCACAGCAATGCCGAGGACGTGTTTTACGCAGAACAGATGCCGCGCGCTGTTGACCGTCACCCGGCCCTCAAAATCGTCGCCGAGCATGTCACGACCGCCAAAGCCGTGGACTTTGTGACCCGGGCCGATAATGTCGCCGCGACAATCACGCCGCAGCACCTGATCTACACGGTCGGGCACCTGGTCCGCGGCCTGAAATACCATTTATACTGCCTGCCGCTGGTCAAGTTCGAAGACGACCGGGCCGCCCTGCGGGCTGCCGCCACCGCCCCGGACAATACCAGGTTCTTCGCCGGCACCGATAGCGCGCCCCATACCGAGAAAGCCACACCCTGCGGCTGCGCCGCCGGCTGCTATACCGGCGCGATCGCGCCGCAGCTTTATGCCGAAGCCTTTGAACTGGCGGGATGTTCTCTTGATGAATTAGAGGGACAGGATATATTTAAACGCTTTTTATGCCTTAACGGTCCGGCCTTTTACGGCCTGCCGGTGCCGGATGAAAGCTTCACTTTAAGCCGCGCGGCACAGACCGTGTCAAAGCGGATCACCGGCGCCGGCGATGTCGTCCCGCTACCGCTGGGCATGAGCAGCAATGACCCGGACGCGGCCGTGACTATCCCCTGGCAGATCGCCGCCTAAGGCAGCGGCAAAGGTTAAAGACCGCCGGAAAAAGCTTCTCAATTTGTCAAATGGCGCATAAAAGAGTCCGGATAATTCATTTTTGTGAAAAATAATTAAAAAACTTGTCTAGAACTTAATCAAAATTTGCGCGTTATTTTAAAAGATAATGAAAATCAAAAGGTTATATGAAGCCTACCCTTCCTCACTATGTAAAATGCTCATAGGTTTTTAATACATTTTAGGGTATCCTAATGTAAGGAACGGAATGTGGGGAAAGGCATCGGGTCAGACAAAAAGTCTTAACAAATCCTGATATATAAGACAGCATACAAAAGGCCTGAAACGAAGGGGTAAACAAGACAGATTGGCATGTCTTTACTACAGAGGCGGGGATCTATGACCTGGTCTGCAAGCAGCAAAAAAACGGGCGCTGCCGGCAAGAAAAAACTTGGCGGTATCGGCACGCGCCTGAAAAGCTCACCGACCCAGATCTGGAAAAGCCGGCTTAGCTGGCGGATCACGCTGGCGGTCTTCCTGACCATCCTGACCGTCCAGGTCGTGATTATGAGCCTGACCATTACCGATGTCCGCAACGACCAGCTGACCCAGCTGGCAGAGGAAGGCCGTTCGGCGATCGTGCCGCTGATTGAAAAAAGCATGGCCGGGATGGGCGTGTCACCCTTTAACGCCGAGCAGATTGAAGAGCTGACGACCCTGACGCGCGTACAAGGTCTGAGCGTGTACGCCAGTGTCGACGGCCAGCTGATCCGCAGCTACGGCCAGCCGGCGGTGATCAAGATCCGGCGTGACCCGGTCACGGGCATTATCAGCTTTCCCGACAATTATTACAGCACAGACGGCAGTTTCTATGACGTGATGATGACGCCGAAGATGCTCGGCGGCGCGCCCTATTACGTGATCGGCAAGCTCGACTCCCGCCACGTTGAAGGTTATGTCCATCTGTATATCGAGCGGACAATCCTGATTATGCTGCTCATGTCGGCCTTTGTGACCACGGTTTTGATGATCGCGCTCGGCCACTGGCTGCTGGAGCCGATCCTGTTCATGCGCGACAATCTGATCCGGGCGGCGGCCGACCCGGAGAACCCGAATATTCCTGGTTCACCGTTCGATCCGGCTGATGAAATCGGCGGCGCCATTGAGCTTGCCTCCTCGCTGATCAGGCAGAACGCCGATAATATCCGCCGCATCAAAAGCGCCGCCGAGGACCAGATCCACAAGCTGGCCTATTACGACACGCTGACCGGCCTGCCGAACCGGATCCTGTTTTTGCAGACGCTCAAGGAACAGGCGCAGGGGCAGGAGGATAGCGATGCACCGGGCCGTTTTGCCGTTATTGCGATTGATCTTGATCATTTTAAAGACATTAACGATTCGATGGGGCACAATATCGGTGATACCATTCTGCGCGGGATCGCAAAGCGCCTGCGCGCGGCGATGCCGGAATCGGCAACTGTCGCCCGGGTCGATGCCGACGAATTTGCCATCACCATGGAGATAGACAACGAACCCGGCGAAGCACGCGCCATTGCCGAAAAAGTCATCTCCGTTATCCGCTCGGAGCCGTTCAAGGTCTTTAGCGAGACGTTTCAGATCCGTTGCTCAGTCGGCGTTTCGACATTCCCGGATGACGGCACCGATCCGGACCAGGTGCTCAAAAACGCCGATATCGCGCTCAACCGCGCCAAGGAAGAGGGGCGTGATACAGTCAAGGAATATTCGGAAGACTTCGACCGCGCCGTCCAGCAGCGATTCCAGATGCTGCGCGACCTGCGCGATGCGATGGAGCAAGACCAGTTACAACTGCACTACCAGCCGCAATTCGACCTCAATAGCGGCGCCATTATCGGCGGCGAGGCGCTGCTGCGCTGGTGGAAACCGGATAACAGCAAGGAAGGCGGCCACTTTATCTCGCCGGCCGATTTCATCCCGATTGCCGAGCAGTCCGGCCTGATTGTCCCGATCGGCGAATGGGTGCTGCGCACCGCCTGCGAAACCGCAGCCGGGTGGCAAAAACAAGGCTATAATATGCGCATCGCCGTCAATGTGTCCGGGGCGCAATTCTACAAAAGCGATATTGTCGCCCTGACTGACAGGATTTTGCGCGAAACCGGCCTGGCGCCGCAGAGCTTGGAACTGGAAGTGACGGAAAGCGTGTTCATGGAAGATGTGAATTTCGCAATCCAGACGCTGCAAAACCTGCACGGGCTGGGAATCGAACTGGCGATTGATGATTTCGGCACCGGCTATTCATCACTCAGCTACCTGCGGCAATTCCCGATCGACCGGCTGAAAATCGACCAGTCCTTCATTCGCAATGCGCTCAATAATCCTGATGACGCCGCCATCGCCCGTACCATCGTCCGGCTGGGCCACTCGCTGAACCTCAAAGTCATCGCCGAAGGGGTCGAAACCAGGGAGCACGAAGCCTTCCTGCGCACTGAAGAATGCGATGAGGTACAAGGATTCCGCTATTCACGCCCGATCCCGGCCGAGGAATTCAGCGCCTTTGCCGCCGCCTATGACGGCAATCTTTCAAGTTTCGATAATTAATTTTATTGACATAATAAATAAACTTCAGTAATCTGCCCCATACTCATTTAAAAAGGGCTTGATTATCATGGCAGAGCAAGATTTCACGCGGAGCACGGACAGCGTATATAACGATGGGATATTACAATATCGATAGAGGCACAGTATGGGCCATTGTCGATATCAATGCCACGAAACAAAGTCCTTATGGAGACAGAGCCACAACATCTGAAGGCTTCAGAATGACTGAAGCTGAAATCATCATGCTGCACAAAAAACTGGAACAGGGCGAATTCGAACTCTCAGATGCATTGCGCAGGAAAGCCGTATCCGGGTTGAAAAACGTTATAGACGTCCTCAATGAAAATATCCCGGAACGCCTGGCCAACCCGGAGGTGCTGCCCGATATCAGCCTTGTGAATGGCGCCGTGAAGAAAACACGGGATCGTGCGGTGGCACCGCTGCTTGCGCGCGCAGCAAAATCCAAACAGGCGCTGGAGGAGCGAGCCGGCGATCCTGGAACGACAACGCCGGCAGGTCAAAAAAACGGCCCCTCCAAGCCAACATTACACTGAACTATTGCTGATTGGCAGACATCGCGTTATGAAAGTCCTATGACTTTGATGCAGCCGCTCACATCCGCCAAATCAGGACCGCTTACCGGCACAGCCCGCATTCCGGGCGATAAATCCATGTCGCACCGGGCTTTGATGCTCGGCCTGCTGGCGCGCGGGGAAACCATTATCAGCGGCCTGCTCGACGGCGATGATGTGCTCAATACCGCCGATGCGGCGCGCCGCCTTGGCGCAAAAGTCAGTGCCGGCACCGACGGGCTGTGGCGCGTACACGGCACCGGGGGCACAGGTCTGACCGAGCCTGATACGGTGCTCGATATGGGCAATAGCGGCACCAGCACCCGCCTGCTGATGGGCCTCATCGCCGGGTTCCCGGTAAGCGCGACCTTCAGCGGCGATGCCTCGCTGCAAAAGCGGCCGATGAAGCGGGTCATGACCCCGCTTGCCGAGATGGGCGCACAGTTCCTGGCCCGCAGCGGCGGCCGCCTGCCCCTGACGATGAGCGGCGTAGAGCAGCCCGGCGCGATCACTTACCATACCCCGGTCGCCTCGGCACAGGTTAAGTCGGCGCTGCTGCTGGCCGGGCTGAACGCTGACGGCGTGACCACGGTGATTGAAGACCTGCCGACCCGTGACCATAGCGAAACGATGCTGCGTCATTTCGGCGCGGATGTGATGACCGAACGCCGGGATGACGGGACATATGCGGTCAGTATTGAAGGCGGCCAGCGCCTGCGCGGCTGCGCCGTCGATATCCCGGCCGATCCCAGCTCTGCCGCCTTTGCGGTCGTCGCTGCCCTGATCACTGAAGGCTCGGACATCAGGCTGCTGCGGATCGGCATCAACGAGCGGCGGGCCGGGCTGTTCACGACATTGCGCGAGATGGGGGCGGCGATCAACCTGACCCACGAGCGCACCGAAGCCGGTGAACCGGTCGCCGATCTTATCGTCAAGCATAACGGGCCGCTGCAGGGCATCGCCGTACCGCCGGCGCGGGTGCCGAGCATGATCGACGAATTCCCGGTTCTCGCCGTCGCCGCGTCCTGCGCCGAGGGCACGACGACGATGACCGGGCTGGGTGAATTGCGGGTCAAGGAAAGCGACCGGCTGGCGCAAATGGCGCAGGGTCTGGCCGCCTGCGGCGTCGCTCTGGAAGAGGGCGAAGACAGCCTGGCCATTCACGGCACCGGCAAACCGCCGCAGGGCGGCGCACAGATCGATACCGCGCTCGATCACCGGATCGCGATGAGTTTCCTGGTGCTCGGCTGCGCCGCCGATGACCCGGTCATGATTGATGATTCGCGCCCGATCGAAACCAGCTTTCCTAATTTTATTAAGGTAATGAACGATATAGGTGCCAATATCAAACCACCGTAAAATATTACCCTTTATAAAGAGCGTTCTTAAAAAGTTGACATAGGGTTTCGCTTGACCAGCTAACATAGATATGTCAAAAGCAGGAAATTAATTTACAAAAATCAGGAGAGATCTCATGCTCCAGCTACTCAGATTCATGACCCATGCTTACTGGGACGAAAGAAAAGCGCAAAAATCAATATCCCTTTTAAATAAAGGCATTGCCGCCCTGAAGGCCGATACCAAAGCCGATAATGGCCGTAAACAAAATCCTTACTCGGAATCACCTGGCGAGCGCTATGGCCGTAAACTGGGAAGGATTATTAATCAGTATAATTATCATTCTGTACAAAATTCTTATATGGATGAATATAAGCGTCATGCTCAAAATGGTATTGACGCTGCAATAGATTTCACGTTTCACGCATTATGGATGAATACTCATACAGGCAGCCATAGTCACAGTAGCTTGTATTATGCGGAAAAAATATCATACGCCCTGGCCGAAAAGTTGCTAGACGATCTACTCACAGAGTATCAGGACAACCCGGAAACTGCCGCCCGACTAATCGCGGAAAAGATGGTCAATGCTTATGATGAAAGAAAAGGACCCCATAATGTAAATGCCGCAAAAGCCATTCTGGCAAAATGCGTCTGGACGCATTACGACAAAATTAAAGATGATGCGCTAAAGCGCCACGGCATTGAATGCTTGAAATATTGGCGCGAAGGTTTCCTTGAGACCATAAAAGGCAACGGATCCACCGCTGAGATCAGAGAAAATATAGAACGGCTCATAGACCGCACTCTTAACCTGCTGCCCTATTGGGGAAATCCGGACGAATGGAACGGTATTGGTGGCAAATGGCGGAAGACCAGCGCTCTGATGCAGATTACAGACATGCTGGAAGACTGTTTCAGGGAAGCATATCTGGGCCGGGACAGTCTTGATCTCTGGCAGGATATAATGAAAAAATAATCGGGATCGACGCCAAAGATGCGGTATTCAAACTGAAAACGTTGATTGAAGAAATAGAGATACAAGATCTTAAAGATGACCCGGACCGGACCAGAAGGTTTGCATGCGATCAAAAAAGCCTGCGGCTAAAAGACGTTATATATACCGCCTGCCTGGAAACCGCAATCAAAGCGCTTGAAAGTCCGGATAGCATACCGCCGCGCATAATGGAAGAGTTAGCAATAAAGGCTGGTAGAGCATATTACCCGTTTGACCTTGAACAATGGAGCGCAAAATTCCACAAGACTGAAGAAGAGTGGCCGTTTGTTTTGCCGCCCAGCAAAGAGACCGTGAGCCTGCGCGAAAAATTTGTGGCGTCCGCACTTAGCAGATTTGATATATCATACATCAAAGAAAAAGTAGAGCAACGAGCCCAAAGACAAATACTGGCCCTTAAAAATCTCTTCAGCATGGTGTCGGACCAGCCTGAAAGCACCGTCAGAAGAGAAGCCCGGCAAAAATACATGGACGCAAGCAACATTGTCGCAGCATATAATCTGGGATAACAAACCTGTCATCGCCATCGGCGGCACCGTGATGGCGCAAATGTTGTTGTCTTTTAAACTGCCGCCGCTGCATCGTTTTCCGCCCGCCTTGTTCACTGGCGCAAACAATCAATCATTAAAGACTTGTTTTTATAGGCCATGTTTTTATTATGTCAAACTTAAAAGCAGTATTGCGCCCGAAACACTATCAGGGCCTCATATTTTATTTGACATAACTGTAAGATCTGTATATACTCTGTCGATCTTTGATAACGAGGCAGGTCCGAACATGACACAGGCACAAACGGCATTGACACCGCAATGGCAAGAGATGGCGGAGATGGATGCGCCAACCTTGCGCCGCACCATTGAAGACGGCATGCGGACCGACCCGTCCCGGACCGCCGACCAGATACTGATTGCCCGGCGCTGGGTGGCTCAAGGCTCGGAAGCGGAAAGCCTGATGGCGCCGGGCGATGAGCAGACAAGCACTGCCTGTGCTAAAACCATGGCGCTGTTTGACAATCTGGCCGTGTTCAACCGGCCGGGCGCGCTGGAACTCGCGGCGGCGGTGAAAACAGAGATGAATCCCGATCATCCGCTCTATAGCGGCCTGCTGACCTTCATGACCGCGCAAATCGGCATAGATAACCGCGATTACTACTATTACCGCAATATCGCAAACAGCGCCGCCCATCTGCCGGAGCCCGCGCGGATGGATTTCGTCACCCGGCTGGAAGCGTTATCGGCGACGCACGGCTATGGCGTGCAGATGGTGCTGGACAGCCTGCTGAACGAAGCCGGTGTCGGCGGCGCCCCGTCTTTAGACAAGGCTTTTGCCTTATCGCGCCAACTGGCCCAAAAACCGCCGGTCACCGTGATCACCGCTGAAGAGCCGGAACCGCCTGCGCCGACAACGCCGCGGCCGCCACATGAGCGCGAAGGCAACGTCTACTATTTACAGCCGCGATCCGGTCAGCCATCCTAGGCTCAGGACTCATTAATTTCGTAAATTCTGCGCGTGTCAAATTTTTGATAGACGGGCTTGAAAACTGCGCAGTGACTAGCCATCGCTAATGGCAAGCGGTTTGAAAGTCCGGATGCAAAAATTTGCCGCGCCTTTACACTGTTTCGAAGCCGTAAAACGGCGTAAAACGTCATGCCCACGCGGCCCGTGACATCCGAAACGATCCGCAGGGCCGCGTGGATGTTCGGCCTACGCCGTTTTACGGCTTCGGGCCTGTTATGCCACTTCGGGCATAATACAAGGCCGAACAAGAACGGTAAATCCACGGCTTCAAACAAGCTCACCGTAGCTACAGCTATGCTTTCGCTTGTTTTCATTGTATCTTTGCCGTTCCTGTTCGGCAGAACATTACGAAATTAATTAATGAGTCCTGAGCCTAAGGCATGAATAATCACACACCCGTCATCGCCCCCATCATCGCCATCGACGGCACCGCCGCCAGCGGCAAGGGCACGCTGGCCCGCCGGCTGGCCGCCGATCTTGGTTTCGCCTATCTCGATACCGGCAGGCTGTACCGCTATGTCGGCTACAGCCTGCTGACCGCCGGCCAGGACCCCGCCGATGCCGATGCCGCCACCGCAATGGCGCAGACTCTGGCCGGCCGTCTTGACCCCGCCGCCCTGCAAGACGAGGCCCTGGGCAGCGATGAGGTAGGGCAGGCCGCCTCGCTGGTCGGCCCGGTGCCCGGCGTACGCGCGGCGCTGCTGCACTATCAAAAAGACTTTGCTGCGAGGCCGCCCGGTGGCGCGAAAGGCGCGGTGCTGGACGGGCGCGATATCGGCACGGTGATCTGTCCGCAGGCCGATTTAAAGCTCTATATCGACGCCGAGATCGGGATTCGCGCGCAAAGACGACATAAAGAGTTGCAATCCAAGGGCATTTCCGTTACATATGACGCCGTTTTGGCGGATATGCAGAACCGTGACAGCCGCGACGCCGGGCGGGCCACCGCCCCGATGAAAGCGGCTGATGATGCTGTACAGCTTGATACAAGCGAAATGGACAGCGACGCGGTGTTTGCAGCGGTCCGCAAGCTGGTCGCAGACCGGCTCGGCCTTTAAACCCCGCTGAAACAATAAAAGATACAGCGCGTCAGACACCCGTTACCGGGGCGCGTTCCCTGTCTTAAAAACCGTGCTTTGATAAAAAGGCATGAGACTGAAAGGAACTATGACTATGGCACATGTAGCCGCTAACTTAACAGACAGAAACGACTCGCAGGAATTTGCAGCCCTGCTGAATGAAACGCTGCAGGATAAGGACTCTTTCGAAGGGTCAGTGATTATGGGTACGATCGTCGGCCTGAACGACGATTTCGCAGTTATTGATGTCGGCCTCAAATCCGAAGGCCGCGTCTCTTTACGGGAATTTTCCCTGCCCGGCGAAGAGCCGGAAATCAAGATCGGCGACCAGGTCGAGGTTTATGTCGAGCGGATGGAAAACCGCAACGGCGAGACCGTTCTGTCGCGCGAAAAAGCGCGGCGCGAGGAAGTCTGGACCGATCTCGAGAAACAGTATGAGAAAGGCGAGCGCGTCAAAGGCGTGATCTTCGGCCGCGTCAAGGGCGGCTTTACCGTCGATCTCGGCGGCGCCGTGGCCTTCC
>CAYUKA010000021.1:7979-38982 GCA_964445195.1 uncultured Micavibrio sp. | reverse complement strand
GAAACCAAACCAGTGACTCACTCTGGATCTGGTACCACTATGCGGGGCAGGTCAAGGGCGTGCACACACTCCTTGACGGGGTTGCCATCTGTTAAAGCAACTTCCATAACGTATCCGTTGGCCCGGTCGTTCTCGCCGGCCGGGGTCAGGCTCACCGTCATTCCCGGTTTGTCAGGTGTACCGCGGTAAAAAGTATCGTATGACACCATACGTCTCCGCCAACCCGGCAGCGCTGCCCTAAAGGCGTTGGTAACTCTAAATTCCCCATGGTTGGACATGAGCGAACCGCCGCCAAAAAAATGTACTTTTCCCGTGCGCTGCATACTGTCGATTAAGGCCGCACAAGTATCCGGCGTCGCATTCAACCTTTCTGTCAACAATTGTCCGATTATTTCGCGGCCCTTTTGTCCAAAATCTATCAACATTTTCCGCTATTTACCTCGCTGGTGCCATGCCCCATAATTCTACAATTAGTGCGTTAACATTAAGTAAACTGACCGCCGCGGTGAACGAGTCTGAAAAAGTTTGCAGGGATGCTTGCAAGGCCGGAGCTTGAAGCCCAATATCGCCAGGCCTCAGAGGCTGCGGTTTCAAACAGAATCAAACAGCTTGCATAGCAGCTCAGGCCAAATCATAATCCATCTGTCGGGGGCTCAAACCGCTCCTTCGCTACCTTTAAGCCTTGGAAAACAGGCATTATGGCCGCTTTATTGAAACGAGCATTCCCATGACTGAAAACCCGGAAAAGCAGGGCGACCCCATCGTCTATAAGATGGCCCGGGACATTTTCCCTGAAGGGATATATACCTATGCTTTTATAGGCCGGCAGGTTTTAAATCTTGCTGCCCAAAAGCGGGACAGGCGGCTGCGTATTTTGGATATTGGCTGCGGCAAAGGGTTTTTCATTGCCTTTTTATACAGGCTTTTTGCCGCTGCGGAGCAGGATGTCGATGTTTACGGCTTTGATGTCGTTGAACATGCTTACCGCGATCAGGAAACCTACAAAAAAAATCTTGAAACGCTGGGTGAGATGATGCCCGATCTTGATTGGGGCAATCGTATCAAGATCATTTCCAGTGGTGATAATTGGCCTTATGAGGATGAGTTTTTTGATATTATTGTTTCAAACCAGGTGATTGAACATGTATGGGACCACACCGGTTTTTTTGCGGAACATGACCGGGTTATGAAGCAGGACGGCAAGGGCTTGCATTGCTTCCCCAGTAAGCACATGCTGATCGAGTGCCATGTCAAAGCGTTCAGGGCGCATCATGCGAAAGACTGGTATACGGCGCGCCGGCGTATTGACATATCTAATCGTTTAGGCATGGGGGATTTCAGTACACACAAGCTTAAAAAGCCGGACGTTGATTATAATACATTCCTTGATAGCAGGGCGGACTACCTTTTACAGCGCACGAATTACCTGACTCTGCGTGAGCTTGGCGGCTTTTTGAAGGCCCGGCAATTACGGCACGGGCTGGATTTAACGGCTGATTATTTTTATGGCAGGTTATGCCGGAAGGTTTTGCGGCGGCACCAGTTTCGCATGCCCGCTTGTTTTCATATATTTCGGCCGGCCTTAACGGCGCTTTTTAAATATGGCGGCAGCGTTGTCTGCACGGTCGAAAAGGCTGGCCAATCTTTAGACGGACAAGCGATGGATCAGGATCGCGTAAAGTCATGAAAATCGCGATCTGGGTACATATGCTGGGCGTGGGTGGTGCGGAACGCGTCATGGCAACACTGGCCGCCGAATTTGTGCGGCAGGGCCATGAAGTGGATATATATGTTCATCACTCCACAGATGATTACACCGCCGAGCTTTACGGCAGTGTCCGTGTGCATGTCCTTGAAAATAAGTGCCGCGGCCTGGGGCCATTGCAAAAACTGGCCGGTCTCTGGAACTTTGTCGGAATCATACGCCGTGACAAGCCGGATATAATTTTTACGACAGGTTATGTGTTCAACGCGGCGGCCGTTCTTGCCGCGCGGCTGGCGCGGCTGAAGAGTCCTGTTGTTATTCGTGAAACCAGCACACCGTCGAACCAGCTGAAAGCCGGGCAGGGAGGACGGATAAAACGCCTTGGCATATGGTTGTCTTTGCGCTTTTACAAATATGCCGACAGGATCATTGTGTCTTCAGCAGCCATGCAGGACGACCTTGATCTGGTGGTTTCCGGTATTGCGGGCAAGTGCCGGATTATACCGAACCCGCTGGACAGGGATTGGATCAGGACGCAAAGCAGGGCGGACCTGCCGCCTTCGTTTCCCGCACAGCGTCCTTTTATCATGGCGGCGGGCCGTTTGATTCCCCTGAAAGGATTTACCAACCTTGTTGACGCATGGCTTACCCTGCGCAAGGAGTGCGACGTTGATCTGCTTATTCTCGGCGCCGGCCCGGAACGGGACAGGCTGTCAGAACAAGTGCGCGCCGCGGGGGCGGAGGCGTCTTTTCATCTGCCGGGCTTTGATACGAACCCTTACCGTTATATGGCGCGCGCCAGGCTCTTTGTGCTGAGTTCACATTTTGAAGGGATGCCCAACGTTCTCTTGCAGGCTATGGCGTGTGGTTGCCCTGTCATATCGACGGACTGTGCCGGCGCTTCGCGGGAGATACTGGAAGATGGGGCCCTGGGCGGGCTGGTTCCGGTCGATAATGTGAGGGCTCTCAGTACGGCGATGGCCGATATGCTCGAAAGCCCGATTCGTGGACAGGCCATTGAAAACGCGCTGCAAAAATATGATAAAGATAAAGTTGCGAAAACCTATTTACAGGTTTTTGAAACGGTTCTGGAGGAGACACGCAATGCCTCAAAAAATAGATGAGTGTGCCTTGAATATCTTTGATCAGCTTGGGCATGCCGTGTTACCCGGCCAGGCGATGCTTGATTTCGGCTGTGGTAACGGCACTGTCGTTCGTGATTTACAACAGCGCGGTATTGATGCATGGGGCTGCGATCTGGCCTTTAAGGATGGTGAGCATGTAGAGGCGCTGGCGCAGGAAGAGCGCATTCGTCTGATCGATTCTAATAACTATCGTCTCCCTTTTGATGATAACAGTTTTGATTTCATCGTCAGTAATCAGGTTTTTGAACATGTGCAAAATATGGATGAAACAATCTCAGAATTACGGCGTGTTTTAAAGCCGGGCGGTCTGTGCCTGCACTTGTTTCCATCCAAATTGAAGCCGATTGAATCCCATGTTCTTGTGCCTTTTGCCTCGGTTATTAAAAGCCGCCACTGGCTGGCATTCTGGTATAGCCTGCGGATCGGCAGGCTGAAAGACGGCATGGCGATCAGGGAGAGTGCGCGGCATTACGAAACGTATTTGCGTCAGCGCACCAATTACCTGAATAGTGAACAGATACGATCAGCCTTCGGACGGCATTTTGAAAATATTGATTATGCGGAAAAAGCGTTTCTGGCGCAAAGCACCAGTGATCGGGGACGCAGGCTTTATACGGTCGCCCAAAAGATACCGGCTCTTTTTTGGCTTTACCGCATTTTCTGGGCGCGTGTCCTTGTAACTTATTAGGCGCTTATATTGCAGCATTGGCCGCAAATAAGAGGGCGTGAATCGTTTGGCTGGTTTCGGTGTTGTGACGGCGCGCATTGAGAAAGCTTTCAAAATCACCAAAAACGCCACGATAGTGATTGATAAGACGTTCGCCGTCATTCGAAAAATCAATCAGGACGGTCTCGTGCCCGGTTTTATCAATCAGGCTGACAGTTTGTGCTGAGTGGTTGAGTAATACGGCATCCTCTGTGTCACTAAAGGTGAGCTTTGTTTCCTTGTAATTCCGTTTCAAAGACCAGTTGGTGTCAATCCAGCCCCGGGCGTTTTCTCCGGCAAAGAAAGCGCGGGCCTGGGATATGCGGCAGGGCAGGGCAGGCGCACGCTCCGCTTCGATCTTATCAAAGGCAAGGGCCTGCAGGTCAATGAATTGTGCCAGCACGCTCAAGGCGTTCACCCCGCTATCCATCCAGCAGTTTTGCAGACTGAGAGCGCCGGGCTGCAGCGTTCCGTTCCGAATGTAAGGATCGTAAAAACGGCACTCAAAAGCCGTTAACGTGCCGAGGGGGTGGTCTGCAAGATATTGCCTGAACCACAGAACCTCTTTTGCGCGTGCAGCGTGAAAGGCACTGTAAAAGATTTTCCCCTGGTCCTGTGCCATGACTGACAGCGCCGCGATTTCGTCCAGGGATTGTACGACAGGTTTTTCAACCATGATATGGCAGCCGGCCTGCAGCGCCGTACAGGCAAGCGGATAATGCGTATCGTTTGAGGTGGCGATAATTGTGATGTCGGGCTGTTCTTGCGCCAGAAGTGATGCAGCATCCTCATAGAAAGAGACTGTATCATCGGCAAGGCCGACAGCCGCCTGCGGGTTCTTGTCACACAGGGCGATCAGAGAAAAAGCCGGGTGTTCTGACAGCGCAGCAATATGGACCTGCGCAATATGACCCAGGCCGACAATCGCTGTGCGATAAGGGGATTGAGAGGTCATGACTTTATGCTGCCTTGAGTTTGCCCTGGTCGCGCATCATCATAATCTGTTCGGCGATTGCAAAATCATCCGGCGTGTCGATATCAATCGATTGTAATTTTGTCATCTCTACGGCGCCAATTTTGCCGCCAAGGCGGCAGCCTGTGTCCATCAACAAGTCACGGGTCATCACGTAAACGGCCTTATTTTCCATCCATTGGTTCCAGCCTTCAAGCTGGTTAGGGCCGCGCTTTGCCGGGTCATAATTGACAGGTTTGACTGTGTTATCATCTTTGATTTTTTCCCAGATATAAGAGCGGTCTTCTTTCAGCGTCAGGGCGGAATCATAGCCCTGGTTCAGGACAAGGTCGATACAGTCCGTAATGTGGGATGTATGGCGCAGCGGTGCTGTGGCATACAGCAAGACCACAATGTCAATCTTTGCGCCTTTGCTTTCCAGATCCTGTGTGCACCATTGCAGAAGGCGGTCAACTTCCTGAAAAGTGTTATCGTGATAAAAATCTTCAGGCCGGTCCTGCGTTTCTACGCCGAGCTTTTCGGCAAGAGCGCGGATTTCAGTATCTTCGCTGTTCACAATATAGCGTGTAATCAGCGGACAGTTTTGTGCCGCTTCAATCGTATGCTGGATTAGGGGTTTTCCTGCCAATGGCTTTATATTTTTGCGCGGAACACCTTGCGAACCCCCTCTTGCCGGGGTGATTGCCAAAACTGTCTTACTCATGCGGCCTCCTTGGGTTCCAGACTATTCAGGCCATGCGCCGTGGCATAGTCATTGAGTTGCTGTAATAGGTCATCAGGCACGGGGATCCCCGTTTTCAGACGCCGTGCCGCCGTCTTTTTCTCAGGGTCGCCGGGAACCATGACGTCATTCACGGCCTGGTCTGCCTGCGCCTGTTTGCGAATCGCATTGGCCGTATCTTGCAGACGGCGTTTGAATGTTGCGCTGTCGATAAAGCTGTCGATGCGCAATGCGCCGACAAATTGTCCAAGATACCGTTTGTCATCCAGCTTGCCGCCATCGCTTTCATACATAGATGTCACATCGCGGCCGTTGGGCATGCCGGAGAGAAGGGAGCACAGGATATCAATCATCATGGCCCAGCCGAAGCCTTTATATCCTGCCAGATCGGCACCCAGCGGAATCAGCATTTTGGCAAGGTTGGGGTCAAGGGTCATGGTCCCGTCGGCATCCGCAGCGACTTGCGCGGGCAGTTCCTGATTTGCGGCAGCCATCATCTTGACCTTGTTGTTCGACATAACGGTCGGTGCGGCGTCGAAACAGAACGGTGTTTCGTCGGCCATCGGCGCGGCCATGCAAAGCGGGTTGATGCCAAAAAAAGGCTTCTTTGCACTGAATGTCTGTAGCTTGGCTGTCGCGTTCGTGAACGCGAATCCGATCATGTCATGTTCGCAGGCACGCAGCGCAAAGGGCGCCATCGCGCCACAATGATTGGAGTTGGCAATAGATACAAAGCCCGCACCGTTCTGTTGGGCCATGGTAATGGCGTTGTCCATAGCGTGCGCAATGGCGGCGTGCGCCATGCCATGTTGTGCGTCCAGTGTTGCGGTTGCGGCGCCTGTCCGGGTAAAGACAAACGCGGCGTCCGGAACAATCCGTCCCGTACCAAGGCATTTCAGATAGTGCGGAACCAGGCGGATACCGTGCGAGTCTGTGCCTTGCAGCGATGCTGTACAGATGGCATGCGCTGTCGTTTGCGCCCGGTCCGGTGCCAGTCCTGCCGCTTCAAAAAGCGAGACACAAAAAGGCTCCAGAACATCAAATCCGATACGGTAGGTTTGCATATGTTAATCCTGATTTTTGCGGGCAACTATAATATAGCCGTGACCGAAGAGCGGCGCGAGAACTTTATCCAGGGCCTCTCCCAGGCGTTCTTTGTGTGACAATACCGGTTCTGGCTGAGGGGCCTGGTAGTCCTCGTTGCCGGTTTGATCGTTGCGCGGCCTGCGCCCTTTTAAAATGCCGGCAATAATCTTCCGGATGCGGTTCGTCCAGGGCCATTCCACGTCCAGCCCATAAAGCCCGGAGCGGGCGTAGTGCTCGGTTACAGTAAAGCCGAGCCGCTGTAAATCAGCGGCAACGGTCTTTTGGTTCAGGCAAAACTGGTAGAACTGTTCCGGTTCGGTTTCTGCGAGGCCATGGGCGCTGTTTTTATGAAAATTTTTAATGATGTGTAATGCCGCTTTTAGCCGCCTGATCGGGGAATACCAGGGAAATGTAAGAAAGAGATAGCCGCCCGGTTTCAGAACGCGCTGCGCTTCTTGCAGTATTGGCGTATAGCCGTCCCAGAAATGCTCGATGACACCCAGCGACCAGTAGCCGTCAAAGCTGGCATCGGCAATATTTGATAAATTGCGAACGTCACCTTTTTCAATCGACAGCGAAGGCTGTGTTTTATTCAGGTGTGCGACGGTTTTCTCGGCGTAGTCAATACCAAGAACATCATAGCCGGCCCGTTGTAGCGCCAGGACGATGCCGCCGTTGCCGCAGCCGCCCTCGATAATGCGATGCGCTGATGGTGGCGCCAGATGTTTTTTCGTCACCCTGACCATGCCCTGTGCGTGGCGGGCTTTGAGCTCAATATCGTTCTCCTGCTCCCACTGCGCATCCCAGAAATCTTCATTGGCTGTCTGGCTAATCCAGATGAGACGATCGTTTGCGTGGTCACTATAACGGATCATTGGCTGTTCTCCTGAAAATAGCGAATGTATTTTTGCGGTACTGTGGTTTTTTTGTCGCCGCCCAGAACGATATTGTCCAGCATCCTGTCAATATTGCTTGTATCATAGGGTTTGGCGGCGGGGTCGGCTTGCAAAGCGATCAGCGCGGCCATCAAATCATCGCGCGCGTTCATAACCCAGCCGGCATTATGCTGCGCGTAATTATTTACATTGGCGTGGACATGGTTCAGGCAAATGCAGCATTTATCCTTCATATATGCTTCCAGTGCCATGCTGGTGCCCCAGAACATAACGACATCCGCCCAATCAATAAGGTCAGAGGACTCCGCTGAGAAATTGACGGTGACATTGTCCGGCAATGGCCCAAGATCAATATTCCTGCTGCGTGTGTGCGGTTTGACGATAACGGCGATATCAGGGAACTCGCCGAGCAGTTTGACAGTGGTCTTGATTTCAGACCAGTTTGTATTTGTTGCCGGGTTCGATAGCATAAAGACCATGTTGGTTTTGCGCCGCGCCGTCTCAACCCTGACCGGGGTGATGATCTTTCGCCGTATCTCTATCCATTCCGGGCAGAACCGCAAGCTGCCTAAGACCTGAACTTTTCCGTTTAGCGGAGAGGGACGTTCAAAACTCTGATAAAAACGTTCCAGCGATTCCGCATAAAAACCATCGCATTGAACGACCTCATCAAGGTGGCTGTAATCATGTTTGAGTTTGTAATGCGCCGGGTCAAGCGTTGTGAAATCGGCTGCGCGCAGAATGTTGATATTGATGAAGGGGCTGACGGGCAGGGACACAATTTTCCGGACGCCGCCGTTCCGTAAAGCCTGCGTAAGGCCGCTGACGGCATGGGCCCGGTTCTGATCAAATATAACCAGTGCAGGGAAAGGGCCGTCTGCCAGAATGCTATCGATGATCTTTTGCCGCTTATCAGAATCAAATTTTTCTGTCGGCGCTGCCAGGTGGCTGATCCTGTGCTTTGGATGGAGTTTATTCATCAGCAAATACAGGCGTGATAACACGCCAAAATTATACAGCCAGTCATAATTCAGGCCCGCTTTTTCACCCAGCCACTCAATACGGATGCGCGGGCCAAATGTTTCCTGCAGATATTTAAGATTAGGGTTGTCTTTGTAATCGTAATCAAAGCTGTAAAAAACGATATGAGCTTCCGCGTTTTGCTCTTCCTCTAACAGGAAGTAAATCGCCGGGGCTATATTGTCGACATCATTATACGCCCGGAGGAAGAATAAGAAGCGTCTTTCTATCGGGAGACTGGTCATGCACTCTCTTGCCCGTTCGGTATTGCAAGTTTCTTGAGGCGTATATAGTCTTCATCGCTGCGGATATGGATTCCGGCAAGACTGTCTTCGATATCAATAATCCCGATCTTTTTGCCGATCCGTTGTCCCGCGCGAATAATAGAAGGCAATGTCACACAGCACAGTGCCGGCAAGCCGATCTGTACCGGTTCGCGGCTATCACGCTTTTCGAAATGGTCATCGATCCGCTTGTACTCTTCATCGTCCAGCCACCAACAGGGGCGGTATTCCGGTATACCCGCAAGCGCCGTATCCAGTCCCCTTTCCAGCGCCGCTTCAATGCATTTGTCAAAAAAGCCGGCGGGACGGAACGGATGAGTGATTTCAGCCAGCACGATATAGTCTGCGTATTCATTACGGTCTTCCATCCATTCCAGGGCGTGCTGCAGAACGGAAATAACGCGTATATCATGTGTTGCAAGATTGTCAGGGCGAAGAAACGGAGCCTCGGCACCCATCTCACTGACAAGTTTTTGCAGCCGCGGCGAGTCTGTAGAGACGATAACACGTTTGATAAACGCGCTTTCCTGAATGTCGCCAATGGTTTTGCGGATCAGGCTATCGAGGATGGCGGGCGAAAAATTCTCGTCTTCCCGCAAGGTCAGGATCGCCGTAATCGCCATCTTCTCAGGGTAAAACGGATTGTCTTCATGCTGATGTGAAACCTCTATATCCGGTTCCATGATTTTCACAATATTGCGGGCGCGCTTGATATTGCCGCCATGATGAATGCCGTGATGATGATACACAGGCGCTTCGGGTTCATAAATGATGTGATAACCGGCGGCGAGGACCTCCTTCGCCCAAAGCCGGTCTTCAATATTTGTTGCCTGCTCATCAAACGGGAATTCTTCCCAGACCTTGCGCGGAAACATGCTGTTGGCATTATGAAAGAACGGGTCTTTATGCTGTACATGCTTGTCCAGGCCAAACGTCACCAGCAGGTCACGGGTATCTCCCGGGCTGGTGAACTGCATAGGGATTTGCCGGCCATACACCCCCGCAAGCTTTTCATTATCCTTGAAATTCTCATGCAGCGTTTCCAGCCATGTATCATGTTGCGGGACGCAGTGTGACGAAATACAGACGAGGTATTCGCCGGAGGAGGCGCGAATGCCGTCATTAATGGCTTTGCCGGGCAGGAACGCGTCAATTTCCAGCAGCTTTAAGTCCGGGCATACAGCTTTCGCGCGTTCAATTGTTTTATCTGTGCTGCCGTTATCAACCAGAAGAATTTCAACATCCTTGATCGTTTGTCGCATGATTTGAGAAATGCAGGCCGCGATCCATTGTTCCTCGTTTTTGGAACGGACAATGACGGAGATGAGGGGGGGCGGACTAGACATATAACCAACTTTCTCTACAAAGACCTTAAGCTCGTTTTCTCGCTTCGTCTCTCACGTACGGGGGTTTTGTAAAGAGGGTGCTGGAAATCCTGGAACACGTACATTTTGTCATTCCAGCTGGCCGGAATCATCCGTTTGTGATGGAAGTAGTTGATCTTGCCAATCTTTTGCGTTTTGTGCATTTCGTTGAAGTCCCGTATGGCCGCCAGCTCGGCAACATGCTCGTTAATGGGAAACTCGGCCCTGCCGATGACGTTATCAAAAAAGCAAAGGACCCGCGGTAAATAGCAATGCGGTTCGAGCGCGAAGACTTTGAGCGCGCTCATTGTCGAGGAATAATAATCGACATCAAACAAAGCGGCCCCCAGGGGGTGGGTCTTGAAAATGCCGGCGGCGTTTTGAATCGTCTCCGATACGTCACCGAGTATAAGCTCCGTTTCAGCGGACAGGCGCTCTTTAAGGGCCGAGACATCCATATCAAAATCGTTTTCAAACCACAGATATTCGAGATCACGCGGATCCTCTGCCTTTGGCATGCCGGACCCGGTGTCAAAGCCGATCACTTTAATGTTAATGCCGATTTCCCCGGAGACTTGCGCAGCATAATCCTGCAAGGCCAGCAGGCCGTTACCGCCGGCGACGCCGAATTCTGCTACGCTCACGCTCTCCAGATTTAGCCTTTTTCCCAGCTCAGCCGCTTTGAGAATGCAATAGGCATAGGCCGGGCGTTCAAACAAATCGTAATCTGATTTCTCCGCAAAACTCTTTGCCTGTAAGCTTTTAACTTTTAATTTCAGTGAACTTAGCATGAAGGGTCTCTTTCATTGAAAGGCGTTTACTATCCGTTCAGAAGCTTCTTGAATATATATATATCCTCTTGATGAACAAGCTTTTTTTGTAAAATATTGTCGGGGCGATAGCCGTTTTCAAGCGCGTGAAGATGAGTGGCGAGTTCCTCTTTTGTGCGGGCTTTTAGCGCCCCCAGTTCAGGAAACGGCGATCCTGCGGGATGTTTCGCCCGGAAAAAAGCATTCTCCTGAAAATATTCGATCGTGGGAACGCCATATGCCAGCGAGTCGATCACTGTTGATGAGTATGTTGCGATCACGTAATGGGCGCGCGCCGATAAAAGAGCAGGGGGATCGTGTGTTATAACGATAGAAGGGCTGCGGCTTTGGTTATCGGCTACGAATTTTTTGATCGTATCTATGTCCTGTATGGGGTGCGGCTTGATGTAAATCGTCGCACTTTCAAAGCTGTCGTCACACACATTCAAAATATCGCTCAGAAGCTCCTGCAGGTAGTCATCGCTGATAATGTTCTGTTCTGCTGGCCGGCCGGGCGTTTGGCCGCGTGTGAATACAACAATGATTTTATCTTTTGTCTCGGCGTTCTGGCGCCCGGCCTGCTTTTTTATGTAGTGAAGCCAGCGTTTATAAAGCAGAGGGTACCCGATAACATATAGCTGCTTTTTATTGTATCCCCGGTTCTGCAAGGTTGTTTTTTGCGCTTCATTGAAGCAAAGGAAGGCATCGACATAGCCGTCATCAAAGCTATCTTGCCGTTTCATGAAAGAGGGTATTCGTTTTTTGATGGCTTGTTTACATGCCAGAAAACAGGTGCGTAAATGATTCTGGTCGTCATGTGCAGTCAGCCCGTAACCCGCATCATGTACTGATTTGAAATAGGCCAGTACCGGGATTTTCTGTGCCGAGAAATGACGCATTAAGATATTATTCAGGCCGTCGAAATCTTCTGTTTTGGGTAAAATGAACAGGGTTTGTTGCGCATGTTGCGCCAGCATTGCGTCTATGTCCGGCAAATCTATAGTGCCGGCGTTTTCCTGATGCTGCACGACTGAATAATCAATATCCCTGGTTTTCCAGACATCAATAATCTCGTCTTTCAGGAATGATGAATCGGTGACTGTGGCCGGTATATTCTCATCGGCAATCAGCTCCAGCAGCGGGCGGCAGCTCTCCGCCCGGTTCTTTTGATCGATATTAAAGATAAAGTGGGATTTGATAGCCGGGAACTCTGCCGCCAGAATGATATGCAGGGCGAGCGCCTTATCCAGAGCCTGTATTTTAGGGATATAATAAATCGTCAACATCGTTTTCACTTATGACGCTTGGTTTCAGTCTTATCAATGCGCCCTTTGTCCAGCGTAATAACCTGGTCGCACTGGCTGATTGTGCTGAGGCGGTGTGCGATCATGATAATCGTTTTGTTGTGGGCCTGCGCGTTTATGGCGTCCATGACATTATCCTCGGTTTCGGTGTCGAGCGCGCTTGTCGCCTCATCCAGCACAATAACGGGACGGTTGAGATAAAAGGCGCGTGCCAGCCCGACCCGTTGCCGCTGTCCGCCGGACAGACGGACGC
The DNA here is from genome assembly GCA_964445195.1 of uncultured Micavibrio sp. GTDB lineage: Bacteria > Pseudomonadota > Alphaproteobacteria > Micavibrionales > Micavibrionaceae > UM-FILTER-47-13. Next base: position 26,716 of record CAYUKA010000021.1, on the reverse strand, counting down.
CGTTTTCGCCGATGACGGTATCATAGCCCTGCGGCAGGTCCCGCTCGATAAAGTCTGAAAGAGCGGCCATTTCAGCGGCTTTTCGTACCATGTCATCATCAATATCATCATTTGACAGGCCGAAAGCGATATTGCGGCGTAGCGTATCGTCGGACAGGTAAATATGCTGCGAAACATAGGCGAGGTTCTTTTGCCAGGCGCGTATATTTTGTGTCGTGAGCGCCGTACCGTCTATCAGGATTTGTCCGTCCTGTGTTGTCAGCAGCCCCAGCAGTAAATCAACAAGGGTCGTTTTACCGGATCCCGTTTTGCCGATAATACCGATCGTTGTATTGGCTTTCATCTCTATATCAATGTCGCTTAGAATATTTTCCTGCGCTGTTTCATAGCGGAAACTCAGCGAGTCTATTTTGATGCTGTCCTGAAACGGCAGCGGCGCAATGTTTTCATCACTGTGGCCCGCGGGTGGCGCGGTGACCTTATGATCTCGCATTTCCTGCCATAGAGAGTCAAGAACCGGGGCATGGAAGCGCATTTTTGTGATCGACGTATAGATCGCCTGCAAATTCGGCATCAGACGATAACCGGCAAAGGCATAAAGCGCGATCAGCGGCATGGCCTTTTCCAGGCTCTTCATAACAATAAGCAGGTACAGGACGATGACGAGTATGCCGCCGAATGCAATGATCTCCAGAACATAGCGCGGCAACTCGCGTATAATATTGTTGTCTGCCTGTGTTTTCGCAAATGTCAGGCACGGTTTGTCGTACAGGGCCTGATAGGTCTCTTCATGCCCTGTGAGTTTAATATTCTTGATGCCCTGAAGGCCCTCGTTTACGAGCTTGTAGCGTTGGCTTTGCGCATTATAACGGTCCTGCCCCAGTGTGAAAAAGCGCCGGTGAAAAATGGCGTATACGATGACAAACGCGCCGCCCAGCGTCAGGATTGTGATAAAAGCCAGAAGCGGGTCTGTGATAAAAAGCAGCACCAGGATGAACAGGCATATTAAAACCCTGGCAATCATTTCCATGAAAGGAAGAATAACATTGGCGGTCAGTATCTGTATTTCGGCCAGTATATTCTTGGACAGGTCGCCGGAATTGCGCGTCAGAAAAAAGCTGTACGGCTGGTTCAGATAATGGCCGAAAAGCCTGCGGGAAAGGGAATAGCCGCGCATATGGCTGAAACGGTATATCTGCCATTGCGTGAGGGCCTTGATGCCATTGCTCAGGACCAGCATGGCGAGCACAATCAGGCCGAGGAAAAAGAGATAGCGGTTCGTGCTTTCGAAGCCAAAGAACTCATAACCCTGGCGGAGCCACGGGTTGGTTGTGACTGTCCCGGGGTTTGATAAGACTGACATGAATGGCAGGATAGAGGCGATTCCCAGTACCTCCGCGAAGGACATGGTAATCATCATGCCCATCAGGAAAAACGCCTGTGCGCGTTCCTTGCGGTTGAGAAGGTCATTGATCTTTCTGGGCACTGAGAACATTGCAGGCGCCTTTATTTCAACGCCGAACGCGAGACATCGCCGGTCGTATTATCCAGATTGCCATGATATTCGCGAAACCACTGCACAAAATTGCGAATACCGGTACGCAGCGGCGTGCCGGGTTTGAAACCCGTATCCTGTACCAGAGCGTCTACATTGGCATAGGTCGCATGAACATCGCCGGCCTGCATCGGCATCATGTTTTTCCGGGCCTTAATGCCGATTTCGTCTTCGAGTATGCCGATCATGTCCAGCAGGTTTTCCGGGCTGTTATTGCCTATATTATAGAGCACATAGGGCGCTTTGCTGGTTGCCGGGTCGGGGTTATCGCTATCCCATGCAGGGTTGCCCGAAGGCGTTAGATCAGTGACACGCATGACGCCTTCGATAATGTCGTCAATATAGGTGAAGTCGCGCTGCATATCGCCGTTATTGTAGATATCAATCGGCCGGCCGGCGAAGATCGCATCCGTAAATTTATACATCGCCATATCCGGTCGTCCCCAGGGGCCGTAAACGGTGAAGAAGCGCAAGCCTGTACAGGGCAAATTATAAAGATGCGCATAGCTGTGCGCCATCAGTTCATTGGATTTTTTGCTGGCGGCATAGAGGCTGACAGGGTGATCGACTGTATCCTGAACGGAAAAGGGCAGTTTTGTGTTCGCGCCGTAAACGGAACTGGAGGAGGCGAAGACCAAATGTTCAACGTTATGATGACGGCAATTTTCAAGGATATTGATAAAACCGATCAGGTTGCTTTCAACATAGGCGTGGGGGTTATCGATCGAATAACGGACGCCTGCCTGTGCGGCAAGATTAACGACGCGCTGCGGCTTGAAATCAGCGAAGGCCTGCTCCATGGCATCGCGGTCCGCCAGGTTAGCCTTGATGAATGAGAAATTTTCGTACTCTTGCAGCCGTGCCAGCCGTGCCTCTTTCAGACTGACATCGTAGTAATCGTTGATACTATCCAGTCCCAGCACGCTATCGCCGCGCTGACATAGCTGTGCGCAGAGATGATACCCTATAAATCCGGCGGCGCCTGTCACAAGTATTTTAGTCATCGTATGATCATAAGCTCCAATAAGTATGCTGTGGCAAAAGATCAGCAGAATACACGGATTTTAAATCAATAAAAACACCTGTGGTCTTAACCATTTTTGCCAGTGTTTCAATGCCCTGATCCAGGTAATCCCTATGCGGGACCGCGAGGATTAATGCGTCTAGTTCCTCCATTTCCTGCCAGCCACACAGTGTAATATCATATTCGGTCTGTGATTGTTCGGGATCCGCCATGGCATCGTGGACAAGCGGGGAGATGCCAAATTGTTCCAGTTCCGCAATAATATCGGGAACCCGGCTATTGCGCATATCTGTGACATTCTCTTTGAACGTTAAGCCCAGAATGCCGACTTTGGCGTCCCTGAGCCTGTGGTTGCCCTGAACCAGTAATTTCACCGTTTTCTGTGCGACGAATGCGCCCATACCGTCGTTAATGCGGCGGCCGGACAGAATAACCTGCGGGCTGTAGCCGATTTTTTCCGCGCAGGTCGTCAGATAGTAAGGATCGACACCAATGCAATGGCCGCCGACCAGACCCGGCGTGAAAGGCAGGAAATTCCATTTTGTTCCGGCTGCGGCCAGGACATCGGCCGTGCGCACGTCCAGCTTTTCAAATATGACGGCCAGTTCATTCATGAGAGCAATATTGAGGTCGCGCTGCGTATTCTCGATGACTTTGGCCGCTTCGGCGACGCGGATCGATGGTGCCTTGTGAATGCCGGCCTCGATAATTGTCTGATAAAGGGCGGCAACGCGTTCCAATGTTTCAGTATCCTGACCGGAGACAACTTTTGTAATTGTTTCGAGCCTGTGAACCTTATCACCCGGATTGATACGTTCCGGTGAGTAACCTAATTTAAAGTCAGTGCCGCAAGACAGGCCTGAGCTTCGAGCAAGGACGGGGCCGCATATATCCTCCGTCAGGCCGGGGTAAACAGTGGACTCGTAGATCACTAAATCACCCTCGCCCAGAGTCGCGCCGACTATTTCCGATGCGCCGATAATAGGGCGCAAATCAGGCTGGCGATTTTCGTCAATCGGCGTCGGCACACAGACGACATAGATATTGCACTCTTTGAGCGCCTCTTTATCGCCTGAAAAGGTGATATTGGCTGCCGCCAGCTCTTCTGTGCTCACTTCGCCCGTATCATCCCGGCCATTTTCCAGGGCGGCCAGCCGCGCAGGGCTGATATCAAAGCCAATAACATTCTTAAACGCCCTGCCGAAAGCAACGGCGACGGGAAGGCCGACATATCCAAGCCCAATAACAGCAATTTTTTCTGCGCGGTTCATTCAATAAAAGCTTTATACAGACAGGGCCGGATAATACGGCCCTGTAAATTAAACAGTAGCAGGTTATATGCTGTTATGTCAGGAGGAAAGGCCAAAGTTCCGCAAGCGCTTAAGACGGCAGGTATTGGCGCGGCAGAGTGTACTGAGCGTGCCTTTGAATCGTTGTGTCCGGGCAAAATCTGTGCGGTTATGTCTTTCTGTAAAAGTTACGGATTTTTTGGACCATACCGGCCGATTGAAAATGAAAATAACTCTCACTTGCAATCGTGCTTGAAAAGCTGATTTTATGGGATTAAGATGCACGCGGCTTGGACGGGCTGATGCATTTATTTCATATCAGTATGTGTGACGCTGTGCCTGATTGAGTCCTGTTTCACGTAAGCCTGAATCGTTATGAGTGGTGCGGAAAACATGCATGGGTATTTCGGCGATGGCCCGGCGGTGCCTGACGGCGCAGCGGGAGCGGAATCCCCTGTGCTGAGCGCAGAAGAGCGGGCGGCGATTGAGGCGTATATGACGGGTGCCGGCGATGAGATGGCTATGACCGCGCTGCCGGATGACGGCCCGGATCAGGCCACACAGGCCGCCCTTGACCATGTGATCCGTAAATTCAAGGAAACCGGCTACCGGCCCCATATCCTGACCCAGGGCACGGTGCTGGACGTTGCGCAGGAGATGGTGCAGACCCTGTCCTCCGGCCTGCCGGAAGCCTATGCGCGGCAGCGCGACATGGTGCTGAACTACCTGATCCGGGGGCGGCTGGTCTCTTATTGCCGGCATACGCATTGTACCGGTGTGTCGGCGCGGCTGGACTGGCTGGCCGAACCGGCCACCGATGCGCCGGGCATCGAGGGCAACGATTTTTATGTCGAGGTTTTGACCGAAACCAACGACCAGGGCGCCAAGGTTCGCGAATTTAACCAGAAATACGGCCAGATCAAGGAACGGCACTTCACCATGGACGGCTCCGGCGTCCAGCAGCAGGATATGGCCGGCTATCATGCGCTCGGTATCACGCTGCATTTCCTGTTTGCGCTGGGCACGGTACAGGCTGATGACGCGATGCCGGTCGACCAGCGTCTTGATCTCGCGCTGCTGCAGGCGCTGGGCGCGGATATTAACGCGGCGCCGGCGCTTGTCGCAGCGGTGAAGGAGGTCATGGAAGACGGGGGCGACCTGTCACCTGAAGCGCTGGCGCACATGCAGGAATTGATGGCGGAGATCGTGACGCTCAAACGCCTGACGGAAATTGCCGCTATGCCTGATGCGCCGGAAGGGGTGCGCAAGGCGCTGGTGGAGTCGCTGGACCGGTTGGCCGGGCTGCTGGAAACCGGTCTGCAAAACCGGCTGGTGCCCGCGTCTTTTGCCGCTTTTACGCTGGATACGATCAAACAGACGGCGGCACAGTTCGCCCTGGCCGAGATTATGCCGGCACTGGTGGAGATTATGGACAGCCTGTCTGTGCGGGTTGAAACGGCGGCCGCGGTTGAGCAGGTTGCCCGCGCCGTGGAAACGCTGATCGCCGAGCAGGGCGAGACGCTGCCGCCGGAACAGCTTGAAGCGCTGGAGGCGCTGATTGAAGAGCTTGGCGATCTGGATGGCCCGGCGCTGCGGGACCGGCTGGTGGAGATTGGGACGGCGCTCGAAGCCCTGTCCCTGCCGGCTGAGGTGACTGTACCTCTGCGCGCGGCGGTCACAACCGTCATTGATATGGTCGAAGCGCAGCTGCCCGCGGTGCCGGATATAACGGAACCGGCCAGTGGCCACGAACCGGCGGCTTTGGAGGCGGCTGCGGCGCTTGTTGAGCTGCTGGCCGCGTTCGATGATCTGGAGGCACAGGATCTGCCGCCGGAACTGCGTGCGGTGTTAGAGGCGCTTGAAGCGGAAAGCCCGGCCGCGGAGCAGATTGCGGATATTCTGGCCGGTCAGGGTGAGCCGGTGCTCGCCGCGATTGTGCAGGAGCTGATTGTGACGCTGAACGATCCGGCTGTGGCACGGGCGCTGCCGCAGGACATGCTGAATGTCGTCAACCAGACCTTGCAGGCCCATGCCGAAACGCTGGCGCCGGTGGTTGTGACGGCGGTGATCGCAAACCTGCAAACCGCGCTGGAGGATCTTGAGCCTGGCGCGGCCGAAGCCGTGCAGTTGCAGGAGATCATTGAGGCGCTGGAAAGCGGCGGCGATCTGGCGGCCATTGAGCCGCAGGTGCTGGAAACGCTTGTCAGCGCGCTGGGCGAAGCGCCGCCGCCGGCCCTGCTGGCGGCTGTGGAAACGATCACGGTGATGCAGGCCGGTAATGCCATGCTCTCAAACGACACGCTGGCGGTGATGATCACAGTCACGGATGACCTCGAGGCGGTAGTCGCGCTGCTGGAAGAGGCGGAAACCCTGACGCCGGAGCAGGCAGACATGGCCGCAGCGCTGACAGCGATCATCGAAACGCTGGCCGATAACCCGGAGAGCCTGCAGGCGCTGCAGCAGCTCGCAAAGCTTGAAACCTTGTTACAGGACCCGGGTCTTGCGGTGGTGCTGCCGGCGGCGGCGTTTGAAGCGTTGCAGACCGCGATTGAACCGGTTGAGGCCGTTATGAGTCTGCATGAAACGGCGCTGGCCGTTAAGCATGATGTTGAGGTGCCAGTCCTGCAGCAGGCTGTCACCGTGCTGGCGGCGCTTGAGGTCATGGAACCGGCCGTTCTGGAAGCGGCAGGTGTTGACCTGGCGGCTTTGCAAAGCGTGCTTGAAACCGATATCGGGTCGCAGGCGGCTCTCGGCGAGATCGTAACCTTGCAGGTGGCTTTGGCAGCGGACGCGCCGCCGGCATTGCAAACGGCGCTGGTCGCTCTGCTCGAAACGCAAATCGAAACTGTCGCCGCGCAGACCGGCGTGACGGAGCTGGCGGTCAAAGAGACGGCCGCGCTGTCTGCGGCCCTCACAGAGCTGGCGGCAGGTAACCCGGAGATAGCCGCGGCGCTTGAGGCGGCCGGGGTTGATCCGGCCGTGCTGGTTGTGGCGCTGGGCACGCCGGATGGCGCGATTGACGCGATCAGGCTGGCCGATATGATCAAGGCGGACCCGGCGCTGGCCGACAGTTTGCCGCCGTCTGTCAGCGCGGCGGTCGAGACAGTGATGACCACTCATATCGAGGCTGCCGCCGTGGCGGTGCAGGCTGATCCCGCAATTGTCCGCAGCGCTGCCGAACTGGTTATCGGTCTCGGCGATATGCCGCCTGAGGTTACACAGGTACTGGCAGAGCAGGGGCTGGACACAGGGGCGATTGCCGAAATCCTGAAAGCTGAACCGGCTTCGCTGGAAGCGGCGCTCGAAATTGCCAAAATTGAAGCCGTGCTGGCTGACCCGGCGACGCCGCCGGAGGTTGTCACCGCGCTGACCGGGTCTTTCGGCGATAAGCTGGTTGCGATGCGTACGCTGCAGGTCGAAACGATTGCGGCAACGCAGTCTTTGGATGTGGCCGCGGTGAGCGCCGTGATCGAGACAATGACCGCGCTTGAGGCCGCGCCTGCGGCAGTCAAGGCGGCGCTGGCCGAACGGGGCGTCGATATCGCGGCGCTGGCAGAAACGATCAAGGCCGATCCGGCCTCTGTCGACAGCGCTGTCGCGGTCGCGAAGCTGGAGGCGGTGCTCAATGATCCTGCCGTGCCGGAGCCGGTTAAGCAGGCGTTGCAGGATACGATCAGCCCGGCGGTTGCGACGGTGACTGCGGCGCAAGGCGAAGCCGTGGCGCAGACATTAAACATTACCCCGGCAGAGGCACGCACGATTGTTGAGACGGCAGCAATTCTCGATAATTTGCCGGAGGCCGTGACCAAAGAGCTGGCGGCGCAAGGGGCCGATATTGCCGTGATTGTTAAAGCGATCAGTTCAGAGCCGGCCTCTGTTGAAACGGCGGTCCGTATTGCAACGCTGGAAACGGTTATCGCCGATCCGGCGACGTCGGAAATTGTCAAACAGGCGTTGACTGAAACGCTTGCGGCCGCGCGTGAGCCTTTGCAGCAGGCGCTGGCGCGGGAATACAGGCTGGAACCTGCGGCGATGGCCGCGGTTGTCGAAGCGGTCCGGTCCCTGGAAACCCTGCCTGCGGCAACACAAGAGACGCTGTCTGAAGCGGGTATTGCTGTGACAGATATTGTCGAAACGATCAAAGCTGACCCAGCGTCTGTCGATAGCGCAGTCGCGGTCGCGAGGCTGGAGGCGGTGCTGGCTGATCCTGCCGTGCCGGAAACGGTTAAGCAGGCGTTGCAGGATACAGTTGGCCCGTCGATTGAAACGGTCAGGGTTGCGCAGGGTGCTGTGTTTGAACAGGAAACGGCGCTACCGGCAGCAGTCGTCCGTGAGGTTGTTGAAAGCCTGACGCAGATCGATACGCCGGCTGTGCGGGCGGTTATTGATGAGGCGGGACTGGCCGGCCGCGACCTGACAGCCGTGTTGACGGCTTCACCGGACGATGTGCAGGCGGTTGCCACCCTGACGGCGATACAGGCCGCTTTGTCCGAGGCCGCGCCTGCTGTGAGTGCGACGCTTGAAACGGCACTGGCCGTGCGGGTTGAACAGATTGCCGAAGCGCGCAATGTCGAACCGGCGCTCGTGCGCGAAAGCCTGCAGGTGATTGCGGCGCTTGAGACAGCCGCGCCGGTCCTTGAACAGGCTGGCCTGGATGTGGGGGTGATACAGGCCGCCTCTATGCCGGAGGCGCCTGTGACTGAGCTGGCGGCGGCGATACGGCAGCTTGAGGCCGCAACGCCTGCCGCCGCGGCAGTTCTGGCACAGGCGGGCGCTGATTTCGCCGCGGCGGAACAGGCTGTGACCCACGCGGCGGCAGAGGCCGGGATTCCCCGCGAAGTGTTTGTAGAGACAATGGCGGCGGTGGCCGGGATTCAGGCCGCTATACCACCGGCGCTGGCTGAAACCGCGGCCCGGCTGGTACAGGAGATACAGGAACAGCCCGCTATAGCCGGACAGGAAGCCGTCCGGCAGGCTGTGGCGCAGCTTACGGAAGCAACGGCCACGACCACGGCGGCAACGCCGGAAGCGGTACAGCAGGCTTTAGCCGTTGTGACACTGGCGGCACACGCAGCCGAGCCATCCCCGCAGCCTTTATCATTTGCGCCGCAGGCGGTCAGCCAGCAGCTGAGTCTGCAGGCGCAAGCCTCAAAGGCTGAACAGGCCGTTCTGCCGCCCGGTAACAAAGACCTTGTCAAGGCCGAGGCCCTGCAAGGAGCGGCCCGGATTATTGAGGGCTTTGCCGGTACCGAAAAACCGCCGGTGGCCGCGATTGTCACAGTCGCCCAGAAGCTGGACACGGCCATCGCCCGTGAAACCAACCCGGCGCGGGCGGCGGAGTTGATGGTGATCCAGCAGCGCGTCACCGAAACCCTGCCGCCGCAGATGCGTGAAGCGCTGGCGCCCGCCCTGACCCCGGAAACCAAAACGGCTGGCGTTGCCGCTGCTGTAAACACAAGCACGCCCACGACGACCGGGCCGGGTAATGTTGTGGCGTTGCCGGTTGGTGCGGCCGGCCCTGAGAACAATGTCCTGCAACCGGCTGCCAAGCCGGAGGCAAAGCCCGCTGGACCGGGCTGCGGCGGAAAAACCTGCGGCGCTTGCGGGGCTTGTTTCAACAAGGAAGCGCAGGCACAGGCGAAAGACAAGGCGCGTGAGGTCGGCGTCGCTATGGCGGCCGGATTTAAAGGCTTTACGATTGAGCAGGCTGCGAGCGCTTCTGCCGCGCCTGCTGCTGTTGCCCAGCCAGTGCAGCCACCGTCAACAACACCCGTACAGCCGGCACGGAATGAACCAGCCGCACAGCCCGCTGCTGCCAGTGCGGCACAGCCCGTAACGGTAGCGCCGCGGGCTGTGGATAGCGGCGGCGCCCAGATTGTGGTGATGAACAGCCTGGGGCAGGGGACAGACAATACCGCGCAACCACCCAGGCCCGAGATCAAACCGGCGGCGGAGGCGGGCTGCGGCGGTAAGACCTGCAGGGCGTGCGGGGCTTGTTTCAACCCGGCAGCGCAGGCGACATCGCTGGACGTGGCCAAAAAAGTCGGTGCGGAAATGGCGGGCGGGTTCAGCACTTTTACGCTGGATGAGGCGGCGTCAGCCGGCGCGACGGGGCAAACGCAGCCTGCGGCGATGACAACGGGCAGCGGTGTGATAGATTACACGTCGACCGTGATTTCCATGCCGTCAGTTACCGCTTACCAGCCGCCTGAAACGCCAACGGTGACCGTGTCTGATCCGGTGATTGGTGAGCCAGGCTGCGGCGGCAAGACCTGCGGTGCGTGCGGGGCTTGTTTCAACCCGGCAGCGCAGGCCACATCGCTGGATGTGGCCAGGACAGTGGGGCAGGAGATGGCTGCCGGCTTTGTAGATTTCTCACTCGGTGGTGAGGAGTCAGAGGCTGGCAGTGACGAGCCGGGGACCAAAATTACCGTCCAGCGCCTGAATGCTGCTTAAAGTTCTTTCATCTACTGAAGATTACGGGCCTGCAGGGGCCTGCCGCATGATGAAGCCATTTGGCGCTTCGAGTTGCTGAATGCCGGAAAGATGCAGTTTCTGTACGTCAGCGTTGCCCTGATTTTCTACGGCTCCTTTAATCTGGCCAAGGGTTACGCCAATGGCCTCTTCGGCATTCTTCAGGGTCACGGTTTCAGCGCTGGTGCAGGTTGAACAGGAGCCGAGCATCAGGACCTGCAATGTAATGCCACCATCACCGCCAACCTCTATGTGGCGTAATTCAAGGGCGCCACCGTCTTTTTTCAGGGTCGGCAATACAGCATCATGGAACGTCCTGCTGATTGTACGGGTTAACTGGTTGCGGCTGGCATCGTAAAAATCCAGCATCGGCAGGCGGCGCTGCGCTTCCGTTTCGTTGATCAACAGATCTGTTCTGCCGCTATTGAGAGCATCCTCAATCGTTTTGAGCAGGCGGGCCCGCGGCTTTTTGAACGTGGCATGATCCCAATCCGTCAGCATATTCGTGACGGTCAGAAGAATATGCCCGTCTTCTTCGCGGCGGATAAGATCGACACGGTTGGCCAGTTTGACAGCATCGAAGATCGCGCCGGCCAGCGGGCTGATCGCCGCCGGGTCGATTGTTGCCGCCGTTTCAGGCTTGGGCCGGGGAAGAACGAGCTTGCTGATTGCCCCGAGATCGCGCACACCGAGATCGATCGTCAGCGCTTTGGGGTTCGGGTTGTCCTGGATAATTGTCAGACCCATTGTTGCCGTTCCTTTTCAATTAAGGTGTCTGCGACAGGCTTTAGCATAACTTTCACAGCTATGTAAATAAAAACCGGTGCGCAGAAGTTAGTTGACTGATTGGTCAACAATGGGCTATTCTGGAAGAATAAGGAGATTGTTATGGGGCGTGCAGCCACAGATACGCGGGAAAAGCTGATCGAAACGGCGGGTGAACTGATCTGGCTGAACAGCTATGGCTCAGTGAGTGTCGATGATATCTGCAAGAAAGCCGGTGTCAATAAAGGCAGCTTTTACCATTATTTCAAATCCAAGACGGCGCTGGCGCTGGCGGTGATGGACGAGCATTCCCGGCGCTGGAAACCGGCGCTGGACGAAGCGTTCTCACCGGCCCTGCTGCCGTTGCAAAGGCTTGAGGCGATGGCCGATCTGGCATATCTGAAGCAACAGGATATCTATGAGAGTTATGGCCGGGTTTGCGGCTGCCCGTTTGCGACGATGGGGACGGAGATGGCCGGGCAGGATGACCTGATTGCCGCCAAAGTCGAAGAGATTTTCACCATGCATACGCGTTATGTCGAAAGTGCGCTGCGTGACCTGGTGGCAGAGGGCGTATTGCCGGCAGGGTCCGATATACAGGCCAAAGCCCGGAGTGTCGGCGCCTATGTTATGGGGCAGATGATGATGGCCCGGATTCAGAATTCGCTGACACCGCTGCAAGGCGATTTAAAGACTGGTATCCTGAATATTATCGGTATACAAACTGAGGATGCCGTGAAAAAAACCGGATAGGGCCGTCTGCGGTTCTTTCCCGGTGTGAAGAATGGATTATATAAGTGGAGTCCGCGTTACCGGGGCTTTTTTAGGGGCTAAAACAGACTGATCGGTCAATTATTACGCAAATGCGGTAAATGGAAGCGGCCTGCTGCGTCAATGAAAGAGATTAACGATGAAACCATGGATCTACGGGAGCTTGTTCTTCATTCTGGTGGCCGCCGGTGTCGGCGCCTATCATGCGGGCGGGCCGCAGGCCGCTGCGCAAGCCCAGGAACAGGGCGGACCGCCGCCGGCAATGCCGGTTGAGACAGCGGTTGTGAAGGCTGAACCGGTCCAGATCTGGAAAACTTTTTCCGGCCGCATGGAAGCCGTGGATTATGCCGAGATCCGCCCGCAGGTCAGCGGTACGATCAAAGAAATCAAATTCGAGGACGGCCAGCAAGTGAACAAGGGTGACGTGCTGGTCGTGATTGATCCGCGCCCTTATCAGGCGGCTGTTGCACAGGCGGAAGCCGATTTGTCGGCGGCGCGCAACCGGGCGGAGCTGGCGGATAAGGAACTCAAACGGGCCGAAGGGCTGATCGGCACGCAGGCCATCTCCCAGCGTATTTACGATGAGCGCGCAAACGAGGCCAAAACAGCGCAGGCCGCGGTGCTGGCGGCCGAGGCACGACTGGAGCAGGCGCAAATTGATCTTGATTATGCCCATGTTAAAGCGCCGATTACCGGCCGGGTCAGCCGGGCCGAGATTACCGACGGCAATCTGGTCGAGGCCGGGCCGGGCGCACCCGTGCTGACATCAATCGTATCGAGCGATGGTATCTATGCCGATTTTGAAGTTGACGAAAATACCTATTTATCCTCGATCCGGACGTTTGCGCGCGACCGCACTTCCGAAAACAGCATTCCCGTCCGGTTGTCGGTGCATAACGGGGGGACGGCCGCCGAAGGTTTTATCCATAGCTTTGATAACCGTATCGATGCCTCGTCGGGTACGATCCGCGCCCGCGCCTATTTTGAAAATAGCGACGGGCTGTTGCTGCCCGGTATGTTTGTCACGGTCAGGATGGGCACACCGGATATTCGCGAAAAAATCCTGGTTGATGAGCGCGCGATCGGCACCAATCAGGACCGTAAATTCGTTTACGTGATCGATGAAAACAGCATGAGCACCTACCGCGAAATTGAGATCGGTGACAGTATCAAGGGCCGCCGGATTGTGCTGGCCGGGCTGGAAGGCGGGGAGCGTATTATTGCGGACGGCCTGATCCGCATTCGCCCCGGCATGCCGGTCGTGGATAAGCAGGACATGAAGCCGCCGCCGGATCAGGATGCGTCACCGAAAATGTAATGCCGGGAAAATGTAATACCGGTTATGCGTAAATAAACAGGAGGAAGACCGATGCCTACACTTTTTGATTCTGCCCGGATGGGCGCAACCGAAGCCCGTAACCGTATTTTTATGGCGCCGCTGACCCGCAACCGTGCCGATGAAGACGGCGTGCCGAACCCGCTGGCCCGGACCTATTACAGCCAGCGGGCCGGTGGCGGGCTGATCATCACCGAAGCCACGCAAATCAGCCCGGTGGGCAAAGGGTATATCGGGACACCGGGCATCCACAACGCCGCGCAGGTCGCGGCCTGGAAAGACATTACCGATGCCGTACATGAAAAAGGCGGTAAAATCTTTTTACAGCTCTGGCATGTCGGGCGCATCAGCCATGTGTCCCTGTTGCCGGATGGGGCGCAACCTCTGGCGCCGTCGGCGATCCGCGCCGAAAGCCAGACCTTTACGCAGGAGGGTATGACGCCTGTTTCCGAACCGCAGGCCATGAGCCTTGATGACATCAGGGCGACGATTGCAGATTACAAACAGGCGACACAGAACGCTAAAGATGCCGGCTTTGACGGTGTTGAGGTCCATGGCGCATGGCTACCTGATCGATCAGTTCCTGCAAGACAAGACAAATCAGCGCGATGACGATTATGGCGGCGGGCCTGAAAACCGGGCCCGGTTCCTGTTTGAAGTGCTGGACGTCGTGACCGGTATCTGGGGGGCGGACCGTGTCGGGCTGCGCCTGTCACCGACCGGCACGTTCAACGATATGGGTGACAGCGATCCGCTGACAACATTCGGTTATGTCATCGAAAAACTGAATGAGCGTGGCCTTGCCTATATTCATATGGTGGAAAATTTCCCCGGCATCGACAGCGATGACCAGGCGCGGGATGTTATGAAAGCCCTTCGCGCCCGCTGGACCGGCTTTTATATCGCCAATGGCGCTTATGATCGCGGCGGCGCGATGGCGGCGATTGAAACCGGCCATGCCGATGCGATTGCCTTTGGCCGGGCTTACCTTGCCAATCCAGACCTGCCGGAGCGTCTGGCGCAGGACGCGCCGCTGAATACGCCCGATGAAAGTACGTTTTATGGCGGCGGCGCCGAAGGATACACCGACTATCCGTTCATGGATAAAGTGCAGGCGGCATAAACAAGAAACACTGTGTTTGCGGGGTAAGGGAACAGCGCGATGAATATTTCCGGTCACTTTATCGACCGTCCGATTTTTGCGGCGGTGCTCTCATTAATGATCTTCATCGCCGGCAGTATCGCGATGTTCAATCTGCCGATTTCCGAATACCCGGAAGTCTCGCCGCCCTCCGTCATTGTCACGGCGCAGTTCCCCGGCGCCAACCCGGCGGTCATTGCCGAAACGGTTGCCACGCCGCTGGAAGAGCAGATCAACGGCGTTGAAAATATGCTCTATATGAATTCGCTCGCCACGACTGACGGGCGGATGAGCCTGACCGTCACCTTCGCAATTGGCACAGATCCCGATCTCGCGCAGCAGCTGGTGCAAAACCGGGTACAGCAGGCTTTGCCGCGCCTGCCGGATGTGACGCGGCAGCTTGGCGTGACCGTGATTAAAAGCTCGCCCGATCTGACGATGGTGGTGCATTTGCGCTCGCCTGATGACCGTTATGACATGCTTTATCTGCGCAATTACGCCAATTTGCGGGTAAAGGACGAGCTGGCCAAAATCCAGGGTGTCGGCCAGGTCCGCCTGTTCGGGTCCGGTGATTACGCGATGCGGATCTGGATGAATCCCGACCGGATCGCCGAGCGTGATATGACCGCCGGTGAAGTGGTTGATGCGATCCGCGGCCAGAATGTGCAGGTTGCCGCCGGTGTGATTGGCGGCCCGCCCTACTATGACAGCGTGAATGTGCAATTGCCGGTTAACGTGCAGGGTCGTCTGCAAACGCCGGAAGAGTTCGAAAATATCATTATCAAGCGTGATGAGAACGGCGTGATTACCCGCCTCGGCGATGTTGCCCGGGTCGAGCTTGATGCGCAAAGTTACTCATTGCGCTCGCTGCTGAATAACCAGCAGGCCGTGGCGATTCCGATTTTTGCCGCGCCCGGCTCCAACGCGCTCAGCATTTCCGAGAATGTGCGGGCAACGATGAAGCGCCTGAAGGCCGATATGCCCGCAGGCGTTGATTACTCTATTGTCTACGACCCGACTGTCTTTGTCCGTGACTCGATCAAGTCGGTAATCAAAACCCTGTTCGAAGCTGTAGCGCTGGTTGTGCTGGTGGTGATCGTCTTCCTGCAGACATGGCGGGCCTCGATCATTCCGCTCCTCGCGGTGCCAGTCTCTATTGTCGGCACGTTCGCCTTTATGATGCTGTTTGGCTTTTCAATTAATGTGCTCTCGCTGTTCGGACTTATTCTCGCGATTGGTATTGTCGTCGATGACGCGATTGTCGTGGTCGAGAATGTCGAGCGTAACATCGCCGAGGGCAAGGAGCCGCGCGCAGCCACGGTGCAGGCGATGAAGGAAGTGACCGGGCCGATTATCGCGACCTCGCTGGTACTGGCGGCGGTGTTTATCCCGATTGCCTTTATCAGCGGCCTGACCGGCCAGTTTTACCAGCAATTCGCGCTGACGATTGCGATTGCCACCTTTATCTCGACCTTTAATTCGCTAACCCTCAGCCCGGCAATGGCGGCGCTGCTGCTCAGGCCGAAGGACGCCGAAAAAGACCGGTTGATGAAAGCGATGGACTTCCTGTTCGGCTGGTTCTTCAACCTGTTCAACCGCTTTTTCGGGCGGGCGCAGGACGCGTATGCCGGCGGCGTGTGCCGGTTTATCACCAGAAGGCTGGTGATCATGTCGCTCTTTTTCGCGCTGTTAGTCGCCGCAACGGCTGGCAGCTTTAAACTCGTGCCGCCCGGTTTTGTCCCGGCGCAGGATAAGCAATACCTGATCAGCATTGCCCAGCTGCCGCCCGGCGCGACGCTGGAGCGCACCGAAGAGGTGATGCGCCAGATGGGCGAAATCGCCATGCAGCAGGACGGCATTACCGGCGCCGTCCAGTTCCCCGGCTTGTCGATCAACGGCTTCGTCAATTCACCGAGCGCCGGCATTGTCTTCGTCACGCTGGATGAGTTTGAAAACCGCACGGCGCGGGACCAGAACGGCTTTGCCATCGCGCAGAGGCTGCAACAAGCCTATGGCGCGATTGATGACGCCTTTATCGCCGTCTTCCCGCCGCCGCCGGTGCGTGGCCTCGGCTCGGCCGGTGGCTTCAAACTGCAGATTCAGGACCGCACCGATCAGGGCTATGCGGCCCTTGATCAGGCGGTGCAGGCCGTAATCGGCCGGGCGATGCAGGATCCGGCGCTCGCCTTTCCGGTGCTGACCAATTACAACATCAACATGCCGCAGCTTTTTGCCGATATTGACCGCACCAAGGCGCAGCAGCTTGGTGTGCCGATCAGCGAAATTTTCCGTACGATGCAGATTTATCTCGGCTCGCTCTACGTGAACGACTTCAACCAGTTTGGCCGCACCTATCAGGTCGTTGCGCAGGCCGATGCCGATTTCCGGGCGACGCCAACCGATATTACGCGGTTGCAGGTCCGTAATATTGAAGGCGAGATGGTGCCGCTCGGCGCGGTGATGAGCGTGCAGGAAACCTTCGGACCGGATACGGCGATGCGCTATAACGCTTTCCGTTCGGCGGATATCAGCGGTAACCCTGCGACCGGCTATTCGTCCGGGCAGGCACAGGCGGCCATTACCAAGATCCTCGATGAAACATTGCCGCAGGGGATGGGCTTTGAATGGACCGACCTGACTTATCAGCAAATTCTGGCCGGTAATACCGCGATCTTTATTTTTCCGCTCTGTATCTTTCTGGTGTTCCTCGTGCTGGCGGCACAATATGAAAGCCTGACCCTGCCGCTGGCGGTGATCCTGATCGTGCCGATGGCGATTTTATCGGCAATGCTCGGTATTTTCCTGTTTGGCAAATTCTTTGGTATGGGCGGCGATAATAATATTTTCAGCCAGATATCGCTGTTCGTGCTCGCCGGGCTGGCCTGCAAAAACGCCATCCTGATCGTCGAGTTTGCCCGCGAGCTTGAGCGGCAGGGACATGGCATCGTCAAGGCAGCGATGGAAGCGGCCCGCCTGCGGCTGCGCCCGATCCTGATGACCTCGATCGCCTTTATCATGGGCGTGTTGCCGCTGGTGCTGAGCCACGGGGCCGGGGCGGAGATGCGGCAGGCGATCGGGATCGCCGTCTTTTCGGGTATGATCGGCGTGACGCTGTTTGGCCTCATCTTTACGCCGATGTTCTATGTTGCCGTTCGCAAAATCGAGGTGGTTTTTACCGGTAAAAAGCCGACACAAACGGAGGGCGATCTATGCGAAACATCTTAATTCTTACCGCCGTTCTGGCGCTCGGCGGCTGTTCCTACGGTCTTGATTTTACAAAACCCGCACCGCCGCAGGATTGGACGGCGCCGGCCGCGGATGCAACGACCGTGCAGGCGCAGGAATTACAGCGCTGGTGGGAACGGTTTGATGACTCGGCCCTGAATATGCTGGTGACGCTGACACTGGCTGACAGCCCCGACCGTAACATCGCGGAAGCCCGGATTCTTGAGGCGCGCGGTTTGCGCCGTACGGCGCGCTCGTACCTGTTCCCGCAGCTCTCGACAAGCTCTTCCGCCGGGCGCGAGGATACGGCGCAAAGCAGCACGGATGATTTTTATGATGCCGGGTTTGACGCTTCGTTCGAGCTTGATGTCTTTGGCCGCAACCGGGCGGCGGCACGGGCAGCCAATGCCGACCTGCAGGCCCGCGAGGCGGCTTACCATGACGTGACGCTGTCCCTGATCGCCGAGGTGGCGCGCAGTTATATCGAGTTTCGCGCGGCGCAAAAACAGGTGGCGATTGCGCAAAAAAATCTAGAGATCCAGCAAAAAACCCTCGATCTGATCCGTAATTTACAGGAGCTGGGCGAAGCGCCACAGCTTGACGTGGCGCGGGCCGAAAACCTCGTCAACACGACCAGGGCGTCAGTGCCGGAGTTTGAGCGCCTGGCTGATAATGCACGGCTGCGGCTGACGGTTCTGACCGGGCAGATGCCGGCGCAGATTGTGCCGCTTTTGTCCGAACAGGCCGATATTCCCGGCGCGGCTGTTAAGCCGGTTCTGATGGCGCCGGCGCAGGTCCTGGCGCTGCGGCCCGATATTCGCGCTGCCGACGCGGCGCTGGCTGCGAACACGGCGCTGGTGGATGCCGCCAGTGCGGCGCTGTTTCCCAGCTTTACCATCGGCGGGTTTTTCGGCGTGACCGATAATGCGCTGGCCAGCGCGGCGACGATCTGGAATGTGGTACTGGGCGCAGCGGTGAGCCTGATCGATTTTGGCCGGATCGAAGGCGCGATTGATGCCGCTGAAGCCCGGCAGATCATTGCGTTTGAGGAATACCGCAAAGCGGTGCTGGCGGCGGTGACCGAGGTTGAAACGGCGCTGGGCGATTATGCGCGGATTCACGAGCGCCGGGTTTCGCTGCAAAAAGCCTATGATAAT
>CAYUKA010000021.1:0-7969 GCA_964445195.1 uncultured Micavibrio sp. | reverse complement strand
TAATGCCGCGCAGGCACTGGATTTGTCCGAGGATTTATTCCGCGAAGGCGCGATTTCCTTTATTGACGTTCTGGATGCCCAGCGGACTGTTGTTGATGCTGACGCGGCGCTGGTCTCTGCCGAAGCCGCGCAGGCGGAAAGCCTGGTCCGCCTGTATAAATCAATGGGTGTTTATTAAGAATGCCGCATAAAGAAAATGAGGGAAAAGTGACCGGTACAAAACTTAAAGCCGGCGATACTTTCCCGGAGATCACGGTTCAGTCACTTGATAGCCGGGCGGTCGCGCCGGGTGTTTATATTTCGATCCGCGGCACCTACGCGGCCTGACTTCATCTGATTGTGCGTTATTTTTCTACGGCGCCGGGTAAGGTGCTGTTGCTGTAGCGCCTGTGCCTTGCCGGCTAAAGGATGCCGTCATTTTATCTTTCAATTTAGCGTAGAAAGCCGTATAAAACTGTTACATTATAACAGTTTGGCAATTGAGAGACTTTACAAAATGAATCAAGCGCTGCAGACAAAGCTGCCTGTCACCGTTTTATCCGGCTTTCTCGGGGCCGGGAAAACCACTTTGCTTAATCACGTCCTGAATAACCGCGAAGGTAAAAAAGTTGCGGTGATCGTGAATGATATGAGTGAGGTGAATATTGATGCGGCGCTTGTCGAAAAAGGCGGGGCTGATCTCTCGCGCACGGAAGAAAAACTGGTGGAAATGAGCAATGGCTGTATTTGCTGCACCCTGCGCGAAGACCTGCTGGAACAGGTGCGTGAGTTGGCGCAGGAAGGAACGTTCGACTACCTGCTGATTGAAAGCACCGGGATCTCCGAGCCTTTGCCCGTTGCCACCACATTTGATTTCCGGGATGAGGAGGGGCGCAGCCTGTCCGATGTCTCGCAGCTCGATACGATGGTGACGGTTGTCGATGCGGTGAACCTGATCAAAAACTATAGCTCAACCGATTTCCTGAAAGACCAGGGCGAAAGTCTGGGAGAGGATGATGAGCGCACATTGGTTGATTTGCTGGTCGAACAGATTGAATTTGCCAACGTGATTATCCTGAACAAAATCGACCTGGTTTCAGAGCAGGATTTGGAAACCGTCAAAGCCATCATCCGTGGCCTGAATGCCAAAGCGAAAATCATCGAAACGACGCTGGCGCAGGTCGATATGAACGAGGTTATGGATACCGGCCTCTTCGATTTTGAAGAAGCGCAGGATCACCCGCTCTGGGCGCAGGAGTTGTATAACCCGGAAGAACATATTCCGGAAACCGAGGAATACGGCATCATCAGTTTTGTTTACCGGGCGCGCGAACCGTTTAATCCGCAAAAAATTCATGCCTTTTTCAATCAGGAATGGCCCGGCGTTGTACGGGCCAAAGGGTTTTTCTGGCTGTCCTCCCGGCCTGATTTTGTCGGCGAGGTGTCGCAGGCCGGTGCTTTTGTGCGGCATCAGGGGATCGGGAAATGGTGGGCGGCGATTCCCAAAAACCGCTGGCCGGAGGGTGATGAATTCGAAGCGGTCATTCAACAATACTGGACGAAAGAGTACGGCGACCGCCGCCAGGAAATTGTGTTTATCGGCCTGAAAAGCCAGATGGACGAGGCCGCCATACGTCAGAAACTGGATGAGTGTCTGGTTAGAGACTATCTGGACGCACCAGACACGTTCAAAAAGTCCGCAGACCCTTTCCCGCAATGGTTCCAGGACGCGGCGTAGCGTTTTAAGATGAATAATGGTGCCGCGGAAGGGATTTGAACCCCCGACCCACGCATTACGAATGCGTTGCTCTACCCCTGAGCTACCGCGGCACTGACAAATGGCATACTGATATATCAGCGATTTTTCAATGAAAAACTTGCATTATAGCGGTCCGGCCCTTATATCGTTTGATGGAAGGCGGCGCGGGCGGTGGTTTCGCCAACCCGGTCAGGGCCGAAAGGCAGCAGCCGTAACGAATTTCGCCGGGTCGTGTCCGTCTTCCACCTTCCACCTTGTGTCTCCCGCCCCATTTTCTAATTGTTTCGGCTGTACGCAGCTTATTTGCCGATTTCGGCGGGCTTATATTGCCCTGAGCTCCGAATCCCGCTAGATAAATATTATGTCTGAAGAAGCTCAGTCACAACAAACCCCGTACCGCGTACTCGCGCGTAAATACCGCCCTAGCCATTTCGATGAACTGGTCGGGCAGGATGCGCTGGTCCGCACGCTGAAAAACGCGATTGAAAGCGGCCGGATCGCGCAGGCCTATATGCTGACCGGCATTCGCGGCACCGGCAAGACAACAACGGCGCGGATTATCGCCAAGGCGCTGAACTATAAAGGCCCGGATGGTAAGGCCGGTCCGACAACCGGCCCGACCGACGATTGTGAGCTTTGTCAGGCGATTGCCGAAGACCGCCATCCGGACGTCATGGAAATGGATGCGGCCAGCCGCACCGGCGTCGATGATATACGGGAGATTCTCGATGGTGTCCGCTACGCGCCAAGCGCCGCACGTTATAAAGTCTATATTATCGACGAAGTGCATATGCTGTCCAAGGCGGCGTTTAATGCGCTGCTGAAGACGCTGGAAGAGCCGCCGGCGCATGTGATCTTCATTTTTGCCACCACGGAAATCCGCAAGGTGCCGGTGACGGTGCTCTCGCGTTGCCAGCGCTTTGATTTGCGCCGGGTCGATATTCCGACACTGGAAGCGCATTATAAAGCCATTGGCGCGCAGGAAAATGTCGGGATCGATGACTCGGCGCTGTCGCTGATTGCGCGTGCTGCGGACGGTTCGGTCCGCGACGGGCTGTCGCTGCTGGATCAGGCGATTGCACTGGCCGGCGGACAGGTAACCGGCCAGCAGGTACAGGACATGCTGGGCCTTGCCGACCGGACGCTGACCCTTGATGTACTGGAAAACGGGCTGAAGGGGGCTTGTGCGCCGGCGTTGGATGTTATGGCGGATCTTTATAAAAAGGGCGCCGACCCGGCGGTCCTGATCAATGACATGCTCGATTTTACGCATATGATGACCCGGCTGCGGGCTGTGCCTGAGGCCAAAGAGATGCATGGCGCGCTGGCGCCTGAAACGGTCGCCCGGCTGGCTGACCTAGCCGGCAAGCTGTCAATGCCGGCGCTGGGGCGGGCATGGCAGATACTGCTCAAAGGGCTGGGTGAAATTGCCCATGCGCCCAATCCGCAGGCGGCGGCCGAGATGGTGGTGATCCGGCTGGCCTACACGGCTGACCTGCCCGACCCGGCAGACTTAATCAGGAAAATCGAGGCTGGTAAAGAAACGTCAGCAGGCGGTGCGGATCAGGCCCGGACACCGGTGCCGGAACGTGAACCGGCGCCGGTGGCGGTGGCGGTGGCAGGCGGCGGTGCGGCGGTGCAGACAGCGGCCGTGCCGCAATCTGAGCCTGCAGGAGCGCGGGCATTGAACACGCTTGCTGATATCGAAGCGGTGCTGCGCGAGAACAGCCATATGATTTTGGCCGGCGAGCTGTACCAATATGTGCATCTGGTTAAGCTGTGTCCGGGTCAGCTTGATATCCGGCTGGCAGACGGGGCCCGGTCAGCGTTGGCGTCAGAGCTCGGCAACGCATTGCGGGAAGTGACCGGCGCGCGCTGGATGGTCTCAATCGCCGGCGAAGCCGGCGCGCCGACTTTGGCGCAGCAGGCGCAGGCCGCGCGGCAGGCCGAGATCGATGCGGCGTCTGCGCACCCGGTTGTACAGGCGGTGATCGAAACATTCCCCGGCGCACAGGTACAGGTGCGCCATAATGCTGAAAACGATAATGGCTGAACAGAAAGGGTAACGAGCTATGGATATGCAACAAGTGATGAGACAGGCCAAGGAAATGCAGGACCGCATGCAGCAGATGCAGGCTGAGCTTGGCGAGATGGAAGTCGAAGGCCAGGCCGGTGGCGGTATGGTCAAGGTTGTCATGACCTGCCGGCGCGACTTGAAAAAAATCGAGATTTCCCCCGACTTGCTGGCGGCTGATGAAAAGGAAACGCTTGAGGATCTGGTTGTTGCGGCGATTAATACGGCCGGCCAGAATGCCGACCAAAGGATGGCCGAAGAAACCCAGAAAATGATGGAAGAGTTCGGACTGCCGTCTAATTTCCAGTTGCCGGACTTCTAAAGCGGATTTATGTCATAGGATAAAGCGGTGCTCGTTCCTGGTATGGAAAGAGCGCCGCTTTCTTTTTAGAAAAATCTGTGCTAAGACTCGGCAAAATAAAAATAATTTTTAAAACAGGGATCAATGCGTACCGCCTTTCAGAAGCGCAGCAGAGCGGAGAAATTCCGCGCGGATTATATTCTCGCGCAAAAATTGACGCGCCTGCGTCTAGCGTTGGCGCAAAAAGCTGCCGATGAAACAGTGTCCTTTGCTCTGCCCGAGCTTAACGCCTTTCTTGATAACCTTGAAGCGATCGTGCCGGACCGGGATCTGTTCCTGAAAGAAGTCGAGAACGTTAGATCGGCGCTTGCCGATGAAAATAAAGCGAAGCGTACACCTGATCTGTCGCGTCCTGAACTGCAGCTTTTATGGGCAGCGGCATTGCTGCATATTGAACGGACGCCGCAAACTGCGTCCTATGGCCATGGCGGCATGTACACGCATAAAGTGGATGTAAGTACGAGGCCCGTATGGCGGCAGGCAGCGGACTCCCCGGTGGCGTTGGATTCCCTGAATAAGCTTGGCGGTTATGTAAGGGAAGAGCTGCGCCGTAAAGATACCCGCTATGTCTGGGGAAAACCGGGCAGCGGTTTTCATTATGATACGCAACAGAATACGATTAACGCCGACTTCCTGATGAGCCTGATCGGCGGATTGGAGCATGCCCATGCAGTCATCTTACGCGAGGTTGGTAAAGACCAGCTGAGTACGCGATTTCCCAAGCGTAATCAGGAGCTGAGTGATGCCGTTATGGCGCTTAAGGCACGTGAAGAAGCCGGTCAAAAGCTGAACGACCGCGAATATAAAGCCATGCGTAAAATGGCGCTGGAGTGGGAAATGCGCGAGCGCCTGTGGAAAGCAACCGAAGGCGTGGCCGCAAATCGTTATGTCGCAAACAAGGGGCTGCGGGCATCGCAGGATTATGGTTATTCTCTCAATCATTACCTGATGACCAACACGCCCTATGGGGTACGGGCGCTGGATGAGTTGCGTACGGAACAGACACAGCGCACGATGTTGCAGAACATGGCGCGGCAGGTTCTGGACCAATTACAAACGCAATTTGATGAGGCCTCCGACTCATTGCCACCCGAAGACAGGGAAGCGCTGCAGGAGCAGATGGACCGGCTGACGGAAGTTGCGAACGACCCGCTGCGGCCGGAGCAGCGATTTATGAATATCCTGCAGGCGATTGAGCTGTCTTTTTATCGTGGCAATAACCTGTTTGATCATAACCGCCATGGCTGGGAACAGTTCGGCATCCGTCCCGATGATATCCGGATTACCGATCCTGATTTTGAACATGAGGCGGCCAACGATAACCGGTCAGGCTCTCTGTCTCCTGACTTTTTACACCTGCTGGAACTCTGTAACGGCAAGCAGGGGCTGGAGCATATACAGCCGCGGCGGCAGGATCTCTGGTTCGGGCGGGCCTATTTTAACAGCCTGAACGACCGGTATGCTGACCGGCGCAATGAGATTACGGAGCGTATCTGGGATCTTTATATCGCCGATATCGCAAATGAGTTGATGCACGAACTTGATCGTCAGCTTGATGACGAATTGAAAAACCGGCCGCCGCCGCAAACGGGACAGCAGAACCAGCAGCAGGATCCGCAAAATCAGCAGGGGCAGCAGAACCAGCAGCCGCAAAAGGGATCGCAGCAAAAGCCGCAACAAGATCAGCCTGGTCCGGGTGATCAGCAAGACCAAAATGATGGCGATGCGCAGGATGATCCGAACAGCCAGCCGGAGCAGAGTGATTCCGCCGATCAGGCTGAGCCGGAGGAGAAGCAGGACGGGCAAGATGGCCAGGACGGACAACAAGGCCGGGATGGCGAACAACCTGATCAGGGCGACCAGAGTGGCGAACAGGATGGTAGCCAGCCGGGACAGGACGGCGACCAACCCGGCAGCAGTGATAGTGGTGATGGTGCTGAACCGGACTCAGAGCCGGGCACAGACGGTCAACCGCAACCGGGCCAGCAGGACCGGCCGGGTGAGTCGGGACAGGACGGCGACCAACCCGGCAGCAGTGATAATGGTGCTGAACCTGACTCAGAGCCGGTCGGCGATGGTCCACCGCAACCGGGCCAGAAGGACCAGCCGGGTGAGCCGGGCACAGACGGTCAACCGGGCGGCGAGCCGCAGGAACCGCCGCAGGCTGATGGAGATAGTAACGGGGCGCAGCAGCAGCGCGATTATGGCCCGGATGAAAAGCCGTTCGGGGATACCGAGGAAGGTGAGGCGGCCAAAGGCAGTGAGCCGGGTGACGATTTTGATCCGCAACAAGCCGGCACCGACCAAACGGGTAAGAAAACCGATGTCATCAATAATAAGGGCGAAGAACAAAAAATGCCTGATGTCGAGGTGCCGCCGAAACATCCTGAAGGACATGAGCCGGGACAGGATGCCGATGGCCAGCAGGCTGACGGCCAGGACGCTGACGGGAAGGATGCCGGTGAAGGCGCGCCCGGCAAAACGCTGGAAGAAATTCAGAAAGCGCTGGAAGAGGCCGAGAAAGCGCAGCAGGATCAGGATGGCCAGGGTGAAGATGCGGACGGGCAGGAGGCTGATGGGCAGGAACAGGATAGCCAGGGTGAGGATGCGGATGGCCCTGCGGATGACGGACCGGGGAAGGATGGACAACCCGGTCAACCCGGCCAGCAGCCGGGGCAAGATGGCCAGCAAGGGGACGGTGAAGGTGATACGCCGTCAAAAAGCGCGGGCGATGGCGGCGAGCCGAAATCGCTTGAAGACATCGCGAAAATGGAATGGAAAAGTTATCCGCATCTGCTCAGTGAACTACGGCCCTATATCAATAAAACGGGGCGGATATTGCAGCAAATTCGCGACCGCCAGTTTGAAAAAACAATCAAGCGTTCCTCGGTGCTTGAAATGCTGCCCGAAGATAAAGATCTTGGTCGCCTCAACGATGAAGCGCACAGAAATCTGCGTCTGAAGTATAATAGCGGGCAGCCGCTGGAAAAAGAAGATTTCAATCGTTTTCATAGGGATAAAATTTCACAGAAACCGACAACAATCGATATCGTATTGCTGATTGACGGGTCTGGCAGTATGACGGCGCCGAACAGTTTGCATGGCCAGGCGAAAGCGATGGAGATCGCACTGGTGTCGGCGATTATTTTGTATGAAGCGGCGAAAGCCGTTGAGGCGAATGTATATATTGCCCTATGGGGCAATGACGAACCGCTTGTCCTTGCAAAGCCGGGTGATGATCAGCGCACGATTGAGGAGAATATTCTCAAGGCCCGTTCAGGCCTGAATTCCGGTACGAACCTGGCGCCCTCAATCAAAAAAATTACCCGGACTTTGGCCGAACATAAGAGCGGCAAATATAGCGGTTATACCCATATGATGGTTATTTCAGACGGTGATATTACTGATGTTGAGCCCGGTGCAAAAGCGATCAATGCGCTGATGAGCGTAACCGACTATGTGACGATGGACTTTGCCATTATCGAACCGCAGACGGCTTCAACGATGCCGAAAAAAATGGAAGAGGCTATCGATCTGGTGAAAGCCGGCAGCCCGACCCAGAAGATCGGCGTGCATAAAGATGGTAATCCTGAGAGCATACCCGCGGGTATTGTCGGCCTGATTTTGCAGAAAATCCGTTCGATGGACAGCTTTACCGCAGTGCCGTGGAGCCGCAAGCGCAAGCAGTTTCAGCGCGCACAAACCAAGCTGGATATGAAATAGCGCTCATAATTAAAAAAATCGTGATTATCCCCTTGACCTAAGTAAGGTGATTTGGTAGTATATTCTTATAAAC
>CAYUKA010000020.1:0-39636 GCA_964445195.1 uncultured Micavibrio sp. | reverse complement strand
AAACCAAACCAGTGACTCACTCTGGATCTGGTACCACTATGCGGGGCAGGTCAACAGCTCGAGCATGGCGTCCATCATGCGGATCAGCGTGGTCTTCGTCGGCAGGTTCTCCAGCCGCGACATGGTCGGCTGCGAGCAGAGTCGGGCCCCCGTCTCGGGCAGGCGCCCCACCGCCATCTTGAAGGCCGGATCGTCACGCAGAGAATCGCAGTCGTTGGCATCCGGGTAACCGGCGGCGATCAGCAGAGCCCGGTAGCGGATCATCTCGGCAAAGCCGTGCTGCACCCGCTCGGGCGCCCGTGGATCGGCGATGCAGCGAGCCAGTCGCTCGGCGATCTGGAGCTTGCGCTCGATCTCGGACAAGAGCACCACGCCGGCATCCGAGGTCAGCCGACCACCATCGAAGGCGAGGTGAACCGGCTTGCCCGAAACGGGTGACAGACCGGGGAGAAAAGGGGCATTCTCGGCCATGGCGGGCGGACAACTCCGTTCGGTCGCAAAGGCGCGGTCTCAGCAACCGAAACCTATACGATCTCAACGGCTTATGTCGCGCCCGCCAGCTCCGGAACCGGCGCTGATGAATTATTCAGGCTAGAGAGCGTTCAGCGCTCCCTTGCAAAATAAACCGGCTCCTCAAACGGAGCCGGTCTTTTTTGGGCGATTTTGAGGGATCGGACCTAAATCGGCGGTGGCTACAAAGCAGGGGATTAAACTGGTTTATCATTGGTCGATAACCACGTTTGTCTTTCAGAGAAATTTTATCATAAACAATGAGATCGCAAGTCGATTATAGAAGAACCCTTTTATCCGCCGGACCTGCAGGACGCAGCGGTGCAGAATGTTCTGCAGCAGGCCGAGGCGCTTTCCGCTCACTTTGCCGAAGCATGACTGAGCAGCCTTTGGCTGGTTTCATTGGAGAGGAGCAGTAATTTGACGATGGATTTTTCAAGGCTTGGTAGCGCCAATAAACCGGCGACGCCTACGGACCCTATCAAGATATTCGAGGCGCTGCCGAGTCTTAAAGATACGCCCAACGATCTCTGGCGCGGACAGGCGCAAGCACTCACTGAATGGAACAGTGTACGTGATCGCAGTGACGTTCTTGTTTCGCTCAACACAGGAGCGGGCAAAACGATTGCTGGGCTACTTATCGCTCAGTCTCTTGTCAATGAGGGCATTCCCAACGTCGTCTACCTTTGCTCGACGATTGATCTTGTCAACCAGACCGTGAGGGAGGCTGAGAAGATCGGGATACCGTGCACAACGAGGACAGAAGGGCAATACAGCAACGATCTCTTCGAGTCCGAGAAGGCGTTCTGTGTCACAACATATCATGCACTCTTTAATGGTTTTAGCGCTATCAGGCGAAGGCACTTTCCTGGCGCCATCGTCTTCGATGACGCCCACGTTGCCGAGGGCGTCTTGCGTGACTCCTATACACTTCGTGTCGGCCTCCGAGACCATGCCGAACTCTTCAACGAGATCAAAGAGCTGTTTTCGCCTTGTTTCCGCGACATGGGTAAAATGGGACAGTATCGTGATGCCTGCGGTCTTGAGCGGCACAGCACAGCTTTCGTTCCGCCGCGATATCTGCAAGAACGCGCTGAACGTCTTAGAGAAATTCTCCTGCGGAATGGCATACAGCATGATGGTGACCTTAAGTATCCGTTTGCGCATCTCGAAGATCACTTGCAAGTCTGCGCTGCGGTTTTCACGCGCGGGGTCTTCGAGATCGGCCCATGCTTCCTCCCAAGTTTGGCTTTGGACGTATTCGGCGGTGGCGTCCGCAGGGTCTACTTGTCGGCAACCCTTCAATCCAAGACTGACTTCATACGCGCCTTCGGACGGCTGCCAGGAGCTACAATTGAGCCCGCCAACGATGCCGGAAACGGCGAACGCCTGATCCTGTCGGGTGAGAAGCTGGCTGCTGGATTCAATGAGGATTTCGCCAAGGCGTTAGCCACTGACAAAAAGGTCGTTGTCGCCGTGCCGGATTATCAATCGTCCGAGAAGTGGCATGACATCGCAGAGCCTCCCGCCCGGGAGGATTTTTCAGACGCCCTTTCGGCCTTTCGCGAGCAAGAGGCAGGAGCCTTCGGCACCTCTGCATCCTGGTAATTGACGAACCATGAAACAGGAAAAGGGGACAGCATCCCCCACAGAGCAGGCTGATAGGCCTTTGCATCGAGTCCTGGTGTATGTGCTCTCCTGTTGAGTGGTGTTACAGGTTTTAATCCGGGAGTGCCGGCGGGAAAATCAGATTGAGCTGATATGATTAAGTCGCTATGATCCCGATCGCCCTTGCCCTGAATATCCAACCACTTTTCTTGCGTTGTGTAATGGAAAAAGCAGCTATGGTCTTTGCCTGTAAACATAACGAGGCAAGGTAAAAAAACGGTGATGTTATGTCAACATAATTCAGTGGGCCTGCGTATCGATACCGCGTGCGCCACGAATTCTGAGATTGCCAAAGTTACGCTCACTCTACCCCATGATGAGAAGCTGATAGCTGCTCCCGAGTTTACGAAATTAATGAGTCCTGAGCCTAAAGCGCGGTTTCACAGGTTCCATTTGATAATGTGTTATAAAGGCCGAACTGTGATCCCCAGACGATGATATCGTCAAAGTGGTTAGCGTCGCCTGAAATCACGCGGCGGCGGTCATGGTATTCACGGTCACCGTCCGTATTCAAAAGCTCGTTCGTGCCCGCAATATCGGTTGGCAAACGTCCTGTTGTGCCAATGATAAAAGCTCCTGCCCCGTTTTGACCATGACTGATCAGCGTGAAAGCCGGCGCTTCGACATTCCCGTCAACCGGGCCGTCTACGCTGACATCATGAGGATTACTGACCGCTCCGAAAGCGCCGGTTCCTCTTTCGGGCAGGACGGCATTTCCGTCATCCCCCCTGACGATCAGGTCATTTCCGAGCGGTCCGGTGGAGGTTGCCGTCAAATCCGCAATGTTGTATTCCATGCCGGACAAAATCCACGACGGCCCGGTATCGGCTCCCAGGGGGTCCCAGACTCCATCCTGATTGTAATCGGCAATGCCTGTTTTATCAGCCGGATTTGTCAGATCAAATACGTACAGCGCGGCAGCGCCTGTACCATGCGCGACGCTGTCATATTTTTCATATGGCTTCATAAAGCCGCTGTGAAAGACAACGGTCCCAATACCGACTTCGCTGAGGAAGCCTTCGGGTAAATCCTCGTCGACAGCAAGACCTTTCGCGATTTTAATTTCCGCTGCCAGCTCATCCACCCTGATTTCCACGTTCGCGTTAAAGTCATCATTCCTGTCTTCCAGAATGGCGGCATCATGAACAACAATCGGTGTATTCGGTTCGTCCTTATGGAATAACTCGAGGCTGAAGTAAAAAGGGTGATTGTCGTTATTCGGACCAACATCCGCGAGGTTGAAAATAACATCACGGGCGTTTTTATCCCTGAACACGACCGACAGGTTTTCTATAGTGTCCCGGGGGGGGATCCAGGTACCCACGGGGATATCTTTGTACCGGCTGTGAAATTTGTAGTTTCCCGTATCGCTGTAGGAAATGCCGATACCTTCTCCTTCGGCGCCACTGCTGCCAAGTAGCTGTGGGTTAGGGGCGTCCGACTTGTAGCCGACGAAGCCGACGTCTGCATCGCTCGTACCTGTGACCAGCTGCGAAGCGAGTTTTGTCTCGTCACCGGGCACGCTCTCGAAATTAATGCCCATCATGGTCGAGTCCGCGTCGTCTATCGCAGCTACGAATTCGGCGGCCTTGTCGTGCGCTTCCTGATCCAGCGCATAGTCCGACCACGCCAAATCGATGCGATCTTCCTGGCTCATGCTGTCTGTACCGTAATTCCCGTAGTAATAGGGATTGGCAGGATCCATGTAGTCCGGAGATACAGGCGGGTTATCCGTGCGGAAGCTCACTTTTGCCTTTTTAGACGGTCCTCCGCTGGCTGTTCCGTCAATATAGCTGGCGCAACAGAATTGCGCTTTAAACAGATTGCGGTTGATATCTTTGGCCGATTCAAGCGCAAAATTGGCCGTTCCCGTACCACTTGCGGCAGCGTGTTCCGATATTGTATCAACCCATGTGCCCGTCTGACGGCAATGTTCATGTACAAATGCGCTGACCAAAGCCTGATAACTGCCGATATCTGCCTCATCGCCGGATTCATACCCAATTGGCAGAAGATCAGCAGGCTCGCCTCCCGCAGGGTAACTTGCAAACTTAAATTCGGGCTCACGCGCAAAAGCCTGGCTGATAGCGTATGTCAGATAATTCCCCCATTCATCCTTGATATCGGATTCCGTCAGGCCAAGCGTGCGAAACGGGACAATACCCTCCTGAACCAGACATGGCGCTGCGCGCGTGCCACCGTTCTCTTCCTGTCCGAAAGATGCCGTGCCGGGCGCTACAGATGGATCGGCCGGACATGGAACGCGATTGTTTCGATGCGCATAGGCCGCAAGCACTTTTTCGACGCGTTCCATCGTACTTTGCGTCTGCACTTCTTCATAAAAAGTTTTCACTTCCGCTTTTTGCAGGGTTTCTGCCAAAAACAGCCCTACAAACAACAGAATGACCGGCACCAAAAAAAGTGTAAAACCTTGATTATTCATGTTTTCCCCTTGCCTGCATTGACCCGCACATGTGTAACGATCTAATGATACTTTACCGAAAATAGATAAAAGTTTAGTTAATTTCGAGGCAGTAGGAGTATTGAAAGTACAGCGATTTCATGGTTTTAGGGGGCTTCGCACGATCCGCCGCCAGCCTCGGCATAGATCTGCTCCTGGGTCATGATCACGACCACATCATCGAATTCATTGCCGCCGCCGGCCCTGTTTACATCGCGCTCTAACCGGACGATATTATTCTGGCCGCATGTTGCCTGCTCGGTGTTGCCGCCTTCTGTGCAATCATTCGTGCCGTCAGGCCGGTATGCGCCAAACCCGTTCGGCCCGTGACTCACGAGGGCCATTGCCAGTGTCGTCACCGGATCTTCCCGGTACAAATTAACGTCCGGCGGGCCGGCTGCAAGGTTTTGGGCATCCAGAGTGACGGTGTTTCTGGCAGCTAACAAAGGAGATTGCCCCCCTTGCTCAAGGTCCAGAGCCGCTCCAGCGCCCGCGCCGCAGAATTTGGCTTTTGGGATGAGGCCGTCGTTCCCCGCTTCCAGCGCATAAGCCTGACGTCTTTGTACGGGATTGCTCCCCGGCCCGCCTGCCACAATCTCATTATTGCCGGTAAAGGCGGCGCTGACGATATAGGTCATGAAATTCCCGTACGCATCTTTTGCGTAATATTCGGGCAGGCCCAGCGTCCGGTAAGGAACTATACCGTGAACATCGCCGGCAACGGCCCCACAAGTTGCCCGCTCAGTCCCGAACGGTGCCACATAAGCCCCAGAGCCGGAGTCAGGCTCGGCAGGGCAGGGCAGGCGCCATCTTGTCTGCGCATAATTGGATAGCGCATTGATAATGACCTCCATGCGCGCTTCGGTACGGAGCGCGCGTTCCCGCTGCGCGAAAAACTCGGAGAACTGGATTGCGCCTCCAATCAGAATACCCGATATCAAAAGCATGACCGTCAGGTCGATTAGAACGGCTCCGCGCTGATTCTTTAAATGTGACATCACGGTCTTGTGCATGATTCCTCCCCAAGCCGGGTTAAAATCTGGGATGGGCTCTGCCAGAAGACAATATCATCGATATCAGGCCTGAACAGAGATGTCGTGAGTCCCGCAGTGTCCGATGAAATTCTGTCCGAAACGAAAAAGACGCGATCCCCATCACTGTTTTCAGTTTCCGGCGCGGAGGAGGTTGCACTGCGCACACCGCTATTACCAAAGGCACCATCCTCATTCTGGCCGTGACTCACCAGAACATAGGCCACAAAGGTTGATTGGAATGTTCCTGTAAGACTGGCAGGATTAACCTCTGTTCCTACGCCGGTGTATTCGGCCACGCCATCAGATCCGGTCCTGGCGGCCTGGCGACTTGGAAACAGGGCATCCTCCGCATCGAGAGGATCGCCGGAAGGGCCGTAAATCAGGATATCTGTATCCGGGCTTGTATTCAGCCCTCCGGCAATATCAATAAAAGAGCCGCAGCAAAACGCAGCCTTGACCGGGTTCACATGGTCGGCAGTCCCCGGCGGATCAACGTCCCAAAGCGGTTTGGTCATACACCAGTTGCCGATAGCGATCGGGGCGGCGCGCAGGTCTACACCACGAAAATCCACAGAGGGTGCCGGGGAGACACGGTATGTGTAGTAATTGTTAAACCCGTCCCTGGCGAGATCTTCCGGCAGCCCGAGTGTCGCATACGGCAAAATGCCTTCCAGTCTGTTGCATTCCACCGGGGTACCAGGCACTGCTGCGGACTGGTCTTCATATCCTGTAGCTGCGGCTGCTGCAGCCGGATTCGCCGGACAGGGAATGCGCATATTCTGCTGCGCGAACAGGGAAATGGCATCGGCGACAAACTCGATCTGGGCAAACGTGCGTTCTTCCTTTCCTGCAGCCAGATATCTTGTGTACGTCACAAGCGCCGCGCCCAGAACAAGGTTAAAGATAAGCAGCGCAATAGCCATCTCAACCAGTGTAAAACCGCACTGTGACTTGTTTGCCGGTTTCGTATGCTGCATGTCTTTAAGGTTTTTCACAGCTATCCCTCTTCAGGCGGGCCAGAAGACCCGTTTGTGTCTCCCACCTTAGTATATCATCAAAATATGTGGCATCTTCCGTCAGATCAAAAGGCAGGGAGAAGTAGGATGTATCACCATTCGTATTTTCCCCTTCAATGTCACCTGCGGCAGGAAGGGGGAGCCGAACCCCGTTTCTGTCCCACGCCCCTTCGGCGTTTTCACCGTGAGAGATGAGGACATATGCCAGTGTCGTTATGTTATCGTCATATCTTTCTTCCTGTTCCTGGGCGGGAGGCGGGGTGCGGGCGTAGTCGTCCTGCGTATCTTCTGCGTCGTATTCTCCGGCCGGCGGCAGGGTAGAGGGAAAAAGGATCCGTTCCGCAGCATCGCATGTCTGGTTGGCATTGGCATCGACATGGCACACTCTTATAGCGGCTGCACTTGCGTCACGGCAGCAAAATCTGGCTTTGCGGACATTTTGGTTACGACCCGCCTCGATCCATAAGTCGGTCCGGCATTTTTGGTGAATATTAACGGCCACGAGAGGATCAGCGGCAAAAACAGGATTAATCACATAGGTGAAAAAGTTACCATGCGCGTCCTGGACATCCTCAAGGTCCAGCCCGACAACAGCATAAGGCACAAGCCCCGTTTCATCACCGGCGTCGGTGCACGTGTCGATATCTGACAGCGCTGCCGCGTTCCCCTCCCGTCCGTCATAGTTGGGCAAAAAGGCCGGATCCCCCGGACACGGTATCCTGTAATTACGGGCCGCATAGGCTGCCAGCGCATCCTGCACCACGGCCATGCGGGCCTCCGTCGTGCGTTTATTGAGGATATCCTGGGCCGAGTAAAATGCGCTAATGGCAGCCGATAAGATGAACCCGGACACAAGGAGGACGATAAGGATTTCTACAAGGGTAAAGCCGCTCTGAGTATTATACTCTGGTAACCGGTTCATATAACTCATTTTCATGTTTACATACTTTTTTCACTGTATCACGATAGAAGCTGAAATCCAGAGCATTTTGGGGTCTAACCCCCATATTCTGGTCCGGCGGCACCAATACCTCCGGCTATTGCCAGCCGGAAGAATATAGAGCCTAAAGTATCATATGGTTAATACATTGGGATAAAACCAGTGGCTAACTCTCGCGCTCTCTCCCACTGCATCCACTATGCGGGGTAAGGCACCTCCATAAGATGAGTCTGCTGTAAAGAGCATCGTGCTTAATCAAAGCTGATTGTGATTTACAAGCCTTGTGCTGGTGCAGTCGCAGGCGTTGTCTCCGCCGGGGCGGGTTTGTCCGGAGCCGCATCGCTGCTTGCCATCGCTTGCAGGTCAAGCGAACTCAGCGAGGTTGCATTCTCTGGACCGGGAGGTTGCCCGACTTCAGTTGCCGCGCTTTCCGGCCTTTGACTCAGTATGTCTTCTTTTGCATTGGGGCCATCACTGCCGAGCGCTGTTGCCAGTCGATGTTCAAGAGTCTGCGCAGCGTCTATGGCCCACGTCCCATGCTCCTGGTCGAGTATGCTACCAT
Organism: uncultured Micavibrio sp.; assembly: GCA_964445195.1. Classification (GTDB taxonomy): domain Bacteria; phylum Pseudomonadota; class Alphaproteobacteria; order Micavibrionales; family Micavibrionaceae; genus UM-FILTER-47-13. The sequence goes on along the minus strand of CAYUKA010000020.1, from coordinate 31,445 downwards.
TAAAGTCCTCTGTGCTTGCATATCCATTGCGTCCGGTGAAGTTGCCGTCAGCATCAACATCGTATGCTATCCCTACATAAGAGGCATCAATATTGTTGTCGTAACTACCATCATGGCTGGTTCCAACCTGGACTTTGTATCCGCCATCTTCCTGCGGTAAAATTTGTATCTCGGTGGAAACTCTGTGGGATGAAGCGCCCTCAAGCTTTACGTCCTGGTCCGTCAGGAACACGGTACTTCTATCTTGCTCGAAAAAAGCCTCATTACGCCGGGCAATCGAAATGTGGCCGTCATCGCTCTGGAAAACGGCCATCGCGCTGTTGGGTATGTCCATACTTTGAACAACCTGGTAGGCTATCTGAGCGATTTCTGGCAACTCTGCGATGTCTACATTGCCCACATCCTTGATCATGTCATTCATAATAACACCGCCACCAATCTCGGCCATTTCAACCGTTGGTAAAGCGTCCAATTCTTCCCTGCTAAGAAAATCAGTCATAATATTGTCCCTCACATTTAAAAACAAACCACGCCAATGTTTTCACATAATAATTAAGGGTGGGTAAATTTTTATCAGGTCTTTACGGAAAAAACTCTCCGGTGAGTGCCGCGTATATATTCAGGCGTTGGGTTGTATTCATATCTCCGTTTCCAAAAAAATACATAAAATTTTAAGTATTTTTAGCCATTCTCTAAGGTGAATCTGCTAGCATGATATAAGCGGTCAAGCCTTTGTCTAAACAGGATGTTTTAACTCTTGCCCGTAGGGACAAGCTGAAAAGATGGCAAGTTTTCACATAGCGATAGAAGCAAGCGTGAACGTTGCCGGCGGCAACGCGCCGGTACTTGATATATTCGTAGACGGCAGCCCTGTGGCGTCGTCGGTGGGGATCACGGCGGTGACGGGCACAGGGTCGCAGGTCCTGGCCTTTACGCTGGAATTCGACGACAGCGTCAATCCTTACCCGTCGGCGCTGTCGTTCCGGTTCAATGCCGGTACGGGCGACGGTGGCGATATTGTCACGATCGAGGCGGTGCGGGTGAACGGCCAGCGAGTGGCGGCGGGCGACCTGACGGCCACGATGCTCTCGCAGGGGCAGACAGCAGCGCTGAGCGCACCGGCGGCCTATGATTATCTGTTCGGGCGGGAAGAGCCGGTGTCCGGCGATCTGGGCACGGTTACGGAGAGCGGCACGGGCGGGGACGATGACGATCTGACCGGCACGGGCGGGGCGGATGTGATAGATGGGCTGGGCGGGGCGGACCGTATTCGCGGGCTGGGCGATGATGATGCGATCAATGGCGGCGCCGGCGACGACACGATTTTCGGCGAGGCGGGCAATGATATCGTTATCGCCGGGGCCGGTAACGACCGGGTGTTCGGCAATGACGGCGACGACCTGCTGTACGGCCAGGACGATAACGACATCCTGATGGGCAATGCCGGCAATGATGTGCTGAACGGCGGGGCGGGCAATGACCGGCTGACCGGCCATAGCGGCGACGATATCCTGTTCGGCGCGGCCGGCGACGATACGCTGATCGGCGTGTCCGGCAATAACGTTATGTATGGCGCCGGCGGCGCCGACCGGCTGCTGGGCGGGCGCGATGACGATATTATGCATGGCGGCGCCGGTAACGATATCCTTAATGGCGGCCGGGGCGACGACACGCTGAACGGCGATGACGGCGATGACAGCCTCAATGGCGGCCAGGGCGCGGACACGATCAATGGCGGCACGGGCGCGGATACCGCCTTTGGCGATGACGGCGACGATACGCTGAATGGCGGCGCGGACAACGACGCCCTGTACGGCGATGACGGCGCCGACACGCTGAACGGCGATGGCGGGGACGACCTGCTCGCCGGCGGCGCCGGCGGTGCCGATACACTTACCGGCGGCACAGGCAATGACATCCTGCACGGCCACAGCCTCGACGCCCGCGAGATATCACAGATCCTCCGCGATAACCCCGGTACCGTCTTCAGCGCACAAACGAACAGCTTTTATCAGTATGTGAATACGGGCACGACATGGACAGCGGCTAATGCCGCGGCGCAGAGCGTGACGTTAAACGGTGTAGAGGGGCATCTGGCGACGGTGACGTCACAGGCGGAGAACGATTTTATCCAGTCGCTGCTGGATACCGGGTCGTCGGCCTGGTTGTCCGGCAGTGATGACGGTGGCGGCCTGGTCTGGACATGGGGGGGCGGGCTTGAGGCCGGCCTGCAGTTCAGTGACGGCAATGTGGCGGTCAATAATATGTATGAGAACTGGAGCGGCGGCGAACCAAATGCGACCGATACATATACACGCCTGCAACAATCCGATGGCACGTGGACGGACCGGGCGGACGCCGACCTGTTTCACTATGTGATCGAGTGGGAGGCCGGGTTGATGGCCGATGATGATGCGGTCGATATTCTGAGTGGCGGTGCAGGGTCTGATTATTTGTATGGTTATGGCGGGGCTGACCAGCTCAACGGCGGGGCTGATGGCGACCTTTTGTTTGGCGGTGACGGGAACGATTTATTGAACGGCGATGGTGGCGAGGATTTGCTGTTCGGACAAGATGGTGATGACACCATGAATGGTGGTACAGGCAATGACTTTCTTGTCGGTGGCGATGGTAACGATACGATTTCGGGTGGCGACGGCGATGACACTATATATGCGGGCGGCGTCTTTTCAACGCCGTTGCAGGACCAGATTGACGCTATTTTGGCAGCGAATCCCGGCGTACAATATTTCGATGCCGATCCGGGGGATGATCAGGTCGGCAACTTTTATCTGCAGGTGACGGCCAATCTCAATTGGAATGCGGCGCTCACAAATGCGCAATCGACACTGATTAACGGCGTTGCCGGTCATCTCGCGGTGATTACCTCGGCGGATGAAAATGCGTTCGTGGCCAGTATTATTACAGGTGATAGCTGGCTCGGCGGGTCTGATGCCGCTGTTGAAGGAGAGTGGCGCTGGGGTGGTGGGCCGGATGACGGCCAGATGTACTGGCTTGGCAATAGTAGCGGCAGCGCACAAGGCGGCTATTACGAGAACTGGAACGGCGGCGAACCCAATAATTCGGGCGATGAAGATGCACTGGAAATGAATAATGGCGGCGGCTGGAATGACCAGGGCACGGGCACAACGCAGGACTCTGTGATTGAATGGGAAGGTATAGATCTCCTGACGTTGCCGGCAGCGGACCTGGGAACGGTCAACACGCTCAATGGCGGCGATGGTGACGATACGATTTTCGGGGCCGGCGGTATGGACACGATTAACGGTGGCGATGGCGATGATGTCATAGACACCGGCGGTGACGACAATATTGTCAATGGCGGCAATGATAATGACACGATTACCGCGCAGGGCGGTGACGATACGCTGAACGGTGATGCCGGCAACGATACAATTACCGGCGGTCTGGGGAGTGATGTGATCAATGGCGGCGATGGCGATGATACGCTCTACGGTGATTTTGCGTTCGGTTTTGTGAATACGGTGCCGGGCTGGCGGTATGAATATTTTGATCTTGCCACCAGTCCCAATACCCTGGCGACGGCGGGTTTTACGCTGAATGGCGGGACCGACAATACCAATGCACCGACGGCGACGGGTATCACGCAGGATCTTGATCCTGATAATTTTGATACGGGTAACGATTTCGCGCTGAAATTCGAAACCACTCTGACGATCACGACCGGCGGCTCGTATACATTTACAACGCGTTCGGATGACGGCAGCAAGCTGTTCCTCGATGGTGTGGAGATTGTTGACAATGACGGTTTGCATGGTGCGCGTACGAGAACCAGCGCCCCCCAGACCCTCGGCCCCGGTACATATACGCTCGAAGCGACCTTTTTTGAACGGGGGGGCGGCCAGGTGATGGAGGTTGAGATGTCCGGCCCGGATACCGGCAGTGTGTTTGTTGATCTGGGACCTTACGGCGGCGTGAGTGTTGTCAGCGTCGCTGGCACGATCGGTGATGATATTCTTGCCGGCGGTGACGGGCAGGATATACTCTATGGCGGTGATGGTGCGGATACGTTTTTGTTTGAAGCGATTAGCGCCTTTAACGATGTCGACACGATTCGCAATTTCAGCCAGGCTGAAAACGATGCGCTGGATATTTCCGATATATTATCGGGCCTGGGTGTCAATGCGGGGAATATCGCAGATTATGTGCTCATTGGTAGTGCCGCGGCGGGTGCAGACAGCTATGAAAACTATGTGGAAGCCCTTAATCCATTGGTTTATTACCGTTTAGGCGAGGCATCCGGTGTCACCACGGCCACAGATGAAACCGGCACGATAAACGGCAGCTATCTGAATAACGCTGATGGAGGTGTTGCCGGATTCAATATTAATGTTTCGGATACGGCAGCCGATTTTGACGGCAGTGCCAATGCCGTCATTCAGGTGCCGGATGATCCCTTGTTTGATATCGCTGCTGGCACTGTGACCGCCTGGTTTAATCCTGATGATGTGACAGGTGAACAGATTGTGTTCTCGAAAGACGGAAACGCCGATGTCACCGGCCAGTTCTTTTTGGGCGTCGGCAATAACGGTAATATCGTAGGCCGTTTGCAGCAGGATATCGGCGGCGGCGGCGGCAGCACAAATATTGATATTGATGTCCAGTCTGTCATGGGGCAGGATGTCCAGGCTGGCCAATGGTATATGCTGACGCTTGCCTATGGAGCGGGCGGTACCGACATTTATCTGAACGACACATTCCTGCAGAGTTTCTCCCGGATTACGATGAGCAGTTCCGAACGGTCTTTCGTGATCGGTGCCAAAAACTGGAGCAGTGATGTCAATTTCGTATCAGAATATGACGGACAAATCGATGAGGTTGCGTGGTTCCAGAGCAAGTTTAACGCGGCGGATGTCTCAAACCTTTATAATGCGGGAGTTAACGCGGCGGATACCCCGGCATCTGGTGTTTACGTCGATACAACGGGTTCTGGCACGTTCGGCGCCGCCCAGCAGATTGCGTCTTTCAGCGATACTATTGATGTATCTGATGCTGCCACTATGCTGGCCAATGGTAGTCTGATAATTTAAGAATAGCCTGCATTGGTCGCAGGCGAACCGTTCTGTTCTATATTTATCAACTATATATTAACGAATTTGCGGAAAGCTGATCATGTGGCATTTAGTTTGGGTATTTTCATATTGAATTATCATTTTCTTTAGCTTTTTCCGGTATTTATAATAACAGGAACGACCAACTTCGTTACGGGGTAAGAGATCCAGGCAAAACATGAATCACGACGAGAACAGCCATAAAATGCCGGAGAAAGAGGCCGACGAGATGTTTCTGCTCGATGATGAGGTCGAGGTGGAGACGCTTGAAGGCGAATTGGTTAATGACCCGCCGCCTGCAGACGGTTCGGCTGAGGATGTTTCATCACGTGACCTGGTGACGACCCATATCGGTGATCTTGAACAACAGGGTGATGACGGCAAAGGCGATGGTACAGGCCGGATTGGCGACCGGCTGGTGTCGATGGGCATTATTAATGAAGACCAGCTCAATGTCGCTTTGCAGGAAAAGAAGGTCACCGGCAAGTTGCTTGGTGAGGTGTTGGTCGATCTTGGGTTTATTGACGAGGAAACGCTGACGGCGTTCCTGGCTGAAAGCTCGGGTTTTGGCGTTTTCGATCCTAAACATACGATTCTTGATGGCGCGGCCCTGAGCCTGATCGAAAAGAAAATTGCCGTGAAGCACCAGATTCTGCCGGTTTCTGTTGACGAGCGGGAGGCCGTGGTTGCGATGTCGGATCCTTACGATGTTGTAGCCATGGATACGCTGCGCCGCTATTTGCCAAAGAGTGTCACAATTAAGCCGATTGTGACGACGCCGACTATCTTATCAGAAGCGATTGATGCGGCTTATGGCTATGCCAGTTCGATCAATGATATTCTAAAAGAGCTGGAAGAGGGCAAGGACGCCGAAACCGACCTGTCGATGCTGAGCGAGGAAGAGGCGTATGCGCACCCGATCGTACGCCTGGTGAACGCGCTGGTGTTTGATGCGGTTAAGCTGGGTGTCTCCGACCTTCATTTTGAGCCGGAAGAGAACTTCGTACGGTTACGCTATCGTAAGGATGGCGTACTGTTTACAGCGCAGACACTGCACAAGTCTCATTGGAGCGCGATTTCCCAGCGGATCAAGATTATGTCGGGCATGAATATTGCCGACAAGCTCTCGCCGCAGGATGGACGCTTCAATATGAATGTCGGCGGACGGGCCGCTGACTTTCGTGTGTCATCACTGCCGACGGTGCATGGCGAGAACATCGTGCTGCGGGTTCTGGACCAGAGCCAGAGTATCATGCCGCTCGATAAGCTGGGCTTCAGCCCGGAAAACCTGGGGAAGATCAGGGACGCGCAAAGTCGTCCGGAAGGTATTATTATCGTCACCGGTCCGACCGGCAGTGGTAAAACGACCTCGCTTTACTCGATGCTGAACGAGATTAATAATGTCGAGGTCAATATCCAGACTCTGGAAGACCCGGTTGAATATTCACTGGGGATGATTCGTCAGACCCATGTGCGGGAAGGCGTGCTTGAGTTCGCCGATGGTATTAAGGCACTGCTGCGGCAGGACCCGGACATTATCTTTATTGGTGAAATTCGTGATGGTGAGACTGCGAACATGGCCCTGAAAGCGGCGATGACCGGTCATCAGGTTTATACCACGCTGCACACCAACGACTCTTTTGGCGCGATTCCGCGCCTGCTCGATCTGGAACTGAAGCCGGGTATGATTGCCGGCGCGATTGTTGCCGTGTTTGCGCAGCGCCTTGTCCGGCGGGTTTGCCTAGATTGCCGCGAGGAATATAAACCGGATGAACGCGAGTGCGAAATATTGGGTGCCGACCCCGCAAATCCGCCGACAATTTACAAGGCCCGGCAGGGCGGTTGCCAGGCCTGCGCCGGGCAGGGATATAAGGGCCGGGTTGCTGTGGCGGAGATTCTGTTGTTTGACGAAGAGCTGGACGATGCGCTGGCCAAAAACGTGTCGAAGGCGGAGTTGAAACGGGCAGCTATAGAAAAAGGCTTCAAAAGTATGAAAGATGATGGCATTCTAAAGGTACTGGAAGGCATTACCACTCTCGACGCCTTGGCCAAGGCTGTCGATGTTAATAAATAAGCCGTTTCGTCTTTTCGTTTTTGACCTACGATTGATTTTCATGTCAGGAGGCTGTCATAGAGCGCTATAAATACAGAGCAGTGAATGTTAAGGGCCGGCCTGTGCGCGGGGTGATTTCTGCAGCCAATGAGGTCGATCTTCATAACCAGCTTCAGACGGCAGGGCTGGAGCTTATTCAATGCGCGCCGCTGGAGAAAAATAAAGGATTCCTTGGCAATATTGGCCTGGGTAAGAAGGTCAAGGTTCGTGACCTGATCCAGCTTTTCCTCCACATGGAGCAAATGCAGAGTGCCGGTGTGCCGCTGCTTGATGCTTTGAGCGATATCCGCGATACGACCGAGCATGATCGTTTGCGTGACATCATGTCAGAGATTCACCGCGATGTTTCGGATGGCAGTTCGCTATCCGAAGCGATGGCCCGGCACCCCAAGGTCTTTAATAATCTTTATATATCGCTGGTTTCTTCGGGTGAAGAGACCGGTGATCTGACGGCATCTTACCGCCAGCTGATCAAATACCTGAAATGGGTCGATGCGATGCAGGTCAAGATCCGCAAGGCGACGCGTTATCCGATTATTGTTACCGTTGTTGTTCTGATCACCATCACGATCATGATGACGGTCGTTGTGCCGCAGATTGTCGGCTTTATCGAGAACCTTGATCAGGAAGTGCCGTTTTATACAACGGCGCTGATGGCGACGTCCGAGTTTTTTGTCGGCTATTGGTGGGCTGTGTTGATTGCGCCGTTTGTTCTGTTCGGCATTTATAAAGGTCTGAAAAGTGCCTCGGACGAGCTTGAGTACCGGTTTGATTTATGGGCCCTGAACCTGCCGGTTTGTGGCCCGCTGATCCGTAAAATTAATATCGCGCGTTATGCCCAGACATTTGGCGCGCTGTTTGCCAGCGGTATTGATGTTTTGCAAGGTCTTGAGGCGTCACGCAAGACTGTCAATAACCGTGCGATTACCGAGGCGCTTGAAGGGGTTCAGGAGCAGGTGCAGGCAGGCAGTCCTCTTTCTGAGGCGTTTAACGCGTCCGGGGAATTCCCGAGCATGGTTGTCCGGATGTTGAAGGTTGGTGAAGAGTCCGGTAATCTGACGGAAGTGCTTGATCAGGTCGCTGAATTTTACACTAATGATGTTGATGAGGCGATCCAGGGATTAATTACTATGATTGAACCTTTCCTTACCGCGTTCCTTGGTGGTATGATATTATGGATTGCTGTGGCCGTCTTCGGTCCGATTTATTCAAGTTTTGAAAATATAGAATTCTAGGACACCCGTCCAAATGGCCATACCTTTTTTAACACCCGCGCGCGCTGTCCTCCTGATAGGGGACGAGGCATTGTATGTCTACAATGTTACTCATAGTGCTGTGAAGCTGGTTGATAGCATCCCCTGGGAAACGGACGACTTTGAAGATATTGTCGTCGGTCTGATAAGGAAAGACTGTGGCGGCAAGCCGGTTCTCGTTCTGAATGATATGACCGACCAGCACTTCAAGGGCGGTCAGCGTTTGCCCAGAGTCGGGGTGATGGATAAGGGGCGCGTTCTGAAACGCAAGTTACAGGTGGCTTTCCCGAATTACCCGATACGCGGCGCCATACCGATTCAGGGCAAGGGGGGTAAGGACGCTAAAGGTGCTGCCGGATTATATCTTTTTGCTGCTGTACCGGCGTCTGAGCAGATCGTGAAAACGCTGGAAGCTGTCAGGCAATCGATGGTGTCGATTGCCGGGTTTGTTCTGTTGCCGGTTGAGGCGTCGGACATGGTCCGGACAATGTCGGAGAAAATTGCCGGCAAGGGTGGCCGTTCGTCGCGCTGGGCAGTCTTTATCGGGCAGCATCATAATGGCGCCCTGCGTCAGGTGATAGTGCGTGACGGTCAGCTGGCGATGACCCGGATGACGCCGGTCAGCGATTCTGACAGTGATGCGGCGGCCTGGGCGCAAGAGATCAATCAGGAGTTCAAGGCGACAATCAGCTACCTGTCGCGCTTCGGTTATTCCTCGGAAGAGAGTACGGATGTCATTGTCATCGCGAACCGTGATGCCGGTGAAGCGTTGGAAAAGCTGATCGATATTCCGTGTAACTTCCATACGTTTAGTGCGTCGGAAGCGGCGCGCATGCTAGGTACAAGCATCGGCCTTCAGGATGATGCGCGCTATGCCGATCCGTTGCATGCGGCATGGGCGGGGCGTAAGGCCAAGTTTATCCTGCCGATGGACGCGGCCGATATTTCGCGCATTCACAAGCCGCGTCAGGTTGTGGCGGCGGCTGTCGTGCTGCTGTTACTGGCAGCGGGCTATCTCTCATGGCAGTTAGCAGCGCAGGCGCAGAGTATGGTGGAAACTCGCGGTGATCTCACTTCGCAACGCACGGTGTTGACGCAGGCCGAATCAGAATTGCAACAGGAGGTCGCGCGTCTTGACGCGCTTGGTTTTGATATCGAATTGATTCAGGGCACGATTGAAACCTATGAATCTTTTGAGGCCGATCGCGTGCGCATCCTGTCGCTGGTTAAGAATATCGGCGCAGCGCTTGGACAGGACCTGCGCCTTGATAACCTGGCGATCAGGAAACTGGCGTCGCTAGGTCGCCCGCCGCTTGCGTTCGGGCAGCAGGAAGATGAGGGGCCGGAGATAGCGCGTCTTGGCGCGACTTTAGCACTGAGTTTCCCCCGCTCGATCGACCTGGAATTGGGGATACAGGAAGTGTTGGGCCTGGAGCGCCGGTTGCGCGGTTTATTGCCAGGCTACGATGTCGAGATTACGCGGCAGGTCGGCCGTAGAGAATTTTCTGCAGGCGTGCAGGGGGAGGTTGGTCCTACAGCAGAAGAAATTGCGGCTGATGAGGATTACTTGGCAGAAATCGAAATCAGGGGGCCGCAGCCATGATACAGGTTCTGGGCATTAAACGGATTTTGGTTTTGATTATCCTGGTGGCTATCAATGCAGCGCTGGCTGCTGGTTTGTATCTTTATCTTGTGCCCCAGAACGATCAGCTGGAGCGCGATCTGCGGTCAACGCGTGCGCAGATCGCATCCAAGCGGACCGAGGCTGATGCGTTGCGCAACGAGATCCAGTTAATCCAGCAGCAGAAAAGCCAGTTCGAAGACCTGCGGGATGCCGGCTTTATGAACGATCAGAGTCGTCTGATGGCGCGCCGCCGCATTCGCGATATTCAGCAATATACCCGGATTTTAAGCGCGAGCTATAATATCAAACCGGCGGATGTCAGCCCGGTGGCAGCTGAAGGTCTTGAATATGTGATCCTGAGCACGCCGATTGATATGGATGTCGAGTCACAGGACGATGTCGACTTTTATCACTTTGTTTACTGGATGCTTTATGCGTTCCCGGGCCATATGGCTATTGATGAGTTGCGAATGGAGCGGGTTCTGGATGTTAATGAGGCGACATTGCGGCAGATCGGTGCCGGCCAGCCCACTGCACTGGTTGAGGGTAGTATGAAATTTGTCTGGCGCACGATGGTGCCCGGGCACAATGTACGATCCGGCCATTTTGGCGGGGGAGGGTTCTGAGATGATATCATACAGAGTTCTTGCCTTGTCGCTTATGATTTGCTGTCTGCTGGGATGGCCTGCAACGGCAGTGCAGGCGCAGGATATGGCAGCAACATCAGGTGTGGCCGAGAATTTGCCGACAGATGATGATAAAATTGATCCCAATATTTATGTCGGGCTTGAAGAAACCTTCAGGCGGAACACGAAGCTCAGGTCTCCAGACGTTGCGCCGGGCGATTTCAAGACCCTGTTCTTTACACTGTGGCAGCATGTTCTGCTGCAGGAAGCGAAACGGACCTTCCGCACGCGGCGGCCGAATCCGGCCGAAATGCAGCGGGATGCTGTTGTGCCCCAGGAAGAGCGGCCGCGTGGTATTCGTGAACTGGCGCTGAGCGGTATTCTTTATAAAACCGGCGATGACTGGATTGTTTGGCTGAATGGACAGCGCGTAACGCCGGATGCGATTCCCAGCCAGGTCATCGATATTCAGGTCAGCAATGACTATATCGAGCTGAAATGGTTTGATGAGTATACAAACCTGATCTACCCCGTACGGCTGCAGCCCCATCAGCGTTTTAACCTTGATACACGTATCTTTTTGCCCGGCGTGTCCGCTTCTTCGTTATGACCGCAACCGATGGCGATACAACCGCGGCGCTTGAGATCAGCAATATCCACATTGCTTATGGGCGGCGTCAGGTTATCCATGATTTGGGTCTTCATGTTGCGCGCGGGGAAACCTTCGGTCTGATCGGCTTGAATGGTGCCGGGAAAACGACTCTCATCAAGACTGTTCTGGGTATGCGCGAGCCGGCCGCCGGTACGGTCAATATTATGGGCCAGGACCGCCATAACCGCGAAAGTAAAAAACAAGTGGCTTACCTGCCGGAGCGCTTTGAGCCGCCATGGTTCCTGCGCGGCATGGAGTTTATAGAATTCTCGATGAAGCTTTATGGAGTACCGTTTGACCGTGAGGCGGCGCGCAGTCATGCTGGGCGGCTGGCCCTTGACCCGGCAGTTCTTGATAACAAAGTGCAGAGCTACTCCAAGGGTATGCGTCAGAAGCTTGGGATTATGGGCACGTTGTTAACGGGGTGCCCCCTTCTGATTCTCGATGAGCCGATGAGCGGCCTTGATCCCCGTGCGCGCTCGAAGGTCAAAGATCTGTTGGTTGAGGCGCGGGCGGCGGGCCGGACAGTGTTTCTCAGCTCTCATATTCTCGCAGATATGAATGAAATTTGTGACCGTGTATCAGTTCTGCATGGCGGTGAACTTGTGTTTACAGGTACGCCGGAAGCGCTGCGCCAGGAGGGGGGGGCTGATAGCCTTGAGCGCGCATTCTTACATGTCATTGAAAAACGTGAAGCGGCGTAAACCGCACTTTTTTGCCGATTAGCATTTCACTTGTCCGTTAAAGTTTGCTAGATTCATAAGGAGAGGCATCTTCCCAATAATCCGCCTCGTATTTCATCATGCCAAGCGAAGGATTTCATCATCATGGAATCAGATAAAAAAGATCCGAATTCTCCCGGTGATACTGAAAATAAAGATGTATTTGATATCGAGATAGAAGGTGAGTCTCCTGATGAGGATGAGAAAATCCTCGAAAGTCTTGAGATCGAGGATAATGATTCGGCCACCAGCCTGTCGGCGGAAATGGTCGGGGAGATCGAGGATGATTATGCAACCGATTTGGACGTCGATATTACCGGTGATGAAGAGGTTGATTTTGCCGATGACGACGGCGAGGGTGATGCAGCCTCTGGCGGCGGTCTGAAGAAGTTTGCCGCGCCCGCGCTTGTTCTTGTCGCTGCCGCAGGTGTCGGCGGTTATATCATGATGAATCCCGATATTCTGGGCGGTGGTGGCACAGCGCCTGTGCAGTCTGAATCGTCTTATGTCGCGATGGCTGGTGCCTCGTCCGGGCCGTCTGGTGGGGCTGCTGATTCCTTTGCGGGCGATTTGCCGCAGCCGACTGTGAACCAGAATACCGTACCGCGCGGTCCTGACGGTTCTTTCGGTTCAGACACGGCAGATACAACAGGCGCAGATGTTGCAAAGCAGGTTGCGATGGTCGATGATATTACTGAAGATCCTGCCGGTTTCGGGGGGGCGCAGATACCTGAGTCTGCGGATACGCCGGCCTTCCCGTCTGCTGAGGCTTTTCAAGATATCAGTGAGGCTCCCTCTTTGCCGGGCGATGCGCCTGAGGAGCCGGCATCAGAAAGCCTGATGGACTTATATGAGGCAGAGGCGCCGGCTGAAGTGGTTGAGGTGACAGAAATGGCCGCCGTGGATATTCAGAATGATGAGGGGGGCGGTCTGGATGTTGATGATCCCTTGTTTCCGCAAGGTAGTGCCGATCCGCTGGAAAATGAAACTGAGCCTGACGTCCCTTTGTCGCCGGTTGCCGAGCCTGAAGCTGTGACTGACAGTAGCGGTGATCTGTTGCCTTTCGGTTCCGATCCGGTGTCTGAGCCTGAGCCTGTTGTCAGCGCCGTCAGTGATAGCCGGGCTATGCCGCCGCCGATGGATGATGTGAGTGATGAAGGCGCTTTTGAAATCGCGCAGGCCGACACGGCGATGCCGGAACCTCTTGAGCCGTTTGAAGAGAGAGCGCCTGCGCGTGACGTTCAGCCTGACGTTTCAACCCTTACCCCGATTCAGGGAAGGGCCGATGCACCGGTGACGCCTCTTGAGGCGGCGAACACGGGGCCGGATGTTTATTTTGATGGCCGTGTACCAACCGGGCCAATGGCTAATCAGGTTGGGCCGCGTAAAGTGGATCCGGTTCTGGAGCCGTCCAGTAAACTTGTCGTCGTCAAGAAGGCCCACGAGGCGAGCGATATGGAGTCGATGTTGGTGTCGGCCAATCGTGCCCTGAAGCTGAAACGCTATGATTCGGCGCTTGATATATTTGAGCAGCTTTATGATAAAAACCGTCGCGATCCCCGGATTTTGATGGGGCTGGCAGTGGCACAGCAAAATAGCGGTCGTGCTGAGTCGGCGCTGAGGACTTATGAAGAGTTGCTGGATGTGAAGCCGAATGATCCTGATGCGACACTGAATATGCTCGGTATTATCAGGCAGCAGTTTCCTGAAGTGGCCGCCCGGCGCCTGATGGACCTCTATCAAAGGAATCCGAATAATGCAGGTATCGCGGCGCAAATCGGTGTGACGCAGGCTGATCTCGGCCGTTATGATGATGCGATGCGCTATCTGGGGATTGCCTCCAGTCTTGAGCCGGAAAATGCGCAGCATATGTTCAATATGGCTGTCATTGCTGACCGTCAGGGGGAAACCCGGACCGCTATTCGCTATTATGAGCAGGCGCTGGAGACCGATGCGATTTATTCCAGCGGGCGGACGATTGCGCGGGATGCGGTTTATGACCGGCTTGCCGTTTTACGCAGACGCTAACTAAACGTCGTGATTGTTGCTGCTTTTTATTGAAATAATCATTGTCGGGGTAACCGGCCTGATTTTCGGCAGTTTTGCGACTGCGCTTAGCTGGCGTGTGCCCCGCGGTGAGTCCTGGATCGGGCATGCGCCCGATAATGATGCTCAAAAAAATGCCGGTTTTTGTGCCCGTTCGGCTTGCCCCCATTGTGGTACGGTGCTGAGAATGCGCGACCTTGTACCATTGTTTTCATGGCTCATGTTGCGGGGGCGTTGCCGTTATTGTAATGCGGCGATTAGTGTGCGTTATCCGTTGACCGAACTGGTCACGATGGCCGGGTGTCTAGGCGTATACCTGGTTTGGGGCTTTACGGTACCGGCGTTTATTATCATGGCGGCGATCCCGTTACTTGTCGCGTTACTGGTCATTGACCTGGATCACATGATTTTGCCCAATCAGCTTGTTGCTCTTTCCGCGCTTCTGGCATTGTCATTGATCGTGTATCAAGGGCTGTTTTATGGTCCCGATTATGGTTTTGGCCGGCAGGCACTGTCAAAATTAGCGGCAGCTTTGGTTTATGCCGGTACGATCTGGCTGATGGCGTTTATTACAGGAAGAGTTCTGAAAAAACAGGCGCTTGGTATGGGGGATGTTAAATTCTTTGCCATGGCCGGTTTATGGCTTGGCCTGGGTTATTTGCCGTTCTTTATGATTGTAGCCGGTGTGGGTGGTATTGTGTTTGGCCTTTATTTCAGGCTGTTTGCCAAAACGCATGCCTTTCCTTTCGGTCCGGCGCTGATTTGCGCGCTTTATGCCTGTTTGCTGCTTCAGGGGCTGGAAATCGTGCCTATAATCGGGGTACAATTAATGTAGTTACATTCGTTCATTCAGATCACAAATAACCGCATTCTGTTTACTTTCCGTTTGTAATTTTAGGTTAAAAATAAAGCAGATACTTGTTCTGTGTGTGGAGGACCCTGTGGATATCACCCAGCTTTTGGCGTTTACGATGCAAAATGAGGCTTCGGACTTGCATTTAAGTCCGAAGAATCCCCCAATTATCCGGGCGCATGGCGACCTGAAACGAATCAAAGCCGAACCGCTGGAGAGCGATGATATTCGCTCGATGATCTATGCGGTTATGACGGAAGACCAGCGGGCCGAGTTTGAGCGTGAGCTGGAGCTTGATTTCGCGATCGCGCTCGGCGAAAAAGCCCGCTTCCGGGTGAATGCATTTACAACGCGGACCGGTACTGCAGCGGTATTCCGGACCATTCCATCACTGATTCCCACGATGGAAGAGCTGGAGTTACCCCCGATCATGCGGCGTTTTGCCGAACTTGAAAAAGGCATTGTGCTGGTTACAGGTCCCACCGGTAGTGGTAAATCGACCTCGCTGGCATCGATGGTGAATCATATTAACGAACATGATTCCCGTCATATTGTGACAATCGAGGATCCGGTTGAATTCTTTCACACTTCAAAAAGCAGCCTGGTTAATCACCGTGAGATCGGTCCGGATACCAAATCATTTGCCCGTGCGCTGCGCAGCGCCTTGCGGGAAGATCCCGATGTGATCCTGGTGGGTGAAATGCGCGATTATGAAACGATCTCGCTGGCACTGACGGCTGCTGAAACCGGGCACCTTGTGTTCGCGACGCTGCACTCTAACTCGGCTTCAAAGACAGTTGACCGGATTATCGACGTGTTCCCGACCGGGGATAAGGAAATGGTGCGAGCGATGCTGGCGAGTTCTTTGCAGGGCGTTGTCGCGCAAACGCTTTTGCGCAAAGCTGGTGGCGGCCGGATCGGCGCGTTCGAGGTCCTGGTGGGGACCAATGCCGTGCGGAACCTGATTCGCGAGAACCAGATCGCCCAGCTTTATTCGATGATCCAGACCGGCTCGCGCTATGGCATGGTGACAATGGAAGATGCCATTAATGCCCTGCTTGAAGACGGAACGATTACCAAGGAGGAGGCACGCCGTGCCCTGATTAAAACCACCGATGAAGAAGGTGACCGCGACGAAGAAATCGCTTCGGCGGCGATTGGCGGCGGCAAGATGAATGATAGATCCGGCCGCGGCGGTCGCTGGAACAAGAAAAAGAAAGCTGCCGCGGCGTCTGCGCCCGCAGTTGCCAGCGTTGATGATAGCGGCAGTGATGATGAGGGGTATTCGTTTTGAGTTCACCCGTCGTTCTTGAATATTTCACGGCAATGAATGAGAGACACGCCAGCGACCTGTATCTTACAGTCGGCTTTCCGCCTGCTTTGCGTATTGAAGGTGATCTGGTGAATATTCGCAAAGAACCGCTAAATCTTGAAGAAATCAATGAGATTATTTCTTCGATCCTGACCAATCGTCAGCGGCGCGAATTTGAAACGCAGATGGAACTGAATACCTCTCTGGATGTTGGTAGTTACGGCCGTTACCGCATTAATGTGCTGCGTCAGCGACAGAACCCGGCACTGGTTATTCGCCGGATTATTTCCAAGATTCCGAGCTTTGACGAGTTGCGCCTGCCCAAGCTTCTGGAGCAATTGGCGCTGCAAAAGCGCGGGCTGGTCCTGGTTACCGGCATGACCGGGTCGGGTAAATCAACAACGCTGGCGTCTATGATTGATTACCGCAACCAGAATGAAAAAGGTCATATCATTACGATTGAAGACCCGATTGAATATTTTCACGAGCATAATAAGAGTGTTGTGACCCAGCGCGAAGTCGGCGTGGATACTGAATCTTATGCTACCGCGCTGAAGAACTCGCTGCGTCAGCGGCCGGACGTGATCCTGGTTGGCGAAATCCGTGACCGCGAGGTTATGGAGCAGGCGCTGACGGCGTCTGAAACCGGTCATTTGTGCCTGGCGACATTACATACAACGAATGCTTATCAGTCGATTGAGCGTGTTGTGAATCTGTTTCCTGAAGATTATCACAGCCAGATACGACTTAATCTTTCGATGAATTTGCGCGGCATTATTTCTCAGCGCCTGGTGCCCTGTATACATGGCGGAATGACCGTTGTAATTGAAGTGATGCTTAATCAGGGTCTGGTGCGTGAGCTGATCCATAAAGGCGATATTGGTAAAATCAAGGAAGTGATGGAGCAGAACAACCAGCTCGGCATGTGCACGTTTGACCAGTCGCTTGAGCGGGCTTTCCGCGATGATCTGATCACCGAGCAAACCGCTTTGTCTTTTGCTGACCAGCCGGGTGACCTGAAAATCAAGCTCCAGCAAATAAAACTGGGCGAATCAGGTACCAAGGAAGCGTTGCGCGAAATGGACACATCGCTGTTATCTATCTCTGAGTAATTCCAGGTTATTGGAAAATATAAAGAAGAACTTTCCTTTGTGTGATTGAGATTGCCCTATTGTGGGTAAAACAATTTTGTTATAATCTTGTTAGTATAGTTCGCTCACGCTGTTCTCTATGTGTGGCATTTCAACCTTTCTGAGCGGTAAAACATCATGTTTATGGACCTTGCTAGATTTTCGGCCCTTGCCCGTACTTCCTGTATTGCGATCACTCTGGCTTTATCCGGGGGCGCTTTATCCGGTTGTGACCTGACGCGCAACCAACTTAAGACAGACCGTGCCGGGCATATGGAATTTCAGGATTATCGTGATGCTATGGCCACCCGCCTGCCACTGCAGGAAGAGCAGGCCGCAGCTATGGATGATGATGAGGGCATTCCCGCGCTGAAATCCTATGTGGCTCAGCCTTCTGAAAACCTGCGGCCGATGCCCTTGGTGTCGATCTCGGTGAACCAGACGGTGCCATTGAAAGATGTTTTGTTCGAGCTGGCCAAGCAGGCCGAGTATGATGTTGAGCTTGATCCGCGGATACGCGGCGCGATTATCTTTACCGCCCGTAACCGCCCGTTTGATGTTGTTGTAAAACGAATCGCTGATATCGCTGGCCTGCGGTACAGCTTTGAGGATGATATCCTGCGTGTTGAGCTGGATAAGCCGTATTCAAAGACTTACAAGATTGATTACCTGAACTATGTGCGTTCGACGTCAAGTTCGATTCGGAACGATATTGCGGTCGTAACCGGTTCCGGTACGAACACAGGTTCGGGCTTTCAGGCGGCGTCTGAAAGCGAGTCGGACTTCTGGGCTGAGTTGACGGCGAACCTGGAGCAAATACTGGGCGTGAAGGTTGCGCGCGGTACCCTGCTGACTGAAGAAGATCCTCAGGTGACTGTGGTGGAACAAAACCCGGCACCGGTTGAGCCGACAGTTGTAGAGACGGAAGGCGAAGATGGTGAAATTGAGGCAACTGTTGAGGTCCAGCCGCCGGAAGCTGTCTTGCAAGTGAACGCCTTGCCGCCGACTACTAATCAGAACAATAATAGCGGTAACCGTGACGAAGACGAGGATGCTGCCAGCTTCTCCGTTAACCGGCAGGGCGGGATTATCAGCGTCAATGCGTCCGAACGTCAGCATAAGGAAGTGGCTGAATACCTGAAAATTCTGAAGCGGGCTGTCACATCTCAGGTGCTGATTGAGGCCAAGGTTCTCGAAGTCTCGCTGACGGATGAGTATAACACCGGCATCGACTGGTCGGAGTTTTCACTGTCCGGTAAGGCGGCGGTTGATATCCTGTTGCCGCAGCAGAATTTCTTTGAAGGCGGTGCGGCCGGTGGTATAGGCACAACGCTGACCGTCGGCGGTAATGAAGTCAACGCCGTGATTAGTGCCCTGTCGCAGTTCGGCACTGTCCGTGCCCTGGCCAGCCCGCGTCTGACGGTGCTGAACAACCAGTCCGCAGCGCTGAATGTGGCACAAAATCTGGTTTACTTTGAAATCGATATTGAAACCACCGATACGGAAACCGGCACAAGGACTGAAGTTGACAGTGAGATCCGGAACGTGCCGGAGGGCGTGTTGATTAACGTACAGCCTTCGATCAATCTTGATGACCGTACAATTGCCATGGCAATCCGGCCAACGATTACCAATGTCGAGGAGTTTGAATCCGATCCTGGCGTGGAACTGCAGGCCGCCGCTGTCGGTGCGGATATTACAAGCGATGTACCGATTGTTCAAGTGCAGGAATTTGACTCGGTTATCAGCATGAACTCCGGCCAGGCCGTGATTATGGGCGGATTGATGCAGGACCGTCAACGGACGAGCCAGCAGGCGGTGCCGATTATTTCCGACCTGCCATTGCTTGGTAATGCTTTCAGGTCACATGTTGATGAAATCAGCAAAACGGAACTGATTGTCTTCCTGAAAGCGACGATTATTGAAGGTACGAACATCCATAATACAGACCGTGAGCTCTACAGGATGTTCTCCAGCGACCGCCGTCCGCTTGATCTGTAAGCCTCAGGTTTTTTGCTGATGATTTCCTGGTCTCTGGTTCGCTACGTTCTGACGGCTGCCTTAAGAGATCGCCTTATCCTGACGATGGCGCTTCTGATGGTCGTAGGGGCCAGCCTTTCCCTGTTTCTTGGTTCGGGCGCCGTCATTGAGGCAGGCTACTTTGCTGTTGTCTTTACGGCTTCGACTTTACGGCTGGCGGGCATTCTTGGTCTTGTCCTGTTCATTGTCTTTTACCTAAGGCGGGCTTTTGATACCAAGGATGTGGAATATATGCTGTCACGTCCGGTCAGCCGTGCCAGTTATCTGCTCTCGCATGCCGCGGCTTTTTCCTTTCTTGCACTTGTTATCGCGCTTTGTGTCTTTTTGACGGTTATGGCGATTGCGCCAAACCTTGTGCAGGAGGGGTATTACCTCTGGGGTTTTAGCCTGCTGATCGAATATATTATTATCGTGAATGCTACGCTGTTCTTTGCCATGGTCCTGCCGAATGCGTCAACCAGCGCTTTGGCTGTGCTGGCGCTTTATGTGCTGGCACGGGTTATGGGGCAATTGCTGGGCATCATTGCTTCGGGGCTTGATGCCTCGATGTTCGAGATTGTTACCAAAACCATGAATGTCATCGCCCTGATCGTTCCGCGGCTCGACCTGATGGCCCAAAGCTCCTGGCTAATCTACGGTCCATCGACCGTGGATTACGGCTTTATCCTGATTCAGGGCGTGACCTATACGGCGCTTGTGCTGACGGCGGCGCTGGTTGACCTGATGCGCAGGCAGTTCTGATGACTGTGCGGCGGCAGACAGCCCTGGTCATCATGTTTTGTGGTCTGGCTTTTCTCGCTCATGCCGCTTTTTCCGTGCACGTGCGGTCTGTCCTTTCGGAATGGGGGAATGTGCCGCCGGTGCCGACAGCGGAGGCGGCTGCGGTCATGGCGCTGGGGGACCGGCAGTTCGCTTACCGGTTTTTTGGCACGATCATTCAGAATTTCGGTGACGCCGGCGGCCGCAGTATTGCGCTGTATAAATACGATTACGATCGCCTCGGTCAGTGGTTTTACCTGCAGGATGAAATGGACCCGTTGTCCAATTATATGCCGTTTATGGCGGCCTACTATTTCTCGGCGACTCAGGAAGCAGAGGATCTGGATCCGGTTATTGAGTATCTCGCCGATGTGGGCCGGCGGGCGGACGATAATAAATGGCGCTGGCTGGCGCATGCGGCATAT
The DNA here is from genome assembly GCA_964445195.1 of uncultured Micavibrio sp. Taxonomy (GTDB): domain Bacteria; phylum Pseudomonadota; class Alphaproteobacteria; order Micavibrionales; family Micavibrionaceae; genus UM-FILTER-47-13. Next base: position 10,797 of record CAYUKA010000020.1, on the reverse strand, counting down.
CTTGCGCGTTTCCGTCAGGAGGATTTTGGCAAAGCGATGATGCTGGCGCAGGAACTGGCGGCGCTTGATGTGCCCGATATGCCGATCTGGGCGGCGCAGATGCCGGCCTTTATTTCGGCGGCGCAGGGCGATACGGAAACCGCTTACACGATGATGATGGGTCTGCTGCGCGAGAAGAGTGATGAATTACACCCGAACGAGGTGAATTTCCTGGTGCATTACATTTGCGACAGGCTTCTGGATGAAAGTGCGGCGGCGCAACATCCGCTTTGTCAGAGCGATCAATAGACAGTAAGATAGAAGCATGAATATCAGCCAGCTTAGTTTCTCTGCGCCTGAAATCCTCTCCTTTCTGGGAGTGGTGCAATGCGTTTACGTGCTGGTATACATGATTTTCCGTTCTGGAGATACGAAACGCGCTGTCCTGCCGTTTGCCTATTTTTTCTTTCTGGGGCTGGCCTTTTTCTTTGATTTTTCGACGCGGCTGCTTGGTGATTTCACCAGTTACTATTATATCTGGCAATGGGCGGCCTGGTTTATCGGCCCGCCGCTGAGCGTGCTGCTGATCGTCCAGATCGCGCGAATCAAGGATACGCCGGGTATCGCCCATTACTGGGTGTTATCATTGTTGCCGCTGGCTTATGTGGTTGCCGTTATGCTGTCGGTGACGAACACGGAGTGTATCTTTCCTCATAACTGCGATGTTCTTTATGAATGGCTGGTTGTCACCGGGCTGGCCGCCGGGGGTATTAGCCTGCTCGCAATCTGGGGGAATAAAGGCCTGCTGGATGAGCTGTACACCGAAAAGGGCGGCAAGGACCGTTACTGGCTGATCCTGATGCTGGTGATTGTCAATGTCCTGTTTTTGGCGGTGATGCTCGTAAGTGTATCACCGGTGCTGGCTGCAGCGGATGCGGCGATGATTCGCACTGTATTGGGCCTGGGGCTGGTGTATCTGGCCGGGACCAGCCTGTTCCGGATTTACCCGCAGGCCCTGGTAATTGTTGACCGCAAAGCCGCCAATGATATGACTCCGGAGGAAAAGGCGCTGGCTGTGCGAATCGAGCGCCTGCTCGATCTTGATAAAATTTACCACGAGCCGGCCTATGGCCGGGCGGAGCTGGCACGGGAGCTGGAGGCGCCGGAAACGGTGATCTCAAAAGTTATTAATCGTCATTTCGGTAAGAGTTTCCCGCAGCTCCTGAACGAACGCCGCGTCGAAGATGCGACCCGGCTGCTGGTTGAAACGAACGCATCCGTCAAGGTCATTGCCGCGGAAGTCGGGTTCAACTCAACCGCATCCTTTAACCGGGTGTTTCGTGATCTGACCGGCCAGACGCCGAGTGAATACCGGAAAGAGAATAAGGCGCAGAACTTACTAAATTTATAGGGCCTGAGCCTAATGACGAAGCAATCCAGACTCTCCCCGTCCGGTGACAAACTGGATTGCTTCACCCGCTTGCGCGGGTTCGTAATGACGGGTTCGGAAAGAAGTGTATTACTTTCTGTGATCTTCACACACGTACAGGGCGTGAGAGGCACTTATTTTAGATAAAATTTTATCTAGTCATGGCCTTATAAGTATTTGATATGATTAATATATTTTTAATTCATTCCTCACTTTATTTTATTGAGCACTCACTTTATCAGGCTGAGATACACCCCCCCATTTTGTTAAGGACTCGTTTAGAAAAAATGGGCCATGATGAAGAAAATAGGGGTGCGCCCCATGCGGTTTTGAGTGTATAATCAAACTGCTATGTTCTTAGCGTCCTTGTTTTGTACTTTTATATAAATTTCTCACCGACCAAACGAAGGAGATGGAGATGGGTAAATTGAACCAACAGACGGCTCATGGAAAGCAGGCGGGTTTCACGCTTGTCGAACTGGCCGTCGTGATGATTATTATCGGCCTGCTAATCGGCGGCGTCCTGAAAGGCCAGGAGTTGATCGCCAATGCGCAGGTGTCCGCAACTGTATCGCAAGTCAAAGGTGTTGATGCGGCTGTATCAACCTTTAAAGACACGTATGCGGCAATTCCTGGTGATATGGTCACAGCAAACATCAGGTTGCCGAATTGTACGGCTGCGCCGTGCTCGACGAACGGCAATGGAGACTCGCGTTTGGGCATTATCCCGAATGGCGCGGCACCGTCTGCTGCTAACGAGGGGCTGACATTCTGGGCCCATCTGAATGCGGCTGACCTGGTTTCAGGTGTTAAAAATACAGCGGTTATCCAATGGGGCGAAGCCGTGCCTTCTTCACCTATCGGTGGCGGTTTGGTTGCCGGTTTTATTGCGAACGGGGCGATTGCCGGCAGAACAGCGACGGCCGTTGCGCGTAGCGGTCACTATCTTGTATTACGTTCTGATCCTGGTACAGCGGCGGGGGCAGCTAATGCTGTGATCACGCCTTCGCAGGCTGCCAGAATCGATCGGAAGATGGATGACGGTTCACCGAATGGTGGAACGGTGGTAGCGATTGGTTCTGTTGGCGGTGGCGCGGTTAACTGCGCTAGTGCCGCAAACCAGACGGGTGTTTACAACGAAGCACTTGATGGCCTGTCCTGCTCACTGGCCGTTCGTATCCAGCAATAAGCTGAACGCTTTATACAGACTTTGAAAAGGCCCCCGCAGGGGCCTTTTTTTGTGGCGGCCTCCCCAGACGTCATTGCGAGGGAACAAAGTGACCTGTGAGTTCGAATAAGGCTATGACCGTTCTTTCGGTAAACACCGTATGGATTGCCGCGTCGGCCCCTTAAAAGAATGTCCCACGCGCTACGCGCTTCGGGACGGGGCCTCCTCGCAATGACGGGGAGAGGGACATAGCACGCCGTCATCGCGAGGCTGCGCAGCAGCCGTGGCGATCCGGGTTAATAAATTTCTTGAGACAAATCGCGCCATTCGGGATTAAGGCGATTAACCAGTTCCAGTTTCTTTTTTCGTGACCCGGCCTTGATTTGTTTTTCTCGTTCTATGGCTATCGCAATGTCTGTATGTGATTCATAGTAAACGAGGGTTTTACAGCCGTAGTTCCTGGCGAAGGAATCAGCCACACCGTTTTGGTGTTGATACATGCGTTTGGGTAAATCAGAAGTCACACCTGTATACAGTGTGCCATGAGGTTTGTTTGCGAGAATATAAACGGCGGGTTGTTTCGTGGGGTATTTTCTTCATTTGAGTCACCATGGATTGCTTTTCTCACTCGTCATTGCGAGGGAATGAAATGACCGCGGCAATCCATGGTGAGTTTGAATAAGGCTATGACTGCTCTTTCGGCAAACACTGCATGGATTGCCACGCTCCCTTTTATGGCGCGAAGCGACGCAGTCGCGTGCGCCAGCGTGCCCACGCAGCTATGCTGCTTCGGGCACAAAGCAGTCGCTCGCAATGACGAGTGATATGTCAGTGGCAGTCCATCAAGCCTCCTTTTTCTTCGTCAGTGATTCCAGCGCGCCGCCGAGCATATCAAGGGGCATGGGCAGGATAATGGTGCTGCCCTTGGCATTGGTGAACTCGCCCATGGTGCCGAGATACCGCAGCTGCATTGTTTCCGGGCGCTGGGCGAGGATTTTAGCGGCTTCGTCAAGCTGCTTGGCGGCCTGGAATTCACCCTCGGCGTTGATGATCTTGGCGCGCCGCATCCGCTCGGCTTCGGCCTGCTTGGCGATGGCGCGGACCATGGTCGGGTCGATATCGACGTGCTTGATTTCCACATTCGTGACTTTGACGCCCCAGCCGTCGGTCTGGTTGTCGAGAATGTCCTGCACATCGTTATTCAGCTTGTCGCGCTGGGTCAGCATGTCGTCCAGTTCGTGCTTACCGAGCACGGAACGCAGGGTCGTCTGGGCGAGCTGGCTGGTGGCCATGATGAAGTCTTCAACGCGGTTGACGGCGTATGACGGCTCAACCACGCGGTAATAAACCACGGCATTGACCTTGACCGAGACGTTATCGCGGGAAATAACGTCTTGCGAGGGGATGTCTTCGGTGCGGATCCGCATATCGACGAGCAGCATCTGCTGGATCAGCGGAATGACGAGTTGGATGCCAGGGCCGCGGCTGCTGGAGTATTTACCGAAGGTGTAGACCACGCCGCGTTCATATTCCTTGACGATCCGGAACGATGCCGCGATCAGGCCGATCAGCAGGACGAGCGGGATAATAAAAAACTGTGCCATGAGTCTGTCTCCTTGGTTTTGCGTGTTTTCTTAATGTTTAGCCGTCATTGCGACCCCGGCGAAGCAGGGGGAAGCAATCCAGTTGATGAGTCTGGATTGCTTCGTCGGCCCCTTAAAAGAATGTCCCACGCGCTACGCGCTACGCGCTTCGGGACGGGGCCTTCTCGCAATGACGGTTTACATACTTTCATTAATCGATAGTCCTTATTTTCAAATCGAGGCCGTCAACGGCGCTGACCAGCACCTCGTCATTTTCTTTCAGTTCCAGCTCATTGGTGGAAAAAGCGTGCCAGATTTCGCCCTGAATGCGCACGCGGCCCTTTGTGCCGTCCCATTCGGTTACTTCGGCGGTGCTGCCGACCATGCTTTCCGCGCCGGTCTGGGTGTGTTTTTTATAGACTTTGACGGTCAGGTAGACGATCAGCCCGACCATCAGCAGGCCGAACAGCGCGATGCTCCAGATGATCCCGTAATCCAGCGCCATACCGGGCATGCTTTCCATGTCGAACATTACGGTGGCTCCTATCACAAAGGCAATGACGCCGGCGACCCCCATAATCCCGAAGGAGGGGATGAACGCCTCGCCGATCATGAATAGCATGCCCAGCCCCATCAGCGCCAGCCCGGCGGCGTTAATCGGCATCACGTTCATGGCGTACAGGCCGAGGATCAGGGCAATCGCGCCGATCGTGCCGGGCACCAGCGAACCGGGATTGTAAAATTCGAGAATCAGCCCGTAAACACCGATCGACATCAGGATAATCGCCACATTCGGGTCGGTGATCAGGGTCAGCAGTTTGGTTTTCCAGTCCGGCTCATAGACCGTCACCGGCGCGTCGGCCGTGGCGAGCGTTACCGGTTCGCCGTTCTTGATCGGGATTTCGCGGCCGTCGATCTTATTGAGCAGTTCACCGCGGTTCAGGGCGATCAGGTCGATGACGTTTATCTCCAGCGCTTCGGCGGCGGTGATGCTGTCGGCCTCGGTCACGGATTTCTCGGCCCAGTCGGCGTTACGGCCGCGCAGTTCGGCCAGCCCGCGGATAAAGGCGGCCGTGTCTTCAATGGCTTTTTCCCGCGCCGCCCTGGCGTTCGGGTCCATCATATCGCGCAGCATCTCCTGCAGGTCGCGGTTATCGCCGCTTTTTTCTGCCGGTGCGTCGCGCGCATCCTGCTGTTCGCCGGTTTCATCAAGCTGGTTTTTGAGTTGGCCGCCCATTTGAATCGGCGTGGCGGCGCCGACATTGGTGCCTTCGTCCATCGCCGCGATATGGGCGGCATAAAGGATAAAGGTGCCCGCGCTGGCGGCGTGGGCGCCCGACGGCGTGACCCAGACCGCAATCGGCAGCGGCGCCTCGACAATCATCGTCGCCATATCCCGGGTGGTGCTCAGCAGCCCGCCGGGCGTATTCAGTTCGATGACAAGCAACTGGGCGTTCGCCTGCCGCGCTTTTGTAAGGCCCTTTTCAAGATAGCCGGAAAAGGCCGGGCCGATCGCGCCGTCCATGGTCAGCACATAGACAGGTCGTTCAGAGTCCTGCGCCCGCAGCGCGGCGGGCAGCAACAGGCAGCCTAAGAGCAGCAGGGCGAAAAAGGCTTTGAAGGATAGGGATTTGAGCGTCAACATGGCAATAATCATAGCGCAATTTTTGCATGTCCCAAGTTTTTATTTTTTGACATAATACATATGCTTTTTGTAAGGTAGCAGCCTAAGAAAGAAGGGATGGTCACGTATGTTTTGGAGAGCGGGAAAACGATCTCTGTCAGCATTGTTTGGCGCGGTCGCCTGCCTGTTGCCGATGGCGCCGCAGGCAGAAGATCAGCATGCCACGCTTGACCCGGCAGCCTACGAACCTGCGCCATGGCCGTATGAGCGTATACCCTATAACTGGGGCGATGCCAACGACCGGGTTTATCCTGACGCGGCGCAGCTGCCGTTCGCGATGACTGGCAAGCTGGACGACGGATATGGCGAGCCGTGCAGCTTCGGTCTTATCAGTCCGAACGTGATTGCCACGGCGGCGCATTGCCTGATCCTTCACTGGGCGGTAAACAAGCAGGATGCGCAGGGGCCTTATTATGAAGGTCCGACCGGAATCATGGCCTATGCCGGCTATGACCGGGGCGATTATGTCGCCGCGGCTGAAATTGTCGGTTATTATTACGGGCCGGCAACGGTTGACGGTTTCAACGGTTCTTTTGAAAGCCGCGATTATGCTTTCGCTGTCCTGTCGGAGCCGATTGGCTATGAGGTCGGCCAGTGGTTCACGGTCGATGGGGTCGATGATGCCTATATCCAGAGGCTTATTGACAATCAGGCGCCGATTTACCAGTCGGGCTATGCGCTCGATTATGACGGGCAAACGGCGCATCTGGGGTTCCGGCTGACGCCGCCGCCACCTTTTGTGCCGGCGGGTAACGATCTGGTCGTGGCGACGGACGCCGATATTATCAACGGCGATTCCGGCTCGTTCGCGTTCACGGCTGACGACGATCAATACAGGCTGTTAGGAATTTTCCATGTCATCGTCGGCGATCCGTGGCCGCCAAACGACCAGGCGTTCATTGTTGCTGCGCCGCGTTTTAAGGATGAAATGCAGGCCTATATAGAGGCTCATCAGGCTCATCCCGCGCCGCCTAGGCCTGACGGGCCTTTACCGGGGCGCTCTTAAGAGTTTCCAGGGCGGTGATCAGGGCATCGCCCATTGCGGCCGTAGAGATTTCCGTACAGCCCGCGGCCATAATATCCGGCGTGCGCCGGCCGGCGCTGAGAACGTCCTGTACGGCGCGCTCGATCATGTCGGCCAGATCGCCGCGGTCAAGCGAATAGCGCAGCGCCATCGCAAAGCTCAATATCGTGGCCAGCGGGTTGGCTTTACCCTGACCGGCAATATCGGGGGCGGAGCCGTGCACCGGCTCATAAAGCCCCGGCGTGCCGGGTGTGCCGAGCGCGGCGGAGGGCAGCATGCCGAGGCTGCCGGTCAGCATCGCCGCTTCGTCCGACAGGATATCGCCGAACAGATTGTCGGTGACAATCACGTCGAACTGCTGCGGCGCGCGCAATAGCTGCATCGCGCAGTTATCGGCATACATATGCTCAAGCGTCACATCACTGTACCCGGCCTCGTGCAGCGTGGTGATTTCCTCGCGCCACAGCTTGCCGCTTTCCATGACATTGGCCTTTTCGCATGATGTCACCTTATTGCCGCGTTTGCGGGCCAGTTCGAATGCGACTGTGCCGATGCGGCGGATCTCGCTGGTGGTGTAAACCTGTGTGTTGACGCCGCGCCGCTCACCGCCGCCAAGGTCTTCGATTCCTCTGGGTTCGCCGAAATACACCCCGCCGGTCAATTCGCGCACGATCAGGATATCCAGTCCGCGGACGATCTCAGGCTTCAGGGTCGAGGCTTCAACCAGCGCATCGAATACCAGCGCCGGGCGTAAATTTGCGAAGAGTTCCAAATCTTTACGGAGCCTGAGCAGCCCGGCTTCCGGCCGGATGTCATAAGCCACATCGTTCCATTGCGGCCCGCCGACCGCGCCCATAATGATCGCGTCAGCCGCGCGGCACTGGTCCAGCGTGTCATCGGACAGGGGAACGCCATAGGCTTCAATGGCCGCGCCGCCAATCCGGTCGGTCGTGATCTCAAAGGCGATCTCTTCGTTGGCGGTCAGCCAGCCGGCGAGCTTTTCGACCTCGGTCATAACCTCGGGGCCGATCCCGTCGCCGGGCAGGAAAACCAGTTTATGTGCGCTCATTGCTCGGCTCCTTGTCGTTTCAGCTTGCGGCAGATCGGAAAGGCCAGCAGCCAGACCGTTCCCGCGTAGAATATAACCCATGAAAGCTGCGTCATGATATCATAGCCCGCATCCATGAAAAACCCGAATGTAAAGGGCGACAGCGCCGAAGCAAAGATGCTGCTTGAGAACAGCAGTGACTTTATCCCGCCGAAATGTTTCGTGCCGTACATATGCGCCAGCAGGGGGCCGCCGATGGTCATGACCATGCCGTTCGCGCCGCCGATGACCGCCATGGCGGCAAAGGTCAATGGCAGGCTATTGCCCGCAACCACCAGCATCGCCAGCCCGGCAGCATAGATCAGCGGGTAGCCGGCTAGCACCGGCTTTTCGCCGTATTTGTCGATGATGTAGCCGGCCAGCAGCGAGCAGGCGATCGACGCGCCGGTGAAGAACGGGAACGACCCGGCAAAGGCCAGCGGCGTTAATGACAGGCTTTCGGCCAGTTCGCGCTGGTATAAAACGATAGCGGTACCGGTATAGGGCGAGATCATGGTGATTGCAACCAGCCCGTAAAAGCGCCAGTCTTTCAGGACATGGGCGCGGGTCCATTCATCCTCAATTGCCGCGGCGGCCTTCTCGCTTTCGGCCTTCATCCGCGTTTCCCATCTTGCGTGGGTTGTTGACTGGTGGTGACGCAGGTAAATCCAGAAGGCGGGGATCAAAATGGCAATGATAAACAGGCCGTAATACAGCCACGCATCGCGCCAGCCGACGTAATGATCGAGCAACAGCCCGGCTGCGGGGAAAATCATGATATGGACCGAGCCGCCAAGGCTGACGATTGCCTGGGCCTTGCCGCGGTCTTTTTCAAGATAGCGGTTCACGGCAGTGCTGGCGCTGAGCACCATCAGGCCCTGCGCGCATTGCCGCAGCAGGAAAAAGGCGAGCAGTAACATAACCGCCGACTGCGCGCCGGCCAGCACAAAACAGCCGACGGCGACGCCGAGCATCACCCCGGCCAGTACGTGACGCAGCGGAAAATGGTCGAGCGCCTTGCCGGTGAAGATGATCACTACGGCGCTGGCCACTGTGGCAATGGCGTACAGCCCGCCGAGAGCGGTTTTCGAAAGCCCGATCTCTTCCTGAAAGTAGGGCAGATAAACACCGAAAAAGACCGACTGTCCAAAAGCAGAGAAAAAGACGAGCAAAAAACCGGCGGCAATCAGGCCGCCATGGTCTTTTAATAATGTGCGGGTGTTAGTGAGCAATTTACAGCCTTACCGTCATTGCGAGCGAATAAAATGAGCGAAGCAATCCATGCGCCGTATGGATTGCCGCGTCGGCGTTATACGCCTCCTCGCAATGACACGTGGTGGGTACCTCTAAAGCCACGGCATGTCCTGCGCGCGTTTGGCCTCGTACGCGGCGATGGCGCTTTCCTTTTCCAGCGTCAGGCCGATATCATCCAGCCCGTTTAACAAACAGTGGCGGCGGAACTCATCGACTTCGAAGGCGAACGCCGTGTCATCGGCGAGGGTCACGGTTTGCGCTTCCAGGTTAACAGTGACCTCTTGTTCGGCCTGTGCGGCTTCCATAACCGCATCAACCTGCTCCTGCGGCAGGACGACAGGCAGGATACCGTTCTTGAAGCAGTTATTGTAAAAGATGTCGGCATAGCTCGGCGCGATGACGGCGCGGATACCGAAATCGAGCAGTGCCCACGGCGCATGCTCGCGCGAGGAGCCGCAGCCGAAATTCTCGCCGGCGACAAGAATCTGTGCCGCGCTGTAAGGGGGCCGGTTCAGCACAAAGTCGGCGATTTCCGTATCGCTCTCATCATAGCGCATATCGTTGAACAGGTTGACGCCCAGCCCGGTGCGCTTGATGGTGCGCAGAAACTGTTTCGGGATAATCATGTCGGTATCGACATTAATCATCGGCAGGGGCGCGGCGATTGCGGTTAACGTCGTAAAAGCGTCCATCAGGGGCCTCGTTTGCGGTTTTGATTAAGGTTTTTATACTGCTCGGTTTTCATTTCGGCGAAGGCCTCGAATAATTCCATGTCATACAGGTCGGCGCCTTTTTCCTTCCGCATGCGTTTGAGCACGCCGGGCACGGTAATGTCGCGGTTGCCGAAATGCGGGCGGTGGATGCTGTAGCCGTCAAAGCTCTCGACGATGCAGGCGAGCCGCACCGGCGCGGACAGCTCTTCGCCCGTCTTGCCGAGGAAGCCGCCGCCATCCATCTGCTCATGATGGTTCAGCATAATATCTTTCATCAGTGCAATAAGGGGGTGGTCAAGGTCCCCCAGAACCTCATCGACGATCTGGATGCCCAGCTCGGTATGGCTGCGGCGCAGCATCTTGATATCGTTTTCCGGCTTTTCCACCGTGTCCCAGATATGCAGCGGCAGCAGGCTTTTGCCGATATCGTGCGGCAGCATCGCCCAGTGCAGGTTTTCGGCCGCCAGCTTTGATAAGCCCATATGCAGCGCCGTTTTCTTCATATCGTCGGCCACGCGGTGGGCGTGATCGGCAAACAGATACGTCATCTCGTAATCGGGCGGCATGTTCTGCGCAACCCATTCGGCGCGCTTTTTATCGAACAGGGTTAGGGCCGCCATCTGCTGGTCGATAAAAACCTGTATGCGCTCTGCCACGTCCGGCGACTCGCGCAGGTCGAAATCTTCAGGCCAGGCGTTGGGCGAAGGGGCGGCGGTCATACTTTAAAGGTCCCGTATGTCGGTCAGGCGGCCGGTGATGGCCGCAGCGGCGGCCATGGCCGGGCTCATGAGGTGTGTGCGTCCGCCGCGGCCCTGCCGGCCTTCGAAATTACGGTTAGAAGTTGAGGCGCAGCGCTCGCCCGGCTCCAGCCGGTCG
>CAYUKA010000019.1:0-40792 GCA_964445195.1 uncultured Micavibrio sp. | reverse complement strand
CTCTGTGATCTTTCCACGACCACCCTGCCAGTCAATCGTCCAACCGCCGCATTGCCTGGCTCATAAAAAAGCGCTTGGCCGCCGGCAAACGGGCCACCATGCGCAACCCCATCCGCCGCGCCAGCCGCACCGGCGGGATATTGTTCGAAAAGAGCTTATTCAGCGTATCGGTCGCCGCCGCCATCCCCATATTGTCAGCCCGGCGCTGGCGCTGGTAACGCTGCAACAGCACCTGCGCACCGATATCATCACCGTCTGCCTGCGCATCCGTAACCAGCGCCGCCAGCGCGGCAATGTCGCGGAACCCCATATTCAGCCCCTGCCCGGCGATCGGATGGATACCGTGCGCCGCTTCCGCCACCAGTGCCATGCGCGGGCCGATATAGTCATGGGCGTGCACCAGCCCGAGCGGATAGGCAAAGCGCCCGCCGGCCAGCGCCACATCCCCGTAAAAAGCCGGGAAACGCGCCTGCAGGGCGGCATCAAACGCCTCATCGCTATAATGCAGTGCCGAGGCCCGGTCCGGGCCGTGCTCGGTCCAGACCACCGAGGACCGGGGCCGCCCCTGCGGATCATCGGTCATCGGCAGCACCGCGAACGGGCCCTCCGGGCGGAAATTTTCGATCGCGATATGATCGTGCGGATGTTCATGCGTCACCGTGCAAACCAGCGCACGCTGCCGGTACGACCAGGTCCGCGCCCCGATCCCCAGCCATTCGCGCGTAAACGAACCGCGCCCGTCGGCACCGATCACCAGCCGTGCCCTGATCTGCCGGCCCTCTTCGAGCTTTACCGTCACCTGCTCCGCATCAACCGTGAAATCCTCTACCGCCGCCGGCGCAATCAGCCGCGCCGTATCCAGCGCCGCAAGCCGCTCATGCAGCGCCTTGCGGATCAGGCGATTTTCAAGAATCCAGCCAAACGGCTCATTCCCGACCGCTTCGCTGTCGAAATCGAGCAAAACCGGGCTGTCGCCATCGGTAATCTGGATGGTATTGATCGGGCAGGCCTCCCGCGCCAGCGCGTCCCACACCCCGGCAGCCGCCAGTACTTTCTGCGAACCCCATGACACCGCCGTCGTCCGGCCGTCAAACGTTTCATGAAGCGTTTCGGGCGGCGGTGCGCGGTCGATACAACAGACTGGCATCCCCTGCGCTCCCAGCAGCGCCGTCATCGTCAGCCCGGCCAGGCCGCCGCCAATGACGGCAACATCATACAAACCGGCGCCGGGCCCCGGTCCCGCATTCAGGGCGATGTTATCCTTGTTTTTCATGTTGGCATTCATCCCAATTCCGCTATCCTTATCTAAGGATCGTTTTAAACCACGCGGAGCCTTTTGTCATGAAAATGGTTATGGCTGTAATCAAGCCCTTCAAACTCGACGATGTGCGCGAAGCCCTTGGTGAACTGGGTATCGAGGGTATGACCGTGACCGAGGTCACAGGGTTCGGCCGGCAAAAAGGCCAGACCGATCTGGAAGACGAGGCCGGTTACAGCGTTGATTTCCTGCCGAAAATAAAAATCGAGATCGCCGTGCCGGGCAAGACGGTCAAAAAAGTCGTGACAACCATTCAGGATGCTGCCGCGACCGGGCGGATCGGCGATGGCAAAGTGTTTGTTTACGATCTGGACAGCGCGTTGCGGATTCGCACCGGCGAAGAGAACGAAAAGGCCTTATAAGGCCGCTTAATCGCCCCACTTAAACCAGTCCATCGGCAGGTCATATTCAATGCCGATGCGCATTTCGTGGTTGGAATATTCAACATCATAGCTGTCGACTTCGATATCGCTGGTGCCGACATACCGGTAATTGCCGGTAATCGCGACATCGGGGTTGACCCGGTATTTCAGCCCGCCGCCCAGTGCCCAGGCAAAGCCAAGCGAATCATCGGTCGCCGCCGGTACGCCGCCGGCCGGCGTATCAATCTGGGCTTCATGCGAGGCAAGGCCGATGCCGGCAGTCAGGAACGGCCGGATATTCTGCCATTCCCAGTCAAAGTCGTAATAGAGATTGAGCATGTAAAGCCAGCTCTCAAGATTACCGCCCAGCTCAAACGAGCCGCCCGCTGCAAAATCGATCCGGTCGGCATCGGCATTCCGGCGTGAAATCTCCCCTTCAACCCGCCATTGCGGCGTCAGCCGCAGCCCAAGGGCCCCGGCCAGCGATACGGCATTCTTATACTCGATATCGCCGTCGCTATTGGTGGTGGTTTCGCTGAAATTGCTCTCGGTAAAAGTATTCAGACCCAGATAACCGGCAAAATACAGCCGGCTGCTCTGCGCGCCGGCCACCGCACTGCCGAACACCAGCAGCGCGACCAGGCAGAGTGTAACAAAAACGGGCGGAGCCAGACGCATGCGCACAACCTGAAGATAAAGACCTGAAAACAAACGATACCGGTCAGAATAATACCGGCAGGAATCAACAGTTTATATTGTAAACAACAACTTAACCGCGCGCAAGAGGCTTGCGCGGCCGGTTACATAGACCGGAACAGTGTAAGGATCAGGCGATCGGCGAGTCGACCTTGACCGGCAGATCGGCGGCAATCGGCTCGTCATCAAGCATTTCGATCATCCCGCTCGGCTGGATGGCGAAATTAGCGATGAACAGCGCGTTGGAATAAAACACCACGCCATCGCACAGGAAAAAGCCCTGCTCGTTCTTGCCTTCATACGTCGCCGGGCGAACCGTGCCTTCAATGACCGTGCGGGTCTGGTCGTCCATATCCCGCGGCATATCCGGGTCGTCAATGTCTTCGGCGATCAGGAACGGGCCCTCCTCGCCGCGGACGAAGTAACAGAAGAACCGCAGGTAATCGAGCACGTTTTCTTCCGTAACCTTGATCGGCGCCAGCGCATTGACCTCATGGATCGGCGGCGACGTTCCGTTCAGGCGGTACAAATTGCCGTCGACTGTCAGGTAATAAATATTCAGGTTTTTCGGCGCCCAGCCGGGATCCCTGACCCGGACCAGCACCACGCGCTCGTAAAACGGCAATTGCCGCCAGGCCAAAGTTGTGGTGTCGGGTGATGTCTTGTATTTGCCGTCAACCGGGTTAACCTGTTCCAGAAAGCCGGTCAGCTCTTCGCCGGTTACCGGGTTCCAGTTATCGTCGTCGTACATGTACGATCCCTCTTTTTCAGCGTCGTTTCAGCATTATTCGCGACATTATTCACGAATAAGTGACCAGTCATCATGCCAGACTGACCGGTCAGGGCAACCCCTAACCTGTTCGGAAAGGTATGATTTATCGCCGCCGGGGTCAAAGAAAAAAATTTTATGCAAGTATTTCATGCGGCCATTTCACGGCGGATATTTCAGGGCGCACCGGCCCGGCCTGTAAAAAGCCGGTTGAAAATATTGACAGAGGCGGGGAAAGCCGTTATAAAACCGCCTTCTTGTGATTGTTATGATTGTAAAGAGTGGAACGGAACAATGAAAAGAACATTCCAGCCCAGCCGGCTTGTCCGTAAGCGCCGCCACGGTTTCCGTTCGCGTATGGCGACGAAGAACGGTCGCACCCTGCTTGCGCGCCGCCGCGCCAAGGGCCGTAAGCGCCTGAGCGCCTGATTTTTTAAAAAGCCTCTCCGGCCAACGCCGGTTCAATAAGCGCCGGTTCACTGTAATGCATGTTTCCCACGCGCAGATGAAAACGCTCGGCCGCCTGAAAAAGCGGGCCGACTTTCTGCGCGTCCAGAAAAGCGGCGTCAAATGGGTCGCCCGTGGCCTGATCCTGCAGGCGGCCGATGCTGCCGACAATAATCATCCAGACGGTCCGGGTAAACGGTTCGGCGTAACCGTCACCAGGCGCCTTGATAAATCGGCCGTTGCCCGCAACCGGATGAAACGCCGTCTGCGCGCCGCAGCCTATGAAGTTTTGAGCGCCCATGCCCGGGACGGCGCCGATTACGTGCTGATCGGCCGCCCGGAAACCGCGAACCGGCTTTACCGCGATCTGTGCCGGGACCTGAGATGGTGCCTTGAAAAAACCGGTTACGGGGACAAATCATCATGATCCGTAAAGCTTTAACCAGCCTGTGCACCGCCCCGATCCGGCTCTACCGCCTGACCATCTCGCCGCTCCTCGGCCCGTCCTGCCGCTTTCACCCGACCTGTTCCGCCTATGCGCTGGAGGCCATCACCCGCCACGGCCCGTTAAAGGGGCTGTTCCTGGCCGCCTGCCGGCTGGGCAAATGTCACCCTTACTGCCACGCCCACTGGCACGATCCGGTGCCAAAGCGGTTTACCTTTAAGGGATTCTTCGCTAGGGTCATCGCGCGGCAAAAAACAACAACGACAAACAGTAAAAGCGCTTAAAGATACATGGCTGAAAACAAAGACCAGATGCATCCTGACGATCTCAGGAACCTGTTTATTTTTATCGTGCTCGCGGTCCTGCTCTGGGTCGGTTTCGATCATTACCTGCTCAAACCCAAGGTCGAGGCCCTGCGCGAAGCACAGGAGGCCGAACGCGCCGCCCAGTCCGAAAACCGCCCTGATAATATGCTGGCCGGCCTCGGCGAAAGGCTGGCCGAGCTGAAACCCCGGCAGGAGCTGATCCGCGGCGCCGAACGCCTGCGGATCGACAACGGCACCGTGTTCGGCTCGCTGGCCCTCACCGGCGGCCGGATCGACGATATCAGCCTGCACGATCATTACAAAACCATCGAAAAACGCGAACCGGTCACGCTGTTCTCGCCGATGGGCTCGTTCCACCCGCGCTATGTCTCCTATGGCTGGATTTCATCCGACCAGACGCAGGCCACGCCCGGCCGCGATACGGTCTGGCAGGTTGCGGACGGCAACACCGCCCTCGGCCCCGGCGAAACAGTGACGCTGTTCTGGGACAACGGCGCCGGGCTGCGCTTTGAGCGCGACATCAGCCTTGATGAGCAATATCTGTTCAGCGTCACCCAGCGGGTTATTAATAATGGCGGGCAAAATGTCACGCTTTACCCCTATGCGCTGCTGGCCCAGCACGGCCTGCCGGAAGATTTGTATAACCGCTGGATCGTCCATGAAGGACTGATCGGCTATATCGGCGAGACGCTGACCGAGCTGAGCTACAAGAAAATGGCCGACCAGAAGGTCAAGGAGGTCGAGAGCGCGCAGGGCTGGATCGGCATGACCGAGCATTACTGGCTGACCAGCCTGTTCACCGATACCGGCGTCGACGAAACGCATGAATTCCGCTTTGTCTATGTCAGCCCGGAAGAGGCCGGCCACATCCAGCCGCGCTACCAGATCGACATTATGGGCGATGCCCGCACGCTGGCGCCGGGGGAGAGCGGGGTCTCCACCACCCGCCTGTTCGCCGGACCGAAAGACCTGCATTTGCTTGAAGGCTACGAGCGCCGGCATGGCTGGAACCATATCGACCTGGCGATCGATTTCGGCATGTATTATTTCATGACCAAGCCGCTTTATTATTTACTCCACTGGCTGCGCGACATTGCCGGGAATTTCGGCCTGGGCATTATCCTGCTGACGATTGTTGTCCGGATCGTCGTCTTCCCACTGGCCAATACGTCCTACCGCTCCTTTGCCGGGCTGCGCAAGATCGCACCGAAAATGCACGAGCTGCGCGAAAAATACAGCGATGACAAGGAACGGCTCCAGCACGAGCTGGTCAAGCTTTACGAGCGCGAGAAGGTCAACCCGATGGCGGGCTGCCTGCCGATCCTGATCCAGATTCCGATCTTTTTCGCGCTGTTCAAGGTGCTGCAGATCTCTGTCGAAATGCGCCACGCGCCGTTTTTCGGCTGGATTAACGACCTTGCCGCGCCCGACCCGACCAGTATTTTCAACCTGTTCGGCCTGATTCCCTGGTCGCCGCCGGCCTTCCTGATGATCGGCGCCTGGCCGTGCATCATGCTGGTCTTCATGATCCTGCAAAAGAAAATGAGCCCGCCGCCACAGGACAAGATGCAAAAGGCGATGATGGATTTCATGCCGTTTTTCATCACCTTTATCCTCGCCAAATTCGCCGCCGGGCTGGTGATCTACTGGACCTTCAGCAACGCGCTGTCGGTGGTGCAGCAATATATCATCATGAAATCGATGGGCGTGGAGCCGGAGCTGTTCAAAAGCAAGGCGCAAAAGGAAGAAGAACGCAAGATGCGCGAGGCCAACGTCCATCCCGGCCTCGAAATGGCCGAGGAAAAGATCGAGGATGCTCTGTTTGGTGATGGTGATGAAACCGAAAACAAACCAGCCGAGAACGCAGAAGAAAAGAAGCCGGTTTCCAAACCCAAGCCGAAGAAGAAGGCGAAAAAGAAGAGCTAGAAATCGGCAGCACCGGTTCGCGTCTTTACAACAATAATGACAGACGACTTCACCGCAGACCAGCTTGACGCCGCCCGCAGATTATTCGCCGGGCCGTGCGATTTTGTCTGCGGCGTGGCGGCCCTGCCGCAACTGCCGGATTCCAGCCTGCCGGAAGTCGCCTTTGCCGGCCGCTCCAATGTCGGTAAATCCTCGCTGCTGAACGCCCTGACCGGGCGCAAGGCGCTGGCCCGGACCTCGCATACGCCGGGCCGGACCCAGCAACTGAACTTTTTCAATCTCGGCGGCGCGCTGATGCTGGTCGATCTGCCCGGCTACGGCTATGCCAAAGTCTCGAAAAGCCAGAAAAAACAATGGAACAAGCTGATCCGTGATTATTTGCGCGGCCGGCCGACGCTGCGCTGCGTGTTTATCCTGGTCGATTCGCGCCACGGCCTGAAAGACAGCGACCGCGAAATCATGACGATGCTTGATGAGGCCGCCGTGTCTTACCGGATTATCATGACCAAGACCGATAAGACAAAACAGGCCGAACGCGAGAGCGCCACCGCCGCCATCGAAACCGCTCTGGCCAGACACGGTGCAGCCGTTCCGGGTGTGGCGCTGACCAGCGCCCATAAAGATCACGGTATCAATGAATTGCAGGCGGTGATCGCCGCCTACGCAGCGCAGGGGTAAAGCGGTTATTCACCGGCGATCAGGCTGTAAAAACTGTAAACTCCGTCACTGTCTTCAACGCACAAAGACGGGCGGCCGAAACAGCCCGCGCATTCGGCGCTGGTAAATCGGATCATCGAACTATGGGCCGAAGAGAAAAAGATCAGGTCGTAAGCCGGGTCGCTCATTACCGGGATCGCCGTATCGCCGGTCAAATCATCGTTCAGCCTTTCGCAGACATCCTGCGTCAACTGATAGGCGGTCAGCATCACGTCATTGGCCGTGCTCGGCGTCCATTCAATATCGTTGTCGTTGCTGATATACCAGCGCGCCGGCGGGTCCGCGATCGTCTGGTTCACAGCATCGTCCGGCAGGCGCGGCAGGATCACGCCGCCGCCCTGCGGATGAAAGACCTTATTCATATGTGGCGGATTATTAAAAGGGGTCGTATCGTCCGGCGTCACGAAATCAAGATCGCCGATTGCCGCGCCGATAAATAACATTTGCTCGATCGCCTGCTGCAGCTGCAGCGCCCCCTGCTGTATTACCCCGGCATGGATAGCCCGTTTTTCCTCGTCAATCACCCCGGCCTCGCCGGTATCACCCTGACGCGACAGGATAAAACTCAGCGCCGCGAACAGCGCGACGATGACCAGCACATAGACCATCGCGTTGCCGCGCTCCCCCTGCTTGGCAGTCATCCTGAGCGAAACGAAGGATCTCATTGGTGTCTTGAGATCTTTCGGGCTAAAGCCCTCAGGATGACAGGGAGGAGAAAAAGATTTGCGTTCCTTCGCCATAACGGTGCTATTCTCTAGTTATTACAATTTATTTTTTAACAAAATAAATTGAACGTTCAAACGCCACTAAGGCTTCGAGCTTGCGCTCGCTGCGCGTTTGCGCGATACAATTTCAAATCAAAATATTTTAATTTGAAATCACTATACAGCAACACAAGACGAAGAAAAGAGCGGATATGACATTCGACATGCTGACATTTATCGCCGGGCTGGGCGCGGGTATTATCATCGCCGGCGTGGCGCTCGGCATCCTGCTGCTGCGGGCCGAGCGGACGAAAACCATCCTGCAAAAGGATCTTGAGCATGAGCGCGGCGCCCGCGAAAACATAGCCTCGGCCTTCGCCCTGACGGCGCAGGAAGCGCTGGACAAGAACAGCGAGCGCTTTTTAAGTGTCGCGCAGGAAAAGCTCAAACAGGCGCAGGCCGACGGCGCGCACGATCTCGACAAGCGCGGCAAGGCGATCGCCGACCTCGTCGACCCGATCAGCAAATCCCTGAAGGAAATGGAAGGCAAGATCGAAAAACTCGGCCAGGCCGGCAGCGGTCTGGAAGGGCAGCTCAAAACCTTTGCCGAGGACCAGCGCCTTTTGCGGCAGGAAACCCAGAACCTTGTCCAGGCGCTGCGCAACCCGGCGGCGCGCGGACGCTGGGGCGAAATGCAGCTCCAGCGCGCGCTGGAAATGGTCGGCATGATCGAGGGCACCCATTATCTGCAGCAGCAGACCGCGACGCAGGACGGCACCCGCCGTCAGCCCGATTTTATCATCAACCTGCCCGGCGAGATCCAGATTGTCATCGACGTGAAAACCCCGGTCGAGCCGTACTGGGACGCGCTGGAAAAAGCCGAAACGGAAGGCGCGCGGGATGCGGCGCTGAACACGTTCCGCAAAAACGTCCGCGATCATTTAAAACAGCTCAGCAGCAAGGAATACTGGCGCGCTTTCGACACGCCGGAATTCGTTGTCATGTTCATGCCGACAGAAGGGCTGTATTCGATGGCGGTCAGCAACGACCCGGCCCTGATTGAAGAAGCGGCGCGGCATAACATCATCCTCGCCTCGCCGACAACCCTGATGGGGCTGCTGCGCGTGGTCATGCATGGCTGGCAGCAGCAGAAAATGGCCGAAGAGGCCAGGACGGTCGCAGAACTGGCAAGCGAGCTGTATAACCGCATCGCGACTTTCGGCGAACATATGCAAAAGCTCGGCCGCAACCTGAGCACGGCGATCGGCGCCTATGACGATGCCGTCGGCTCGCTTGAGAAATCGGTCCTGCCCGGCGCGCGCCGCTTCCGCGACCTGCATGTCCAGACCGGCGGCAAGGACGTCCCGGCGTTAAAACAACTTGGCAAGACCGCCCGCGCACTCAGCGCCCCGGAATTGCTGCCGGACCCGGAAGACGACGTGCCCGCCACTGGCGCGAAGCCGGAAAAGCAGCGCGCATAGCTTGCGCCACCGCCCGATAACCGCTAAACAAAAGCCCATGAGTACGCTTGAGATTATCACCGTTCCCGCCGCCGTGCTGAAAGAGACCGCCAAAGCTGTAGATACGGTCGACGAGGCGCTGCGCGCCCAGATGGACGATATGCTGGAGACAATGTATGACGCGCCGGGCATTGGCCTCGCCGCCAACCAGGTCAATCTTTTGAACCGCGTGCTGGTCATGGATATCGACTACCGCGAGGATACGGACAGCAAAAACCCGATCTGCATGGCGAACCCGGAGATTGTCTGGCGCTCCGAAGAGATCAGCGTCATGGAGGAAGGCTGCCTGTCGATCCCGGGGCAGTTCGCCGAAGTCCGGCGCCCGGCAAAGGTGACAGTCAAATATCTCGATTATGACGGCAAGGAGGCCGAGCTGACCGCCGACGGGCTGCTCTCGCACTGCGTCCAGCACGAGATCGACCATCTGAACGGCGTGCTGTTCGTCGATTACCTGTCCGGCCTCAAACGCAATATGATGATCCGCAAGGTCAAGAAACTGGCCAAAGGCCGGGACGCGCTGTAGATGAGCACCCGGCCCCTGCGCATCGCCTTTATGGGTACGCCCGCTTTTACCGTTCCGGTTCTGGAAGCGCTGATTGACGGGCCGCATGATATTGTCTGCGTCTACACCCAGCCGCCGCGACCCAGCGGACGGGGCAACCGGGTCAGGCGCACGCCCGTTCACGACTGCGCCGCCACACACGGCATCGCCGTACGCACGCCGGACTCGCTGAAAAAAGACGCACAGGCCAGACAGGATTTCTCAGCGCTGGGCCTTGACGCCGCCATCGTCGCCGGATACGGCATGATGCTGCCCGCAGACATTCTGGAAGGACCGCGTTTTGGCTGCCTGAACATTCATCCCTCGCTGCTGCCGCGCTGGCGCGGCACCGCACCGGTACAATATGCGGTCTGGCACGGGGATAAGGAAACCGGCGTCACCGTGATCCGGCTGGTCGAACAAATGGATGCCGGACCGATAATCGCACAGGAAATGGTACCGGTCGGGCCGGAAACAACGGCGGCGGACCTGGACGAAATATTGTGGCCGATGGGCGCATCCTTGCTGAGCAAGGCGCTCGGAGAGCTGGCGGCCGGCATGGATCTGCCTCTGGTCAAACAGGACGAGTCGCAGGCAACCTACAGCAAACGCCTTAAACGCGAAGACGGCAAAATCGACTGGACGCAGGACGCCGCCGCCATCGACCGCCAGATCCGCGCCCTCAATCCCTGGCCGGGCGTGTGGACCATGGCTGGCGATAAGCGGCTGAAAATCCTGGCCGCCGCGCCGAGCACAGATAATCACAAAGAGCCGCCCGGCACGGTAACGGGCCGAAACGGCCTTGTCGCCTGCGGCAACGGGACAGCTCTGAAACTGATCACCATCCAGCCCGAGAATGCCAGGGCCATGGACGCGCTCTCGGCCATCAATGGCGGCTATCTTACGCCCGGCGCGCGGCTGGGGGATTAAGATCAACGGTGAGTCCCTGCGAGGACAGGGCCACGGCCGGGACATCAATATCGCCGAGCAGCCCTTCGCGCTGCGCCGTGGTAATCAGATATTGCAGATTCACCCCGGCATAGCGGTTATACAGCTCGATCGCGATCCAGACAAAAGGCGGGCTGTGATCCGCTTTGCTCAGATTATCAGTATGAAGGTGGATCGCATGCGCCAGCTCGTGCAACAGGCTGATCAGGTCGCGATGACCGAAACGGATTCTGTGGCTGGCGGGAAAATACTCTGACCCCTTTTTTTGACTCCAGACCAGCTCCGGCGGCTCGATATTATAATCGTCGCAGACCTTGGCCACCAGCGCCCGCGCCTCCTGGCGGGTAAGCTCAATCTGGTGGCCAGCCAGATCAATATCTTCCCACAAATACACGGTATGCTTCTGCCAGTCCTTCGAGAATTTTTCATGGGCGGGGCTGAGCGCCGTTTGATAAGCCACATCAAGCATGGCCCGCGCCGACTCCTCATCGGCAAAGGATTTACGCCGGGCGAGTCGGGTCGGGCTGTGGCGCGAATACCAGCCGACCACCCAGCGCTTTAACGTCGTCTCATCCCGGTTGCGGCCGAGGATCAGATAGCCGTCAATATCGTTCGAATAAAATTTCTCGCGAATATCGAGATCGCTGAGCTTCATAACCGTCCCTGTTTTTTTAAGCCAATCATAACGAAAAAAATGGATTATGCAATTTACAATTCGCAGGCTGTGGATGCATGGCTGGCATGAATTTTTTTCCTGTTGCTTTTACCGCCGCCGCGGCGTTATAAGCAGGCCACAAGTTAGCTATAACTTGCTGGCCAAAAGAGTAGACTTTAATTTATGCCCGGTCCCGCCAAGCAGGACCGGGTCTTTTCTTTTGCCGCCCGCCTGTGCTATCACCTTGCGGCGATGACGGTAAAACGCTGGAAACTGACAATCGAATATGATGGCGCACCCTATTGCGGCTGGCAGCGGCAGGAGGACGGCGTGCCGTCACTGCAGCAGGCGGTTGAAAACGCGCTTTACGGCTTTTGCCAGCAGCGCCTCACCCTGCATGTCGCCGGGCGCACCGATTCGGGCGTTCACGCCAGCGGGCAAGTCGCGCATTTCGATCTTGATTACGGCGGCCGGCCGCTTGACAGCTATGACCTGCTCAAGGCCCTGAACGCGCATCTGCGGCCGCAGCCGATCAGCATTATCGGCGCAGAGCCGGTCGATGAGAGCTTTAACGCCCGCTATGATGCGGTCAATAAACTCTACCGCTACCGTATCCTGATGAGGCCCGGTTTCCCGGCGCTGGAGGCCGGGCGGGTCTGGCATATCAAAAAACAGCTGGATAGCGCAGCGATGCACGAGGCCGCGCAGATCCTGACCGGCCATCACGACTTTACCAGCTTCCGCGACTCGCATTGCCAGGCCAAATCGCCGGAACGCACGCTGGACCGGCTTGATGTCCGCGCCCGTGACTATGATTCCTGCGGCGGCATCGAGATTGTCATCGAGGCCGAGGCCCGTTCCTTCCTGCACCACCAGATCCGCAACATGGTCGGCACGCTGGCGCTGGTCGGTGAAGGCAAATGGACCCGCGATGATGTTGCGGCCGCCCTGGCCGCCAAAGACCGCAGCCGCGCCGGGCCGACCGCCCCAGCCGCCGGCCTGTACCTCATCCGGATTGATTATTGAAGACCTGTCCTGCCTCACCGGCATTCAAAAACGACAGTAATGTCGCCATCCTGAATACGGATGTCTTCAGGCGGGGCCTCCCTGCTCGGGATATAAGACATGCGTGATGTAATGCTGGATGAGCAGCGTTTTTTATTTTGGACGGGCATAATAACCGGCTTTGCTTTTATAGCGTTTCTGTTTTATGGTATATAGCCGTAAAATAGTCAAATATATTGGTTACGACAATGAAACGCTTTTATGTCCTTTTCGCTCTGGTGCTGATGCTCTGGCCGCTGCCGGCAGCGGCGCAAAATGCCGATATGGCCGCCTTCTCCTATACGCTGCAAAGCCTGAACCGCACGCCGATCAGCCAAAGCCCGCGCTTTAAAAGCGAGCAGGACATGCTGGCGCTGCGGGCGCTGGATGTGAACCGCCAGCTGGTCGGCCAGCTTGAGGATGTCCGCGTCGATGACAGCGGCGCGTTAACCGCAATCGTTAGCGAGATTAACATGGCCGGGCGTGATACGCCGCTGGTCCGCAGCGCTGTAAACACGATCGCCTATGCCGATGACGCCAGCGCCTTTATTATCCCGCTGGCCGATATTACCGGCAGCGGCGGCGCAAACGGCAATAACGAGCCGGTTTCCGCCGAAGATCTCGCCGCGATTGCCCCGGCCGCCGGCGGCAGCGGCCGTGATTTCAGCCTGCGGGCGATGATCGGTGCTGAAGTGCGCAGCGATACCGGGCGCTGGCTCGGCGAGGTCAAGCATGTGATGTTCGATGAACAGGCCGCCGGTATTACCGCCCTGGTCCTGCAGGACGTGCCGGGGGCGCGGCGCTACACCGAAATTGCGCTGCCTTTCGACCCGGCCATGGTCACCGTGCGCGATGATTTCGGGGCGATCGAGTTCCGGGTTCACAGCGATGCTGCAGGCATACTGACCCGCTTCGCCCGCGACAACCGCTAGCCTTTTTTATGAAGCTGCAAAAAACCGTTCCAGCACGCGCAGATATATCTGCGTCAGCGTTTCGATATCTGACACCGCAGCATGCTCATCAATCTGGTGGATCGTCCGGTTGACCAGCCCGCATTCAACCACCGGGCAATAAGGCGCGACAAAGCGCGCATCGGAGGTGCCGCCGCCGGTGCTGAGCGCCGGACTGCGGCCGGTGATGTCCGTCACCGCACCGGCGACAATATCAGTCAGCGGGCCGGGTTTGGTGATAAAGCTTTCCGCATTTGAAGCGCAGGACAATGTATATCCAAGGCCGATCCGGTCCAGCACCGCACGGATTTCCCGCTCCAGCGTCGCCGCCGTCCAGTGATCGTTAAAGCGTACATTGAACGATGCCTGTGCCGCCGCCGGAATCACATTATCGGCTGTATTGCCGGTATCGATCGTGGTCAGTTCAAGATTTGTGACCGGAAAAAAATCACTGCCGGTATCAAATTCATGACCGGCCAGCGCATCCAGCAAGCTCACCAGCCGCGGCAACGGGTTATCGGCAAGGTCCGGATAGGCAACGTGCCCCTGCACGCCCGACACGCTCAGCCGCCCGGTCAGGGAGCCGCGGCGGCCGATCTTCAGCTCATCGCCCATGCTTTCAGGATTGGTCGGCTCGCCGACCAGCGCCGCATCGGGCGTATGGCCGTTTTCAGCCATCCAGGCCAGGACCTTGACCGTGCCGTCGACGGCTTCGGCCTCTTCATCGCCGGTAATCAGCAGGCTGATCGAACCGTCAAACGCCGCGCCGCTGTCCAAAAACCGGGCCGCCGCCGCGACGAAACAGGCGATATTCGCCTTCATATCGGCTGTGCCGCGCCCGTAGAGTTTCCCGTCACCAATAACGCCGCCAAAAGGTGGGTGGGTCCACGCCGCTTCATCGCCCGGCGGCACGACATCGGTATGCCCGCAAAAGCAAAAATGCGGCCCGCTGTCGCCCAGACGGAAAAACGTGTTGCGGATCGCGCCGCGTGTCACATCATGCACGGCAAAGCCGAGCGGTTCCAGCGCGGCGATCAGCACATCCTGCGCACCTTCATCCGCCGGGGTGACGGAGGCACACTGAACAAGATCCCGGCTCAATTCTATCGGATCAGTCATAATTCCCGCCTTTTTATCCCACTGTCATTGCGAGAGGCTTATCAGTCACGGAGCAGCTCGTTAATGCCGGTTTTGCTGCGGGTTTTTTCATCAACGGTTTTGACAATGACGGCGCAGGCCAGGTTCGGCCCCGGCGAACCATCCGGCAACGGCCTGCCCGGCAGCGTGCCCGGCACAACCACCGCGTAGGCCGGGACGCGGCCGTGGTAAATCTCGCCGGTCGCGCGGTCGATCACCTTGGTCGAAGCACCGATAAACACGCCCATCGAGATCACGGCGCCGGTTTCCACCAGCACTCCTTCGGCAATCTCGCTGCGCGCGCCGATAAAGACGTTATCCTCGATAATCACCGGCGCGGCCTGCAACGGCTCCAGCACGCCGCCAATACCGACACCGCCGGAAATATGACAGTTTTTGCCGATCTGCGCACAGGACCCGATCGTCGCCCAGGTATCGACCATCGTGCCTTCATCGACATAGGCGGCGACATTGACAAAACACGGCATCAGGACGGCGTTTTTGCTGATATGCGCCGAATAGCGCACAATGCTGCCCGGCACGGTGCGGAAACCCCGGTCGGCATAGACGCGGTGATCCCAGCGCTGGAACTTGATCGGCACCTTGTCCCACCAGACCGTACCGTCCGGCGCACCGCTGATTTCCTGTTCGCGGTGCATCTTGAAATACATCAATATCGCTTTTTTCAGCCATTCATTGACATGCCAGCCGTCGCTCTGCAGCTCGGCGACACGCATCTTGCCGCTGTCGAGCATTTTCATCGCCAACAGCACGGCGCTGCGCACCGCTCCGTCAGTGCGCGGGGTGATGTTGCCCGGCGTCTTCCAAGCTTCGTTAATCGTGTATTCCATATCGGCGGCCGACATGGCTTCGCTTAAAGGCATTCCTGTCTCTCCGTTTTTTGTGATAGCCTTTGTAATCGGAAAAAGCCCTGCCGTAAACAAAATCCGGAAGTTTCATGCCGCGCGCGCCCTGCACTATTGCCTGCACTATTGAATGGAATGCCCTGCGCGTCGATGAATGGGAAACGCAGTTTGCCCGTATCCGCCGCGCCCCGCTGCTGCAATCCTACGATTACGCGCGCGCTGTGTGCCCGCTAAACCGCCAGCGCGCCCGCTGGGGCGTCATTCATATCGACGGTGCAACCGCCGGGCTGGTGCAGATCCTTGAAGCCGGGCTGCTGGGCAATCTGATCCACGGCGTCATGCTCGACCGCGGCCCGCTCTGGCTGCCCGGCTATGGCGATCCCGCGCATAGCGCCGCGTTTTTCGCCGCCTTTCACAAAGAAGCCCCGCGCCGCCCCTGCCGCCGCCGCCGCATTATTCCCGAGTTGCCTGATAATGAGCACACCCGCGCTCTGATGTTACAAGCCGGCTACCGGCGGCTGGACCGGCCCGGCTACCAGACACGCTGGCTCGACCTCGCCAAAACCGGTGACGATTTACGCGCGGGATTGCGCAAAAAATGGCGTAATAGTTTAAGCAAGGCCGAACGGGCCGGACTGGCCCTCGACTGGGATACGCGCGGCGCGCATCTGGGCTGGCTGCTGGCGCGCCATAGCGCAGACAAGGCGCAAAAAAATTATGATGGCCCGTCAGCGACGCTGATCAGGCGCCTTGCTGTGACCTTCGCGCAAAAGGGCCGCCTGCTGATCGGGCGGGCAATGCTGGACAAAAACGCTGTGGCTGCTATTCTCATATTATGTCATGGCACGGCAGCCACTTACCAGGTCGGCTGGAGCAGCGATGACGGACGGCGGACGGCGGCGCATAATCTCCTGCTCTGGCAGGCCCTGTGCCGGCTTAAGAATGACGGCTATACGGATTTTGATCTTGGAGGGAGTAATGAAGACACGGCGCGCGGCATTAAAACATTCAAGGACGGCATGGGCGGGCAAGCCGTCACGCTGGCCGGTCACTATATATAGCCTCTACGGCCTGGCTGCAGCGGCGCTGCTCCTGCTGATAACCGCCGCACCGGGCCGGGCGATGATGCCGGAGGCGCTGCCGGCCCATAGCCAGAAAATGACCTATGAGCTTTATGCCGGCGGCATTAACGCCGTGCGGGCCGAGCTTGATGTCTCTTATACTGACAAAAAGCGCTACCGGCTGGAACTGTTCGCGCAAACACAGGGTTTTCTCGGCAAGCTGGTGCCATGGCAGGGCACTTTTGAAACTGACGGCTGGCGGATGCAGGACGGCAGCGAAATGCCGGAACTGCATAAATCGACGGCCCTGTGGCGCGGTGAGGAAGACATCAAGGAATACCAGTACGGCAGGGACGGCAGCTTTAAAAACCTGCGCGTGGTCGAGGCCGGCGAAGACGAAACGCCGGAAACGCTTGACGACGATCTCGTGCAGGGCACGACCGATGCGCTGACCGCCACGCTGCAGGCGATGGAACAGGTCGCCAGCGCCGGTGTCTGTGAGGGCGAGGATGAAGTGTTTGACGGCAAGCGCCGCTTCCGGCTGGTCTTCCGTCACCAGGCCGAAGAGAGGCTCAGCCCGACGCGCTACAATGTATATGAAGGGATCGCGACACGCTGCGAAGTCGAGGTCGTACCGGTCAGCGGCAAGTGGCACAAAAAACCGCGCGGCTGGGCATCGATCCAGGAGCAGGGCCGCGATAAAGGCAGCCTGCCGACGATCTGGCTGGCGAAAATTGACGAAGACGGCCCGGCCGTACCGGTCAAGCTGCGGGTTAAAACCGATTACGGCACGCTGTTCATGCATATGGTCGAATACCGCAACGGCGATAAAATCATCAAGTCCGGTGAAGAAGGATAACC
The DNA here is from genome assembly GCA_964445195.1 of uncultured Micavibrio sp. Classification (GTDB taxonomy): domain Bacteria; phylum Pseudomonadota; class Alphaproteobacteria; order Micavibrionales; family Micavibrionaceae; genus UM-FILTER-47-13. The sequence continues at coordinate 23,499 of CAYUKA010000019.1, read as the reverse complement.
GTAATGGGTGATCACAAATCACTGGCCGTTGTGATTCTCGCTGCCGGTCAGGGCACACGGATGAAATCATCCTTGCCCAAGGCGCTGCACAAACTGGCCGGGCGGCCGCTGATCGCCTACCTGATCGAAACGGCGGAGAGCCTGTCGCCGGACAAGATCATCGTCGTCACGGCCCCGGATGCCGAAGCACTGCGCGACGCCGTCGCGCCTCATGACACGGTGATCCAGCAGGAACCGCGCGGCACCGGCGATGCGGTCAAAGCCGCCCTGCCGTTACTGGCCGGATTTAACGGCGATGTGCTGATCCTGCTTGGTGATATGCCGTTAATCAGCGAACAAACGCTGCGCGCCCTGATCGCCGAACGCTACAAGGATACCAAAACCGGCCTGTCCGTGCTCGGCGCCGAGCTTGACCCACCCCCGGCTTTCGGGCGGCTGGTGCTGGATGATCGCGGCGCGCTGGCCCGCATTGTCGAGGATAAGGATTGCAGCGCCGCCGAGCGCGCGATCACACTGTGCAATACCGGCGCCTTCTGCGTTGACGGGCTGGAGCTGCCGGGCTGGCTGGAACGGCTTGAGACCGGCAACGCGCAGGGTGAATATTACATCACCGATATTGTCGGCCTCGCCGCCAAGGACGGGATCAAAACCCACGCATTTATTACCCGCGATAACGACGAAGTGCGCGGGATCAACAGCCGCGCCGACCTCGCCGCGCTGGAAGCCATTGTGCAGCAAAAGCTGCGGGCGCAGGTCCTGACAAGCGGTACGACCCTGATCGATCCGGACAGCGTCTTCCTGTCGTGGGACACCGCACTCGGCCGCGATGTGGTGATCGAACCGCATGTGTTTTTCGGTCCCGGCGTCAGAGTCGGTGATAATGTTACGATCCGCGCTTTTTCACACATTGAAGGCGCGGCAATCGAGGCGGGCGCCCAGATCGGCCCGTTCGCCCGTATCCGCCCGCGCAGCCGGGTCGGCGAAAACGCCGTGATCGGCAATTTCATCGAGGTCAACCGCAGCACCGTAGGACCCGGCGCGAAAGCCAAACATGTCACTTATCTCGGCGATACGACCGTTGGCGAGAAAGCCAATATCGGCGCCGGCACCATCGTCGCCAATTATGACGGCTATGAAAAGCACGACACGCAGATCGGCGCGCAGGCTTTCATCGGCTCCAACGTCACCATCGTCGCCCCGGTCAGTGTCGGCACCGGCGCGATTGTCGCGGCGGGCAGCACCATCACCTATGACGTCCCCGAAGACGCGCTGGCCATCGCCCGCATCGAGGGCGATATCCGCCCCGGCTGGGCCCATGAAAGGCGCAGCAAAAAAAGCGATAAGAAGAAAGCCGGATGAGACGATTGATCGCCCTCGCCGCGCTGATTCTTTTGCCCGCCTGCACAACGGTAGAAACCTATCACAATGCCTGTGTCCAGGCGCACGGCACCATCGCCGCACAGGTCGGCTGCGTCAAGGCCAATGTCATGGCCGACGGCACACTGCGTGATGATACGCTGGCGCAGGAATATATCCGCACCGGCGAGCTGCTGGCCCAGCGCGTACAGAACGGTAAGCTGAGCGAAGAGGAAGCGCAGTTGCGCTTTGTGCAGACCCTCAATAAAGTGCGGCGCGATGAATTGCGCGAACGCGCCTACCAGGCCGAGATCGACCGCAACAACCGCGACATGTTCCCGCGCGAAACCGAATGCGAAAAACGCGGCGGCCGGCTTTACTGCAAGAGCTACTAAAGGCGCGGCCCTGAAACAATCCGCAATGCGTTGTGATTGGCGCAGGCCGCAGCCGCGGGGTATGGTAAGCTCAAACAATCAGGAGATGACCCATGTGCGGCATTATCGGTATACTTGGCGAAAAAGACGTTGCACCCCTGCTGGTCCAAGGGCTGAAGCGGCTTGAATATCGCGGCTATGACTCCGCCGGGATCGCCACACTGTCAAACGGCCACATCACCCGCAGCCGGGCACAGGGCAAGCTGGTCAATCTGGAAGACAAGCTGAAAACGGAACCGCTGACCGGCACTACCGGAATCGGCCATACGCGCTGGGCCACCCACGGCGCGCCGACCGAGGATAACGCCCACCCGCACGCCACCGACCGCGTCGCCGTCGTCCATAACGGCATCATCGAAAATTATGCGGCGCTGAAAGACGAGTTGCAGCAAAACCAGTACCGGTTCGAAACCGATACCGACACAGAGGTCATCGCGCATCTTGTCACGCATTACCTGACACAGGGTATGAGCCCGGCCGCTGCGGCGGGCGCCGCCCTCGACCGGCTGGAGGGCGCCTTCTCGCTGGCGCTTATTTTCGCCGGCGAACACAATTTGATGATCGGCGCGCGGCAGGGCACCCCGCTTGCGGTCGGCTATGGTGACGGTGAAATGTACCTCGCCTCTGATTCATACGCACTGGCGCCGCTGACCCGCAAAATATGTTTCCTTGAAGACGGCGACCGCGTGCATGTCACCCGCGAGGGCGCGCGCATTTACAGCAATGACAATCAGGAGGTCGAACGCCCGGTCCGCATCACCGCCCAAAGCGGCGCCGCCACCGGCAAGGGCGCGTACCGGCATTTTATGCTCAAGGAAATTCACGAGCAGCCGGCGGTGATCGGCGATACGCTGAACTCCTTTATCAACCCGGCCACCGGCGCGATCCATATGCCGGATGAGATTCTGGCCGCACTGGAAAACACGCCGCGCCTGACGCTGATTGCCTGCGGCACCGCTTTTTACGCCTGTATGGTCGCCAAGTACTGGTTTGAGCAAATCGCCCGCCTGCAGTGCGAGATTGATATCGCCAGCGAGTTTCGTTACCGCGAAGCGCCGCTGTCTGAAAACGGCGTCGCCCTGTTCGTCTCACAATCCGGAGAAACGCTCGATACGCTGGAAGCGCTGCGCTACTGCAAAAGCCAGGGCCAGACAATCCTGTCAATCGTCAACGCGATCGAAAGCACGATCGAACGGGAATCGGACTTAACGCTGCACACGCTGGCCGGGCCGGAGATCGGTGTCGCCTCGACCAAGGCCTTTACCACGCAGCTGACAACGCTGGCCTGCCTGACCCTCGCGCTGGCCCATAAAAAAGGCGTGTGCGCCGATCAGGACATCCGGCTGATGACCGGGGCATTGCGGCACCTGCCGGCGCAAATCAGCACTGTGCTGAAAGAGACCGAAGCGCCGATCAGGGACAGCGCCCGTGATTTTCTTGAAACCGCCCATATGATTTACACCGGCCGCGGCGTGCTGTACCCGGTGGCGATGGAAGGGGCCTTAAAACTGAAGGAAGTTTCTTATATCCATGCCGAAGGCTATGCCGCCGGGGAATTCAAGCACGGGCCGATTGCCCTGATCGACGACCAGATGCCGGTCGTGGTGCTCGGCCCGGCCAATGACCGGCTGTTTGAAAAAATCGCTTCAAACGTGCAGGAAAATGTCGCGCGCGGCGCACAGATTTATTTACTCTCCGATGAAAAGGGTGCGGCGGCGCTCGCCGGTGAAACACGCTGGCACGTCACATTGCCCGATGCGCACATCTTTGTCTGTCCGATCCTGTATACGATCCCGGTGCAGCTTTTAGCTTACTATGTGGCCGTCACCAAAGGCACCGATGTCGACCAGCCGCGCAACCTTGCCAAATCCGTGACGGTGGAGTAAGGGGCTGTAAACGAAAGTTTCCTAAGGCGCTGCCGGCGGCGGTGTTTCTGCCGGTGCGCGGCGTTCTTGCCATTCCTGCACCAACGTTTCCGCCGCGCCGACCACCTCGATATTGAAATCGGCGATCTCGGGATTGCGCATCAGTAAAAACGCGTTCACAGCCGGTAATTTCAGCACCGCAAGCACTTCGTCAAGCGGCTGACGCGATAAGGCCAGCGAATCTTCAAGAATCGTGACGCTGCCGGCCTGCGCATTAAATTCATAGGCAAGCATGAATTGCGCCGCTTCGCCCTCTTCCGGTTGCTGCGCCAACACGATCACATGGCCCGGCTCGTCAAAATCGCGGTCTCTTAGCGGTGAAATATCGGCCAGCGTTACCAGTTCTTCCAGCACCGCCTGCTTTTGCGCGGCAATCTCACGCACATATTCGGCGCGGATTGTCAGGTTTTCACGCGCCCGCGCCAGGACTTTTTGCACCGTCTGCTCATCCATAACGGCAGGCACCCCGGCATCTGTCCGCGCCTCGGCGCGCTGGTCGGTCAGCAGCAGCGGCGGCGCAGCCGTGCCGATCCGCAGCGCATCATTGCGCGCCGCCACCGCCTTCGGCAGTTCCTCGTCGATCACGCGCGTTAACTCGGCCCGCACATGATCGGCATAACAATCGGCATGCGTCATGATGCCGCTTGTCTTGTCCTTTTTCTGGGCGTAGCCGATCTTGGCCCAGGCGGCGTCTTCAAGCAGAGAGAGATAGGTAAGCTTGTCAGTCAGCGCCTGTTTGTAAAGGGCGCGCACCTGTTCGCTCTCCGGCATATTTTGATAGATTTGCGCCGTCTGGGCGAATGCGGATTCATCGAACCGGGTCATCTGCCTGACCTGCGCTTCGAATGCCGCCGTATCCGGCACCTCTTCGCCCAGCAAACTGTCAAGGCTGAAGAAGTCCCGGCCGCTGCCGATCGGCACAATCACCGTCCCGTTTTGCGATACCAGCCGCGGATCGTTTTTATAGAATTCCAGCAGCCGCTGCGAATAAAGCGGCCGGATCTCTTCATCCAGCAGCAGCGCCGCTGCTTTTTCAATAAGCGTCCGTTTCTGCGCCGCGATGTCCTTGATGCTTTCTGTTTCCGTAGCAAACCGGTCCGGGTGATAAAGCGCCCGCGCCAGCTTGACGGCCTTTGCAACGGTGCTCTGGTCGGAGTCGGGGGTAATCGTAAAAAATTGCGGATTGTCTTCCGCCGGGCCGGACGGCCGCGGACCGTAAGGCGCCCCGTCCTTGTCAGCCAGATACACAAACAGTTTCATCGTTTCACGGTTGAACTTTATGCGCAGCCTGATATCGGAATCCGCCCTGACGATATTGCGCTTCTTGAAATGCTCAAGCAGCACCTCATTGATAAAAGCATAACGGTCGAAAATATAATGAACGCCCTCGACGGATTCCATGGCGGCCCCTTCTGTCTCACAATCACCGCCACATGCTTACGGTAAAATCGGGCCGAAATCAAAATCTTTTGTCCATAAAACGCGAACAGCCCCGGTTACGGGGGCTGGTCCGGTTGTTATAGCGAAATGTGATGCCGCGCTTTTTAGGATACGGCGCTTTGAACCGCATGACCGGCGCGCATATCGATCGCATTACGGATTAGCTGGATGACAAGCTGCGGGTCCTGTTTCGGGTCGAGCTTGTTCTCGAGAATGTCGCGGATACGCAGCTGCGCGATTTCCAGCACCGCCAGCGCCGGCCTGCCGTTCCTGGCCGGGTCGACATCAATCGCGCACGGCGCCCCAAAGCGGCGAAAACTTTCCAGCCGCAATTTGCGGTTATCCGTTTCGGCAAATGTCAGAATCAGCACATTGTGCGTGTTGCCGTCGATATTGAAGCGTCCAAGCTCGCTATCAAGCCGGGGCAGCAGCAGCGGGTAGTCTTTCGGTTTTTTGCTGCGCGCCGGGACAGTACCATAACCGAGTTCAACCGTATGAGCGCGGCCCTCTTTCCCGGCTGTCGCAATATAACGCGCCATGCCCGCCGTCTGGCCGGCCCGTTTGCCGCCGGCAATGACTGTTTTACCGGTTTCCAGCGGAAACAGAGTTTGAAACTTGTCGCGCGTCAGCACCAGATCGGCCAGAACCAGAGTCATTTTTTTACATCCTTGCTTAAGAGTTAAGTTTTAAAATCCGTAATTTTGATTTATGTATACTATAAAAATTCTAGCGTTTTCATGGTTAACAAAAGGTTATAATCTAAAAAATGATATATCTTTGAGGATGTTAGATATGAATAAATTCTGGTGGCTCTGGCTGCCGCTGATTGTGCTGATCATACAGGCCGGGCTGGAGACATTTCTGCGCCCGGACATACTGGCGCGCCTGCATAGTGAAAACGGCCCGCATGAAATCGCGCAATTCCTGATTATGGCTGCCGCACTGATTATCGCAGTCTCGACTTTGCTTAAAATGAACCGCGCCGCCCAGCCTCTCCTGGCCGGATGGCTTGGTCTGGCCGCTCTGTGCTGCCTGTACGTCGCCGGCGAGGAAGTCAGCTGGGGCCAGCATATACTGGACTGGACGACGCCGGAATTCTGGGCCACGGTCAACGACCAGCAGGAAACCAACCTGCATAATATCTCGTCATGGCTTGACCAGAAACCGCGGCTGGCGTTGAAAGCCGGCATTATTATCGGCGGCCTGATCATCCCGTTCCTGATGCGCTACCGGCCGGACCTTTTGCCGGCCCGTTTTGCCGTGATTTACCCGCCGGCCATACTCGCGGTGACCGCGGCGCTGGCCATAGGCGTAGAGATCATTGAAGAAACCGGGAAACTGTTCGGCCTGTTCCTGTTTGAACGGGTCAGCGAAGTGCAGGAACTTTACATGTTCTATTTTGTGCTGCTTTATTTGCTGGTGCTCAAAGGCCGCGCTGCCGGGACAGCGCCGAAGACGGGGTAAAACCGGCTATTTATCCTCGTCTTCGTCATCGGCATCCTCAAGATCATCAAGGTCATCAATATCCTCGATATCTTCATCGTCGCCGAGGCCGAGATCGCCGAGCTCGTCATCGTCGGAGTCATCATCCATATCATCGACATCGTCGAGCCCGACCACCATGTCATCATCGTCGTCTATAACATCGTCACCGTCCTCATCGGCTTCGGTGTCCTCCATGGCGGCCTCATCCTCTTTTGCCGCCTTAGCGACCTGGCCTTCACTTTCACTGGCGGCCGCCGCCCGGCCGCGCCGTCCCTTGACCTTGGCTTCGCCGGTAAACTCGGCGCCACAGCCGGGGCAAATAATCGGGCGTTTGTTAAAATCGTAAAAGCGTGTCCCGCAACTCATGCAGATCCGCTTCAATCCTCTTTTATCAGCAACGGCAACACCCACGGCCATCTCTCCATTTTTTGTGATTTCTAAACGCCAATGCGCCACTTATTCATTAACTGTCCTATTTTCCCCGGCTTGTCAAAAAGAAAAATCCATCTTTCCGCCAATCATGGGCCGATCCCGAGCCAATCATGGGTCACCCATGGAAAGACATGGATTCTTGGCTTATATCATTATAAGCTAAAGCGGTTTGAACCTTTTCTGTTCCGGGAGACTCATCATGGAAAAAACGGTTGTGATTTGCGGCTACAAGCGCTCGCCGTTTCATTTCGCAGGCAAGGGCGCGCTGGCGCAGGTGCGGCCCGACGACATGGCCGCCACCGTTACCAAAGCGCTGGTCGAAGAGACCGGCGTTAATCCGGAGGACATTGAGGACCTGCTGCTCGGCTGTGCTTTCCCGGAAGCCGAGCAAGGTTTTAATCTTGGCCGCATCGTGGTCCAGCTTGCCGGCCTGCCCGTATCAATCGCCGGGGCGACAGTAAACCGCTTCTGCGCATCGAGCATGACGACAATCCAGATGGCCGCCGGCTATATCCAGATGGGCGCGGGCGATGTGTTTATTTGCGCCGGGGTCGAATCGATGACCCGGATACCGATGGGCGGCTTCAATCCGATGCCGAACCCGCAAATGGCACAGAGCTATCCGCAGGCCTATATGTCGATGGGCGAAACCGCCGAGAATCTGGCCAAAAAATACCAGGTTACGCGTGAGGACCAGGACCGGTTCGCCCTCGCCTCGCATGAAAAAGCGGCAAAGGCGCAAACCGGTGGCCGCTTTAACGATGAAATCGTGCCGATCGGCGATGTCAGCGCCGATGGTTGTATCCGCCCGGATACGACACTGGAGGCCTTGTCCGGCCTGAACCCGGCTTTCGATGCCGAAGGGTCGGTGACCGCCGGCACGGCATCGCCGTTAACCGATGGCTGCGCTGGTGTGCTGGTCGCCTCTGAAGAGTATGCCAAAACCAACAAGCTGCCGGTCATGGCCCGGATTCGGGCCGTATCCGTCGCCGGATGCGATGCCGAGATTATGGGCATCGGCCCGGTCCCGGCAGCGACCAAGGCACTGACCCGCGCCGGCATCGCGATCGGCGATCTCGGCCTGGTTGAGCTGAACGAAGCCTTTGCCGCGCAATCGATCCCGGTGATTCGCGATCTGGGCATCGACGAGGCGAAACTAAATCTGGACGGGGGCGCGATTGCCCTTGGCCACCCGCTCGGCGCGTCCGGCGCCCGCATCACCGGCAAGCTGGCCAGCCTGATGCAGCGCGAGGGCAAAGCGCTCGGCCTTGCCACAATGTGTGTCGGCGGCGGCCAGGGCACGGCGATCATCCTCGAAGAGGCAGCCTGATCTCGACCATTTCACTGCCGGTTTTCAGGCGGCTGTGGCGGCAAAAAATATACGATAAATCAAGACGTTAAATAATCCTTCCCTTGGTAGTACCTTCTTTACTTTCATCATGTACACTTGAGGGGGGTAAACAGGAACAGACAGACCGATGAGCATCGAGAAATTCCTGCAAGAGCTGGACTTGCCGGTCAATGCCGATATTGACCAGGTTGAATCCGTCTTCATCGCGCGCCTCAAGGAACGGCTGCAGCACATTGTCGACAACTATAACGAGGCCGACCTGCAGGCCGAAGACAAGATGCTGCGCGGCCTGCTCACTCTTTATTTTGCCTATACCGAGGACTGGGTCGGCAAGGAGAAGAGCAAATACGGCGACACCAGGCAATTCGACACCGCTCCGAAAATCAAGAAAGAAGCCGAGCCGGTGGTTCGCGAATTACAGGATTATATGAAAGAGTTTACGACTTGTTACATGCAGCTGAACCGCTTCATGACATTGCTGCGCGAGGAAATCGGCGCCGAGGAAATCCGGCTGGCCAAGCTGGCCGCGCAAAAAATAAAATGGACGGCCGATAGCGGCATCGTCATCGCCCGCCACCGCAAAGAGAAAAAAAGGCTTCTGGCCCGCATGGACCGCATCAGCGAAGCCCGCCCGTTACTGCAGCAAATCGAAACGGATCTTGAGACAGTGAAAAGCGCCGCCCTGACCCTGTTCGGCAAGGCCAAAGCCGATCCTTACCTGCGCAGCCTGACATCCGGCGCCCGTACCGCCAATATCCAAAAAGCGCAAAACGTGCTGCAGGAGATGGCCGCCGCTAAAAAACGATTCGGGCTCGACCAGAAAACCGCGCAGCAAAATACGGCCGCGATTACCGCAGCCGGAACCCGGCTTATCGAAACCGTGCAGAAAAACGAGGCGCTGCTGCTCAGCGATGATAAAAAACTGTTCCTGCGCCCGGTCGAGGCCGATATGGCCTATAATGCCGACATCCGCGAGCTGCAAAAAATCAAGGCGTTCCTCGCGAAATACCACCTGCCCTACATGGAATATAAACTCAACGCCCTGCAACATTTAAAAGACAAGCTGCTGGTGATTAACACGCTTGACAGTTTATTCACTCTCTACAAGCGGCTGGTGATGGGGATCGCCCGGCCGCTGAAAGACATTAAGGCGGTGCGCTTTTATGAAAGCGAGATTGTGAACCACTCCAAATACCTGCTGTCCGGCCATTTCACCGAACTGCCGAAAATCCTGCAACGCGCCGAGGAAACGGTTGAGGAATTCCGCGCCAGCCGCCGCGAGCTTGAAGAGTTCGACGAGCTGCGCCTTGAGGAAATCGCGATCAGAGAAGACCAGCCTGCGCAAGCGTAACGCCTTCCCTTGTATGCTGTTGCCGCCCTTTTTATTCCGCTCCGTTGCCGCCGGTGACAGAATGGCTCTTTCGGCTATGAAAGGCGCGCAATGGACGAGGAAAGCGCAAAACACCAGGCGGCGCTGTGCGCACGGCTCGGCATCGAGGAAGAGAGCAGTTATAAAGAGATTAAGAACGCGCTGGTCGCCGCGCTGCCCGGCTGCGCCGACGGGCTGGCGGTCGATGAGTCCGAAGCGCTGGCAGACTCCATCGCCGCGCTCTGCGGGCTGTATTTCGATTACGCCACGGCCTGGCATACCTATCTCGCCACCGCCGGCGGCGAAGCCGCCGCCGCGCCCGATCACAAGGACGCCCCGCGGGTCAAGGCCGAGGCCGGTGCCATCACCCGCCAGTTCCAGGATACCCTGACACGGTTCGCGGTCTGCGAAACATATCTGAAAGTCGTTGCCGCCTGTCTGGACAGTGACATCGACCGCGCCGCGGCGCGGGCCGACACCGGTCATCAGGATATCCCGTGGACTTACGACCTGCCGCCGCAGGTCGCGCTGATGACCCGGCGGCGCAATGTGCTGTCCGATTATATGGTCCGGATTCGCCGCGCCAAGCCGATTGTCGCCGGGCTGGAAACCGCCTTTAATGCGCTGGAAGCCGGGCTTGGCGATGTGCAAAAGCCGGCCCGCGTTAAAACGCTGCTTGATGATTTCACCGGGCTGCTGCGCAAGGGCCGCTATAACGAAGCCGCGACCTTGATAGAACGCGCCGCGCAAAAAGACTTAAAGCGCCTGCTCTGTTTCGACCGCCGCGAGCGCAAGGACAAATGGGCGCTGATCACCGAGCTAAGCGGCCTGATTGCGCTGTGCATTAAAAAGCGCCGCGCCCACCTGACCGGGCGGGGCGGCCGCCTGTTCCTGCGCAACTGGGAGGTCACGCTGGCTTATGAATCGATGGACAAGGAGCTGACCGCCGCCCGCGCCTTTCTTGAAAAATACGAGGTGCCGGAAATCCGTTACCGCCGCGACGCACTCGACCGCCAGGACGAGGCATTGCGCGCGCTGGGCAGTCTTGATGACCTGCTGGGCCTGTATGAAGAACTGCTCAAAGGCCGCTTCCTGCCGATGAAAACGATGAAAGAGGTGCGGGCTTTTGAGGAAGGCACCTACAAAAAAGTGCTGTTCGCGACCGGTCCGCTGACGCGCGACCTTGAGAATCTGCACGCCGCGGTCGAAAAGCTAGCGCAGGGACCAGACCCGGAGTCGGTGCCGGATGAAAAACTGTTCGAGAATATCAAGGATATCCCGGCGGTGGCGCCGGGCACATAAAACCCTATATCTGTTTCTATAGGCTATAAAACTTGTTATCCTTTTGGCTGCGGATTTTCACAAGGCGGGGAACAACATGACAATTCAAAAAGTGGGCGTGATCGGATCGGGCGTGATGGGCGGCGGCATCGCGGCGCAGATTGCCAATGCCGGTATCCCGGTCGTGCTGCTGGATATCAAGCCGCAGGAGGCGAAGAACGGCACTGACCTTGCCGCCGCCGCCGTGCAGAAAATGCTCAAAACCGACCCGGCGCCTTTTATGCTGCCGGAGAATGCGAAGCTGATCGAAACCGGCAATCTGGAAGACGATCTCGGCCTGCTCGGCGACTGCGACTGGGTGATCGAGGTCGTGCTGGAGGATCTTAAGGTCAAGCACGCCACCTATGATAAAATCGCCGCCCACGCAAAAAAGGGCGCGATCATTTCCTCGAACACCTCGACCATCCCGCTGGCCAAATTGATTGAGGGCTGCGATAAGGCGTTCGCGCAGAATTTCATGATCACTCATTTCTTCAACCCGCCGCGCTATATGCGGCTGCTGGAAATTGTCGCGGGCGGCGATACGGCCGCCAAAGCTGTCGAAACCATCCGCGCCTTTTGCGATGTCCGGCTCGGCAAGGGCGTGGTGATGTGTAACGATACGCCCGGCTTTATCGTCAACCGGCTGCTGGTCTACTGGATTCAGGCGGCGCTGAACGAGGCGATTAAGCGCGGCATTGATATTGAAACTGCCGATGCTGTCATGTCGCGCCCGCTCGGTATTCCCAAGACCGGCGTTTTCGGCCTGATCGACCTTGTCGGCGTCGACCTGATGCCCTATTTGTCCGGCTCGCTGCTGGAAACCCTGCCCGGGGACGATGCCTACCGCACCCTGCATCAGGATTACCCGTTCATCGCCCAGATGATCGAAGCCGGCTATACCGGCCGCAAGGGCAAAGGGGGGTTTTACCGCCTGGACCCCGATGCCAAAGGCAAAAAGGAAAAGCAGGCGCTGGCGATCGACCCGGCCACTTTTAATGAATCTCAATATAAGGCCGCAACCCGGCCAAAACCCGCAGCCGCGGCGGCCGGCAAAAAAGGCCCGCGCGCCGTGCTGGAAAGCGATGATGATGCCGGCCGCTATGCCCGCGCGGTGATGCTGAAAACCCTGTCTTATGCGGCGTCACTGGTGCCGGAGATTGCCGATAACATCGCCGCCGTCGATGAAGCGATGCGGCTCGGCACCAACTGGAAGATGGGGCCGTTCGAGATGATCGACGCGCTCGGCCCGGCATGGCTGGCGGCGGAGCTTGAAAAAGAACAGATCGCCGTGCCGACTTTGCTGCAGCAAATCGGTGACGGTACCTTCTATAAAGCCGAAGACGGGGTGCAGCATTATTTCGGCACTGACGGTAAATATCACCAGCTCGAGCGGCCAGAAGGCGTGCTGCTATTGCGCGATCTCAAGCTGGCGCAAAAGCCGGTGATGAAAAACGGGTCGGCCAGTGTCTGGGATATCGGCGACGGCGTGCTGTGTTTTGAAAAAACATCGAAAATGAACACCTTCGATAAACAGATCTTTGAGATGATCGGCAAGGTCATCGCCCATATCGGCGACGGCACCGGCGCGCATAAAGCGCTGGTCTTTTATAATGAGGGCAGCGCCTTCAGCGCCGGGGCCAATCTCGGCCTCGCCCTGTTCATGATTAACATCGCGATGTGGCCGCAGGTGGAGGAGTTTATCGCCGGTGGCCAGCGTGCGTTCATGGCGCTGAAATACGCGCCGTTCCCGGTCATCAGCGCGCCGTCCGGCCTCGCGCTCGGCGGCGGCTGCGAAGTTTTGCTGCACTCTGATCATGTCCAGGCCCACGCCGAAACCTATACCGGCCTCGTCGAAGTCGGGGTTGGGCTGATCCCGGCCTGGGGCGGCTGCAAGGAAATGATCCTGCGCTTCCAGGCCCGGCAAAAAGCGCAGCATAATAATGTCTGGTTCTCACCCGCCAACGACCCGATGGGCGCGCCGCGCAAAGCCTTTGAAACGATCGGGCTGGCCAGCGTTGCCAAATCCGCCGCCGAAGCGCAAAAGATCGGCTATTTCAGGGACTCGGACGGCATCACCATGAACCGTGACCGGCTGCTTTACGATGCCAAACAGGCCGCGCTGCGGCTGGCCGAAAATTACGAGCCGCCGCAAAAAGCCGAAGAGATCCGGCTGCCCGGCCCGTCCGGCAAATACGCCCTTGATATGGCGGTGGCCGACCTGCGTAAATCCGGCAAGGCGACGCCTTATGATGTCGTCGTTTCCGGGCATCTGGCCACCGTGCTGTCGGGCGGTGAAGCGGACTGGACAAAACCCTTAAGCGAAGACGAGCTGGTCGCGCTGGAGCGGCGCGAGTTCGTGAAATTGCTGCATAATGAGGGCACGATGCAGCGCATTGAATATATGCTTGATAACGGCAAGCCGCTCAGGAATTAACGGACCGCCTAATTCAGCCAGCCCGGCGATGATGGTGGCGGTACGTCGCCATCAGTAAGCGCTTCCGGCGCCGGTTTCACCGCCGTTTCGTGCCGGGCGTGCCGCAGCGCGCTGTCGACCAGCGCCAATTGTTCATCAACGGACACAACAATTGCCGAAACCGCCTTGTCGAAAAGCGATAAACCGGCATCCGCCAAAGCCCCGTCGCCGGACAGACTGACCAGCGTCACAACCGGGTTGCTCGTTTGCTTCAAACGGCGCAACGTTTCTTTTTGCTCGGCCGCGCCGGTGTAGCCGGCCAAAACCGCCATGTTGGACTCTTCCATGCCGGCCCAGCCGTCCGCTACGGCGTTTTCACTATCAATATGCAGGGGCTGTATGTCCCAGTGCCGCTGTGAGAATTTTTCAGTCAGGCGCTGCATAACCGCGCTATAATGCCGGCCAACCAATTCACCCAGCGACAGCGCCTCATGATCCTGCGCCGCCGCAATCACCAGCAACGCCGGGCGGAACGGTATCTTAACGGTGCCGGCATCCGGGTTTGCGCTCATTGTCATCTCATCAGCCTGTCTGTTCATGCAGAATTTATGCACTATATAGTATAAGCGTATAATATGTAAATGAAAAAGATGGGCCGGGTTTTATTCGCCGCTGGCCAGCGCCTACGCCGATAAGGTAAAATAAGAATATGTTCGGCCTGTTTAAAAAGAAAAAAGCCAAGAAACCCCCGCGCGAAGAGATTATCGCGCAGGCGCAGGCCAACGCCCGCAAGGCGCGTGAAGAAATTGGCGAAGAGAATATCGAGCGGCTGGCCGAAGCGCTGCGCCGGATGGAAGACCCGCATTACCAGTCGGACGGCAAACGCGCACAGGAAAAAATCAGGCAAATGGATGACGGTCATGTCGCCGACAATCTGAGGATTATTTTGCAGGAAGATAAATAGAGGACCACCGCGATGCCCGTTTACGAACCGCCGCTCGACAATATCCGCTTTGTGCTGCATGACGTGCTGGGCGCTGGCAGCCTGAGCGCCCTGCCCGGCTATGAGGATGCGACAACCGAACTGATCGATCAGGTGATCGAAGAGGGGGCGAAAATATGCCGGGATGTTTTATTTCCGCTCAATCAATCCGGAGATGCCGAAGGCTGCGTCCTTGAAAACGGGATAGTGAGAACGCCCAAGGGTTTTAAAGAAGCTTATGATACGTTTGCGCAAGGTGGCTGGTGCGGCCTGTCCGCCGATCCTGATTACGGGGGTATGGGCTTGCCGGTCACGGTCAACACGGTGATGCAGGAAATGATTTCCAGCGCCAATATGAGTTTCGGCATGTATCCCGGCCTCTCGCAGGGTGCCTACGAAGCGCTGCATAAATTCGGCGATGCCGCGCAAAAAGATCTCTATTTGCCCAGGCTCGCCAGCGGTGAATGGGCCGGCACGATGTGCCTGACCGAAGCGCATTGCGGCACCGATCTCGGCCTGATTAAAACGAAAGCTGACGATAACGGCGATGGCAGCTATGCACTGACCGGCACCAAGATTTTCATCTCCGCCGGCGAGCATGATCTGACCGAAAATATCGTGCATCTGGTTCTCGCCCGCCTGCCCGATGCGCCGGAAGGTGTTAAAGGAATCTCATTATTCGTCGTGCCGAAAATCCTGCCCGATGAGCAGGGCGGTCTGGGCGCGCGCAACGCCGTCGCCTGCGGCTCAATCGAACACAAGATGGGCATCAAGGCTTCCAGCACCGCGGTGCTGAATTTTGACGGCGCGACCGGCTGGCTGGTCGGCGCGCCGCATAAGGGCCTCAAAGCCATGTTTATCATGATGAACGCCGCCCGGCTCGGGGTCGGCATGCAGGGCCTGGGCATCGCCGAAGTCGCGCAGCAAAATGCCGTTGCTTATGCTAAAGAGCGTTTGCAGATGCGCGCGCTTGACGGCGCGAAGGCACCGGACAAGGCCGCGGACCCGATTATCGTCCACCCGGATGTAAGGCGCATGCTGCTGACCGGCAAGGCGTTCTGCGAGGGCGCGCGGGCGCTGTCTTACTGGGCCGGCATGCAGCTCGATACCGCCGAGAAGCATCCCGACCAGGCGGTCCGGCAGGAAGCGGACGATCTTGTCTCACTGCTGATCCCGGTGATCAAAGCCTACCAGACCGATATGGGCACGGAGGTCGCCAACCTCGCCGTGCAGGTTTATGGCGGGCACGGTTATATCCGGGAACACGGGGTCGAGCAATATGTCCGCGATGCCCGTATCGCCCAGATTTATGAAGGCACCAACGGCATCCAGGCGCTTGACCTGGTCGGCCGCAAAATGGCGCAGGGCTATGGCCGGCTGCTGCGCCGGTTCTTTCATCCGCTGCAGCAATTTATTGAAGACCACCAGGCCGATGAACAACTGCAGGAATTTATTTTTCCACTCGCCAAAGCCTTTGCCAAGCTGCAACAAGCCACGGCGATGATCGCGCAAAAGGGCCTCAAAGACCCGAACGAGGCGGGCGCGGCCTCGGTCGATTACCTGCGCATGCTGGCGCTGGTCGCGCTCGGCTATATGTGGGTGCAGATGGCACAGGCCGCGATGAAGAAACTTGATCAAGGCGCGGATGGCCGCGAGGATTTTTATGAAAGTAAAATCAAAACCGCGCGGTTTTTCTGCCAGCGCATGCTGCCCGAATCCGACGCCCGGTTCAAAAACGTGCTCGCCGGCGCCGAGAACATTATGGCGCTTGATGCGGCGCAGTTCTAGGCGTATAAGCTGGAATCATGTATGAAACTTACGAAAGCTGGGGCCATAACCCGGCGGTCCTGAAAACGGTCGCCGATTTACGGCATTTTGTGAAAGCCCAGCGCGCCGCCGGGCACCGCATCGCGCTGGTGCCGACAATGGGCGCGCTGCATGACGGCCACCTCGAACTGGTGCGCCGGGCGCTTGATGAAAAGGCGTGCGTGATTGTCAGTATTTTCGTCAACCCGACGCAATTCGCGCCGCACGAAGATCTTGCCGCCTATCCGCGCACATGGGATGCGGATATCGAGAAACTCGAAGCGCTGGGCGCGCACGGCGTCTTTTACCCGGCCGCCACAGAAATGTACCCGGAAGGCTTTGCCACGGCGATCAGCGTCGGCGGCGTCTCGGAACCGCTGGAAGGCGCGCACCGGCCCGGTCACTTTGACGGCGTCGCCACGGTGGTGGCCAAATTATTGCTGCAGGCCCTGCCCGACAACGCGCTGTTCGGCGAGAAAGACTGGCAGCAATTGCAGGTGATCAAACGGCTGGTGGCCGATCTTGATATCCCGGTCGCGATCACCGGCGTGCCGACCGTGCGTGATGAGAACGGCCTGGCCCTGTCCTCGCGCAACGCGTATCTCGACGAGGCGCAATATCAGATCGCCATAAAGCTGAACAGGATTTTATTCGCGGTGGCCGCGCAAATCCGCGGCGGGGCCGCCCCCGCCGAAGCGCAGCAAAGCGGCCTGCATGATCTGGAACAGGCCGGCTTCACGGCAATCGATTATCTTGAAATTCGCGACGCCGCCAGCCTCGACCCGCCGGGTGAGGGCCCGTTACGGGTTCTCGCCGCCGTGAAGCTCGGCAAAGCGCGGTTGATCGATAATGTTGCTGTAACCGAAGAAGGGGAATATCCATGAATCTTGAAACCGTGACAGGCCGCATAAAGGAAAAATTATCGGCCGCCGCCGGCCTGTCGGCGCGGGTCAAGTTTGATTTCGGCGATGACGGGATCGTGCTGGTCGATACGACGCAAAGCCCGGCAACCATCAGTCATGATGATACGGAGGCCGACGTCACGCTGGTCTGTACGCTGGAGACATTTCAGGGCTTTCTTGACGGCACGCAGGACCCGAACATCGCCTTTATGACAGGCAGGCTGAAGGTCAAAGGCTCGATGGGCCTCGCGATGAAGCTCAACGCCATTTTAGAGGATTAAGACGCCCCGGTCACCTGGCGGATTTCGGCCGCAATAGCGGCGACGCTGTCATCGGTCGAGAACAGGGTCAGCATCTCGTTATCCGGGCTCATGAAAAAGGTGAAGGAGGAGTGATCCATCGTATATTCGCTCATCCC
Source organism: uncultured Micavibrio sp. (assembly GCA_964445195.1). Classification (GTDB taxonomy): domain Bacteria; phylum Pseudomonadota; class Alphaproteobacteria; order Micavibrionales; family Micavibrionaceae; genus UM-FILTER-47-13. Next base: position 5,863 of record CAYUKA010000019.1, on the reverse strand, counting down.
CGGCACCTGCACCTTGGCGGCATAGACCTTGTAAGCGTCGATCACAACGTCAACCTCATCCTCGGTGCCGGTCAGGCCGACGATTTTCGGATGATAATCGGCAAGGAAGTCCGCTAAGACTTCCGGCGTATCGCGGGCCGGATCGATGCTGATGAACAAAGGCTGGATGTTCGCGCCGTCATCGCCAAGTTTTTCCATGACCTTACTGATCTTCTTCAGCTCAGCCGGGCAGATATCCGGGCACAGCGTAAAGCCGAAAAAGATCAGCTTGTACGCGCCTTCGTAATCGGCTTCGGTCACCGCTTTGCCGTGATGATCGGTCAGGGCGAACCCGCCGCCGATGCTAACCTCACCGGTCGCCACCCCGGCAACCGCCGGTTCGATGCGGTTCAGCGACTGTGCCTTGCCGTTTTCCTGTGATACCTGAACCCAGGCCAGGCCGAGGCCCAGTACCAGGCCGAGGCAGCATAACAGCGCAATCGTGCGAATCCGGTGTCCCATCTTTCAAATTCCCTTTCTTTGCGGTGAACACTCATGATATACCAGCCGCAGGCGCAAACTTCAAACAGTAACGGGGGCGGCATCATGAAAATCGGGCTTGTCGGATGCGGACATGTCGGGGCGGCCAGCGCCTATGCCTGCGTCATGCGCGGGGTCGGCACCGAGCTTGTCCTGATCGATTACAACCCGGATCTTGCCGCCGCGCAAGCCGAAGATATACTGCACGCCACGCCCTTTGCCAGCCCGGTCCCGGTCAGGGCCGGCGATTACGAAGACCTGACCGGCGCCGGGATCGTCATGATCGCCGCCGGGGTCGGCCAGAAACCGGGCGAAACCCGGCTTGACCTACTTAAACGCAATGCCGATGTGTTCGCGGCGATCATTCCGCAAATCCTCAAACACGCGCCCGAGGCGATCCTGCTGATCGCCACCAACCCGGTCGATGTCATGACCCATATGGCCGCGCATATTGCCGGGGAATGCGGTGTTGAGTCGCACCGGGTCATCGGCTCGGGCACCATCCTTGATACGGCGCGCTACCGGGCGCTGCTGGGGCGGCATCTCGGCGTATCGAGCCATTCGGTGCATGCCTATGTCCTCGGCGAACACGGTGATTCCGAAGTGCTGCACTGGTCCGGCGCCAATGTCGGCAATATGCGGCTGGCCTCGTTCGCCGCGCAGGTCAAGGCGCCGCTGACCGATGCTGTGAAAACCCAGATCGATGACGGAGTGCGCCGCGCCGCCTACCGCATCATCAAGGGCAAGGGCGCGACCTGGTTCGGGATCGGCGCCGGCATGGCCCGGATCGGACAGGCGATCCTTGATGACGAGCACGCCGTGCTGACCGTTTGCAGCCCGGCTAAAAAAATTGAGGCTGTCGAAAATGTGACCTTATCGCTGCCGCGCATCGTCTCGGCGACCGGCATCGAGGCAACTCTGTACCCGGAGATGGATGAGACGGAAAGCGCCGCCATTGGCAACAGCGCCGCCATCCTGCGCGAAGCGATCGACGCGATCGGGTTTTAGAAACCGTTCTTTAGTCTATTTCCTCCCTGTCATCCTGAGCGCATGCGAAGGATCTCATGCTGTTTGCATTTGGCCCTGAAAAGATCCTTCGCATGCGCTCAGGATGACAACAAAGGGAAGGGCGCTTTACCCTACAGCACATCCAGCATTTCGGCGACCAGCGGGTGCCGGACGATATCGGTCTGGGCCAGCCGCACAATACCGACATTCGGCAGCTTTTCCAGCCGGTCGGTAATCTCGGACAAGCCCGACATGCCGTCCAGCAGGTCCGATTGCGCCGGGTCGCCGGTCACGACCATCGTCGAGTGCCAGCCCAGCCGCGAAAGCAGCATCTTGAGCTGGCCGTAGGTGCAGTTCTGCGCCTCGTCGATGACCACGAAGGCGTTGTTCAGCGTCCGCCCGCGCATGAAGCCGACCGGGGCGATCTCGATCGTGCCGTCATCGATATATTGCCGGACCTTGCGCCCGCCCATCCGGTCGCCGAGTGCATCGTAAAGCGGCCGCAGGTACGGTCCCATCTTGTCATGCAGATCGCCGGGCAGGTAGCCAAGGCTTTCCCCGGCCTCCATGGCCGGGCGCGACAGGATAATCCGCTCGACGGTTTTATCTTCAAGCGCTTCAACCGCAGCGGCAATCGCCAGATAGGTCTTGCCGGTCCCGGCCGGGCCGATCGCCATGGTCAGGCTGCATTCGGCAATCGAGTCCATCAGGACTTTTTGCCCCTCCGAGCGCGGCTTGATTCGCTTGATATATTTCTTATCACGGCCGTTATCGATCTGCTCGTCCAGCGGATGCCAGTCCAGATCGTCAAAGACGCTGTGCACGACATTGCTGGGAACGGATTGCTGGGCGTTGCGTTTTTTGTGCGCGCGTTTTTTGGACATTGGGGACTCCTTTCAGGCGGGGGGATGGGAGGGGGATAGGGGAGATGCGGGAGGGGAGGGCGTAAAAAAACCGTGCATGAAGCACGGTTTGAAAAAAGTCATTTGGCAATGCACCCCCACTGTCAGGTCTTTTGCGCCTGCGGTCATCGTTTCGTGGTGGGAGCGTCATAGAAGCGAGCAAGAAGCGTCCTTTAAGGCAAGGGCGTAACTGTCTTTATCTTAGCAAAAAACCCGCATCATGACCAGAGGGTTTTGGCCTTTTATAACCGCGCCATGGCAACCGGTTTACGCCGCCTTCTTTTTCACGCGGCGCGCTTCCGACTCGAATTTCCACCAGGCCAGCTTTGTGGCCAGCTTGTAGGCCGGCGTGTGGGGCTTGAAACCGCAGGCCTTGAAAATCATCGACACAGCCCGGTCCACCACCGGCTTCTGGTAATAGCTGTAGGCTTTCGCCATATAGGCGCGGCTGTAATATTTGCGGTCGTAATTATCATTGGCGACGGCGTTGGCGGCATAGTAGGCGTAAGCCAGCTCGTCATCCTCGCTCTCGACAAGCCGGCCCAGCGCCACCTTCAGGCGGCCAAACCGGCCCAGCCGGTCTTCGCCGAGATATTTTTGCATAATGTCGTAAAAACATTTGTAATGGCGGAACTCGTCGCCGGCGATATATTTGGAAATCTGCTTGAGCACCGGCTCGTCGGTATTGTTGCGAATACTGGTGTAATACGAGCTGGTGCCGATTTCGACCATGCAGCGCGCCACCATCTCGCCGGAACGCGATCCGCGCACAGACGCCGAAACGCTGTCGGTAAAATGCTCGGGCGTATAGCCGTCGCGGAAGCGTTTCATCGCCGCTTCGAAATCCCATGACGGATCAATCCGGCTGGCCCACAGGCCGAGCGCTTCGCCGTGCTGGACCTCTTCCTCGACCCAGTCCTCGATATCCTTGATCACCTTTTCATCACCGGCGAAGACCTGGCACAGATACTTGCCGTACTCAACGGCGTTATATTCAACCAGCGCCGCCGCCTTGATGATGCTCAACAGTTCCGGGCTGACCCTGGCCGGGTCAAGCTCGTCCCACGGCAGCTCCTCAATCGTCCACATTTGCTGGACGCGCCAGTCGCGGTCGAGCCGCGGCGCGGTCAGGTTTTCGGCTTCTTCCCGGGTCAAAGGCTGCTGGGCCATCATATATATCCTTTTTATGTCTGCGCTGATGCGGCTTGATACCAAGTTTTACGCGTCGGAACAATATCTTTTACCACAGTTTTCGCCACCGGGCGTTGAAGAGTTTTTTTCTTGACATAAAAACTTTTCGAGCGCAAGCTCCCGCTCATAATTTAAGACTATTAACAGGAATACCGTGATGAAAGTGCCTCCTTTTCTGACTGGTCTGTTCAGGGACTACGCCGCGCCGCTGCTTAAACCGCTAACGGCCCGGTTCGCCGACGAAAGCCGGCCGGCCGTTAAACGCCAGCCGCGCATTAAATACCGTGAAGCGCGGCGCGGTTACCTGCGCGTTACCGATCCCGAGAAACAGCGCCGGATAGCCCTGTGGTTCACCCGCCGCCGCGAAGCCGAAGAGGCGATTGCTGAGCATTTGAAAATGGTTTCGCCGGTTGTTTTCGGTGCTGAGACGCCTTTTTACAAAACAGACGAAGACGGCGTGATTACGGAGATCAATTTCCAGTATGCGATCGGGCTTACCCATGAAGGCTGGTCGGGCAGGCCGGGTACAAACTGGCTGCATCCGGTCAGCGATAAAGCGCTACAAGCCGTCCGGGCGTTACCGCGTCTGCCGCAAATCCGTGAAATTAACGAGATGATCGGCTGGCCGCACGCTTATGTCGGCAAAGATTTCGAAGCCATGCATATTCCCGGTTATGAGGATTTCGCCCGTGAAGCGAATGAAAAAACCCGGATATCAGTGACCCCGCGCGGCGAGATCGTGATCAGCCTGCCTTTCGCGGAAAGCTTCGCTGATTTTCCGCCGCTGGCGAAAGAGGTCAATGACTGGGAGCCGCCGCCATGGCTTGAGCGGATCCCGGACCGGGTCGGCCGCCGCGCCGAACGGGGCTGCGAATTCAACAAAAGCGCACTCGGCCAATTCCTGCAGAAATGTCACCTGCGGTCCGGTCCGGACACAGAGACCCCTTTGCAAAAACCTGCCCGGCCTCCTGTTCAGCCACAGGAGAACCGGCCATGACTGACGACATCGCATTCAAGCAGCAACAGCGCGCCCTGATGTACGAAAAACTGATCTGGCCGCTTGCCCGTTTCACGGCCGTCTCCGTGGCAGTCGCAGCCGTCCTGGGACTTGCCGCCAACGCGGGGATCGACTGGTATTATGACCGGGAAATGGATAAAATCGCGCAGGAATCCGAGCGGCGCATGGGAACAATTGCGCAGGAATCAGACCCCCGGCTGGGCGAGATCAGAATGGCGTTTAACGTTGAGCAGGGTCTGGCGCCGGATGTAACCACCGCGCAGATATTCGACTGCCTCGCACAAAATACGACAGGCGGCACCACGCCGGACCCGGCGGACGGGGGAACCATCACACTCGGTGAGCTGTGCCCAAACTTTGCAGCAAAACCTTAAAACGTGCCGGCCTTACTACGCGGCAGCCTCGCCATCATCGTCATCACGGCCTTCGCTAAGGTCCATCGCGCCGATTTTCCTGCCGTAATTGCCGGAGAAGACTTCTTCGCTGAAGACATCTTCCCACGTACCGGCGGTTGAGGCCTTGGAATACTCGGTCGCCCGGTTTTCAAAGAAGTTGGTGTGCTCGGCACCGTTCAGCATCTCATCCATCCACGGCAACGGGTTTTTCTCCAGCCCCCCATAGATCGGCTTCAGGTTTAACTGCTCAAGGCGGCGGTTGCCGATATAGCGGATGTAGTCTTTGACTTCCTGCGGCGTTAACCCTTCAACCTCGCCCATCTCGAAACACAGATCGATAAAGGCGTCTTCGAAACCGACAATGGTGCGGCAACATTCGGTGATCTCGTCTTTCAGTTCATCGGTCCAGATATCGGGGTTTTCCTGGATGAAGGTGTTGAACAGCCGGATCATTGAAATACAGTGCAGCGTTTCATCGCGCACCGACCAGGTCACGATCTGGCCCATCCCTTTCATCTTGTTGAAGCGCGGGAAGTTCATCAGGATCGCGAAAGACGCGAACAGCTGCAGCCCCTCGGTGAAGGCGGCGAACATCGCCATCGTCTTGGCGATATCGTGGCGCGAGCTCATCGACGCGTTCTGCATGTAATCGAACTTGTCTTTCATTTCCTTGTATTTCAGGAAGGCTTCATACTCGACCTCCGGCATGCCGATCGTATCAAGCAGGTGGGCATAGGCCGCGATATGCACCGTCTCGATATTCGAGAAGGCCGACAGCATCATCTGGACCTCGACCGGGCCGAAGACTTGCGAGTAATGCTTCATGTAGC
>CAYUKA010000018.1:0-44702 GCA_964445195.1 uncultured Micavibrio sp. | reverse complement strand
TTATAAACCAATTCCTCACTCTCAATATGGACCGACTTTAGGGGGCAAGGTCAATCGTATCCAGATAATCCGCCCAGTCCTGCATCATCTTTATCCGTTCATCCAGAAATTCGGCGCGGTCATAGGCTGCATCGATTTTGTTCTTCCGGGCATGGGCAAGCTGTCTGTCCACGATCTCATGGCGATAACCCAGACGCTCTTTAATGGCCGTCATGGCCATAGCGCGAAAACCATGCACGGTCATTTTTCCCTGATAGCCAAGCCTTTTAACGGCATTGATAAGCGTTCCGTCACTCATTGGCTTTTGCGGGTCTTGTTGATTAGGAAATACAAAATCCCTGTGGCCATTATATTGCTTTAACTCTTCTAATATTTCCAAAGCCTGCCGGGAGAGGGGCACAAGGTGATCGCGGCGCATTTTCATGCGGTGGGCGGGAATGATCCAGAGTTTCTGATCCCAGCTGATTTCTTCCCAGCGCATTTTGCGGAGTTCGTTTGTTCTGACAAAGGTCAGGATAATAAATTTCATGGCAAGCCGCGTCTGGTGATAAAGCCGTGCCTCGTTCCGCTCCAGCGCGGCCAGAAAGCCGGGCAGCTCTTTAATGTCCAGCGCCGTGTAATGGCTCCCCCTAGCAGGTTTTAGAGCGCCCCTGAGAAGGTGAGAGGGGTCTTGTTCGGCGCGTCCGGTTTGAACGGCATAGCGGAAAATCTGACCGCAAAATTGCAGTAACCGCTTGGCAATCTCATGCGCGCCGCGCTCTTCGACTTTCCGCAAGGTTTCAAGAAGCAGGGCCGGGGTTACCTCCGTTATGGGTATGGAGCCTATGTGCGGGAATATATCCCGCTCCAGCCTTGTTAAAGTGGTTTTGGCATAGGCTGGGGCCAATACACCGGATTTATGCTCATGCCACTCTCTGGCGATAGATTCGAATGTATTTTCCAGTTGTGTTTGACGGACAAGCTTTGTTTTCTTTCGCTCCAGCCCCGGATCAATGCCTTGTTCAAGCTGTTTTTTGGCTTGATCTCGTTTATCTCTGGCTTCTTTCAGGCTTACTTGCGGATAAACACCCAAGGCTAGGCGCTTTTCTTTGCCGCCATAGCGATATTTTAAACGCCAATATTTTGAGCCGCTGGGGGTTACTTCCAGATACATGCCCCCGCCATCGGCAATTTTCTTCGTTTTCTTATCAGCTTTTGCGGCCTTGCAAGCCGTGTCCGTTAATTTCATTTGGGGGCATCTCTTTTTCTAATTTGGGGGCATATTCCCAAAAATGCCCCCTGTTTCTCCGGCTGCACGTGAATAATAATGATCATATGCGGCACATAAGTTACCCTATAAGCCCTACATTTTGCGGCCTTTGCGGTCAATAAAGAATGTGGGTGAATGATGGTGATAAAGGGAAATGGTAGCGGAGGAGGGACTTGAACCCCCGACACGTGGATTATGATTCCACTGCTCTAACCAGCTGAGCTACTCCGCCCCGACGGGAAAAACTGAAGCCGTGTTATCGCCGTTTGCGAAGCGTTTGTCAAGATTCCGGCACAAGGTTAACGCCGCGCAGCCTGACCTGTGCATTCTCATCACTGTCCTGCAGAGCCAGCGCTTTTTTCATGGCGGCGAAAAATGACGGCCCCCGCCGGGGATCATCCAGGGTCAGGCGCAACAAAATGAAATCATTCGCTGACAATTCGGGCACTTCAGGCAGGACATCAATATCTTCAAAGCCCAGTTTACGATAGAAGCCTTCGCCGGCAGTATGCGTATGAAGATCGATATGCCGGACCCCTGCCGCCGCCCAGAACGGCAATTGCGAAAGCAGCAGGCGCGAACCAACACCCCGGCCCCGGTCCGGGCCCTCCCTGGCGGTGATAATCCGCCGCAGGCTGACCGATTCAAATTCAGGATAAAGGCTATAACTCAGTAGCGGCGCGTCCTGATCCGGAACCGGCATAACCATCGCCGCCATCTTCCTGTTTTTGCCCCGAATATCGGTATAGAAAAACTCCACCCGGCTTTCCGGCGGCATATGCCGCACAGCGTCATGAAAGGCCTGCCGCACAGTCAGGCGCGGTGTACAGCTGAACAAGGCGCGCACGCTCTCCGGGCCGTGCGGGTGACCTGGGAGGATCAGCCCGCTATCCTCACGCGCCTGCGCCGCCGCCGGGTTCCCGTCCTGACCGCCTGTGAATATGATCCCGCGTGCAGCGGAACCGTAATACCCGGTCAAATCTATCGGTTCACGTTTTCCAGATATCATGATTTTCAACGATTTTCTACGCCGCGAGCGGCATGGCCCGGTTATCGGTACCGGCCATCCAGCCGCCGCCTATAACGCGGTCACCGTCATAACAAACCGCGGCCTGGCCCGGTGCGATGCCGTATTGCGGCTTATCAAGCGTCAGGGCCGCCGTACCGTCATCATCAATCACCAGCCGGGCCGGCGACGGCTGTGACACGGAACGCAGCTTGACCATGACATCGGTGACCGCACGGTCCAGCCAGTTACAGTCTTTCAGGTAAATGATATCACGCGCCAGCGCCTGCTTTGGCCCGACGACAACCCGGTTCTGCGCCGCATCAAGGGCCACAACATAAAAGGGCTCGTTATCATCATTATGGCCGCCGCCAATACCCAGCCCTTTGCGCTGGCCGATCGTGTAGTGAATAATGCCGTGATGGCGGCCCAATACCCGGCCGTCAAGATGGACGATCTCGCCCGGCTGTTCGGCCTCCGGCCGCAGCTTTTTGACGACTTTCGCGTAATCACCGTGCGGGACGAAACAGATATCCTGCGAATCCGGCTTCTCCGCATTAAGAAGTCCCAGCCGCCCGGCATGAGAACGGGTGACATCCTTGGTCCAGCCGCCCAGCGGAAAACGCAGGAAATCAAGCTGTTCCTGCGTAGTCGCAAACAGGAAATAGCTCTGGTCCTTGGTCGCATCAACCGCACGACGTAACTCCGCCCGCCCGGCTTCGCCATTCCAGACACGCTGGATATAATGCCCGGTCGCCATACAGTCGGCGTTCAGATCATGCGCCATCGCCAGCAAATCGTGGAACTTGACGGTCTGGTTACAGCGCACGCACGGGATCGGCGTTTCACCACGCAAATAGCTGTCGGCGAAATCGTCAATCACCGCCTCGCGGAAATTGCTTTCATAATCAAGCACATAATGCGGGAAGCCACGCTCTTCCGCGACACGGCGGGCGTCATAGATATCCTGTCCCGCGCAGCAGGCTCCCTTTTTCGCCAGCGCCTGCCCGTAATCATAGAGCTGCAGGGTAATGCCGACTACATCATAGCCCTGCTCGTGCAACAGCGCAGCGGCGACAGAACTGTCAACACCGCCGGACATGGCCACGACCACGCGAGTATCACCGGGCTCTTTATCAAAACCTAAACTATTCATAGCGCAGGCAATATAAGCGGTTTGGCGGCAAAAAACAACTTTGACATAAAGCAAGCCCTGTTGTATGAACGAAACGTGCGTAATCATCCTTAAAAAGTAAACAGGATCATGGCCGGCTATATTCAAAATGTTGTTGTGTTTTGCGGCTCGTCAACCGGGAACGACACCAAAATCATGGCCGAGACGGAACAGCTCGGCCGCCTGCTCGGCCAGAACGGCTTTGGCCTGATTTATGGCGGCGGGACGCACGGCCTGATGGGCATTGTTGCCAAAGCCGCTTTGAAAGCCGGCGCAAAGGTCAAAGGCATCATCCCCGAAATTTTTAACAAAGGCGGTTTGGGAAACCAGGGCGAGTTGCCCGGTGCCGAAGAGCATGTCGTTGAAAATATGCTCATACGCAAAGACCAGATGATTTTGCAGGCCGACGCGGCGATAACCCTGCCCGGCGGATTTGGCAGCCTTGATGAAATTTTTGAGATGGCTGTCACACAGCAGCTCAAGGCCTTTGCCGAACCGGATACCCCCATCCAGCCGCTTATTGTCGTCAATATCGATGGCTATTATGACGGCCAGATAGCCAATATCGATAAGATGATCGAAAAGGAATTCCTGAAAGCCGAATTTAGAAACCTGATTATCTTCGTTGACAGTGCCGCCGAAGCAATCGATGTACTCCGGAGTCTGAATGCGGCGCCGCCCGTCCCGGCGCAAGATATAGCCCGGTTTACGCCTCCCCGGCCCGGCACGTAACCACCACAAATATCAGTCTTTTGATATTTCCCTGCTTGATATTTTCCTGCCTGGCGCTGGCAGACACCGTCATAAGGACCGGTTTCAGGCGGCTTTGGCCCAGTCTTTGATATCGGCACCCGGCAGGGCAACGACAAGACCGTCAAGCGCTTCGTCAATGACAATCTGGCAGCCCAGGCGCGAGAGATCATTTACGTCAAAAGCGAGGTCGAGCATATCCTCCTCTTCATCGCTGCGCGCCCCGTCATCGGGCAGGCTCTTGCTCCACCAGTCCGGGTGCACATAGACATGACATGTCGCACAGGCCATGGCGCCGCCGCAAGCCCCTTCGATTTCATCAATGTCGTGCTTCTGCGCGATTTCCATGACTGAAAGGCCGACCGGCGCCTCAACCGCACGCTGCGACCCATCCGGAAAAATAAATGTGATCGTCGGCATGGCCACTCCTACTCCCTTTCGGTCATCCTGTTGTAAAGATGAATCTAGTTAATATTTTTGACTGTAAATGTCCAGCTTTACGCGGGCTGTGACGTGAGGTTTTTTGTTGCCGTGCGTTTATAAATCTCGCTCCAGACTTCAAGGAACCGGTCTATATCATGCGCCGTCGTCGCCCAGCCGGACGAAATACGCAACGTACAGGAGGCTTCTTCTTCGCTGGCGCCCATAGCCTGCAGGACCGGGCTTGGCTTGAATGTACCGCTGGAGCAGGCACTGCCGCTCGACACGGCAATCCCGGCCAGATCAAGGTTCAGGAGCTGGGTCTGCGCCGGTACGCAAGGCAAACACAGCGCCGTGGTGTTTGCAACGCGCGGCGCGTTTTGTCCAAAAATCTTCAGGTCCGGCGCAACGCCCCGCAGCGTGGTTTCAAGTGTCTCTCGCAGAGGGGCGAGCGTTTCCTGATAACTCTGGATATTCTCCTGCGCCAATGCCGCCGCCGTACCGAAGCCGGCGATCCCGGCGACATTCTCCGTACCGGCACGACGGCGCTTTTCCTGCCCCCCGCCGTGCAGGAGTTTGGCCTCCGGCGCGCCCGGCGCGACAATCAATGCCCCCACCCCTTGCGGGCCGCCGCATTTGTGGGCCGACAGGCTCATGTAATCAACATTCAGCGCCGGAAAATCAATCGCGATCCGCCCCGCAGCCTGAACAGCATCAGTGTGAACGAACGCATCCGGGTATTTAACCCTGACCATGCGGGCGATATCGCCGACCGGCTGGATCACACCGGTCTCATTATTCACAAGCATCACCGAAACCAGCGCCGGCGGCGCGCCGTCACCGAGCATCGTTTCAAGCGCCGCCATATCGACAAGACCATCCGGCGTGACCGGGATATATTCAAGGCCGGGGATAGCACCGCGCACCGCCGGATGCTCCACCGCCGACACCAGGATACGCCGGCCGGCAAAATGCTTTAACACCGCATTATTGGACTCGGTCGCACCGCTGGTAAAAACAAGCTGGTTGGCATGGACGCCGGCAAGGGCGGCAACCTGTTCACGGGCCTGTTCAATATGCTTACGGGCCCGCCGCCCGGCCGTATGAACGGATGACGCGTTCCCCGCCTCACCCATAATGGCGGTCACCGTTTCAATGACCTCCGGCCGGACCGGCACAGTCGCATTATAATCAAGATAAACCGTCTCTTTCATAGCCGCTCACTATAAGGGGGCTATGCACGATCAGGCAAGAGTTTCGAGCAGCTTGTTCATCATCGGGTGGTTTGAAAGACGCTCGCGGATCACATCATCGAGCGAGATATGCCGGAGGCACACATAAAGAATCTCACCAATCTGGCTCCACAGCGCAGACGTCGTACGATCAGAAGACAAGTCGTCCTCGCGACCTTTGGCGCTGCGCCGGGCCGGCGCGCAGTCCTCCGCTGAATCAAGAATCTCAGCGATACGTATTTCGACGGCCGGTTTCGCCAGAACATATCCGCCGCCAGGGCCGCGATAGCTTTTAACCAGGCCATTACGGCGTAAGCCGGCGAAAAGCTGTTCGAGATAGGATAGTGAGATGCTGCCTGACTTTGCGATTTCGACCAGCGGCACAGGCTCGTCATCCCCGCGCCTTGCCAACTCTACCATTGCCATTACCGCATACCGTCCGCGTGTTGTCAGTTTTAGTGTTTTCGTTGCAGTCATTCTCTAGATCCTGTTTGTCGTACATCTTCCATATTTTCCGGTCTGGTGTTCTATACCAGACAATTTTTATATGCAAGTTAAAATTTTATGAAAACAATGCGCGGCTGTGAATATATGTTCAAGTTGTACATCACAGTCTTTGAAAACGGAAACACAAAATCGTCGCCCACACCGAATAAGCACGATTATCCACAATAATTACAAAGCGTTATGATAAATTATTTGAATTTCCCTCTTCGCATTTGCTATATACGCAGAAGGGCTGGCGCACGGGGTCTTTAAATAATTGCGCATTATCGTTATGCGCGCGCCGGCACAAAAAACAAAAAAACAATAAGCACCGCTTATTCGTGGGAACCAAAGCAAGTGGGAACAGATGCCTGAAATCATTATAAATGGCCCGGCCGGCCGCCTTGAGGGCCGCTATACACATTCAAAAATACCGAACGCGCCGCTGGCGATCGTGCTTCACCCCAATCCGGAACATGGCGGCACGATGAATAACAAAGTCACCTATTACATGTTTCAGACTTTTGTCGCACGCGGCTTCTCCGCACTGCGCTTTAACTTCCGCGGCGTTGGCCGCAGCCAGGGCATGTATGATAAAGGCGAAGGGGAACTTAGCGATGCCGCATCAGCACTGGACTGGATGCAGGATATTAATCCGAACGCCCCCTATACCTGGGTTGGCGGCTTTTCGTTCGGCGCGTGGATCGGCATGCAGCTTTTAATGCGCCGCCCGGAAATTCGCGGCTTCATCTCCGTCGCCCCGCCGGCCAATCTTTATGATTTCAGCTTTCTGGCGCCGTGCCCGACTTCGGGCCTGATTCTTCAGGGGCAATGTGACGATATCGTACCGGAACCATATACCGAAAAACTGGTTCAGAAACTGCGCGCGCAAAAAGGCATCGCTATTGATTACCGTGTGATGGCCGAATCCAATCACTTCTTTAACGATCATATCGAACAGTTGTGTGGCCATATGCACGACCACATGAACAGCGCCGGGGGCGGCCGGGAAGTGCCAGCCGGATTGATCGAAGCCGCATAAAAAACAAAAGCCTGAGGATAATTGCGTATAACGGTTGCGCTATGCAGCATCGCTATTGTATGCTGGCGGCAATGAAAATAAGTAAAATAACAGGGAAGAATTCAATGGGACAGCCTGCCAGCATCCATGAGATGATCTGCGATATTTCTGCTATTGTTCAACGTTTTGGCCAGCACGATTTTTCAGTCTATGACGCTGGCGATGCCGTAAAGACCATCAGTCTCTGCGGCCTGGTTCTTTACAGCGCTGATGGTATCCTGCGGCGGCTTCAGGCCCATGACATGGACCTGATGCTTGATCATCACTTTCAAAAGCCGGCCAATGACAAGCCGGTTCTGCACATGTCAGATTACAGCCATTGTCATTTTACCTACGGGAACAGCGATATACTCGCCTTGTGGTACAGCCGTCTCAAACGCTTTGAGGCGGTTTTCAATATGACAGACGCCGTATCCGCCTAGCCGCCACATAACAAGCGCCCGCAATCAGGCTGCTTTCCGGCGCACTTCATCCAGCTTTTCCAGAATATCTTCGGCATGCCCGGCCACTTTAACTTTGCGCCATATATGTGCGATCGTGCCGTCAGCCCCGATCAGGAACGTTGCCCGTTCAATCCCCATATATTTGCGGCCATACATGTTTTTCTCAACCCATACGCCGTAATCCTCGCACATCGTGCCGTTTTCATCGGACAACAGCGGAAAGTTCAGATCGTGCTTCGTGCGAAACTTCTCATGCTTCTGCACACTGTCTTTAGACACACCGAGCACCGCCGTTTCGAGCTTGTTTAAAGCGCTGAGATTATCACGAAAAGCGCAGGCCTCTTTTGTACAGCCGGGCGTATCATCCTTGGGATAAAAATAAATGATCAGCAGCTTGCCGGCAAAGTCATCCAGCGACAGTGTTTCACCGTTATCAGCAGGCAGTGAAAAACCCGGCGCCCGGTCACCGATATTTAATTCAGACATATGCAACCCTTTCTCGCTTACAATAGTCGTATAAAGATGTAATTTAAACATGGGTGCAACGCTGGCAAAATCAAGGATACGTCACAAGCTATAGCGGATGAAAAAGAGAGTTCTGAACATATGCGCGCACAGCGCGCTGGTCTGCCTTGAAACGCTGGCCGTCGTGGCTGGTCTTGTGTTTCTGGTTATTGGCTTTATCATCTGGCGGCTTTTAACCGGTCCGGTCGATATCAGCTTCGCCAAAGGCTATATAGAGCAGGCTTTGTACGACCCGGTCAGCGGTTACAGTGTGTCTCTGGAACAGGTCGTGATCGAATGGCCGGACCTGAACGGGCCGATTACCCTGGACCTTGCCGATGCCAACCTGGTTAAAAATAACAATGCCGTTCTTGAAATCGCCGATGTCTCGCTCGGCCTGTCGGCGCGCCACCTGTTGATCGGCCAGATCGAACCGGTCAGTATTTTTCTCGACCAGCCGGCACTCAATCTGATCCGCACTGCGGCGAACACGGTCCGGCTGAGCCTTGACGACGGCGGCGACCAGCCGGCGGCGATGGGGCCGCACCGGGAACGGACCAACCCGCTGGCCAATGCGATCGACATGCTGTCCCGGCCAGAGGGCTATGACGGCCCGTCTTCGCCGTTCGATAATCTGCAAACGGTCGAGATCCGGCAGGCCCAAATGGTTGTCATTGATTACAAGCTCGGCATTACATGGTATCTCTCGCCGCTGGATCTGACCTTTGCCCGCGATGACGGCGCCTTAATGGTCGCTGCCAATGTCGGCTTCCCCGGCGGCCGCGACCAGGCGGCGCGCCTGCAACTGGATCTCGTTCACCGGCACGGCACCGACCGGCTGCAGGCCAATATCCATGTTCAGGATTTCGACCCGCACATCCTCTCGCGCAAAGTCGAGGAGCTCGCCTTTATGAATGATCACTACCTTATCCTTAACGGCAACATCGAGCTCGATTTTGACAAGACGTTCGGCATTCATAAAGCGGCCCTGTCACTGTCATCGGTGAACGGCGAGATCATGCTCGACGGTGTCTATGACAAATCGTTGCCGTTTGAACAGCTTTTGATCGACGCCGCTTATGATGCGCAGGCCGGCACGGCCACGCTCAGCGATTTGTCCCTGACCGCCAGGGGCGTGACATTCAACGTCGCCAGCAACGCGACAATCAGCGAACAGACCGTTTCCGCACCGGTGACGATCACGATCCCCGACCTGCCGCAGGACCATATCGCGCCGCTCTGGCCGGATGTCCTGCGCGGTGAAGGGGCGGAAGAATGGCTGACGGAAAAGCTCTCGAACGGCCGGTTTTACGACACGGTCGCGCGCTTTACCGTCCAGGCCGACCAGAATGAAGATATCTGGGCCATTGATATACGCGATATCACCGCCGATTTCGGAGTCGAGACTATGGATATCAATTACCGCGCCCCGCTCTGGCCGGTGACAAAGGCCAGTGGTATTGGCCGTTTTGAAAATGACGAGCTGGTGATCAAAATTAACAGCGGCGCCCTGCGTGACCTGGCCGTCAGCCAGGGACAGGTTAAAATCGACAAGCTGATGGCCGACGGCGGCAGCGCCTATGTCGATGTAGCGCTCACCGGGCCACTGCAAAGCGTCTTTCATTATATAGAGCCCGAGCCGATCGGCATGACAGAAGATAAGCTCGATCTTGATGTCGATAATGTCGCCGGACAGGCCGCGCTTGATATCAGCGTCTCGTTCCCAACTAAAAAGGACCTGCTCGCCGACCAGGTCAAAGTCAAAGTTGACGGTACATTAAATGAGGTGCGGCTGCCGGATATTGTTAAAACCCTCGACCTGACCGGCGGACCGTTTGCCATTAACGTTGCCGATGGCGCCGCGTCTCTGTCAGGGCAAGGCCGGCTTGACGGCCGCGCGATCGAATTTGAGTGGCGCGAATATATTGACCCCGACGGCAAGGATTACGCCAGCCGCGTCAAGGCCGCCATTCTCGCCGACAAAGGGCTGCGAGATATTCTGGGTATAGGCCTGGATGACTGGATTGACGGCAGCTTCCCTGTCGATGTGACCTACACCCAGTATCAGGGCGGCCGGGCTGAAGCCGCCGTCAGCGCCGACCTGACGCCGGGCCGGCTGATGGTCGATCCTCTGGATTATGTGAAATCTGCCGGTACGCGTGGCAAAGCGACCTGTACGGTTCTGTTTGAAGGCGGCAAAGTCCGCGAGGTACGCGATCTTGATGTGGAAACACCACAGTTGGAACTGGATAACGGACGCTTTATCTTCGCGGTCGAAGACGGTGAGAGCGTTCTGCGGCGCGGCAATTTGCCCCGGCTGATCGTCGAGGAAAACGACCTGGCCGTTGATCTTGAAATCGGCCGCAGCGATTTACTCAAACTCTCCGTCACCGGCGCTTTTCTTGATGCGCGGCCGTTCCTGGGCGATAACAATGAAGACGAAGACAGGGAAGCGCCCTATGACGGGCCGCCGCTGATCGCCTCGGTCACGGTCGACCGGATGCGCACCCACCCGGCGCGGATGG
The DNA here is from genome assembly GCA_964445195.1 of uncultured Micavibrio sp. Lineage (GTDB taxonomy): Bacteria > Pseudomonadota > Alphaproteobacteria > Micavibrionales > Micavibrionaceae > UM-FILTER-47-13. The sequence continues at coordinate 33,832 of CAYUKA010000018.1, read as the reverse complement.
TCGATAATGCGAAGCTCTATGTCGATCTTGACCGTACCGGCCATGTCCGGCAATTTGAAATGGACGCGCGCGCCGGGCAGGGTGACGTTTATGTCCGCCTTAAACCCGATGAGCGGGGCATTATGACGATCCGGCTTGAGGCCGACGATGCCGGGGCAACACTGCGCTCGTTCGGAGTTTATGAGAATATTCGCGGCGGCAAGCTTGTCCTGTACGGTGAAGCGAAAGACCCGCAAAGCAACAAAATCCTGTTCGGCAATGTCGAGCTGACCGACTTTAATGTCGTCAATGCGCCGGTGCTGGCGCAGCTCCTGAATGCGATCAGCCTGTTCGGCATCCAGCAGCTCCTGGGCGGCGAAGGTATCTATTTCTCGCGCCTTGAGTCAGAATTTGAATGGCAGATCGACCGCCGCGGTGATTCCTATTTCTTCGAAGAAGGCCGCACGTCCGGCTCCTCGCTCGGCCTGACCTTCAAAGGCCGGATCGTCAAACGTGAAGATTTAATCCGCGTCGAAGGCACGATCGTACCGGTTTCAATGATTAATGAGATTATCAGCGGCATCCCGCTGATCGGCGACATCCTGACCGGCGGCGGCGGCGGCGTCATCGCCGCGACATACCGGGTCGAAGGACCGATCAAAACACCGCAGGTCACAGTCAATCCCCTTTCAGCCCTGGCACCGGGCATACTGCGGACAATCCTGTTTGAGTAACCGATAGAAAGGCTTTATTTCACCCGCACCAGCGCATGACGCTTTTTACCGGCTGACAGCTTGATGTGACCATCAGATGTAAGATCGGCATCGGTAGAGGCATAACCAATATCGTTAACAGCCTCGTCATTGCGTTTGATGCCGCCACCCTGCACCAGCCGCCGCGCCTCGCCTTTGGATTTGGCCAGGCCGGTTTCGACCAAAAGATCGAGCAGCGGTACGCCTTCTGATAGCCGGGCCGCCTCGATTTCGATACTCGGCAGGTCGTCACCGGCGCCGCCCTGTTCAAAGACTTTTTGCGCTGTGCCCTGAGCCTCAATGGCGGCCTGCTCGCCGTGGCACAGTTTTGTCGCCTCAAAGGCCAGCACTTTCTTGGCCTCGTTGATCTCCTGCCCTTCCAGCGCCTCCAGCCGCGCAATTTCGTCAAGCGGCAGGATCGTGAAGCGTTTCAGCAACGTACCCACCATCACATCATCGACATTGCGCCAATACTGGTAATATTCGTAAGGGGCCAGCATTGCGGCATTCAGCCAGACCGCGCCACTTTCGGTCTTGCCCATCTTCCTGCCGTCCGGGGTGGTCAGCAACGGTGCCGTCAGGGCAAAGAGCTGCGCCCGGTCGGCCTTATGCCCCAAATCCACGCCGTTAATGATATTGCCCCACTGATCGGACCCGCCCATCTGCAGGATTGTCCCGTAACGCCGGTGCAACTCCAGAAAGTCATAGCCCTGCATGACCATATAGTTGAACTCCAGCAGAGAGAGCGGGCTTTCCCGCTCCAGCCGGGTTTTGACACTATCGAAAGACAGCATGCGGTTCACGGTGAAATAACGGCCGTAATCGCGCAGGAAATCGAGATATTTCAGCCCGTCCAGCCAATCATTGTTATTGACCATCAGCGCGTCGGACGGCCCGTCGCCATATTGCAGAAACTGCGCAAAGCAGGTGGCCTCAATATTGCGGATATTCTCCTCGATCGTCGCATCATCCATTAACTGGCGCTGCTCGTCCTTAAAAGACGGATCACCGATCTTCGATGTGCCGCCGCCCATCAGCGTGACCGGCTTATGGCCGCATTGCTGGAACCAGTACAGCATCATAATGCCGGTCAGGTTGCCGACATGCAGGCTTTGCGCTGTCGCGTCGAAGCCGATATAGGCGCTTTGCGGCCCCGCGCACAGCTTCTCATCCAGCGCTTCAAGATCGCTGCACTGGTGGACGAAGCCGCGTTCATGCATTATGCTGAGAAAGTCAGATTTCATGATAGCTTTTTACCATTATTTCACTGCCAAGCTAGATATCTCTCTTCTGTCATCCTGAGCGTAGCGAAGGATCTGATCACCTGCCTGTAAAGGAATAGATCCTTCGCTACGCTCAGGATGACAGAGGGGATAACATAGCCGACGCCAAATCATTCCACTCCGGATTAAGGGTTGCAACCAAACTGTTTTTCTTTTCCCGGAGCCAGCCCTTAATTTGTTTTTCCCGTGCAATAGCTGCTTTTACATCGAAGCAGTTTTCATAGTAAACAAGTTTCGTGACCTTACATTTACGGGTAAAACCGGGAACCATGCCCGATCGATGCTCAAGAATACGCCTTTCCAGATTATTTGTCACACCTGTATACAAGACTTTGTTTGTTTTATTCGTTAGCATATAAACATAGAAATTCTGCATAGGATTCTTCGCTACGCTCAGAATGACGGAAGGAAGGAATATGAAACAAAAGCCCGAGAAAGTCTATACCGCAATCGGTTTGATGTCCGGTACATCGCTCGACGGCATTGACGCGGCGTTGATCCGCACCGACGGGCACGGGCAGGCTGAATCGCTTGCCTCGCTATCCATTCCTTATGAGGACGAATTGCGCGATAAGCTGCGCGGCTGCCTCGGCGCGCGCGAAGACACAGACGGGCGCATCGGCATGGCCGAGATCGAGATGACCCGCGCCCACGCGGCCGCCGTCGACTGGCTGCTCGGCAAGGCCGGGATGGATCCGCGCGACATCGACGTGATCGGCTTTCACGGCCAGACGATCTTCCACGACCCGGCTGCCGGCTTTACCTGGCAGATCGGTAATGGCGCAATGCTGGCCCGGCTGACGGGTATTAATGTCGTCAATGATTTTCGCAGCGCCGATATCGCCGCAGGCGGCCAGGGCGCGCCGTTCCTGCCGCTTTATCATCAGGCTTTGGCCCATAACCTCAATAAGCCCCTCGCGGTTTTGAATATCGGCGGTGTATCGAACGTGACATGGCTTGGCGAAAACGAGGATATCCTCGCTTTTGATTGCGGCCCCGGCAACGCGCTGCTCGATGACTGGGTCGCGCAGCATTTTCCGGACAGGCGCTATGATGAAAACGGCCTGCTGGCGCGGCAGGGTGAAGTTGACGAGACTGTACTGGCGCAGCTGCTGGCGCATGAGTATTTTGCCCGGACGCCCCCCAAGTCGCTCGACCGCGATGAGTGGGATACGAGCCTGTATCAGCATCTGGGCGCCGCGGACGGCGCGGCGACCTTAAGCGCCTTTACCGTACAGGCGATTGTAAAGGCCGCGACCTGTTTGCCGGCAACGCCGCAGCATTGGTATGTCACGGGCGGCGGGCGCCACAACCCGGTGATTATGGCCGGGCTGGCGACAGCGCTGAGCGTACCGGTTGAGCCGGTCGACCGGGTTGGCTGGCACGGCGACGTGCTGGAGGCGGAGGGCTTTGCCTATCTCGCCGTGCGCTCACTGCTTAAACAGCCGCTGAGCGTGCCGGGCACGACCGGCGCGTCTGCAGCAGTGACGGGCGGGCGGTTTCATGACGGCAAGCCGCAAGCGGCTTAACGCCACCCCCGGCATATTATTGACATAATTTTTACGCTATGTAATTGTTATCCCGCTTTCAGCATATGCGAAGATAGAAGGATGAACAACGCCATGACCATTTTCAGCCGTGGCCTGCAATACATAGCCGATTTAACGGGCATATTCCGCAAACCTGCGGCTGCGCCACCGGCGCCAGACGCGCCTTTCGAGCCGCCGAGTCACACAAAACCGCTTGAGCCTTATAAACAGGAGGATGGCAGCTACCATTTCAGGCTGCAGATCACCAGAGGCGTCACCGACCCGGAGACCGGCACTGTCTATCCAGACAAGCTGAGCACGCACTGTGAACTTGCAGGTTTGCGTTTCATACAATCGAGCGGTTCGCTGATCCGCGCTCAGCACCTCGCGAATTTGGTCAAGATATCGCTGCAACTCAATTTCCGCCTCAAAGACGCCGCGATCTATTTTGCGCAGGACGGCTGCGATGACGTCATTGACGGCGGCGACCAGGTGATGGGCCTGGCAGAGGGCGACAACTATACGCTCATCGTCGTGCCGCCGGAGGCCGAACCGGACCTGAAAGTCAGGCCAAAGCTGGCGGTTCCCGCAGGGACCTGCCCCATTTTACAACCGGCTTTTCAATAGGGTGCCCTTCGCATAGTATTGCCAGCATGACAAACATTATCGCAACCAGCCCCGAAAGCATAGCGCGTGCGGCAGAACTGCTGCGCAGCGGCCATCTCGTCGCCTTTCCGACCGAAACCGTCTACGGCCTCGGCGCCAACGCTTTAGACGGTCAAGCTGCCGCCCGCATCTTCGAAGCCAAGGGCCGGCCGTCCTTTAACCCGCTGATTGTCCATGTACCGGATATGCAAGCCGCCGCCACGCTGGTTGATATGAATGAGACAGCCCGCGCCGTTGCCGACCGCTTCTGGCCCGGTCCGCTGACAATGATCTTGCCGCGCCGCGCAGACTGCCCGGCCTCGGAACTATGCAGCGCCGGGCTACCGACGCTGGCCGTACGGGTACCGGCCGATAAGACTGCGCAGGCCCTGCTGCGGCAGGCCGGCGTCCCGGTTGCCGCGCCCAGCGCCAACCGTTCCGGCACGCTAAGCCCCACCACCCCTGCACATGTCGCAGACAGCCTGGGCACGGCGGTCGCTATGATTCTGGCCGCCGGACCCTGCACCGTCGGACTGGAATCAACCGTACTGGATCTGAGCGGTGATACACCGCTGGTCCTGCGCCCCGGCGCGGTCAGCGCTTCTGACATTGCCGCTGCACTCGAAGAGGAGGTCGCCTATCACGACGAAACGACAGATACGCCGAAATCGCCGGGACAGCTTTTGCGCCATTACGCACCGCGCACGGCGCTGCGGCTGAACGCCATTGACCTGAAACCGGGCGAAGCCCTGCTCGCTTTCGGATCCGATAAATTCATGGGCATCCGGGGCGGCGGCAGTGCCAAAGACATGCCGGACACAGCCCGCCGCAACCTGAGCGAAGGCGGCGACCTGCACGAAGCAGCGGCTAACTTATTCCGGATGCTGCATGATCTCGACCGGCCGGCGCATAAAGCGATTGCGGTTATGGCCGTCCCGGATACGGGACTGGGCCGCGCGATTAACGACCGGCTGCGCCGCGCTGCCGCCAGTACCAAAAACCAGGCTCAGGGCTAAAAAGGTTAGCGCCGCCCCTTGCGGGACGGCAAAGCTATAAAGAGAATGACGCCGCCCCTTGCGGGACGGCGTCTGGCGGTTTGTGGTAAACCCTGTTCAACTGGCCTTGTTATTTTTATATAAGATCCAACCTGTTATGCGTGATGTTGCAGCGCGGCACATCCGGACGCATTTCCGCAAGCGCCATCAGGCCCAGTGCCCAGACGCCAAACCCGCTACATTCAGCATCGCGCTTTTTGGCAAAAGTCGGCGCAAGACGGGTTTTCGGTTTAAAGAAATGATTTTCCATCGCATCGGCACCATCGTCAGCAGCGGCCATCGGGGCTTTGGGTAGATTATGAACGCTTCTGCCCGCGAGAACGTCAATCTCTGATGAGGTGACCGGCAGAAGGCCGCGCTTTGCTTTCGCAATCGGGCTGTCGTTGTTATCGGCTACGGTATCTGGTTTGGTTATACGCTTTTTCATTTTTTCATCTCCTTTCCTATAGCCTTTGCGGTATAAGAAAGCAGATATCTATAATGCCAATATAAGAACAAAATCGAATAAAGTCAAGTAATTTTTTAAAAAACTTAAAAAATAACCAAATAAAAAAATATAGTATTTAAAGGGTATGTTTACTTTTAACCAAAAAGTATCCGACAAATTTACTTATATTTTTCAGTAAATGAAAAATTATATTTAGAAAGTTTCGAAATTGATAAAATGAAAAAATACGCTTTACCGACGGGATTCGTCCACGCCGGCCATCTGGCGCTGCGCCATCAGCATCAACTCGGCCGGGTTAAGCAACAATGCGCGCGGCTCAAAAAAGGACGGCGACAGATCATGACTGCGGCCGCTCGACGAAACCGGCTGCAAGAGCCTCAGCGCCGCCTGCGCCGGCATGGCCTCAAACGACGATGCCGTTACACCAAACGAAGGCGCAAAGGATGAAACAGGCACCGGCGGACGCAACCGGCGGGGCGCTTTCGTTTCAGCCGCAATTTCCGGCTGCGCAGCCATGGTTTTGCCATCACTGGCACCGAATTTACGATCAAAGAACTCATATACGCCCGCCAGCGTCCGCGCTTCACCTGTCTCCCGGTCATAAAATACATTGCGGTTTGCCCGCGCCGCCTTTGGAAACAGGTCAGCCGCTGTCTGTAACGGGTTGTCTTTCAGGGCATTCAAGAAACCCGTCGCCCCCGAAGCGCCCATAAAATGGGCGAAATACAGCTCGGTCGCGCCGATCTCGCCGCCGACGTGGCGTTCGAGGTGGCGCTTGTTATCCGCCGCGAACTCAGCCGCCAATACTGCCGCCTTTTCCGGATCCTTGCGCAAATCAAGAATGTGCCGCCGCACCTGTTGATCGGCGACACGGCCGTTCTCATCAATCTTGGCAGCCAGATGACCCATGCCGTGCTTCTCGCCATGCTTTTTCACCATATTCAACCATGTACTCTCGATAAACTGGTAAAGACCGGTCGCGCTGCTGGTACGGGCCCTTGCCCGCGGGTCAAAACTGCTTTCAGCGGCAGCCTGTTCCATCAGGTAGGCAAAATTAACCCCTGTGCGGGCGCTGGCGTTTTTAATCGCGCTCAGGACCGGTGGCGCGGCCCGCTTGGCAAGCGCCGCTAGTGCATTGTTATTTAAAAGTTTTTCGCTCATGTCTGTCTATATTGTCCGTCGGGCCGGTTTATTTTCCTGCTTGATAGCCTCGCAAGCTTTGTGCCAGCCGGGAAACGGGCTATATTTTGAATAGATATATAATTGAATCTACAGGAATTGTTATCCCTATGAGCCATTACACCCCGCCCCTTGATGATATGTTGTTCACCCTTTACGAGATCGTCGGCGCCGGCGAACTGCCGGAGATGCAGGAGGGCGGCGATCTCGACCGCGCGACCGTTGAAGCCGTGCTCGGCGAAGGCGGCCGCTTTGCCGCCGACATACTTGCCCCGCTGAATCGCAGCGGCGATCAGGAAGGCTGCTGCCTCGCCGACGGCGCGGTGACAACACCGAAAGGCTTTAAAGACGCCTATGCCCAGTTCTGCGCCGGTGGCTGGAACGCCGTGCCTTTCGACCCCGCCTATGGCGGGCAGGGCCTGCCCTGGACGCTGACCTTTGCCCTGCAGGAACTGTGGCAGGGCGCCAACATGGCGTTTGGCCTGTGTCCGCTATTGACCCAGGCCGGCGTCGAAGCCCTGCACGCTTACGGCACGGAGGAGCAAAAAGACACCTATCTTGCCAAGCTGATCTCCGGGGAATGGACGGGCACGATGCAACTGACCGAATCGCAGGCCGGGACCGATCTTGGCGCGCTGCGCTGTAAAGCGGAGCGACAGGACGATGGCCGTTATAAGCTGACGGGCCAGAAAATCTATATTACTTACGGCGAACATGACTGGACCGGGAATATCATTCACATGGTGCTGGCCCGGCTGCCGGACGCGCCGGAAGGGTATAAAGGAATCTCGATGTTTCTTGTCCCTAAATTCATCCCTGATGAGAACGGCAATCCCGGTGCGCGCAATGACGCGTATGCTACCGGGCTCGAGCATAAACTCGGCATCCACGCCTCACCGACCTGTACAATGCAGTACGGCGACCAGGGCGGCGCAACCGGCTACCTGATCGGCCGTGAGAATGAGGGGCTGAAAAACATGTTCATCATGATGAATAACGCCCGCCTGTGCGTCGGCCTGCAGGGTGTCGCGCTGGCCGAACGGGCTTACCAGCAGGCGCTGGCCTATGCGCAGGAGCGCGTGCAGGGTACACGCATCGACCGTAAGGACGGGGCGCGGGTCGCGATCATCGAGCATCCGGATGTCAAACGCATGCTGTTGTTAATGCAGGCACAGATCGCCGCCGGACGCGCCATCGCTTATGAAGCCGGGGTCGCGTTCGACCGTGCCAAGGCCGGCGATAAGGCCGCCCACAAAAAAGTCGATCTGCTGACGCCGATTGTCAAGGCGTGGTGCACCGACATGGCCAATACTGTCGCCGCGCTAGGCGTCCAGGTCCATGGCGGCATGGGCTTTATCGAGGAAACCGGCGCGGCGCAATATGTGCGCGATGCCCGCATCCTGACGATCTATGAAGGGACCAACGGCGTACAGGCACAGGATTTGCTGGTCCAGAAACTGCACCGTGATGACGGCGCGGCGATGTGTGCTTATATGCAAGAGATGGCCGCGACCGCGGCCTTGCTTGACGGAGATGAAACGCTGGGCGATCTGGCTCCGCCCCTGCATAGCGCGCTTGAGGCGTTGACACAGGCCACCGATCACATGCTGAGCGCCGATTTGTACGAAGCGGCGGCCGTCAGCGTGCCTTACCTGAAGCTGTGCGGCACCGCCGCCGGGGGGGCCCTGCTCGCGCGCGGTGCATTGGCCGGACGCCCGGCCTGCGCCCGGCTGTATATGACACATATCATGCCTGTTTGCGCCGGGCTTCGCGATACGGTGCTGACAGGCGGAACAGCTGTTGCGCAGGCGAATGCTGCTTAAAGATCAGCGTTCGTTGAACGCTGTAAACGGATTCGGTTCGATCTCACGATTACACGCACTTGCGGCATTTTGCCCCAGCCTTCTAATATAAGGCATAAAGGAGCGCGGCGCTTCAGCGTACAGGCGTGCAAATTTACGGGCATAGCAGCTGCAATACGGCTCCAGACCATAAGACATGCTATACGCATATGTATTGGTGCATTTATTATAAGCGTAACCGGCAGCGCCCGGGATATTCGGACATTCATCAGCGATATCGTCGGCCACGCTGACAATACTCCTGCCGAAATCCGGATCTTTCAGGCGCTCTTCCAGCGCCGTCGCTGCAATACAGGCGCAATCGTGAAACTGCTCAAAAAACTCCCGGCCCATACAATAGGTGTAAACATATTCGGCCTCTTCGATCAGACGCTGCTGGTCCTCCGGCGGCAACTGCAGATAAATCTCATTGGTCATGAAGGAGTTGTTCGTCGGCGCTGCCTCCTGCGCAAACGATGCCGTCACGCCGCCAACAGCCAGCCAAAACAGCCCCAGAATAACGATTAAACGCATAAAACAGCCTCTCATCCTCACCATCTCTTATACGCATATTGTAGCATAAAACCCGCGCGAACAGTGCCATGAAACATAAAAAAGCCGGGCCAACAGCCCGGCTTTCTCTTTATTTACAATGATATGGCGTTAACCGGCGGCCTGTTTCTTATCGCTCTCGGCTTTATCATCCTGGCCGCGGAATTTCTGCCACAGGCCATGAATATCGAACCCGCGGCCATCCTCGGCATTCGTGGGTTTGGCCGGACTGTTTTCATTATCGCCCTTCATTTTTTTAACACCGCGCGCCCGTTGCTGTTCCATAACCTGTTGGCGGCGGGCGCGGGCGCGGCGCTCACGCTCTTTCAGTTCTTCTTTGAGCTCCTCGGCCTGTTTCTGGCTGTACTGGCTGGTAATCAGGGTTTGCTGCGCCTGTTTTTGCCACTGGTCACGCTGCTCTTTCAGATCGTCGATAATCTCGCGGGCGCTTTCAAGCTGCTCTTCCAGCAGGCGGATCCGCATTTTCAGCCGCTCGGTCTCCAGAGCCTGGGTCGCCTTTTCAATTTCAGCATCAACAGCTTTCTGATCGCTGCGCTCAGACTCCTGCGGCACCAGACCAAAAGCGCGTTCGAGTTCGGACACATCAATAACGCGGCGGCCATTACTGTCGATTTCATAGGAAATCTTGCCGCTTTTCATCGCCCGCTGTACGGTTGATTTTGATTTCCCCGTCAATTCCGCAGCGCGTTGCGCCCCTACCTTTGCCATGGGCCGAGCCTCTCCTTGTTTGATCGTTATTTTTCAACAAAACAATTTACTGAACACGCGGTCTTACCGCACGTTCACAAGCGCCACTTCATATTCGTGGTGCTTACTTCTTCTTGCTGCCCTTCGCTTCCGCTACAAGACGCTCGTTTAGAAGCGTTGTCAGGCGCTGCCACTGTCCACCGGAAAACAGATGCGCATAAAGGAACGGCAACCAGCCTTTCTGGCGCCAGGCCAGAAAATCGGCATCGTCCATCTCCGCCAGTTTTTGTTCATCAACAATGCGGAAGCCTGAGAAGTTGATCTTCTTGCCGTCACCAACACTGATCTCGGCCTGGCGGTCAACCAGCAGACCACTCTGCCCCAGCGCCCGGCTGAATTCCAATGTCTGTTGTGCGGCGGCATGATAGGATTTGCAAAATTCAAGCGCATTCTCCGACAGGGCCGTCGGCTTGCCATCCTTATCAAAGAATTTCTGATCGCTCTTTTCATCGACAACGTCAGCGCCCATATCAACACACAACGTTAACTGATCGCTATCCGGCAGTTCGGAAAAGATAAAAGGATAACGGCGAATATAAGCCGGAATATAACTGCCGGCCTGCCATTGCAGCTTTTTATCAAGAAACAGATTCTCATTATCGCGCAGGCCAAGCAGCGCTACCGGCGTAGCATTCTCATCCGGGCTGAACGCGATTGGATAGAAATGACAAATTTGCGGCATCTCGATCATATTAATCGGCACCGCATTGACTTCCTTCGTAAAATCAAGACCAAAGTCTTTAACCAGCCCCATGGCAGCATGTTTTTTGGCATCAAGCGGCGCCGGCTGTTTATAGAAGAGCGGCATGTTACCAGCTTCGGCCGGGGGGGCATCTGCGGCAGCTTTATTTTTTGCCATTACTGAATCCTTTTCGTATATGTTTGTATATGAATCTATTTTATCAGGCTACGGCACCACTCAAGCAAACTTGAACCGCAAACGCAAATTCTTTTTAGTTTCGGAAACCGCTTTTCCCCAAGCCGCTCGATCTGCTTATACAGAAAGCATAATCCCGCAAGAGAAAAGCGGCTTGCGCCCTTGCAATATGGGCCGAATCCGCTAATGTCTAGTCACGCTAAAAAATTGCGAGGGTACGTTCATGCGCATGGGAATGGTCGGAACCGGATATGTCGGACTTGTTTCCGGCACCTGCTTTGCCGAGTTCGGTGTTGGCGTTGTTTGCGTCGACAAGGATAAAGCCAAGATCAAACGCCTGAAAAAAGGCGAAGTCCCTATTTACGAACCCGGTCTTGATGATTTGCTGGAACGCCAGATCAAGGCCGGACGAATCAGCTTTACCACTGATATAAGAGAGGCGGTCCAGGATGCCGATGCCGTCTTTATTGCCGTTGGCACGCCGCCACGCCGCAGCGACGGTCACGCCGACCTGTCCTATGTTTATCAGGCCGCGCGCGATGTCGCCGAACATCTGCAGGGCTATACTGTCATTGTGACCAAGTCGACCGTGCCTGTCGGCACAGCGCGGGAGATTGAACGGATTATCCGCGAAGTCCGCCCCGATGCCGATTTTGATGTCGCTTCCAACCCGGAATTTTTGCGCGAGGGCGCGGCCGTCAACGATTTTATGCGCCCCGACCGTGTCGTGATCGGCACGTCTTCGGACCGGGCACAGGCTGTACTGCGCGAAATTTACCGGCCGCTCTATCTGAACGAAACACCGATCGTTTTTACCCGGCGCGAAACGGCGGAGATTATCAAATACGCGGCCAACGCTTTTCTGGCCACAAAGATTACTTTTATTAACGAGATTGCCGATCTCTGTGAAAAGGCCGGCGGTGACGTCCAGGTTGTCGCCCGCGCCCTGGGCCTTGACGGACGAATCAGCCCAAAGTTCCTGCATGCCGGACCAGGTTACGGCGGCTCCTGTTTTCCCAAGGATACGCTGGCGCTGGCGCAAACCGGACAAACGATGAAGGCCCCCCAGCGTATCGTCGAAACGGTGGTCGAAGTCAACGCGAAGCGCCGCGAACAGATGGCCGAGCGCATCATTACGGCCTGCGGCGGCAGCGTCGAAGGCAAGCGCATCGGGGTTCTCGGCGTGGCCTTCAAGCCGAATACCGACGATGTTCGCGAGGCGCCGAGCCTGTCGATCATCCCGATCCTGCAGGAGGCCGGCGCCACGATTGCCGCCTATGACCCGGCAGCCCGGGAACAGGCCCAACAATATTTGAGCGGTATCGACTGGAAGAAAAATCCTTATGACACCGCTGACGGCGCCGATGCGCTGGTGATCGTCACGGAATGGAACGAGTTTCGCGCCCTTAATCTTGAAAAGCTCGGCGAACTCATGAACGAAAAACGCCTGATCGACCTGCGCAATATTTATAAGGTCAGCGAGATGGAACAAAGCGGGTTCCATTATATCTCCATCGGCCGCCGTGAAATACATCCGCCCGCTCTCGCCACGGTCAGAGACGGTTCGAACGGGTAAACGGAGACATTAAAAGGAGCTTACATGTACCCGTACCTTGACGATCTTGAGGCCCGGTCGATCTATATATTGCGCGAAGCCTATAACCGTATAGACCCGCTGTGCATGCTGTGGTCGATCGGCAAGGATTCGAATGTGCTGTTGTGGCTAACTCGCAAGGCGTTTTTCGGCCGAATTCCGTTTGATATTGTCCAGCTCGACACGGCAATGGAACTCGACGAGGTTTACGATTTCCGCGATACGCTGGTCAAGGACTGGAACATCCCGCTGAAAGTCCAGACCTGCCCGCCGGAGGACGAGATGGACCAGACCCTGCCCCCCGCAACCCGCGCCGCCACCCGAAAGACCGAAGGGCTGCGTAACCTGCTGACCAACGGCAAATATGCCGGGGTCATCCTCGGCATCCGCCGCGACGAACAATCGATGCGCGCCAAAGAACGGGTGTTCTCGCCGCGCACCGTTGACGGTGACTGGAACTTCAAGGACCAGCCGGCCGAGTTCTGGGACCAGTATAAAACCGAGGTGCCGGAAGGCTGCCACGTCCGCATACATCCCCTGCTGCACTGGACCGAGATTGATATCTGGCGCTACACACAGCGTGAAAACATCCCCGTCGTGCCGCTTTATTTCGCGCGCGAGGGCAAACGCTACCGCAGCCTGGGCGAAAAGAACATTACGTTCCCGGTGCCCAGTGAAGCGGCCACGATTGACGATATCATTCACGAACTGCAGGCGACCAAAACCGCCGAGCGCGCTGGTCGCGCCATGGACGCCGAAACCGAGGACAGTTTCGAAAAACTGCGCGCGAAGGGGTATATGTGAGCGGGATCACGCTTCACCACAGTGACACGCCTTCGCCGGACGCGAAAACATTTCTGGATGAAGGTTTCCAGCACTATGCGCAAGAGACTACCGGCGATAGCCGCACACCGTTTTGCCTGACGCTGCGCACAGATGACGGCGCGTTAGCAGGTGTACTCAAAGGCTATAGCTACAGCCGCGATCTTTACATCAAACAATTACTGATCGCACCGGCGTATCGCGGCTACGGTCACGGTGCCACCCTGATGGACGCCGCCCTCGAATTAGGCAGGAAGCGCGGTTGCGCGCAGGTCTGGGTTGATACACTGAGTTACCAGGCGCCGGACTTTTACCTGAAAGCGGGCTTTGCTGAACATACGCGCATCGCCGGGTACCGCGGACCGCATGACCGGATTTTCTATTGCCGCGCCCTGTAAAGAATGCCAAAACCATAAGTGGATTTGAGAAAACGATTATGACCGAGCCAAGCCCCACATCACTGAAGCACCAGCAGCTCCGCATCGTCATTGTCGGCCATGTCGATCACGGCAAATCAACCCTGATCGGCCGCCTGCTTTACGATACGGACAGCCTGCCGGACGGCAAGGCCGAGGAGATTGAGAAGGTCAGCGCCCGGCGCGGCGCCGAAGCGATTGAATGGTCGTTCGTGCTCGATGCCTTTCAGGCCGAGCGCGACCAGGCCGTGACCATAGATACAACGCAAATCTGGTTTAACACCGCCCTGCGCGATTACGTGATTATTGATGCCCCCGGCCACCGCGAATTCCTGAAAAACATGATTTCCGGCGCCGCGGCCGCCGATGCCGCAATCCTGGTCGTCGATGCGACCGAGGGCGTGCGCGAACAAACCCGCCGCCATGCCTACCTGCTGCATTTGCTCGGCATGCGGCAGGTTGCCGTGGTCATTAACAAGATGGATGCGGCCCGTTACGATACGGAGCGATTTAATCAGGTCGCCAAGGATATCGTGCTGTATCTGGACTCTATCGGGCTGTCTGCCAGCCATATCGTGCCGATCTCGGCGCGGCAGGGTGACATGGTTGCCGGACGCGGCGATCGCATGCCGTGGTACCAGGGCAAGACGCTGGTCGAGATTTTCGATTCCTTTGAACTGGCCGCACCGCCGGTCGCCCGCGCCCTGCGCTTCTCGGTACAGGATGTCTATCGCCGCGAGGAAGAGCGCATTATTGTCGGCCGGGTTGAAACCGGCATTCTGCGCACCGGCGATACGCTGTTTTTCTCGCCAACGAACGAGAAGGCCAATGTCACATCGCTGGCCGTCTGGCCGGAAGATCACGAGAAAGTGCAGGCACAGGCCGGCGAGGCCGTCGGGTTCACGCTGGATGAGAAGATCTTTGTTGAGCGCGGCCATATTGCCAGCCATGAAAAAACGCCGCCGATGCTCTCCAACGTTTTCCGCGCCAATATTTTCTGGCTGGCACATAAACCGCTGAAAATTGGCGACAGCTACAAAATCCGCTACGCCACCCATGAAGCGATGGTCACCGTGCAATCGGTCGACAAGGTGATTGATACGCAGGATCTGGCGCAGGACGATAAAAGCGGCGAGGTTGCCCGTAACGCCGTTGCCGAGGTCACGCTGCGCGCCCGCGACCTGCTGCCGATCGACCCCTATATCGATAATTTCCGTATGGGACGGATCGTATTGTATGACGGCTACGACATTGTCGGCGGCGGTACGATCAGCATGGAAGGCTATGCCGACCAGCGCCGGATGGAGCCCAAGGCCGACCATATTTATGCCGTGACCCACCTGACCAGCTATGACGAACGGATCAAGCGGCAGGGCCATCATGGCGGCGTGTTCTGGTTCACCGGCCTGTCCGGCGCCGGTAAATCGACACTGGCGATGCTGGTGGAAAAACAGCTGTTTGAAAAGGGCTATACCACTTACGTGCTCGACGGCGACAATGTCCGCCACGGCCTGTGCGCCGATCTCGGCTTTTCGCCGGAAGACCGGGCGGAGAATATCCGCCGTGTCGGCGAGGTCGCCGCGCTGCAGGCCGATGCCGGAATGATTACCATAACCGCCTTTATCTCGCCTTATCAGGCCGACCGTGACCGGGCCCGCGCCGCAAAGCCGGACCGCTTTCATGAAATCCATGTCAAAGCCGATCTGGCAACTTGTGAGTCGCGTGACCCAAAAGGGCTGTATAAAAAGGCCCGCGACGGCGAAATCAATGATTTTACCGGTATCGACTCGCCTTATGAGCCGCCGCAAAACCCCGAGCTGGTCGTTGATACGCAGGTTCATGATATTGAAACCTGTGTTGAGCAAATCGTGAATTATATCGAACAGCAGATCGCTCTGCCCCATGCGGGGCAGAGCGGCAGGAAGAGCATGGCCCTTGCCCCCTGAAGCACAGCAAAAAGCCTCTAGCGACAAGCTGCTGGCCCACCCGGCAGCGCTTTGCAATATGATCCGGCGTATCGCGCTGGAGGCCGGAGAGCTGACCTTAGACTATTTTGACGAAACCGGCTTTGACGGCGCCGATGCCAAGGGCGACGGCTCGCCAGTCACCGCCGCTGACCGCGCCGCCGAAGCGCTGATCGAAGCCGCGCTGGCCGATATTACGCCAGATGTCCCCATGGTTGGGGAAGAAGCCAGCGAAGAGGGCCGCACGCCGGACTTAACGGATGCCGCGTATTTCTGGCTGGTTGACCCACTTGACGGCACCAGGGAGTTTATCTCCGGCGGCGGCGATTACACTGTCAATATTGCCCTGATCCATAACGGTGCGCCGGTTCTGGGCGTCGTCTATGCGCCGGTAAACGGTGAGCTTTATGCCGGGCACGGCCCCGGTACGGCCGTGCGTCTGAACGAGGAGACCGGCACGGAAAAGCCGATCCATGTCCGCCAGCCGCCGGCCGAAGGGCTGACCGTGGTTGCCAGCGCCAGCCACAGCAACGCGGCCGAGCTTGAAAAATTCTTAAGCGATTACAAGGTCGCCAAGCTGATCAAACGCGGCAGTTCACTCAAAATCTGCGCCGTGGCCGCCGGCAAGGCCGATTTATACCCGCGCCTCGGCCCGACCTGTGAATGGGACACGGCGGCCGGCGATGCCGTCCTGCGCGCGGCCGGCGGAATCATTACCGATTTACAGGGCCGTGATTTCACCTATGGTCACGCCGCGCGCAAATTTCTGAACCCCGGCTTTATCGCCGGCCCTCCTGATATAATGCCTGAAACCGGAGCCTGAAGGGGATTAAGCGGGCCATCACATTTTTTTATTGCTTTGGCGGGCGCTTTACTTTTTTATTATTAAAAAATTTCATCAATAAAATTGTGTTCTTTTAATTATGGGCAATCATTATTCACAAACAAAGCCTATATGCGAGGAAATCCTCGAAACATGCGCAGTGACAAACCTGCGCAAACTTACACGCCTGACCACCAACCGCTTTAACGAACATATGAAATCGACCGGCCTGCGTACAACGCAGATCTGCGTGATGCTGGCGATTGGCCGCGCCCCCGGTAAAACCCTGTCCTTTTATGCCGAAGAACTGAGGATGGATTTATCAACACTGGCACGCTCGGTCGCGACATTACAGGATAGCGGCTACATCCATCTCGATGACGGCGTAAAGCGCGAGAAACTGGCGTCGTTAACGGAAGCCGGCGAAAAAAAACTGGCGGAAGTCTACCCGCTCTGGCTGAACGCGCAGGATGAGTTTATCCGGTCTTTCGGCCGTGAAGACTGGCAGATTTATCTCGAAGCCGCCGCCAGCGATACTTTTTAAAACCCTGTTATAAAACAAAGCTTGAAACCGGCCCTGCACCGGCCCTAAAGTATGGCTATGAAAACAGTCAATGACATCCGCAAAGAATATCTGGAGTTTTTTGAGAAAAACGGCCACACCATTGTGCCGTCCAGCCCGCTCGTGCCGCAGAACGATCCGACACTGATGTTCGTCAATTCAGGCATGGTCCAGTTCAAGGACGTGTTCACCGGCAAGGAAAAGCGCGATTACACCCGTGCGACCACCGCACAGAAATCGGTGCGCGCCGGCGGCAAGCACAACGATCTCGACAATATCGGTTATACAGCGCGTCATCTGACCTTTTTTGAAATGATGGGTAATTTCTCATTCGGCGATTATTTTAAGGAAGAGGCAATTGCCTATGCCTGGGAATTCGTGACGAAAAACCTGGCGCTGCCGCCGGAAAAGCTGACCGTCACCGTCCATGTGACAGATGAGGAAGCCGCCGGGCTATGGAAGACAATTTCAGGCCTGGGCGATGAGAAAATCATCCGCATCCCGACCGACGATAATTTCTGGATGATGGGCGATACAGGCCCATGCGGCCCCTGTTCGGAAATTTTTTACGATCATGGCGAGCATGTCCCCGGCGGACCGCCCGGCAGCGCTGAAGAAGATCTCGACCGGTTTGTTGAAATCTGGAACCTCGTCTTCATGCAGTTCGAACAGGAACCGGACGGCGAAGGCGGCTATACACGCACGCCCCTGCCGAAACCCTCGATCGATACCGGCATGGGCCTGGACCGGACATCAACGGTGATTCAGGGTAAAATCGATGTGTTTGACATCGACCTGCTGCGCTCGATCATTGAACATAGCGCCGACCTGACCGGCATCAGCCCCGACAGCGACATGGCCGCAAGCCACCGCGTTATCGCCGATCATTTGCGCTGCGCCGCCTTCCTGCTGGCTGATGGGGTGATGCCTTCGAACGAGGGACGCGGCTATGTGCTGCGCCGGATTATGCGCCGGGGCATGCGGCATGCCCACCTTCTGGGCGCCGAAGACCCGCTGATGTACCGGCTGGTGCCGACGCTGACCGGATTGATGGGCGAAGCCTACCCGGAGTTGCGCCGCGCCGAGGATATGATCACTGAAACGCTGAAGCTTGAGGAAACGCGCTTTAAAAAGACGCTCGACCGCGGCCTCAAACTGCTGGAGGAGGAAACGGCGAAACTATCCTCCGGCCATAAGTTCCCCGGCGAAGCGGCTTTCAAGCTCTACGATACGTACGGTTTCCCGGTCGATTTGACGCAGGACGCCCTGCGCGCGCAGGGCATTGAGGTCGATATGGACGCGTTCGATGCCTGCATGGACAAACAAAAAGCGCAGGCGCGCAAAAGCTGGGCCGGCTCCGGCGACGCGGCAACCGACAAGCTGTGGTTCGATCTGCTCGAAACGCACGGCGCCACCGAGTTTCTGGGTTATAAAACCGAGGCTGCCGAAGGGCAGGTCATTGCCATCATCAAGGATGGCGTACTGGCCGATAGCCTGTCCGAAGGCGACGATGCGCTGGTCGTCACCAACCAGACACCGTTTTACGCCGAGTCCGGCGGCCAGGTCGGCGATACCGGGATCATGATCGCCGCTGGCGGCGCGACATTCGCTGTCAAAGATGTCAAGAAGCAGGCCGGGAAATTATGGGCGCATGCCGGGACGTTGACCAAAGGCACACTGAGCGTTGAGAACGGTGTGGAATTGCGGGTTGACGGGGTGCGCCGGACAGCCATCCGCGCCAACCACTCGGCAACGCACCTGCTTCATGAAGCGCTGCGCGAAACGCTCGGCGGCCACGTCGCCCAGAAAGGCTCGCTGCAGGATGAAGAGCGCACGCGCTTTGATATTTCCCACAACCATGCCATCACGGCGGAAGAAATCGCCACGATCGAACAGATGGTCAATGACGAAATCCGTCTGAATACGACCGTGCAAACACGCGTCATGCCGCTTGAAGAGGCCATGGAACAGGGCGCGATGGCGCTGTTCGGCGAAAAATACGATGACGAGGTGCGGGTCGTGTCGATGGGCTCGCAGCCTGCCGGCGCGAACAAGCCGTTCTCGGTCGAGCTGTGCGGCGGCACGCATGTCCAGCGCACCGGCGATATCGGCCTGTTCAAGATCGTCGCCGAAAGCGCTGTCTCGGCAGGCGTGCGCCGGATCGAGGCGCTGACCGGCGATAATGCGCTGCGCTATTTCGAGGAGCAGGAGCAGCTGGTTCGTGACACAGCCGCTATTTTACGTACCGCGCCAGCAGAGCTGGCAGCCCGCGCCACAGCACTGATGAACGAGCGGAAAAAGCTGGAAAAGCAGGTTGCCGAATTGCGCCGGCAGCTGGCAACCGGTGGCGGCGCGGCAGATTCAGGCGATGGCGGCGCCGATATCAAGGAAATCGGCGGCGTCAAGTTCACCGCCAAAGTGCTGGCCGACTTCCCGCCCAAGGACCTCAAGCCGATGGCCGACGAGCTGAAAACCAAAATCGGCTCCGGCGTGATTACACTGATCGCCACGAACGAGGGCAAAGCCTCGATCGTCGTCGGCGTTACGCCCGATCTGACCGATAAGATCAGCGCGGTCGAGCTGGTGAAAATCGGCGCGGAGAAGCTGGGCGGCAAGGGCGGCGGCGGACGGCCCGACATGGCCCAGGCCGGCGGCCCGGATGCAGACGCCGCCAATGACGCGCTGAACGCGATTGAAAGCAGCCTCGTCTCTTAGTCGCCGCCTCTTAAGATATCTCAGGATACCGGGAACAGGTTAACAGGTTTATTATGCCGCCGCCGCAGGTGCGGGCGAGGCAAGAGCCTTGCGGCTGTCTTTAGCGGACAGGTGAATCGCATGAGCCGCCATATTACGGACACGTTCGCCAAAACGCTCCGGCGTATCATCATGCGCCGCACCGAATAATATATTGCGCGCCCACTGACCATCATAAATTTTATCAAACGCGGTACGAGCCTGCTGACCAGCCTCTGCGCCAGCGCCCGCCTCTTCGAACACAGCCACGAGTTTTTGCAAAGCCGCCTGCGTGATCTCATGGTCGCGCATGGTGAGGTACTGGTGCCCGGCTTTATCATTAAAGGTAAAGACCCGGAAAAATACGAACTGGCCGATATATAGCCTACGCCATATAAAATGATCATCAAAATCGTCATTGCGAGGGAACAACGTGACCGAAGCAATCCATGCGACGTATGGATTGCCGCGCTCCCGCTGGTCGCTCGCAATGACGGAAAATCGAATCAATTTACGCGAGGCAGGCTATATAAATCCGAACCGCCCGACACCGAACATACGGTTAGTCCGGGTGCTGCCACCTTCCGGTTCAAAATTGTAAGCACTTCTCAGATCAGGACCGAGCGCATCGTAAAGCGGCATAAAAAAGGCCCGCTCGTTGGCCCGCGAGATTTCCTGCATACCTTCCTCCAGCATCACCAGCATGCTGAGCATCAGCACCCCATGAGCCTGCGCGGCGGTTTTATGAGCGTTTGCAAGACCGGCCGGATCCAGGACGGCTCTCTCGGCCTCAGAAGCCGCATGCGGCGCCAGCACAGCGCCGGCCGACTCGAAAACGGGCCGGAGCCTCTGGCCTTCGGCAACAACTATGACCGTCAAACGGCTCGCCAAGACGGTCGGCGATAAACCGGACCAGCGCCTCAAAATCATTGGTACGGAATATGTGTGGCTCGTCATAGCCGGGCATGGGTTATCTCTTCCTGTCTGCATGTCTGTCTATCGTCATCGCAGGAGTTTATGCTATGAGCTTAACATTATGTCAAATATTTTTTCTGTTGCGGCGATAAGGACGGAGCGCTATAACGCGGATGCGTAAACGAATACAGAGTAACAGGAGAATAAAATGGCTTCGCAACGCACCCTGTCGATTATCAAGCCGGATGCGACCAGGCGCAACCTGACCGGCGCCATTAATCAAAAAATCGAAGAAACCGGTCTGCGGATTATCGGCCAGAAACGCATGCAACTGACCCAGGATCAGGCCGGCAAGTTTTACGAAGTTCATAAAGAACGGCCGTTCTACGGCGAACTGGTCGAGTTCATGACCTCCGGCCCGGTCGTGGTCCAGGTCCTTGAAGGCGACGATGCGGTCAAAAAATACCGGGACGTCATGGGCGACACCAACCCGGCCAACGCAGAACCGGGGACAATCCGTGCCGAATATGCCGAAAATATCGGCGCGAACTCGGTCCACGGCTCCGACAGCGCAGAAAACGCGGAAAAAGAGATCGATTTCTTTTTCAGTGATATTGAGTTA
Organism: uncultured Micavibrio sp.; assembly: GCA_964445195.1. Taxonomy (GTDB): domain Bacteria; phylum Pseudomonadota; class Alphaproteobacteria; order Micavibrionales; family Micavibrionaceae; genus UM-FILTER-47-13. The sequence goes on along the minus strand of CAYUKA010000018.1, from coordinate 12,473 downwards.
GTGGGCTAGCTTACTCAGCCGCCTGCAACCATGACCTCACTGCCGCGCGAACCCGTTCATGGGCCGGCGGCAGGCCGTCAAACAAGCGGGCCAGTTCCGCGTCGTCGTCAGCGCGTGCAACATCTTCCATTCTGGCCGAAAGGGCTGCGAGTTCAGTCAGTCCGAAATTGCCTGCCATACCTTTCAGTTCATGTGCATACGCGGCCAGCCGGGCCACATCATTGGCGGCCGATGCGCGGCGCATATTCTCAAGAATTTCATCAGTCTTCACAAACACATCGTCAAGCAGCGAGCTGAGCTGCGCCTCGCCAACATCCCGGCGCAGCCCTTCCAGCAGCTTCAGACTAAACGAGTCCTGTGCGGCCGGTTCAGATACGGCCGCCGTACCATTCACAGATCCCGCATCCGCGCGCTCACCCTCTTCGGCCAGCTGCAAAGCCGTTTCAAAAGTATCTTCATTCAGCTCGTCTTCTCTGATCTCCATATCTGTCAGTTGTGATCCTGCAAGCGCGGCCATGATCGGTGCCACATTATCATCCTTCGGGCCTGGCAAAGCGGGTTCATCCGTTAGCACCAGCTCATTATCCCGGTTCAGATCGTCAGCCAAATCCGGCTTGGGCGCCAACACCATATCAGCCGGATCATGGCTCTCAACAGAGCGGGCAGCTTCCTGCAGTGGTTTCTGTTCCGGCGGTGCCGGCACCTCATCGACTGTTTCTGGCTCCCGTATTGACGCCGGATCACGATCGGGCCCCACATCAGGCACGGACGGCGCCTCCTGTGGCGCTGTATCCGGGCCAAAAGTGTCCGACCCGACATCAAGTCTGGTAATGCTGCTATGTTTCACCGCGCCGGCCTCCGGCAATATCACCGGGTTGTCCAGCTGGCCGCGTATAACTTTATCAATCTGATCACGCAGTTTTTTCGGATCAACCGGCTTGGCCAGATGGCCGTTCATATTGGCCGCGTAGCAATCCCGTATATTGTTATCCTGCACATTACCGGTCAGAGCCACAACCGGCACAGCCGCACGTTCTGTATCACTGAGTGCCCGGATTGCCTTTGTTGTTCCCATACCGGTCATGCCGGGCAACTGGATATCCATCAGGACCATATCGAACCTGTCCGCTTCGACCCGTTCAATCGCCTTTTCACCAGAACCGGCCAGCGTCACGTCATGCCCCATGCGTTCAATCAGTTCCTTGAGCAGCTTCTGGTTAATCTCATTATCTTCCACCACCAGAATACGAATAGCTTTTGCGGGCTTCCGGCTTGGGGCGGCAGCGGCCTCGATTGTTTCAACAGCTTCGGCCGAGCCCTCCTCCAGCACCAGCGTAAAAAAGAATGTACTGCCATGCCCTTCAGTGCTGTTAATCTCAATTTTACCTCCCATAGCCTCGATCAGCTTCTGGGAGATCGCCAGCCCGAGACCGGTACCGCCAAATTTGCGTGACACACTCGAATCAGCCTGCGAAAACGGGTTAAACAGGTTGTTCTGTGCGTCCTTGGAAATCCCCACCCCGGTATCCTTGACCGCAAAACGTATGCGGTGAACGCCCTTACGGTCACCGGGCAATGATTGACCGGAACCCTGGTCCCACTTCACGCTAAGCGTCACACCACCTTCATTGGTAAATTTGATCGAGTTGCCGGTCAGGTTCAGCAAAACCTGGCGCAACCTGACCTGGTCCCCGATGACATAACGCGGTATCGCCTCATCCATCTCAACATGCAAAGAGATATTCTTGGTTTCGGCATGACCGGACATCAGGGTCTTAACCCCCTGAATTAAGCGGTGCAGGTCAAAATCGATATGTTCCAAATCCAGTTTGTCATTCTCAATTTTTTCAAAATCAAGAATATCATTCAGGAGCGACATCATAGCATCGCCGGAATCCTGAATCGTCTGGGCGAAATCCTTCTGGGCAGATGACAGTTTTGTATCCAGCAACAGACGCACCATCCCCATAATCCCGGTCATCGGCGTGCGGATTTCATGACTCACCACCGCCAGAAAAGCCGACTTGGCATTGTTCGCAAGATCGGCCTCCTCTTTGGCCTGACGCATCTTCTCGGTTTGCTCGGCCTCACGTTCACGCAGTTCGTTCATCACTTCGCGCTCATGTTCGATCATGCGCAGCAAGCGGCTGTTTTCAGCCGTTTCCTTGGCCTGCATGATCTTGTAGACAGATTCCTGCTCCTCTTTCTGCCCCAGCAAAATGGCTTCCTCAGCGTGCTCGATCCAGCTGGCCTTGGTCAGGACCGCTCCCAGGAACAGGAAAGCCTGTAAAACAATGCCGTACCAAAAAGCGTTAACCGTATAAAAAGTCGTCGGGGCCACGCCGATCAGACTCAGGGCCGATACGGTCATCCCCGCCAGCATAAACAGCCAGCCCAGCGCAAGCTGATAAGCGCCAGGCCGGGCAACGTGCCCCTGCGCCATACACAGCATAACCTGGAATATTGTCGCGATCAGCGCCGGCCCATACATCATCAGCAACTGGCTCGTCATTTCATCCGGCACAACAAAGGCGGCCGCGAGCGGCACCGCTAAAAGTACAATGATCAGTAAAATAATCAGAAGGTTTTGCAGCCGGTGCAACCGCCCGATATCCAGGAACACTTTGCTAAGCACCAAACCTGCCAAAGCCGCCATGCTGAGCAACAGGCCGGGAATATGAGGCGCGAACATCAGGTCAAGCTGGCTGAAATCACTCTGAAAACGGAACAGGCCCAGCAAAGCCAGATAATAACCGATAAATAACAAACCGCTCCACATCCGCCGGAATAAGACCATAGCAATGTAAAAGCCGATTACCGAAACAAAGAAAACCGTCACAAGCTGGGTTTTCGATAGCGGATTCATAACCGTATCCAAGTACGCCTGCTCGGTCATCAGCGCCGGGGCAATCGCGGCCGGCAATCCTGCCTCCGGCTCAAGATATATAAAAATCAGCGTATCTTCGCCGCGCGCCAGCTTCAAAGACACAGCGGCCCCCTGCAGCGTCTGGTTACGGACATACGGGTTTGTATCGGCCTGCAGCGTGTTGATATGTGTCACCTGCCGGACATGGTCATAGATGAAAATATCGGCAATGAGACCCACCCGGCCCTCGGCATGCTGGCCCAGCGAGAGCACCCAGTCTTCCGTCCAGCTCTGGTTATTGACCTCAAGCACAATCCAGTGCGGCATGCCGTCTGTACCGAGCGTTACAATCTCCTCGTTGATGATATTGCCGCGCTGGCCGGCCAGGTGGCGGTCAACAAACAGTCGGTAATTTTCGAATGTCAGCGCCTGCCCCCGCGGATCTCTCGTCATATAAAGATACGGACCGGCCTGATAGATCTGCGGATCATCCTTGAGGATCAGCGCCGCGGAAAAATTATTGTTGTCCTGAGCGCTGGCAGGCAGACTAAAACCCACTGTGAGAACAAAGCAGGCCCATACAAGCAAGGCCCATGAAAGACGGTCAGGGCGCGACACTGCGCACGCCACTCTTAAACCGCTCTCTGCTTTCAGGTACTCAACCATATTAATATGCCCGCGACTTTGGATGGCGCGGACTCCGGGTTCCCCACTCTCTTCTTTGTATAGTGCCCTGTAAAAGTTACAGAATGATGAAAATAACGACGCAGTTCGTTAATTTTTTCAAAGAGTTAAACATAATTACCGCAGGGTAACCGCCCGTCAGTATAAAAAGATCAGCATCAACACTAAAATAATCGCAACAGCAATTGTGCTCCACCTGGTCAGCACCATGAAATTACCCCACATCTGCCGGGCATTCTCCAAGTCTTTCGGGTCGGCTTTGGTATTATCTGTGGCTTTGCCCATAGGCTGCGTATCCTTTTATCGCGTAACCGTATTCTTTAGGCTCAGGACTCATTCATTTCGTAAATTCTGCGCGTGTCAAATTTTTGATAGACGGGCTTGAAAACTGCGCAGTGACTAGCCATCGCTAATGGCAAGCGGTTTGAAAGTCCGGATGCAAAAATTTGCCGCGCCTTTACACTGTTTCGAAGCCGTGAAACGGCGTGAAACGTCATGCCCACGCGGCCCGTGACATCCGAAGCGGTCCGTAGGACCGCGTGGATGTTCGGCCCACGCCGTTTCACGGCTTCGGGCCTGTTATGCCGCTTCGAGCACAATACAAGGCCGAACAGGAAAGGTAAAGATACAATGAAAACAAGCTCACCGTAGTGACAGCTATGCTTTCGCTTGTTTTCATTGTATCTTTACCTTTCCTGTTCGGCAGAACATTACGAAATGAATGAGTCCCGAGCCTAAATTTCACAGGATTTTGGCCTGCACGTCAAGGCGTTCGCGCCGGCTTTCGGCAATCAGGCGTACGGCTTCCGGATAGGCGATATGTTCCTGCGCCAGTATCCGCGCCGCCAGCGTACCGGGCGTATCTTCAGGCATAACCGGCACGGCGCGCTGGACGATTGCCGGCCCCGCATCCATTTCCGGAATCACGTAATGTACCGTGCAGCCGCTCTCTTCCGCGCCGTCGGCCAGCACACGCTCATGCACGTTCAGACCTTTATAGGCCGGCAGCAGCGAGGGATGGATATTAATGATCCGGTTTTCCCAGCCGCTAATGAATTCTGCGCTCAAAAGCCTCATAAACCCGGCGAGGCAGATCAGGTCGATCCCCCGCCCTTCAAGCGCCTGCGTCAGGCCCTGCTCGAACCCGCGCTTGTCCTCATAGGCGCGATAATCGACCACCGCCGTATCAACGCCCGCTGCCTGCGCTTTTGCAAGCCCTTCGGCACCGGGATTATTGGCGATCACCACCGCGGCCCGGGCCGGAAAAGCCGGGTCGGCGCAGGCCTTGATTAAGGCTTCCATATTGCTGCCCCGCCCGGAAATCAGGATCGCAAGAGTTAAAGGCTCCATGCGCGCTCCGCATTCCCGAGCACCAGCGCCGGGCCACCCGCTGCCGCGGCGATTGTGCCTATCTCGCAGACCGTTTCCCCGGCATCCGCCAGAACGGTCTTCAGGGCCGCCGCTTCGGATGCCGCGCAAATCACGGCCATACCAATCCCGCAGTTAAAGGTCAGGGCAAAATCCTCCTGCGTTAAATCACCGGTCTGTTTGAGCCAGCCGAACACCGGCGGCAGCGGCCAGGCCGCCGCATCCAGATTTGCCGTCAGCCCGGCCGGCAGAACACGCGGGATGTTCTCGGTCAAACCGCCGCCGGTAATATGGGCCAGCCCCTTGACCGCACCGGTCTCGCGCAGGGCCGCCAATAACGGTTTCACATACAGCCGCGTGGGGGTCATAAAGACCTCACCCAGTGTCCGCCCGCCCTCATCGAACGGGGCAGGCGAATCAAAAGTCAGGCCGCTCTCATCCACGATACGCCGGATCAGGCTGAACCCGTTCGAATGCACGCCATCGGACGCGAGGCCCAATATGACATCGCCCGCGGCAATGCCCTCGCCGTTGACCACCTTATCCCTGTCGACCGCGCCGACGGCAAATCCCGCGAGATCGTAATCGCCGTCCCCGTACATGCCCGGCATTTCCGCCGTTTCACCGCCAATCAGGGCGCACCCTGCCAGAGTACAGCCCTGCGCGATCCCGGCAATCACCGTTTCGGCCATATTGTTGTCCAGCCGCCCGGTGGCGAAATAATCGAGGAAAAACAGCGGCTCCGCCCCCTGTACGATAATATCGTTCACGCACATCGCCACCAGGTCGATACCGACCGCCTCGTGCCGGCCGGTTTCAATCGCGACTTTCAGCTTGGTGCCGACCCCGTCGGTCGCCGAGACCAGCAGCGGCTTCTCGCCATACCCCGCTTCGGCAAGGTCGAAAAACGCGCCGAAGCCCCCTATATCATTGATAACACCTGGCCGGCGGGTCTTGCCGACATGCGGCCTGATCCGTTCAACCAGCGCGGCGCCGGCTTCAATATCCACACCGGCTTTTTTGTAGGCGTTTTCTTTCATTGTGAATTCCGGGGTAAAACGTTATAACACAACTTAATCAGCACTCAGGATCGGTGACCTTTATGCATGACGGTTATAAGCGTTTTCAGGCGGCGCGTACAGTCTTTTACACGATCGCGCTGATCGCGATCACAACCCTGCTCTGCGCCGCACCGGCGCAGGCCGACACGGCCTTTACCGTGCGCGACGTGACTGTCGATGTCACCGCCGACAGCGCCGCCGCCGCCCGCGACCAGGCCTTTGCGCAGGCGCAGGTCGAGGCATTTGCCACGCTCGCAGCGCGGCTGCTGTCCGAAGACCGGATGGCCGATTTCCAGACGCCCGATGCCGCCGTGATTTCCGGTTTCATCAAGGATTTTGAAATCACCAATGAACAGCTGTCCGCCGTGCGCTATGTCGGTACCTACACGTTCCGTTTTGAAAGCGGCGCGGTACGCGATTATATGAACACGCTTGGCGTCGCTTATGCCGATGTCAGCAGCAAGCCGGTTCTGATCCTGCCCTTTTACCAGCATGGCGCGCAAGCCCTGCTGTGGACCGGCCCGAATCCGTGGCGGGCGGCATGGAATAACAGCCGCGCCGGTCAGGGGCTGGTGCCGGTCAACGTGCCGCTTGGCGATGCCCGGGACATTGCCGCCATCGGCGATGATGAAGTCCTGACCTACCAGCCGGATAAACTGCAGGATATGACCCTGCGGTACGGCGCCGGCGAAGCGATTATCATGCTGGCCACGCCGGAAGGCGATATCGGCGGCGGGGCACCGGCACAACTGACCATCACGATTTACCGCACCGACCGCGGCGCCCCTGAATATGCGAATCGCCTGACTGTGAACGCCGCCGATCCCAAGCCCGGTGAGGATTTATACGCCGCCGCGGTACGCAAAAGCCGCGCCATGCTGCAACAAAGCTGGAAACAGCGCACGCTGGCCGGGGCCGGACAGGAAAACAGCCTGACCGTACGCGTGCCTTTTACCTCAATGCAGGAATGGGTTGAAACCCAGCAGGTGTTGCGCCGGGTTCAGGGGATCAGCACGACACAGCTTATCTCGCTGACACAAAACGGGGCGCGCCTGACACTGACCTTCCGGGGCAGCGAGAACCGTTTGCGGCTGGCGCTGGCGCAGGCCGATATGACTTTGTCCGCGCCGCGCGTTGATTTTAACGCTTCCGGCCATACACCCGGTGCCTATGGCCGCTATGCACAGGCCGGTTCGCCGCTGGTCTACGAGCTATACCTGAATAAATACCGCGCGCCGTACTAACCGGCGGCATAAAATAAAACTGCCGATCAGGGGAATATAAATATGCCGGACACATCCGTATTTACCATGACGCGCAGCCATGCGCTGTTCTGGGGCGGCGCCTTTGCGCTGTTCATCGCCTTTGTCTGGATTTTCGGGGCGATCCTGCTGCCGTTCGTGCTCGGGCTGGCGATCGCCTACCTGCTTGATCCGCTGGTCAATGTGATCGGCCGCTACAATGTGCCGCGCTGGATCGCGGCCCTGATCATTCTCGGCCTGTTCTTCGTCTTCGTCATCGCGGCGCTGATGCTGGCCGCACCGCCGCTTTACCGTGAGGTCAGCGCGCTGGCCGAAGCCATGCCCGGCTATATTGAACAACTCGCCGCCATGATGACGCCTTACAGCGGCTGGCTTCAGGATCAGCTTAATAACGGCAACAGCGCAGACCTGCAAAAGGCGTTGCAGGATAATATAGGCAAGGCGCTAGGTGTCGGGATGAGCGTCCTGGCCGGACTCGCCAGCGGCGGTCAGGCGATTGCCGGGTTCCTGTCGGTCACGGTACTGACGCCGATTGTCGCCTTTTTCATGATGAAGGAATGGCCTGTGATGAAAGACTGGATCGATTCCCTGCTGCCACGCCACAGCTACCAGACAATCAAGGACCTGCTTGCGCAGATCGACACCAAACTCTCAGGGTTCGTGCGCGGCCAGCTCAGCGTCGCCTTTGTCCTGGCCGTCGCCTATGCGCTGGCCTTGAGCCTGGCCGGGCTGAAATTCGGTTTCCTGATCGGCGTCATGGCCGGTGTGCTGTCAATTATCCCACTGGTCGGCTCAACGGTCGGGCTGCTGACCGCCGTGCTGGTCGCCTGGTTCCAGACCGGCGAATGGGGCTATGTCGGCCTGATCGCCTGTATCTTCCTGGTCGGCCAGTTTATCGAGGGTAATTTCCTGACACCGAAATTGCTGGGCAAAAGCGTCGGGCTGCACCCGCTGTGGATCCTGTTCGCGCTGCTGGCCGGCGGCAGTCTGTTCGGTATTCTCGGTATGCTGCTGGCAGTGCCGGTCGTGGCCGTAATCGGCGTGCTGGCGGCCTTCACTATCGCCGAATACCGCAAAAGCCCGTATTATCAGGACAAAGTCAAACCCCAAAAAACGGCGGCGAAAAAAGCGCCTGCCAAACGCAAAACCCAAAGCAAGAGCACAAGTAAAAGGTCGTCATCATGAGTCTGGCGGCGGCGCAAATCCCGCTTGATCTCGGCCACCGCCCGGCACAGGGGCGCGAGGATTTTCTCGTCGCCCCCAGCAACCGCGACGCCGTCGCCTGGATCGACCGCTGGCCGGACTGGCCGGCACCGGCGCTGGTGATTTACGGCCCGGTCGCCAGCGGCAAAAGCCACCTCGCCGCCGTCTGGGGAGAGCGAAACGGCGCGGCGCGGATCGATACGGCAGCGCTGACGGAGCAGAGCGCTGACAGGCTGGCGACGACCGCCACGCACCTTGTCATTGACAATATCGATCTCTGGCTCGGCGACCGCGCAGCGGAAACGACGCTGTTCCATCTTTATAACCTGATGCGCGAAGAAAACCGGACGCTGCTGCTGACAATGACGATGGCGCCGACCCATATCGGTTTTGCCCTGCCGGACCTGGCTTCGCGCCTGCGCGCCGCCCCGGCCGCCGCAATCCAGCCGCCGGATGATTCGCTGCTGGCGGCGCTTCTGGTCAAGCTGTTCGCCGACCGCCAGATCCAGGTCGGCAGCGACGTGCTGACTTACCTGCTGCCGCGCATGGAACGCTCCTTCGCCGCCGCCTATAACCTGGTAGAGGCCGCCGACAGACTGGCGCTGGCCGAACAGCGCCCGGTCTCGGTGCCGCTGGTGCGGCGTATTCTTATGGGGCGGCAGGATTTAGCCGGGGCCGGCGAGCTCTTTGCCGACAAATAAAGCGACCAGACGGTTCTCACCGGGCGCGAGCGCGGCCCAGCTTTCACAGGAACATGCGACAACCGACAGGCAGCCGGTCTTGTAATTACCCTGTATCTGCGCGAGATCGGCCGGATCCCCCTCACCGATCAGGAACTGCGCCAGCCCGTGAAAACCCGGATTGTGGCCGATGATCAGCACACTGTCATAGTCATCGCCAACGCTTTTCAGGGTTTCATATAAATCGCCGGTACTGGCCAGATACAGATGGTCGGGATATTCGGCCCGCAGGTCCGGCCAGTGCTCCCTGATCGGCGCAAATGTCTGCCGCGTGCGCCGGGCCGGCGAACACAGCACCAGCGCGGGCCTGTAGCCGTCCTGCGCCATCCGTGCCGCCACAGCCGCTGCCGCCCGCCGTCCGCGGTCGCCGAGCGGCCGGTCCTTGTCATCAACACCGTCCGGCCATTCGGATTTGGCATGGCGAAGGATATAAAGCGTTTTTGTCATGGCAGTCCCTGTCTCCTTATCCGGCTCTGACGCCCTCAGCGCTGAATTTTCGTGATCCTGTTCTGTTTCAGGCCCAGCGCGATCTTGCCGTGTTTAAGCGCCAGAGCATCGCTGCCGAACACCTCATAGCGCCAGCCTTTGAGCGCCGGGACCGCCGCCTTGTCGTTCATCGCCAGCGCCTGTAGGTCATCGGCGCTGGCAATCAGTTTGGCGGCCACGTCATGTTCGCTCGCCTGAATCCGCAGCAACATTTTGAGCATTTCCAGTACCGGCGTTAACTCCTGCGGCAGGCGCTCTTTCTCCGCCGGGCGCGGACAATCGTCTTTCGGAAGCGCCAGCGCCTTTTGCACCACTTCAATCAGCTGCGGACCGTATTTGCCGTTCGCCACCTCGCCCGGCATATTGCGGATTTTCCTGAGATCCTCCGCCTTTTTTGGCGGATGGACAGCCAGATCGGCCAGCGTTTCATCGCGGATGATCCGCCCGCGCGGCACGTTACGGCGCTGCGCCTCGCGCTCCCGCCACGATGCCGCAGCCCGCAAGACGGCGTAGACATGCGGCTTGTGCGAGCGCACCTTGATCCGCTGCCAGGCGTCATCCGGCGGGTTTTCATAGGTCGCCGGATCGGTCAGGACCTGCATCTCTTGCTTAACCCAGCTTGTACGGTCCTGCTGTGACAGTGCCTCGTCGAGATTCTTATAAACATCGCGCAAATAGGTTACATCATCGAGCGCATAGGAAAGCTGACGCTTGGACAGCGGCCGGCGCGCCCAGTCGGTGAACTGCGCCCCCTTGTCGATCCGCACGCCGCAGACCGCCTGCACGATATTGTTATAACCGACCTGATCGCCATAACCGCATACCATCGCCGCCACCTGCGTATCGAACAACGGATGCGGAATTGTGCCGGTCAGATTGTAGAAAATTTCCAGATCCTGCCGCGCCGCGTGAAACACCTTAATGACGCTCTCATCGGCCAGCAAATCAAACAGCGGCTGTAAATCAATCCCCTCTGCCAGCGGATCGACCGCCACAGGGTCTGTATCATCCGCCGCCAGTTGTACCAGGCAAAGCTTCGGGTAATATGTACGATCACGCAAAAACTCCGTATCAATCGTGATATAGGGCTTGGCGGCTAATTTATCGCACAGGGCGGCGAGGCTTTTGGTATCGGTAATCATAGTCATATCAGGGGACTCATCTTGACAGAGTGGGTGCAAGAGTTCTAGAAAAGATTTTCATTTTACGAAATTTAGGAGCGGTTATGCGCACACAGGTCACTGACTTTGAAGGACAGTACAAAATCTACAGCGTCTATACATTAGAAGGCGGCCCCGCCTCCCGTTTCGATGACCAGTCGTGCGGCGTCGAGATCACGGGCGAGCACCAGAGATTTCTGAGCACCGCCCAGGCTTTATCGCTTTATAACGATACGCAATATCTGGCAGCACAGCATGCAGATGGCTGGCCCGGGAAAGTGCGTTTAATATCCGCGGATATCCGCATGATCACGCTGAGCCTGAACTTTAACGAGATTATAAAGATGGGCGCAAGATTGTCGCAGGCACATGGTGGCGTACCACTGAGCAGCCTAACCGATGGGGGCGCGGCCGGACCGCTGGCAGCCGAATTTGCCATAGCGGCCGCTAAAAATGGCTTAACACCGTTAGGCCACTATTTTGTAACATCACAGAAAACGCTGGAATCCTTCGCACACTTCAGTGACACACCGCAGACCGAATTAGATTTGGGCGAAATGTTTATGAACTGCCCAAACGAGACGATGGGTATCTTTACGGACGCCACAACTATTTTGCCGTCCCTGCACAGGGCCTTGCTGCTCAACGAAATCGACTTCCCCGGCTACGCCTCCGGCAACCGCTATTATATTACCGGGCTTTTTACCACCGCTGAAAGCGAGGCCGCCTTACCCCTGCCGCCACAAAGCGGTGCACCCGAAGAGCCTGCGGCGCGGGTCTTTGCCGAATTACAGCGTACTTTGGGATAATGGCCATTATATAGATAGCATCGGCGGGCGCTGCGGTCTTGACAGGCACGCGCGAATAATGCCCTCTATGCGCTGATAATCAGTGTTACAGGCAAAAGGACTTACAGAACATGCATCCCTATCGCACTCATACATGCGGCGCCCTGACCAAGGACGCGGTCGGGCAGACGGTCAAACTCTCGGGCTGGATTCACAGGCGGCGCGACCATGGCGGCGTGCTGTTTATCGATCTGCGGGATACGTACGGCCTGACCCAATGCGTGGTGGACGAAGACTCGCCGCTGATCGACACGATCGACAAATGGCGCGGCGAAAGCGTGATTACCGTCACCGGCACCGTCAAGGCGCGCTCTGACGATACCGTCAACCCGAACCTGCCGACCGGCGAGATCGAGGTCTATATCGACACCGCCACGATGCAGTCCGAAGCCGATATCATCCCGTTCCAGGTCGCCGAGGATGACGGCACCGGCGAGGATCACCGCCTGAAATACCGCTATCTCGATTTGCGCCGGATCAAAATGCAGCGCAATATCCGCCTGCGTAACGATGTCATCACGTCGCTGCGCCGCCGGATGACCGAACAGGGTTTTCAGGAATTCCAGACGCCGATCCTGACGGCCAGCAGCCCGGAAGGCGCGCGCGACTTCCTGGTGCCGGCGCGGCAGCATCCCGGTAAATTCTACGCCCTGCCGCAGGCGCCGCAGCAGTTCAAGCAGCTGCTGATGATGTCGGGCTTTGACCGTTATTTCCAGATCGCGCCCTGTTTCCGCGACGAAGACCCGCGCGCCGACCGCTCGCCCACCGATTTCTATCAGTTGGACATGGAAATGT
>CAYUKA010000017.1:0-47464 GCA_964445195.1 uncultured Micavibrio sp. | reverse complement strand
AACCAAACCAGTGACTCACTCTGGATCTGGTACCACTATGCGGGGCAGGTCACGGCCTCTAATGCCTGGGTCGCCTCATCAGCCCAGTTTTCGAGAATTTTGAGTTTATCCTCATAAGACAAACTCTTATCGTCCATCACGTCTTCCGGTGTCGTGTAAACGGCATCCGGGTGTTGCATGGCTTCCTTGATCTCTGTTGTCATCTTTTCCTCCTGTCAGTCAGGTGATTTCATGAACGTGAATTTTTTCCGCGCCGTATTTAACCATAATGGCGCGCGCTTTTTCTTCCTGTTCGGCGCTGTGAATTTGCACCCACAACAGCAACCCACCCTCGTTAATTTGTTTTTCAACCTGTTCGTCAAAATAATCACCAAGCGTCTTTGCCAGTATTGCGCCCGATCCGCCGCCGATGGCCGCTGCCGTTACAAGCGCCGGCACCGTTACGGCCGCGCCCGCCGCAATGACCGCACCAACCATACCGGCAGCGATGCCGCCGCTTATAGCCGCGCCCGCCCCTACCCCCTTTTCCTCCGGCCGCACAGGCGGCATACGCGGTACGTCTTCTTTATTCTGCGCTTTCTCCGGTTTGATTTCAGGTGCGCCGAAACGCTTTTCAATTGCTTCTTTTGTGCCCAGAATACTGATCATCTCGCGCGAAAAGGCCGTTACCTCCAGTTCGGCAATGGCCCCGTCCAGATTATCCTTATCATCGAATATTCCGACAACCTCTCTTACTTTCTTTGTTGTTGTTACTTTTTCTTCAGACATCATTACAGGAGCCCCCTTAAATAATATATTTGGATTTGGATTTCCATTTACGTTCACCAACGTCCCCAAAAGAAAAAAGTTCCCAAAACCCTTTCTCTTTTTCGCACGGAACCAAATTTTTTCTTCATGCGTAAGCGGACATAACCACGACACGACAATGTAACAATTGAATGAGGCTAATATTATGAAACGCTATAAAACACTTGCTTTATCTGCTTTATCAACTGCCGCCGCACTGGGCCTGATGATTTCTACAGCCCATGCCGATCGCGGTCATTTTACATCGCATCATATGGTTCCGGCCAAGGATTACGCGCCTTACGCTAAAAAGCTTCCTGCCAATGACAAGTTGGAGCTGCACGAATATTTGAATTACGAGGAACGCGAGCCATGCCAGGGCTATCAACGTCCGCCGCAGGCTTTTGTCGATGACGGCTGCGGCCTTGACCGCAAACGCCCGAAAGCAGAACAAAAATTCGTGGCCGAAAGAGTGGAAACCAGAACGGCTGGCCTGCGCCCGGTCGTCTCGGACTATACTATCTATTTCGATCACGACGAGCATGATATCCGCGCGTCCGAGCAATCCACCCTTGACCAAGTGGCCCGTGAAATCAAAAAATTTGAGCCTTACGAAGTGACTGTCGAAGGCCATGCCGACCGCTCCGGCCCTGCCGATTACAACGTGATGCTGTCGCAAAAGCGGGCGCAAACCGTTTCCGACGCCCTGACCGACCGCGGCATTCCAAACCGCGTGCTGGATGAAGAAGCCAGGGGCGAGAGCGATCCTGCCGTTGCCACCAAAGACGGGGTCCGGTTACAGGAAAACCGCCGGGTTGAAATCCAGTTCCGGAAATAATATAGATTTCCTAGAGAAAAGGAGGCTCAACCTCCTTTTCTCTCCCATTGATCACGATACGATAAAGATGATTGATGAACGCACAAAAATAACAGACAGGGATATCCAGGCTTTGGCCGACGGCGAACTTTCTCCTGCGGAGGCCAAAATCGTAATGACCGCTGTTATGCGCAACCCCGCATATCTCGAACGCTACGAAAACCTTATAAAGCAAAACAGGCTGTTAAAAAAATGGTGGTTAAAGTTTCGACAGGAGCACTGACATAATTCGGGCCTGCGAAAAAGCCGCTTCCGGGTCAGGGCCAAACTGTTCGGAATATAAGGCTAAATGGTGCCCTGGGGCGGATTTGAACCACCGACACAGCGATTTTCAGTCGCTTGCTCTACCAACTGAGCTACCAGGGCATATATCGCGGACAGGCGATCAAGCGCTTATATAAAAGAATCCGCCGCGCCTGTCCAGCGGGAATTGCGACATTCCGGCACAGAGTCCGAACAATCACGGAAACAACGGATCGCCGCTCTCAGCCGCGGTGCTTTCAAACCGTTCATGCAGCGGCGGCGTGCGGCGGTGGCGTGTCACCTCGATCATGCCGAGATTGCTCCAGCCGTGGATTTGCACCGTACAGGGGTCATCGTCAAACACGACTTCCAGCGCTTTGATCAGCTTGTCGCGCTCGGTTTTCTTTTTCAGGCGCAGGAAGTCGATAATCACCGCGCCGCCAAGATTGCGCAGCCGCAACTGGCGCGCCACTTCCTGTGCGGCGTCAAGATTGACCGCCAGCCGCCCGCGCGTATCACCGGCACTGTTGACATCAATCGCCGTCAGTGCCGCCGTATCCTGGATAATCAGCGTTGCGCCCTGATCGAGCAGTGCATAAGGCACCAGCAACGATTCGATCTGGCCGACAATGTCATGATGCTCGAACAGGCCGAATTCCTGCGCGCCATCGGCAATCTCGACCGGCTTGATGCGGGTCATCAGGTCGGGCGCGTAAATATCGCACCATTCCTCAACCAGTTGGTAGTGGTCCATCGTCGTGATCTCGATCCGCCCGATTGACGCCCCGGCCTTGTCGCTCAGCGTCCGCTGGATTGCATCAGGGCCGAGCAGGATCAGCTGCGGGTCCTCTCCCTGAAAATACTCCTGCATCTGGTCCCAGGTCGCAGAGAGAATCCGGCCCTCGCGGATCAGGACATCGGTCTGGGTATTCGCCCCGGCAGCCCGCAGGATACAGCCGCGGCTGTCGCTTAGGGAGTCGAGCATGCGCTGCATCTGCGTGCGCATCTTTTTGTCTTTAATGCGCTGTGAAATGCGGTTCTCTCCTTCCATCGGCGCATAGATCAGGTAACGGCCGGGCAGTACGATATTCATCGACACACGCGGCGTTTTGCCGTTGGCTTTGGAGTAAGGTTCGTCAGGGCTTTGCGGCAGATAACCGCTTTTCGCCTGCACGGCGATCATCTGGCCCGGTTGCAGGATTTTGCCGATTTCCTGCGCCCCGCCCTTTTTATAAGCACCGTTCTTTTGCGGAATCCGGACATCGGCGTTGTACAGAATACCGATATTGTCGCCGTCGAGATTGACGTAAGCCGCATCCTGCGCCTTGTCGATCCGCGCCACCTTGGCCCAGTAGACAGAGCCCCAGCGAACCTCCTCGGTCGGCGGATCGAACTCCAACCCCTGCAGGCGGCCCTGCTCCATCGCCGCCACCCACAGACCGCCGTCCAGTTCCTCGATCAGGATGTCCATTATACTTTATACCCCGTTCCGTTCAGCAGCTGCATTGTATCATAAAGCGACAGCCCGACCACGTTCGAATAAGAGCCGCGGATAAATTTCACGAAGGCCTCGGCCCGGCCCTGAATGCCATAGGCCCCGGCTTTGCCTTCCCATTCGCCGGCGGCTATATAATCTTCAAGCTCAGCCGGCGATAACGCCTTGAACCGGACGGTCGTTTCAACCACGCGGCTGCGTATTGTGCCATCAGGAGAGATCAGCGTCATACCGCCCATCACGCGATGACGCCGCCCGCTCATCAATTCAAGAAAACGCCGGGCCTCATCCGCATCGGCAGGCTTGCCGAGAATGCGCCGTCCCAGCGCAACGACAGTATCGGCAGCAAGGATATAAGCCCCTTCATGCTGCGCGGCTATCGCCTGCGCTTTCGCCCGTGCCAGCCGTTCAACCAGCGCGCGGGGCAGCTCTTTTTTGAGGGGGGTTTCATCAATATCGGCCGCGATGACCTGATCCGGTGTAATACCGGCCTGCGCCAGCAAATCCCGCCGGCGCGGCGACGCCGAAGCGAGGATAAGCGGCTTATTTTTCACGGTAAATAATACGGCCCTTGGTCAGGTCGTAAGGGGTCATTTCAACGACCACAACATCGCCCTGCAACACGCGGATGCGGTTCTTGCGCATCTTGCCCGCCGTATGGGCGAGGATTTCGTGATCGTTCTCCAGCTTGACGCGGAACATCGCGTTCGGCAGGACCTCGCTCACCACCCCTTTAAATTCCAGTAAGTCTTCTTTTGCCATTACACTTTCACTATCGGCCACTTGGTCAGCCGTTTGTTAACGTCCTGACACAAAATATCGTTTTTTGCCGCTAACGCAAGCTGAAAGTGCCATACTCCGGCGACAGGCCACAGGCAAACGCACCTGGTTCAGGACGCCAGCTTCATACGTTTCATGATAACGCGCAGCTTGGTTTCCAGTTGCGCCGGTGAGAACGGTTTGCGGATATAACCGGTGACGCCGGCGGTCTTGGCTTCAACAACGGAATTCATATCGCTGCGGCCGCTGACCATCAAGAACGGCACATCGCCATCAACCGTTCGCAGCTGGCGCAGGAATTCAACACCGGTCATGCTCGGCATATTCCAGTCACAGACAATGACATTGACGAAATCGAACGCCGAATCCATGAAACGCATCGCCTCGCGCCCATCACCGGCCTCGAAAATCTGGGTAATACCCAGTTCAGACAGCATATTACGCAGCATCGCCCGCGCATCCTGCTGATCTTCGACAATCAGGACTTTCAGTTCCTCCAGACCGCCTTCGCTCATGTTTTCATACCCTTATGCGCTTGCCGCCTGCCAGACCGGCATGTCAGCGGCACTGGCCGGCGGGCTGTCATTCTCATCCAGGCACTGCCTGATCGCTGCGGCTAACGCCTCGAACGCGACCGGCTTCGCCAGCAGGGACGCCTGCGCCGGCACTTCAGCTGCCGGAAACCCGCTGACAAACAGCGCTTTTGTTTCGGGCCGCACCGCCTGAATCAGTTCGGCCAGCTTCAGGCCGTTGATTTCCGGCAGGATCACATCGGCCAGCAGCAGGTCGATATCGCCCTCGTAGTCATCCTGCATCACGAGCGCATCGGCGCCATCGGCCGCCGTCAGCACCTCCATACCCAGATCTTCGAGCATCGCACAGGTCAACGCCAGCAAGTCCGGTTCATCTTCCACGACCAATGCTGTATAGCCCTCAAACCGCAGGCCGGTGACGTTATCGTTTGTTTCAGCGATCTGCTTGACCGGCCTGTTTTCAGCCTCGGGCAGCAGGATCGTGACGGTGGTACCGTCACCGGGCCGCGAAGCCACATCGACATAGCCTTTCATATCCCGCACCATGCCGTAAACCACAGACAGGCCGTGGCCGGTGCCTTTGCCCTGTGGCTTGGTGGTGAAGAAGGGGTCGAATATCCGTGCCATAACTTCCTCATCCATGCCTATACCGTTATCGCTGACCGTCAGGCAGACATAGCCTTGTCCCTGTCCGGCCAGTGGCACCAGACCGGCGAGATCGACCGGCCCGGCCCGGCGGGCTGTGATGCGGATATTCCCGCCTTCCGGCAGAGCGTCACGGGCGTTGATGACCAGATTCATGACGATCTGCGCCAGCCCGTCAGCAGAGCAAAAGGCATGCAACCGTGATACGGCGTTAATTTCGAGGCCGATCCCGACGCCCAGCAGCGGCTGCAGCAGCTTTTCCTGATCGCGCAGCAAACGGCCCAGATCCACCGCCTTATCATCGGCAATCCGACTCCGGCCGAACATCAGCAATTGCCGCGTCAGCCCGGCACCGCGGGCCGTCGCCTGCTTAATCCGTTCCAGGCAGGTTTCGAGCTGTGCGCCATCATGGCCGGCCGGCTGCCGGGCGGTACTGTGCTTCAGGGCCATCCGGGCATAACCGTCGATAATCGACAAGAAATTATTAAAATCATGGGCAACCCCGCCGGCAAGATGTCCGAGCGCCTCCAGCTTACGGTCCTGAAACGCATCGGCATCTGAAGGCATAGCGGCCTGTTCATCATTATTTTCCTGCGCCCGGCAAGCCACCAGCTCCTGTTCAAGCGCACCGTTCTCCGCGCGCAACGCCAGGACCTCACCGGACCAGCGGCGGCGTTCCCCTATATAAATCAGCAGTGCTGTAACCGCTACGGCCAGCAGCGCCATGCCCGCCGCGCTAAAAACCATTACCAGAAGATCCTGTTCGCCCTGCATCGCCTGCCATCCCCCTATTATTTTACAGCTTGTGGATAAGTCCTGTCATACCCGAAAGGGCAGGCAAATCCTATGCCAAAGGCTTTGACATACCTGTGCATATACAGGACACTTTAAAGTGGTGATTTTTGTGCTCACCTGCATGCGGCGCGCCGTCTCCCCGCTGCGTGCGTTTTTCATTCCGGTTCCCACTATGCAAACGATTTTGCGTCTTGCCTGTCTTTTATGCCTGTTGTTCACTCTCGCTGTTGCCCCAGCCGCGGCAGCGCAACGTCATACGCCCGCGCTCATGGGCCCGCTGGGGCTGAATACCGTGCCGTCTGCCCGCATGGAAACACCGGGTACGGCGCGCCTGTCTGTATCAACGCTTGATCCCTACGCCCACGGTGTGCTCGGGTTCCAGATCGCCGCACCGCTATGGATCGTCATCCGCCAGAGCGCCCAGATGTCGAGCCTGAACGGCGACCCGGACCGGCTTTATCCCGGCGTCGATCTGAAATTACAGTTGCTGAAGGAAACGCGGTACCGCCCCGCCCTGGCGCTCGGTCTGCAAAGCGCGCTGGGACATAAGCGCATGGCGGCGGAATACCTGACAGCCTCCAAGCGTTACAAAAGTTTCGACTTCACAGCCGGGATGGCATGGGGGCGGCTCGGCAGTGCCGCACATATCAATAACCCGCTCAAATATCTGCACGACCATTTCGGTAAAGGGCGGCGGCTTGACGGCGAAGAACCGAACGAACCGAATAACTGGTTCACCGGGCCGGATGTCGGCTTGTTCGCCGGGATCGAATATTTCACACACTGGATCGACGGCCTGTCATTCAAGGCCGACTGGGGTGCGGACCGCTCGGTTATTGAAAGCCGGCGCTTTAATTACGACCCGCCGGCGCCGTGGGCGCTGGGCTTTGCCTACAGCCCTGTGGACTGGCTTCATGCCGGGGCGGCACTGGTCGGCGGCGACAAGCTGATGGGGCAACTGACGCTGCGGGCACCGGTCCAAAACTGGTTCGGGCGTCCCGGACGGGACGAACCGGTCACCCCGCTGCGGGCTTACCGTACCGGCCTCGCCCTGCCCGGTGAAATGACCGCCGCGGCCCAGCGCGACAATCTGTACCTTTACGACGCGCAGCGCGAGAGCGGCGTTGCGTCAGCCAGCCTGCTGCTCAGCCCCTATCACCCAACACCGCGCCAGATCGGGCGGGCAGCGCGGCATATGGCCAATCACGGCGGCGAGATTGTTGAAACATTGCAGATCGAGCCTGTTTCATGGGGCCTGCGCGGCCGCACGGTCAGCCTGCAGCGCCGCGACCTCGAACAGGCACTGGTCCGCCACCAGGGCAGCCCGCAGGAAATATGGCGCGGGGCGGCCTTTCTCGATCCGCCGCCCGGCGGCACGATCTTCCACGACCTCACCCACGACCGCTTCAATATTTTCGGCCTGCATTTGTTCCGGCTGATCCTCGACCAGCAGGTGAGCCTGTCGGAAGAGGATAGCGGCCTGCTTTACCGCACCGCCCTGCTGCTTGAGGAAACGCGGCAGCTCAGCGAGAATTTCTGGCTGGGCGGCACACTACGCTTTGACCTGACGGATAATCTTGACCGGCTGCGCGAGATCAGGCCGCGCGCGGTGCTGCCGGTGCGCAGCGATATCGATATCTTCGCCGAACGGGCCGTCAGCCTTGACCGTACGTTCCTGAGCTGGATGACGACACTCAAGCCCGACCTGCATGTCAGCCTGACCGGCGGCTATCTTGAAGAAATGTATGGCGGTGTCAGCGGCGAGATTTTATGGCGGCCCTTCGGCAAGACGTTTGTCCTCGGCGCTGAGGCTTACCAGGTCTTTAAGCGTGACCCGTTTAGCGATCTGAATGGCGGCTTCACCGGCGACAGTCTGCTGACCGGGCATCTACAGGCCTGGTATGAAATTCCACGCACCGGCCTGACAATACAGGCGCGGGCCGGCCGGTATCTTGCCGAAGATATCGGCGGCACGCTGGCCCTGCAGCGCGATTTTGCCAACGGCGCAAAACTGGGCGCTTTCGTGGCTGTCACCGACACGACCGATATCGATATTTTCGGCAGCGCCACCCATGTTTATAGCGGCCTGAATTTGCGCCTGCCGCTTGGCCATATCGAACATGGGCTGGAGGGGAGCAAGATCCGCCTGCGCGCCGCCCCGCTCGGGCGCGATGCCGGGCAGGCGCTTGATGCACCGTTAAAGCTCTATGAAATCAGCGAACCGCTTTCCAAACGCCATATCGCGCGGCACTGGACCGGCGTGGTGGATTGAGCCTTACCGCGCCAACAGGAAAATACCGATGGAAGCAAAAATAAATCCGGCGATTTTGGCAAGAGACAGCCCCTCGCTGAAAATGAAAACACCGAATGCCGCAATCAGCAGCAGGCCCAATGTTCCAAATAGCGGACCGGCCAGCGATAGCGCCGCCCCTTTTGAAAAAGCGGTAACATAAAAATAATCCGTCAGCCCGATCGTAATGCCCGCCAGAATGATGAAGCTGATCAGTTTCACATCATGCAACTGATGGAACATAATTTTATGACTTTGAAAAACGTATATCAGCCCCGACGTCAGCGCCCCGACCATATAAAAAAGCGCAACGGCAAGGGACGCGGGCACGGCTTCGCCCAGAATCTTGATGAAGACATTGTGGCACGACCACATCAGGGCCGCCATAAACACAAAAAACAACCAGCTCATGATTTTATTCCTTTAAGCTTATGATTTAGAGGTCCTGAGCCTAAGCTGTGCCCGATGAGGTCCATGATTCATTATTGGCCATAAAAATATCCTCTGCCATTTCGTCGGCAGCGCGGCCAGGCGTAATTCCCCGAGATTCGGCAAGGGCGAAAACCTGATCGATCGTGTCACCGATGCGCTCAACGTGCCGGAGCATATTGTCACGGGTTAGTTCATGCGGAAACGGGTTTTCACCAATACCTTCAAAATATTCATAACCGACGGCAATGACACCCGCCGCATTCACCACATAATCCGGCGTATAGAGGATACGGTTTGCAGCAAGACGATCATCGTCTTCCGGCGTTTCAAGCTGATTGTTCGCCGCACCGGCGATAATGTCGAAATTCATTTCCGGTATGGTTTTCGCATTGAGCTGGGCCCCGAGTGCACAAGGCGCAAAAACCTGCGCCGGAACACTGAAAATCTCATCAAGCCCGACGACCTGCACCCTGGTAAACTGGTCCTGCGCTTTTTGCAGCACATCCTCACGCATATCGGTGACAAAAAGCTCCGCTCCCTGTTCGTCGAGCAAACGGCAAAGCTCGTAACCGACCGCGCCCAATCCCTGTACCGCGACATGTAACCCGCCTATGTTGTCCCTGCCATAACGTTTGCGCAACGCCGCCTTCAGACCGCAGAACACGCCGTAAGCCGTAACCGGCGACGGATCGCCGCCGAGCGCGTCCGCAGCCTTGGTTTTTTGCCCCATCACATAAGGCGTTGCGCGGCGCATCAGCGCCATATCAGTCTCGCTTGTGCCGCTGTCTTCGGCAGACACATAATCGCCGTCCATCATATGCACGGCGCGGCCCATCGCCTCCATCAGCGCCTCTGTCTTGTCAGTCGCCGGATCGCCGATAATGACGCTCTTACCGCCGCCCAGCGGCAGGCCGGCCAGCGCATTCTTGTATGTCATGCCATATGACAGCCGCAGCACATCGCGCAGCGCATCCCCTTCAGAACCGTATGGATACATCCGGCAACCGCCAAGCGCCGGACCGAGATTTTTGTTATGAACGGCAATAAAAGCGTTCAGGCCGCTTTCGGCATCCATGAACTGCCGCACCCGGAAATGA
The DNA here is from genome assembly GCA_964445195.1 of uncultured Micavibrio sp. GTDB lineage: Bacteria > Pseudomonadota > Alphaproteobacteria > Micavibrionales > Micavibrionaceae > UM-FILTER-47-13. Next base: position 37,491 of record CAYUKA010000017.1, on the reverse strand, counting down.
TCGTTATAATCGTTATAGCCGCGCAGCGCCGCTGCGTCCCAGTCCTTGTACTCCATGGCCCTTCCGCCGTTCGTTCCCGTCTATGTTCCTTATAATATTATTATAGAATATTGCTGCACAAAAAACATGACATGGTGCAGCAATTTTTAAATTATGGAATATCATTGCGGTCTGACTAATGTTATGTTGCGGTTTATTGCGCAACCGGCCGGCTTTCGGCAATTTCATCCATGCCCGCTATATAGCGCGCCACCAGCCGCGCCCCCTTGGCGTTCAGATGCCCGTCGTAAGGAAAGTAATATTGCGCGGCATCCCCGCTGCCCAGCAAGGCCGGCGCGGTCGTGTAAACACGCATGGTCGGCGCGATATCCTGCAGGGTCGTCCAGGTCTGTTGATAGCCGCCGGTCATCAGGTCCTGCATCGGGTGAATAATATAAATCGCGTAGTCGAACCCGTAATCTTCAGAGAGCGAATGCAGTTTCAGAAGCTGCCGTTCCGTTGCCGCCAGCGCTTTCTCCAGATCATCTGCCGCTGTGTCAGGCGACAATTCGGCGCGCAGCACCGGCCCGTATACATAGTAGAGAATGCGCACAAGATTCGAATGTTCCAGTAGCAGCTTGCGCTGGCCAAGCAGCCAGTGCAGCGGGCTTTTTGTTTGTGGCGCCTGCGCCCCCGTTTCATCAGTACGCTGCTGTTGCGCTTCATACTCCAGATTACCGCTGAAATCATTGCCGGCCATCAAAGCGCCGGTCATCCCCATAAACAGCAGCCTGACCGTACGCGGCCGCCAGTTCTTTTCCTGCAGAAACCGGTCCAGCCGTTCAAGCTGATGGCCTGTCGCCGTACCCGGCACGCCGAGATTGGCGCAACTCACATCAAGCGCGCGGCAATAAACATGCGGGATCGTCTCCTTGTCGTTCAGACCGATACCGTATGTGAAAGAGTCGCCAATAAAAATAACCTCTGGATTGACCGGCTGCGCCAGCCCGCGGTAACCGTCCGGCGTATGGGTAACCACCGCATCAAATTCCTGCGCCACCATGCGGAAACGGGCATCGGGCGTTAAGCGGCCTGCCGTGCGTGGATTGAACGGCGCACCATCCATGGTTACAAATTCATTGCCGTATTTAACCGGCATAACAAGACGCGAGGCCCCTTCCGCTAACAGAAGAGCGACCAGCATCGACACGGCAATCAAGGCCAGATTTTTAATGAAAGCTGCCATAGATCACAGATATACAGAAGCGTGGCCAAAAAAGAAACCGCTGACATTGCGTCGAACGGTTTGGAAGGGAACAGATACCAGATCGGTCAAAGGGTAAAGTGGGGTAAATTTCTGAGTATCTCGGATCTAAAATCTTGTAATCTTTGTTTTTATTGCTTGTTTATGTCCTCCTTAGCCGTAGCTAAAACCTTTTTCGAAGCGTTTTTGTAGTCGTCTCACACGCGCCTGCTCACTCTCAGCAGCCTATTCTTTAATGGTACATAAAATTTTATGTAAATTCAAATCTTTTTTTAGGCAAAAACTAAGGCTTTGATTTAATTGATTTTAATAAATCAACCATATCATCCGGCAAATCAACCTCAAAACTCATCACATTCTCTGTTCGCGGGTGCGTAAACTGCAGCCGCCACGCGTGCAGCGCCTGGCGCGGGAAAGCCAGGATTGCCCGCGCCGTTTCCGGGGTGTAACCGCCCTTTTTCAGCAAGGCCACGACGCCTGTCTGCGGCAAGCCATAGAGCGGGTCACCGATCAAAGGATGTCTGATATATGCCATATGGACGCGAACCTGATGGGTCCGGCCCGATTCCAGTGCACAATCAACCAGGGCCGTCGTCTCGCCATATGTCTCCTCGGCCCGGTAGTTGGTCGCCGCACTGCGCCCGTTTTTACGGTTAACCGCCATTTTCAGGCGATTAGACGGGTGGCGGCCAATCGGCTGGTCAATCCGGCCCGCGTGCGGCTGTGGCACGCCCCAGACCAGCGCCTTGTAGCGCCGCCCCAGCGTACGGTCTGCAAGCTGCGCCGACAGCGCCTGATGCGCCGCATCAGTCTTGGCGACCAACATCAGGCCGCTGGTATCCTTATCGAGCCGGTGGACAATGCCGGGCCGCCTGACACCGCCTATGCCTGACAGGCTATCACCACAATGATACAGCAGCGCATTGACCAGCGTGCCGTGCCGGTGTCCGGCCCCCGGATGCACAACCAGCCCGGCCGGCTTGTTTAACACCAGCATATCCTCATCCTCATGCAGGATATTCAGGGGGATATTTTCCGGCACCGGGGTATCGTCGACAGGCGCCGGCACCGCGACCTGCACAACCGCCCCGGCCTTGACTCTGGCTGACGGGTCTTTGCAAATCGTATCATTCAGCACTACCGCTTCGTCGAGGATTAGGGCTTTCAGCCGCGAACGAGACAGACCCTCCAGCCGTTCAGCCAAAAATTTGTCGAGCCGCGCACCGCCTTCATCCTCCTGCACAATACATGTCAGGATATCGTCGGCTGTCTCGTTCAGGTCTGAGTCCGGCATTGTCTTTCGGGGCCTATGGAAAGGGCGTAACCGCGCAGGGGTCCTGGTAGGGATCCAGCGCTGTTGCAATAAAGACCCAGCCTTTCTCAACAGTTTTGGGGGGCATCAGGTCCCCCTCTTCGGCATCCTCGGGCGCCTCTTCATCCGGTACCAGACCGACAACGACAATCTCCTCATCGCTTTCAGTACTGCCGACCGGGTCTTCGACGACACCGGTAATGATCCGTTCGCCATTCCAGCCCGGCACATAATCACGGCCCTGGGCACCGCGCCCTTCGTGGTAGGCTTCGTCCTGGATGATGATGCCGCGCGGCGACAGGGTCAGCATCCGGATATGATCGGGCACCTCTTCACCCGGCAGCGCGGCGGCGTTAATGATAACCGCCGTGCGCCCGTCCGGGTAACTTTCCAGCCACTGCGCGCGCAGGGCCGCATCCGGGCGGCGGTAATAGCGCTGCCACAACGGCTCGCCAAGCGGATCGATGGCCAGCACCCATGCCGCCACCGGGCCGCCATCGAGCGGCAGCGAGTCACCGGACAGGATCACCCCCTGGCCATTGACTGTTACGAACGGCGCAACAGTGGCGTCACGCAGCGTAGACTCGCCGCCGCGGGGGTATGTTCGTTGCCAGTGCACCGTGCCGTCGCGGCCCAGCTTCATCGCCCAGCCGGCCATACGGCCGTCCTCAAGCCTGATCCGGCCCGCCGCCATGTAGTGTGTTTCATCTACAGGCAGCAAACCGTACAGCGCATTCGGAATGCCCGGCCGGTAAGCGCGCCGCCAGACGATCTCGCCACCTGCCGTAAAACGCATTAGCACGCTGTTCTCATCCTCGGGATCAGTACGGTTGACCGCATGCAGGATAGCGATAAAACCATTACCGTCAGTTGCGTTCACCAGGCCGGTGGCTTCGTAATCAAAATGGCCGTCACGCACGACACGGTCGCGTTTATAAGCGGCCTCTTCATCAAACCAGCTGAGCCGCACCTGCCGCTCGCCGCGCCCGGCCCCGCCGCGAATATTGGAAATGGCAACATAGCCTTTATCCAGCGCAATGATTTTCACCGGGTCCTCGCCGTCTTTCGCATTATGTGCGTTATCGATCAGCGCCCGGCCGCGACGGTTCAAAGCCGCAACCAGCACGTCTTCCGGCTTGAAATCTTCCTGTGACAAACGGCGGCCGATTGCCAGGATCGTGCCGTCATCGCGCGGCAGACCGGATGAAAGCTGCACCATGCTGCCGCGCTTGCCGAATTTGGCATCCCAGACAGTCGGAAATCCGAATACCGGCGGCCGCAAGGTCGTAATCATCTCAAAAATCGTATCGCACATCTGGGCCTGCGCCGTCTGCGGCGGCCATGCCAGAAACAGCGTGAAAGAGATGAAAAGCGCGTGCAAACCTTTTTTCATTATTGCCCAGCCGGTAAGGAGCGTGTTTAATAAGCGATCAGAAACGATCGCTCACGTTAACTTTAAAGCAAACAGACGCTGAATGAAAATCCTGATTATCAGTGATGCTTGGAAGCCACAGGTTAACGGCGTTGTCCGCACTTATGAATATATCATTGCCGAACTGGTCGCGATGGACCATGAGATCGAGGTCATCGGACCGGCAGACTTCCCTTACCGCATGCCGTTAATCGGCTATCCTGAGATTGAGCTGGCGCTGTTTCCCTATCGCCGCCTGAAAGGCATGGTTGAAGCGTTTGCGCCTGAGCATATCCATATCGCCACGGAAGGGCCCCTGGGACAGGCCGGCAGGAAATATTGCCTAAAACACGATGTCAGTTTCACAACATCGTATCATACCCATTTCCCGGACTATGTCGCCAAGCGGGTTGCCAAATTCCTGCCCTTCCTTGCAAAGCCGGTTAAACAGATGACAATCCGCAACATCCGCAACTTCCACGATCCGGCTGCCGGCATGATGATCGCCACCCAAAGCCTTGAGGACGAGTTGAAAGACTGGGGCTTTGCCAGCACGATGCACCGCCTCACCCGCGGCGTTCATGTCGATTTATTCAATCCCGGCGCGCCGGAGCTGTTCCATGATTTGCCAAGGCCGGTGGCACTCTATGTCGGCCGGGTGGCCATTGAGAAGAACCTGGAAGATTTTTTGGCCATGACGTGGGACGGCGCAAAAGTCATCGTTGGTGACGGTCCGAGCCTGCCGGTCCTGCAAAAGAAATACCCTGAAGCCCTGTTCGTCGGCACGAAAGAGGGTGAAGAGCTGGCGGCTCATTACCGCAGCGCCGATATTTTCGTATTCCCGTCACGGACCGACACGTTCGGAATCGTGCTGATTGAAGCACTCGCCTCCGGCCTGCCGGTTGCTGCTTATAACGTCACCGGCCCGCGTGACATCATCACCGCCCCTCATCTGGGGGCGCTTCATGAAAACGACCTCGCCGCCGCCGCACGGGAGGCGCTGGCCGTTAAGGATGATAAAGATGCGCGCCATCAGCATATCTGCGATCATTACACTTGGCCGGCGGTGGCGCGCCAGTTCCTGAAAGCCCTGAACACCGCAGCAGCGTAAAGTTTGCGGCACTGCACACGAATCGCCTATACTGAACGAAGCTACATTCCGATCCTGCGTTCGATCAGGAGATTTATGTGAGTATGCCGCGTCAGACGACAATCCACCGATACCGCTCCATATTCATTTCCGATTTTCATATGGGCGCCAAAGCCTTTGATGCCCCGGCCCTGCTTGATTTCCTGCGCAGCACTGAATCTGGGTATCTGTATCTTGTAGGCGATATCATTGATGGCTGGAAACTCAACAAGCGTTGGTATTGGACGGCAGATTGCAACGCTGTGCTTGATGAGCTGGCACGCAAAGCCGCCGAAGGTACAAAAGTCATCTATATTCCCGGCAATCATGATGAAACGGTTCGTTTCGCATCCAAAAGAAAGCGGCGCCGTTTTGCCCGCCGGCACAACATCACCATATGCGACAAGTTTGTGCATCAAACCACTGATAACAAAAGGATATTAATCCTGCATGGCGACCAGTTCGACCGCCAGATTATCCGTGGCACACTCTCCCGTCTCAGCGACCGCATCTATGACTGGCTGCTTGATTTGATCGACGGCCATGCCGCGCCCCATATCCGGATCAAGGGCAAGATCAAAAAATTCTCGCTTGCCAAATCATTGAGCAGACCCGGCAAATGGGCGCTGTATCTGCTGAATAATTTTGAAAGCGCCATATACCGCATGGCGCGCCAGCACGGGGCGGATGGCCTGATCTGCGGTCATACGCACATCCCGGCACTCAAAAGCATTCGCGGACTTTTATACGGCAATTGTGGCGCCTGGCTCCGTACCGGACATACGGCATTGGTTGAAACGGCAGAGGGCAAAATCGAACTGCTTGACTGGCCGGGCACGCATGAGCCTTATGAACAGCCCGGCCTTTTTACAGAGGCGGCCCTGCCCGCCTATCGGCTGCTGCCTGATGCAACGCGTTACCGCCCGGTGACAGAGGCCATTGTCCGGACAATACAGAAAACCTGGCCGGAACAGCCAAAGCCATCGGGCGCCCCGCACCACTGGATTGAGCTCGGCGATAACCGTACAACGGCAACGCTCACGCTACCCGGCGGTCTGATAACGCACAAGATCGGCGTGAAGCCCGATAAAAGCGGCGAATTTATTCGTGATAAGATAAGTGGGTATGCCGGACATATAATCGCTAAAACGGCCCTTGGCCGCAAATTCCTGCCGGAAACGCGAATTGTCGAAATAATCACCGAGCTTGAGCGCAATGCCGCCGGCAATATAGATCCCGCCATGCGCGCCCAGCGTTAGCGCAAGATTGCCGGCCACCGTCCCCAGGAACCCCATCATCAGGTCCAGCGCTTCAGCACAAAGCGCGCACTCGCCCGACAAGGCGCGCATACTGATCTCTTTCGGCTCCAGATCCGGCAGATCATCCCGCCCGTCCAGACCGCGCAGGGCATTGTAAACATTGACCAGCCCTTTGCCGGAACAAACCCGTTCAGCCGAAACATGGTGATATTTACTACCCAGCAACCACTGGAAAATATCGAGATCGCGCTGCGTCTTCGCCGGCATCGTCACATGGCCGCCCTCGCCCGGTACGGCATGGTAGCGCCCCCCCTGCCAGAACAGGCTGCCGACACCAAGACCGGTGCCGGGACCGATAACGCCGATTGGCGCATTCTCGGCCGGTGCACCGTCACCAACCTGGCGATAGTCCTGACCAGCTTTCAAATGCGGCACCGCCAGCGCGATCGCCTCAAAATCATTCATCAGGTGAAACGTATCCAGCCCCAGCCTCTGGCGGGTTTCGCTGATCGAGAACGACCAGAGGTGATTGGTCATTTCAAAGCGGTCTTTTTTAATCGGCCCGGCAATCGCAACGCTGGCATGACGCACCGGCGGGTTGCCGATCCGGCCCAGATAGTCCTGTACGGCCTCCGCAATACCGGGATAATCCGCGCATTGCAGGATCGTCTGTTCACTGACCCCTTTCGTATCGGCCAGCGCAAAGCGGGCATTGGTCGCCCCGATATCCGCGATTAACCCCGCTTCATTATCCTGCATAACCGCCGCCGCGCCGCTGTCCGTCATAGGCTAGATCACCTCGTGCCAGGACCGCGAGAGCCGCATCGCTGAATTGATCAGGCCGACCATTGAATATGTCTGCGGGAAATTGCCCCATAATTCATGCGTCTTGATGTCAATATCCTCGGACAGCATGCCGAGATGGTTACGCTTGTCAAGCAGCCATTCAAACTTCGCGCGGGCCTCTTCCTTACGCCCGATTGCCGCCAGCGCATCAATGTACCAGAAGGTGCAAACGGTAAACGCCACTTCCGGCGCCCCGAAATCATCCTCGTGGGTATAACGGTAGAGCAGCTCTTCATGGCACAGCTCTTTTTCGACAAATTCGACCGTGCCGACAAATCTCGGGTCCGTCGGTTCGATAAAGCCGACTTCATGCAACAGCAGCAGGCTGGCGTCAACACCGTCACCGCCGAACGGCTCTACGAAGCTGTTCTTATCCTCGTTCCATGCCTCTTTGATAATGACCTCGCGCATCTTATCCGCTGTGCCGCGCCAGTGACCCGCCCGGTCGTCGAGACCAAACTTCGCGGCGATTCGCGCCAGCCGGTCACAGGCAACCCAGCACATCACCGCGGAAAAGGTATGGACCCGGCCCATCGTCCGAAACTCCCAGATCCCGGCATCCGGCTTGTCAAAATTCGCCGCCGCCCGTTCGCCGAACTTCTCCAGCGCGTGGAAATCCTCGACCGCCCCCTGCTGGATCAGCCGCTTGTCGAAGAAAGCCTGGCTCAGCGCCAGCAGGACGCTGCCCCAGACATCGTTCTGCTGCTGGACGTAGGCCTGGTTGCCGATCCGTACCGGTCCCATGCCGCGATAGCCCTTCAGATGTGACGCTTCCTCCTCTTCGATAATGTCCTTCAGACTAATGCCGTAAAGCGGCTGCAGATCGTCATCGGCCTCGTTCAGCGTCACATTCATGATGAAATGCATGTAGTCTTCCATCGTCCGCGTCGTGTTAAGGCGGTTCAGCGCGTTGACAACAAACAGCGCATCACGCAGCCAGCAATAGCGATAGTCCCAGTTGCGCTCTGAGTGGGGCGCTTCCGGCAGTGAGGTCGTCATCGCCGCGATCACCGCGCCGGTATCCTCGAACGTGCACATTTTAAGAGTGATGGCGGAGCGGATCAGCGCCTCCTGCCATTCATAGGGCAGCGCCAGCGAGCGCGAGAAATCGCGCCAATAGCGCACCGTATTCTCGATAAATTTGCGCCCGGTCGCCGCAATATTGTGCTGGACCGGCTCGTCGGGCCCAAAAAAGAACGTATAATTCTGGCTGATCCTGAACGGCGCCTCATCATAAATATAGCTGATCGGCGCATTCGTTGTCAGGCGCATGGTCAAGTCCGGCGAGACATAACGGATATGGTTGCCGCCGCGGGTGACAATCGGCGGCGTCGCCCCGTTATTAAAGCGTGGCCGCACCCGTACACGGACACGCGGTGTGCCGACAATCGGTTCAATGCGGCGGCAAATAATCTGTTCCTTGAAGAAACGGCCGTAATGCATATAGCGCGGGGCGCAGTCGGTGATCTGCAGGACATTGCCATGCGTATCATACAGGCGGGTCACCAGCACAGCGGTATTTTCGATATATTCCTGCTCCGCCCGATCGAAGTCGATCAGTTCGAAATCCCAGAATCCCCATTCGTCATCCTCGCCCTTAAAATCGTTGACCAGCGCGGAAAACACAGGATCGCCGTCGAAATACGGCATGCAGGACCAGACCACCGCGCCCAGCCGGTTAATCAGGGCGCTAAACGAACAATTACCGATAATCGCAAGATTCAGATCGGTTTTGAAGCTCTCATACATACTCATGAATACACAGCCGCCATCACTGTTACAGGGACCCCTATATTTCAGAAAGCACCCGGCGCTGACAAGCATAAAATATGCTGCGTACGCGTATTTTGCATGCCGGCCGTCCGCGGTTGTTTTTGTTTCTGGATAAGCGCCGGGAAATAATGAAAAGCAGTTGCCCTGACAGCCTCCCATGCTGTTAATAAAAGAATGGCGAAAATCCTTATTGCTGAAGATGATACCGCGATGCGCAACTTCCTGGCGATGGCCCTCAAACGGGCCGGACACGAGGTTGATGCCTGCGAAGACGGCCTGAGCGCCCTGGCCGCGCTGGAGCAGGGCGGCCGTTTCGACCTGCTGCTGGCCGATATTGTCATGCCCGGCATGGACGGGATCGAATTATCGCAAAAAGCCAACGACCTGCATAGCGGCCTGAAAGTCATGTTCATCACCGGCTTTGCCGGCGTCGCCCTTGGTGACCGTAACCCGGCACAGGATAAGACCCGGGTGCTATCCAAGCCATTCCATCTGAAGGAGCTGGTGACGCAGGTCGAAACCCTGCTGGCCGCCTGAGCCGCACAAAAGACTTGAAACAGCAAAGCTTTCCGATTAGTTATAGTCTTCCTTATGATTATGGGCACGTAGCTCAGTGGGAGAGCACTACGTTGACATCGTAGGGGTCGCAAGTTCAATCCTTGCCGTGCCCACCATTTTCTTTTCCGCCGCGATTTAAGAAATTAAATTTTGATAGGTCGCTGAATAAGAGCTTGCGATACGTCTCTTCTTTCAATCTTCCCTCGGTCATTACGAAAATGGCATTTTCACGCACAATGCACTTCGGGTACTGTTTTTTGCCGGTATAATCGTGAAAGCCACCAAAGATATCCGCGCTTCAGGAATATTGACCAGTTCATATTGGACTTACCGCTTCTCAAGCTGGGTGCGCCTGCGCTTTTTCTTTCTCTGGCCTTCTGGATCACCTTAAAGCAAAAGAGGGAAGGCAGTCCACTTGTTCAAACTCTATTCGGAACAGCCCTGATGCTTGCCCTGGCAACGGTCTATTACCTGTTCCGTGAAATGTTTGATACGACACCATTTCAGGAGCAGGCAGGCTTTATACAAAGAGGGTGTATCACTCTCGCGCTCGTCTTATCTGCCATAGCCTTATGTAAGTTTCTCGAGCAGCGTGAACTGCTATGCCTGATGAAATGGGCCGTCATATTATTTCATTTTGCTATGGCTCGTGTTTTCTTCTTCGACCTCGTGATTCATAATCCGTATTGGGATCACGATCAATTCGTCGGCGCATGGCCGGTTATAAACGGGATTACACTTACCTATGGCGTATCAGCAGTGTTGTCAGCATGGGCAATCTACAGTCAAACCCCAGCCTTGTCTGTCAACTTTTTTATCAAATTCTGTTATAAAGTGTTCGGTTTTGCCCTGCTATTCTGCTTCATTTCTTTCACGGTACGCCAGTATTTTCATGGCGGAGAAATGTTCCCAGGTTCATATGATATTGTTGAGTTTTACGGATACTCCGTCACATGGCTTTTAACGGGTTTGATACTGCTCACGATTGGTATTAGAAGGCAGAGTAAAACGGCTCGTCTGGCTTCGCTCGTTTTCATGGTATTGACAGTTATTAAAGTTTTCTTGTTCGATGCTTCCGAATTAGAAGGACTGTATCGCGTCTTCTCATTTCTTGGCCTTGGTATCAGCCTTATTGGCCTCAGCTATTTCTACACCAGATATGTATTTGGCGTGGAACGGCTGCAGAAGGAGGTGTAAATTGTGTACAGGGTTATTATTCTGGTTCTGGTAGTCATGATGAGCGCAAAAACAGCACATGCAGCGGAAAAAGAGACAGTTGTCCTTCTTCACGGGATTGGCCATTCGCTGTGGAATATGGTTTTTGTAGAGAAGGCCCTGAAGGAAAAAGGCTACGAACCCCTTAATCTCTCTTATCCATCCCGCAAACATAATATTGAAAATCTATCCGGCTGGTTGGAAGACAAGCTGTCATCGAAGCAGGTATGGGAAAATTCCTCAAAAGTGCATTTCGTTGGCCATTCTATGGGGGGACTTGTCACCGGCTTTTATTTGGAAACACATAAGGAAGCCATACCGTCTGAAAAAATGGGGCGCGTTGTCATGCTGGGCACACCGCATGGCGGAAGCGAAGTTGCCGATTTTTTGCATCAAAACCCGCTCTACAAATGGGTTTTCGGCCCGGCCGGACAGGAGCTGACAACGACGGTGCGCAAAGAGCAACAGGTCAGGCCCTGGTATGATCTCGGCATTGTTGCCGGCACGCAAAACTGGATGTACCCGCTGGGAATCATGAAGATCGACGGTGAACATGATGGCTGTGTCAGCGTCGAAAGCACCAGGCTTGATGGCATGAAAGATCATGTCACCCTATCTGTACTGCACGGCCTTATGGGCTGGAATGGATCAGTGCATAAGCACATTCTTCACTTTTTAAAAAATGGAGTTTTTGAAACCTGAAGACTTTTTAAATAACGCGCCAGAGCGCATTATTCTAATGCGATGCCGGCTATTCCACCTGCCAAATAGAGGGGCACACCGGTAGCCATTCCAATGCAGGCCAGGTTTTCCACTACAGGCATCGCAACCTCTGCAGAAACACCAAAATATGTTGACAGACCTATCCCCATCATAGGCGCTGCTATAGTAAAAATTGTTCCAACCCCTGTCCAAAATACTTTGTCAGCGATATTCTTGAGTGTCTCACGTTTCATGTCACTTTATTTACATAGAAACACCCTGGTGTCAAACCAAAAACATTATGGATTTATATGTTGCAATGACATAATAGGGTAGACATGGGGGCATCGCCAATCATCACCGCGGAGTTTCAGCGCAGATTTCTTCCATATCACTACGGGTATTCACATGAACCGCCACCTGCGGCCGCATAAATACGATCCTGGGTCATGACGCTGACAACATCATCATAGTAATTGTTGTCCAGACTTTCCCGCCTTTGACGACTAATGCCAACTTCAAGATTATTGTCGCTTGTCTGTCTCTCTCTATCACCAAAGACGTTCATAAACGAGTCCTTCTTGTTGCCCGTATTATTGTCGGCGTAAGCCCCTGCACCGTTTGGGCCATGACTGATGAGTGCGAAAGCCAATGTTGTCACATTGGTCTGCCGGTTGTAGTTCGGATCAGGCGCTGTCCCCAGCATTGAAAGCTGGACGAACGCGTATTCCGAATATTCATCCTGTGTATCAAAAACATCCTGCCCCCCGGAGTCATCGTTAAGCAAAGCCCCTCCTTCAAAATCCACGAGCAAGCTGTCACTGATAACGTCCACGCCGCCGCAAAACTGTAGCTTCGGCAAAAGGCCGATCGTTTCGTCTGACAGAAGATAGGCCAGGCGCCGGTTGACAATATTATCTGCATCGTTGGCACTTATCCTGTTCAGCCTCGTAAAATTGGGCGTAACAATATAGGTAAAGTAGTTGCCCCAGCCGTCATTGGCGTAGTATTCGGGCAGGCCCAGCGTTCGATACGGTAATATCCCCTGGGCAGAAACAGCTGGATTTGTTGTACAGTCTGCGCGTTCCTCGCCAAACGCCTCACCGGCAGACACGCTGGGAGACGCCGGGCATGGAAGACGCCATTGGGTTTGCGTGTAGGTAGAGAGAGCTTTCGTAACGACATCCATGCGCCTATGGGTTTCCAGCTCATCTTCGCGTTTCTGATAGAAGTAGCTGAATTCGATTGCGCCCGCCATAAGAATGCCCACGATAATGATCATGACAGACAGCTCAATGAGCAGATAGCCGGCCTCCTTATGTTTCATTTTCAAAGCTATTCTCCATTATCAGTCCATTACGGCCTTACACAGGATTCATTGCCCAGCTGGCCCATCAACTGCGCAGTCGTTTTCCAAAATACGAGATCGTCAATATCGGGCCTTTTGAGATCGCGAACAGAACCACTAACAGGCGAAACACGATCTGTTACGAAAAACTCAAGGTCAGTGTTATCAAGATTTCCAAGTTCTGCAGGGCTATTGCCAAGCAGACCGTTCTCGCCATGGCTTACCAATACATATCCGACATAGACAGGAGTGAAGGATTCCTCAAGATCACTACGATCAGGCGGAGCGCTTGTTGCCGGCGCATATTCCGCAGCAAGCCCCCCTCTGTTCGGACCCGTTCTGAGCACGGTTTGCATAGGACCGTCCGGCCCCTGAAGGACAATGTCCTGCGCAGGCGCAGTATCCGCATGCCATGTGCCGCAGCAAAAACCGGCCTTGGCAGGGCCCAGATGCGCTGTCCCATCGTGCCATACGGGACGGTAACGGCACCAGTCAGCCAGCTCATAGTCATCATAGTTTGTCGTAAGCGGATCCAGCGTTGCCGACGGAGACACGCTATATGTAAGAAGATTCCCCCAGGCATCGCGCGCCGTAAATTCCGATAACCCAAGCGTCGCAAATGGCACGATACCGACACGCCGGGAATCAGGTCCCCCTAAGCAGTTGCCGGTAGCCGTTCCGTCTGGCCCGCTTCCGCGCTCCGTACCAAAAGGCTCTCCGCCGGCAGGCGTGTTTTCCGGATCGGCCGGACACGGCAACCTGGTCTGCTGCTGTGCAAAAACCGTCAACGCATTCGCAACAGCTTCCATCCGTGCAAGCGTCATACGCTCTTTATCCAGCGTAACGAAAGTCGACACTGCGGTTATAAAAAAGCCAAGCAGAACTGAAAAAACGAGCACACTGATGGCCAACTCTATAAGCGTAAAGCCTTTGCTGTCATAAATCGCCAAAGTTTCTCTATTGTGGCCCTGCACAGCTTTCTCCCAGCAAATGAGCGAGCAATTGATCTTGCGTCTTCCAGAAAAGGAAATCTTGAAAATGATTATCCCCGTCCTGAGTGTTTACAGGAAGATCCCAGACAATCCGCAAGGCCGGGTCGGCATTCGCTTCTTCAAACGTTCCGGCGATGCTGGCGAAATCCTCCTGTACTCCTGACAGGTCGCGGCGGTATGCGCCATGACTGTCAGGTCCATGGCTAATCAGAACAAAAACCGGTGCACTCGTGCGATCAGAAAACGCCCCGGTACTGTCTTCAATGTTGGAGTCCGCGTAGAAACCTCCCGCGACCGGGTCCCGCGGCCATAGCGGCGTGCGGTCACGAGCGTCGCAAGCCGCTGCTCCCCCGTCTGTCCCCCGGCAAATTACAATATCCTGTGGCAAGTCCTCGCCTGAGCAACAGAACCGCGCCTTCCTGCGATTAAGATTTCTACCGGCTTCAATCCAGGCGTCTGACCTGCACTGCCGATGCACAGGGATAACATTTTCCGGGTTGCGGGCATATGCCGGCGCAATCTTATAAGTCAGAAAGTTACCCCATCCATCTACAATCGTGTCAGCGGAAAGCCCCAAAGTCGCAAACGGCACAATTCCGGTAGAATTGGCACCCGAACAGTCAACTGCTGCGTCAGGAATGTCGCTTCCACCGGCGCCGCTTCCACGCTCCGCCCCGAAAGGCTCGATAGACGCCTGGTTAGGAGACGCCGGACAGGGGATGCGATAATTCCGTACTGCGAAAGTCGATAACGCATCCTGCACCATCATCACGCGGTTTTCCGTTATGGCACGTTTAACCGCAAAGCCATTAAGATACCTATAAGCCGCCAGGGCCATCAGGATGAGAAGACCGGCAATTAACAGGACCACCGCCATTTCAAACAGCGTGAATCCTGAACGTGAATGAGCATGGTTGATTTGATTCCTGACCATCTTCAAACAGTATGCATTCTAAAGATGTTGTACAGCAAGCACTTACTTTTCATGTTTATAAACAGCGGCATACGCCTTGCTTCATTTCTGGATGGCAAGCCCTGCGATGATACACCCAGAAGCATCAGCACCGCCAATGGCCACCGCTGCCGCTAATTGCCACCTGATATTGATACAGATACACCGCCACTTGAACTGATCGAGCAACCTCCCGTACAAGATGCGCTCGTTTGCGAAGACGCTTGCGCGGACGACGTTGTAGTCGTCGATCCATCAGGATTTGTGGTAGTGCCTGAGTGTGCAGAAGCCGAGACTGTAGATGTTACACTTCCATCGCCCCCAGTCACGGTCGTTGTACCGGCATCAGCCATAGCAGTGGTATTACCACTGCTGACCCCGGCACAGGCCGTAGTGGATCCGGGTCCATTTGTCGATGCTGACCCTGAAGCACTGTTTGGACCGGCCTGGCTGCCCGCCTGCGCCCCATCGCCTGAAGCGCCCGCTCCTCCATATGAGGAGGTATTGCCGTCATTGAAGTTTGAATTTGAGACAACCTCTCCGCCGACTGCGCAGCCATCGAGAGCGGCGACCGTTACCGGCGGCGGCGAAGGCGGCGTTGGCGCAATCGCCGAACCGGGCTCATCGCAACTGGCATTCGGTAATGCATTATACAAAGAGAATTGCGAATCCCACAAAACAATGTCGTCATTATAATTGATACCCGCGCTTTGAACACTGTGCGCTACCGTAAACACATCCGGATCATTTATATTCTGCAGTTCTTTCGAACCAACACCGGAAAAACCGTCATCCTGTCCGCGCCTGTTTGACGTTCCGTCACCGATAAACGCGCCGACACCATTAGAACCATGGCTGATCATGACATAGGCAAGAGATTCGACATCATCGGCAATGGTGCTGGAAACGGGTATTTCATCGGCGGGCCTGTAGGCGTTCCGGCTCTGCTCCTTCAGAATCCGCTGCCCGTTGCTGTCAAGGATGCTCGGCCCGCCCTGCGCGACAGCATCGCCCGACCCTGTCCCGCTGCTATCGCGGACAAGCTGCACGGCGGACAGAAGCCACGAAGCATTGCCGCCCTTGATTTCCGCCGTTTTAATTTTTGCGACATTAAAGCTCTCGTCATTTTCCCCGTTTTGCTCACTTTCCAACGCCGCAGCGAATGAGCTTGCATTCAAGGTAATAAAGCCACTTCCTCCCGGCGCAGCTACCGGTAAAGGAACGATTTTGCTCACTTGCGACAAATCGAGTCCTTCTTCGTCTATCAGACTTACGAGAACATCAACGCCCTGGCCGCGTTCATCGGCCTCGATGCCGGAGAGTTCGAGCGACACGACAGGGTGCGCTTCTACGAAATCAATAATCAGGCTTTCACCGACTCCGAATTCGTCGAAATCCGCCAGCTCTTCCGGATTTAAGCCGTCAACAGGAATCAAGCCAATCCCGCCGCCATCTCCAAAATCCTTCCATGTCAACTCAACATCACCCTCCTCGGAAACGCCTGTAATAGTGGCTATTTTCTCCGGATTGGTGCTGCCCGGCTGTTCGCCAAACCACTCAAAACTCTGAATATTCCCGACAATTTGACCATCCTGGATATAGTCTTTTAAAGACTCTACGAGGCTATTCGGGGCGTTGGTTGTTGCCATATCAAGACTAATGACGCCCAGATTATCCTGATAACCTCTGGCACAGCAGAACTGCGCCTTATAGATGTTGGAATTAATATTTCTGGCGCTGCTTTCCCCGTCGGGTCCGGATGCCAGGAATGCATACGAATTGCCGTCGCGGCCGCCATGATTTTCGGCTGCAACCCTTATCCAACTGCCGGGCTGACGGCAGCGTTCATGGACAAAAGTGCTTGCTACATCCACCCCGGAATTAACATCTGTCGGAGAAAAGCTTACGGGAAGCGGCTGAGGAGGTGTATCGCCTCCCTCGTAATGATAAAAAGCATTATCTATAGTCCCTGTAAGCGGGATCTCCGAAAGCGATACATTGAGACTGTAAGTCAGGTAATTCCCCCATGCGTCCCGTATTTCGCGATCCGTCAGGCCAAGCTCCCGAAAGGGCAGAATGCCCTCGGCCATCCCTGAAGCGCTAACCGCACAGCGATTATTCGCGGCATCAAAATCTTCTGTTCCAAATAAAGGATCGGTGGGCGATACGGCAGGGTTCGCCGGACAAGGAAGTCTATGATTGCGATGCGCGAATGAGGCTAAAGAATGACGAATATCCTGCATTGACGAAAGCGTTCTTACAGGCCCGTAAAAATCGGAGGTTTCACTTTTCTGCAGTATGTTTGCCAGGAAAAGGCCAACAACAGTGAAAATTATAGGAATAAGGACTATCGTAAAACCGTCCTGATTTTTCTGATCTAAATACATATTCGCCCCCAAACAGATAATCACCTAATCATGCCCCTATATTATACATATAACTTTATTACAATTTTCTTAATATTCTGTCGCCGCTCTTTATATAGTCCGTTGTTTTTACACGATGTTTCCAACAGGTCAATATATTCCTGCAGTTTACTGACGGATATTGTGACGGATATTGAGAGAATGCTGCCGAGAAGAGATGTGAACGCCCGCGCCACGCATTACTGATGTGCGGCCTTACCTATGTCACACTATGGCTCTTGCTATGGCTCTTGATGCCGGCAGCCGTTTGAAATCAAGCCGAACTGAGAGGCACATTATGAAAGAAAAAACAGGATGATCTTTGCCGACATTCGGGCTATAATTCATTTTGATGTATTTCTTTCCCTGATCGGGGCCTATCATGACATTGTTTCGGATTATCGCTTTCACCCTGTTCACCAGCCTTGTGTTCGGTTATGGACATATAGCGCAGGCCCAGCAGGGATTGCTGCCATCCAGCGCGGCTGTCGACGTGAATGCCGGCGTAGTTGCCGGCGAGGAAACTCACCCGCCACTGCGGCTGACCCCGGATAAGTCAGAGATATTGCTGCTCGACGAGAACGTAACCCGTGTCATTATCGGCAGCGATGTACACCTGAACCTGATGATGGACACGCCGAACCGGATTATCGCCGTGCCCCGCGAACCGGGCGCAACGCATTTTACCCTGCTTGGTGAAGAGGGCCGTGTTCTGATGCAGCGCCATGTCATTGTTGCCGACCCGGAGCAAAAATATATCCGCATCCGCGAGGCCTGCCCGGCTGGAAACTGTGAGCCCCTGCGCATGTTCTACTGCCCCGATATGTGCCATGAGATTGACATTCCCGGCGCGGCAGCGGCAGCAGCAGCCGGCGGTGCGATCATGGGCGACGGCGCAGTTACAGGAGGCACAGCCGGCGCCCCGTCAACGGCAGCAGCCGGGGGCCTCGGCGGTTCAACCGGCAGCGCCAGCGATCAATTTGATACGGAAGGGCAATAGGACAGATTATGATGATATCACAACGGTTTATGACATTGGCATTATCTGCCGCCCTTTGCATCGTGCTCACCGGCTGCCAGGCAACACAAAGCGGCCAAACGGGGCGGCAGGCGTCCTTTGCCGTGCATGACCGGAGCCAACCGGCAGCATCGCTTGAGATGCTGGAGCGGCTTTATCATGCCGACAATCAAAACCCTGATGCCGCGCTTGATTACGCCCGCGCTCTGCGCAAGAGCGGTTTTTTTAACCGCGGTACCCTGGTGCTGAAGCCCTTCATTTATAATGACGGCCCTGAAAACGCGATGATCCTGACTGAATATGCTGCGATCCAGGCAGCCTCGGGCAACTATATTGATGCCGAGCAGGCTGCCCGCAAAGCCGTCATGATGGCCCCGGATGCCGGACAGGCCTATCATGTCCTTGGTATCGCGCTGGATGCGCAGGGCCATCACGAACAGGCGCAGGTCGCGTTTGATAAAGGGCTGGAGCGCTGGGAAGGTGACCCCAGCCCGATCCTCAACAATATCGGCCTTAATCTCGCCGCGCAGGGCTTCCTTGACGAGGCGGTTGAAACGCTGCGCCGCGCCCTTGATACCGCCCCCAACCGCGAGGAAATCGAACGTAATTTACGCATCGTGACCGCCCTGCAATACCAGCCGCCAGCGCGCGGGACGATAAAACTCGTTCCGAAACCGCTGCGCAAACCTTATGAGGGCAACCCTGACAAAGCTGTTGTCCTTGAACCGCCCGTCTCAGACGAAACCGTTACTGCGGTGCCGATTGAAGAGGTCGAGCAGGAACCGGCCGGCGAATAACACATCCGGCATTGATAAATTTACATAGACAAACTTCACGCAAGTTTCGTCATTGTGCGCTTTATGCATGCAATCCATGGCTTATACTCCCGGATCAAGCCCGGGGCAGGTCTACAGGCCGTGTAATGACGCCATACCCGGCACCTCAGGCGGCAGGCTCTATTTTGTATTACTAAGAGTCCGTTTCAAAACTCTGAAAATAACCAAAACTGCGTTTCCCGCTTAAGCGGGAATCTTTTAAAATCACCTCTTTAAAGATCCCCGTTTTCACGGGGAAAGCAATAAGAGAGAGTTTTGAAACAGACTCTAACACCAAAACGCCCTCTCCCTGTTTTACAAGGTATTCATAGCGTCAATGACGGCTGGAGCAATAATGACGACGAACAGGACCGGCAGAAAAAACGCAATCATCGGCACGGTGAGTTTTGGCGGAAGCGCAGCAGCTTTTCGTTCCGCTTCCTGCATACGCATATCCCGCAGCTCGTCTGCCATCACCCGCATCGCCTGCGATACCGAGGTACCGTATTGTTCTGCCTGAATCAGGGCCGTGGCAAATGACTTGGCCGCCCCGCTACCAACCCGGCGCGCGAAGTCCTGCAGCGCCGTGCGGCGGTCATTCAGCATCGCCATTTCGGCGCTCAGAATGCCAAGTTCCTCCGCCAGCGTTTCGGAATGATCCGCCATCTCCTCAGCAATCCGGGACACGGTCTGTTCCAGCCCGATCCCGCCCTGCACACATATCAGCATCATATCAAGCGCATCCGGAAAGGTCAGGTTGATTTCCTCTGTCCGTTTCTGGATCTGGTTCTCGATCAGCAGGGATGGCAGCTTGTAGCCGACCAGCACCGCGCCGCCGAGAATCAAAAGCGTCATGGCGTTCGAGGTTTCTTCCTCCCTTGCCGAAAGAATGAACATCGCGAAAGCCATCAGGAGAATCGGCAGGGCAATACGGGCAATAATAAACTTCAGCGGTGCAGTCGGACTGCGGATGCCGGCCTGCAGCATCTTGTTGCGCACTTTATCGCCCATCTCACCGAGCATTTGCTGCACTTTGAACATCGCCGCCATTGAATCGCGCGCTGAAACAGACGGCTGGGCCATGGCCGGGTTCCTGACATTTTCCTTGGCCTGCTCGAACAGGTCGCGGCGGCGCTTTTCGATGATGGACTGGTAACGCTCGCGCCGTTCGCCGCGATTAAGCAGCGGCAGGGTAAAAGCGACGAACGAGCCCGCTGCCGCCAGCGCTGTAAGGATCACAAATAAAGTATCCGAGATTTCCATCGATGCCGCGCTCCTACACCTTAAAGTTAATCATCGCCTTCATGACGAAGATCCCGATCATCATCCAGACGCCGCTGCCGATCGTCATCGCCAGCCCCATCGTCGTATTGAACATCACCAGCATATATTCCGGGTTCAGGAAATACATGCCCAGACCGACAAGAAACGGCAGCGAACCGATGATCATCGCCGAAGCCTTCGCTTCGGCCGACAGGGCCTTGACCTTGCGTTTCAGGCGAAAACGCGAGCGGATCACATTCGCCAGGTTCTGCAGCACTTCGGACAGGCTGGAACCGGTCTGAGCCTGAATCGCAATACCGGTGGCAAACATTTGCATCTCGGTAATCGGCATACGGTGCGCCGCCTGCAAAACCGCATCCGGCAACGGAATGCCAAGCTTTTGTGCATCGTAAATCTGCAGCATTTCTTCGCCGACCGGGCCGGTAAACTCCTGCCCCGCCATCGCGATCGCCTCGGATACAGGCATACCGGCTTTCAACAGCCGGACCATCGCTTCCAAAGCGTCACCAAACTCTTCCAGGAACTTCTGCTGTCGCTTCGCGATTTTGCGCTTGATAAACATGCGCGGCAACCCCATAAACCCGATGACCCAGACAAAGAGCAACGATGGCCCCGGCGCGCCGAGCAGGGCTATAACCACAGTAAAAACAACCGAGAATATAAACGAGAAAATATAGAACTGTTTGACGTCAATATTCATCCCGGCTTGCTGCAGCTTTGCCTTCATCGTG
Source organism: uncultured Micavibrio sp. (assembly GCA_964445195.1). Taxonomy (GTDB): domain Bacteria; phylum Pseudomonadota; class Alphaproteobacteria; order Micavibrionales; family Micavibrionaceae; genus UM-FILTER-47-13. The sequence continues at coordinate 16,498 of CAYUKA010000017.1, read as the reverse complement.
TTGGCGCCGCCTTTTTTCTTGCTGTCCAGCTCACCGGAATCTTTGAGCTTTTTGGCAATCTCAGCGCGCCGCTTATCCTGCGCCTCGCGCTCGCTGGGGCCTTTATCATGGTCGCCGGTTTTTGCCTGGCCGCGGATCACCGCCAGGGCCCGCTCCTTTTTCGCCTTTTCATTGCTGATGACGATCGCAACGCCCATGCCGAGAATAATCACGACAATCAGACCGACGATAACGAGCGTTAACAGGTTCATCAGCCGTACGCTTCCTCCATCGCGTCAAGCACAAGCTGCTCAACGCCATACTGGCGGGCCTTATCAAAAAATTTCGGCCGCAGGCCGGTCGAACGCTGGCGGGTAATCAATTTGCCGTCCGCCCCCTCACCTTCAATATCGAGCACGAACAGATCCTGCATGGTCACGACCTCGCCCTCCATACCGGTAATCTCGGTCACATGAGTGGTTTTCCGCGAGCCATCGCGCAGCCGCTGCACCTGGATAATGACCTGCACCGCCCCGGCAATCTGCTCGCGCACCGCCTGCTGCGGCAGGTTCAGCCCGCCCATGGCAATCATGTTTTCCATCCGCGAAAGCGCCTCGCGCGGATTGTTCGCGTGGACCGTGCCCATGGAGCCGTCGTGACCGGTATTCATGGCCTGCAATAAATCGAACGCCTCCGGCCCCCGTACCTCGCCAACGATAATGCGCTCCGGCCGCATCCGCAGGCAGTTTTTCACGAGATCACGCATCGTGACCTCGCCAACGCCTTCCAGGTTGGGCGGCCGTGTTTCCAGGCGCACCACATGCGGCTGTTGCAGCTGCAGTTCACAGGCATCCTCACAAGTAATAATCCGCTCGCCCGGATCGATATAACGGGTCAGGCAGTTCAGCATCGTGGTCTTCCCCGAGCCCGTGCCACCAGACACCAGCACATTGACCCGGCAACGCCCGATCGCCATGACCAGTTTGGCACAGCTTGGAGTCATCGAACCGAAATCAACCAGCTTGTCGAGTGTCAGTTTTTCCTTCGTGAATTTCCGGATCGTCATGCAGGCGCCGTCAACCGCAAGCGGCGGGATGATCACATTCACCCGGCTACCGTCCGGCAGGCGCGCATCACAAATCGGCGACGCTTCATCAACCCGGCGGCCGATCGCGCCGACAATACGCTGGCAGATTGTCGTTAAATGCTGGTTATCGCGGAACGCCACATCTGTTTTCCTGATCTTGCCGTCTATTTCAATATAGACCGTATCCGGTCCGTTAATCATGATATCGGCAATGCCGTCCTGCTCAAGCAGCGTTTCCAGCGGCCCGTAGCCGAGCATGTCATCGGCGCATTCGCGGGCAATCTGCTCCAGCTCCGCCGGCGTTACATCAAGATTACGGAAGCGGGCGATTTCCTCAACCGCCGACTGCACTTCTTCCCGCGCCGCCTTGGAGTCCATCCGCGCCAGCGCCTTAAGATCGATCCCGTCCCGTAAATCAAGCCAAATACGATTGCGGCCGCGTTGCAGACGCAACGACGTCATACTGTCTTTCTGGCTCTGCGCACTATCGTCCTCCTCTTCAGCCGTGAACAACAAATCGTCATCCATGCTCTTAAGAGGTTTAGGATCTGTTTCCTGATCTTCGAGCGACGCAGCAACCGCTTCTTCATCGACAGTTTTAACCGCCCGCTGGCCACCGGATTCTTCAGAAAGCGCCCGCAGGTGAGCCATCTGATCTTCACTGATATCCGCTTGTGCGTCGCTATCCGCCGCTACAGCTTGCGGCGGACTTTCCTTCACTTCAGGGGCGGGCGTTTCCGGCACCGGCTTTTTCTTCGGCGGCGGTACCGGTTTCTTTTTTGGCCCTGACGATGATTTTTTGCCGAATCCCATCGTTTACATCCGCTATGACTTTGCTTTTAACTTACCAAGAATGCCGCCAAGTCCGGCACCCCTGGCACTTGTTTTTTCATCAGCGGCTTGTTTGATCTGCAGTGCTGCGCGTACCGGCACCAACAAGCTTTCCATGATTTCCGTCCCCTGCTTCGCCTCGTGCAGCATTTGCGCTTCGCTTTCATTACTGACAAACAAATCCGGGTTGAACGGGATCACCACCGAGGGCGGACGTTCCAGCCCCTCCTGGATCTGCGATTTCGGCACTTCGGCTTTGGCTGCATAATTCTGCATATTGAGAATGACCTCGACATCATCCAGTACACCGCCGCGCAGTTCCTTGATTTCCTGCATCAATGTACGCGCTGCCCGCACAGCCGGTAAAACCGGTGTGGTTATCAGCAGGATCTGATGTGCCCGCGCCAGCACCGTGCGTTGCAAGCCGGGCGTGCCAGCCGACAAATCAACAAACACAATCGGATACAAGGCCATTACATAGTCAAGCAGCGCCTCATACTGGTCAGGTTCGACGAGATCATCGAGCATCACATCGCCGCCGCTGCTAAGCACAAAAAGCTTGTCATTTGCCTGGTGGATCATGCGGGTCAGGCTGTCCTCACTGCCCTCGGCCGCCGCGCGCGTGGCTTCGGCCAGAGTCGTGCTGGGATCGAAATTCATACCGACACTTAAGGTCGAACGACCGCCTGACGCATCCATCAGAAATGTTTTCTGGCCGTATTGCGTAGAGAGATCCCAGGCCAGCGCTTCAGACAGGACTGTAACGCCAACGCCGCCCTTGGCGCCAACCAGGGCAATCAGGCGACTGTCAGCCGCCCCGATCTGCTCCAGCAGCGTGGCGGCAATATCATCCCCCAGCGGCCCGGTTTCAACCGGCTTGACCAGGTAATCGCTGACCCCCATACCCACCAGCTTGCGGTAAAGATTCACATCGTTTACCGGCCCGATCACGATGGCCGCCGTGTTTTCGGCCATATGTTCGGCCAGTGCTGCAAGCCGGTCGGAGAAACTGTCGTCAATATCCTCGGTCTGGATGATCACCAGGTTCGGCGCTTCATTAGACGCATAATGGGCAATGGCCGTTTCCACATCGCCGCTGATCGCCTCAAGACCGACACGGGCGTAGCGCCAGTCGCTTTCCAGCGCCATAAAGCTTGCTTTCGTTGTATCATCCTGCGTGAACAACGCGACCTGCGCCGCCGGCAATAGAACGGCTATATGGGACTTATCATCTTCACTCATTATATAGTTTCACCGGTATCCACTTCATGACTCACACACACATTATACCCCACGCATATAATGACGGGAATTTATTACTAAATTATTGATTTCAGATAAAAAGCAAGGCGCCGCAAGCACGATTTTATGGCCCTTTGGACACCAAAAGCCTTACTGATCGACAGACATCCCCTGAAGCTCGCCAAGACGCTCGCCTTCCCGGTGAATTGCAGTCTGGTTCGTCAAAACCGCGCCGTCAGAGTCGGAAGCGGACTCCTTACCCAGCAAGTCAGACGGGCGTGCCATCTGCCGGGCGATGAAGGTCAAATTCTGACACCCCAGATCATACTCATCGAAAGCCGCAGCAGACTCATCATAAATGTCAAATACATCCGGACAATCCGCCGGCCCTTTGGCCTGCCAGTACGCATAACGGAACAATGTTTCTGACGGCGTACCATCAACCCGCATCAATGTCCCGCTGGCTTCATTTATGCCATGTTTCTTAAACGCGGCCGTGATCTCGGCCACCTTGTCCGCAGCCATGCGCGCCGAGAAGTCAGGCTGCCGCCCCTGATAAGTAACCGTAAACTGAATCGGCCCTTCGCCGTTACGGCGATAATGATCAGCAACTTTTCCAAGCAGCGCCGCATCAAGCGCACTCATCGGTACTGCCATATCCTGCTGGTGTTCGATCAGTCGGATTTTGTTCTGGGTCACATCGGTCCTGGTGTCAAACGAGCAAGCCGAGAGTGACAGGGCACATATAACCAGTAGCGCATACAAATGCCGCGTCCGTTTAGTCAATGAGATAACCATAGCCCCGTCCCGTTCCAAAGTAGTCTTCACCATTAAAATTGCGGTAGATATTCCGGATATTCAGCGCAAATGCCTGTGCGAGCGCATCGCTGCCGCCTTTATCCTCTGGCGCCTCATCGGAGGTCACAGGAATAACATCAACATCTTCCTTATGCGCCATCGGCCGCACCAGATAGGGTGAGACCAGGATCAGTACTTCGCTTTCCTCGCGGTTAAAACTGCGTGAAGATACCAGGTCGCCAATAATCGGAATATCCGCAATGCCCGGCAGCTTGACCATATTCTTGGTCGTCGACATCGTAATCAGTCCGGCAATCATCAGCGCACTGCCGCTTCCCATTTCAACGGTTGTCTCGGCTCGTTTAATTGTGCGGCCCGGCACCTGGAAACCGGACACGAACGTGCCCAGCTCGTCCGCCCGTTCAGCAACCTCGGTTTGCAGTTGCAGGCTGATCCGGTCACCGGACAGGACAGTCGGCACAAAAGTCAGTGACACACCGACATTCATTTCAGCCGGCTGCGGAATGCCCTGATCATCGCGTCCGGCAACATAAATGATCTGACCGCCCGCCAGAAAACTAGCCTGCTGGCCCGATACGGTTGTCAGATTCGGCTCGGCCAGGATACGGCCAAACCCTTTGTCTTCAATCGCTGTAACCAGCGTATTCAGAGGCCCGAACGCGCCGCCGTTATAAGTCAGGCTCGAACGGGCGAACGGTGCCGAGGTCGTTCCGATACCCGCGGAGATCGTATCGAGTGCCCCCAACATGCCTACCTGCACATTATCACCGAGGAGATTGCCCAAATCCTCAACATCTGTCTCGATCGCCAGCTCTTTGAGCGCAGAGCGGGCAACTTCCAGAATACGGACCCGCAGCATAACCTGTGACTCGCCACGCACATCCATCATATTAATAACCGGCCCGCTTGACCCGACTTCCGGCTGTTCTGCATAACGGGAAATGATAGAATAAACCTGTTCGGCCATATCGGGCGAGGACGCTGTGCCCGTCAGGATAATCTGATCCATCAGGATTTTGACGGCAATGTCTTCTTCGGGAAACAGCTCGTCCAGCACATCCTGCAGGCTGCTGCCGTCGATCCTGACATGAACGCGCAGCCGTTTGATCACATTACCCGTCTCATCAAGGGCGATGAGGTTCGTGGTGCCAAGATTCATACCCACCAGATACAGGCGGTTTGACTGCAGCGCCATCACATCGACAACGCTGGGATCGGCGACCATGATGTCCGCGACCGGTCCATCCACCTCGACAATTTCGGCCATGCCTTGCGTCAACGAAACAACGGGATCACGCTTTGGCGCCTTTTCACTGGCCAGAATATCCTGCTTCGCCGCCTGGACCTGTAGGCCGCCGAACAGAAGCGCCGCCATAACCAGAACGGCTATCACGAAAGGCTTAGGCACTATATTTTGATTCCACACAGACATGTAAATAAACCCGGAAGGCAAAGAGTTATCTTCAGAACCAAAGACAACGGAAGGAAGAAAATTATTGACCGACCTGCAAATCCTCCACCTGATTTCCTCTATAGATTCGCACAAACTGCGGCCCGTGACTAGGACTATCTGCGGACAGCAGAATTTGCGTAATCACCTCGTCGTCGATTTTGGTCAGACGCGCGTCCGTTGTAACGGCTTCCGTCGGCGGGATCAAAGATTCATCGCCCAACCGGCGCAAAGCGAGGCTCAGATCACCCATCCGGCTGGCCAGCGCCAGGATTTCAGCCTGTTTATACGTCACTTCAAGCGTAACATTACGCCCAACAACAGCGTTGCTGTCTTCATCACGGATCGCTGACTGGTCAACGGCCAGAACTTTCATATTCTGCAGGATCGTCTCAGACGCCAGGTCGTCTATATTCTGATCGATCAGATTTTCAACAACCGGTGAGGTTTCGCCCTGATCGTCCTGATATTCAACTGTCGAGCGGTGGGTCATAATAATATCGACATAATCGCCCGGCCCGACGAAGCCGGACACCATACTGGATGCGTCAACACTAATGGAAAAGGCCCGCATCCCTTCACCCAGCGACGCCGCCATCAAATTGCCGTCCGACTGCACCAGCACAGCCTCTGTAATCGGTTCGCCTTCCACCACCGCCCGGCGCAAGCGGCCCTCGATTATCTCGGAGGGTTTTTTATCATCTTCACGCTGGACAGCACCCGGAAAGACCGCGCCTTCCGGCCAGTCCTGCCAGCTCATATTTTCATCGGACAATTCGGTGCCAACGGCCATATCTTTTTTCGCAACGACGATCTGCACTTTGGGTTCTTCCCTGACCACAACCGGCTCCTCCGGCTCACCGCCGGACAGGCTGGCCTGCACCAGCAACGCGACAAGCACGGCAATCAGGAAGCCGCCGGCCAGAACGATCATTACATTTCTGTTCATCGCATTTCCTTTACGGAATCCGGCACACAGAACGCGCCATTAAAAACCTTGAAAAACCAAAGGAAAACCGGGCAGCCGGAAAGACTATCCCCATAGTTATCCACATCACTATAACAAAGTTTTGTTACTTTGACATTAAAAAGAGTGATAATTTTTCCGGCGCCGCATAGCCCAGCACCACAAAAGCCGCCCAGGCCCCCAGCGCGATCGGAATGCCGTAGGGCACCACGCTCTCGCCCGCCTGCACACGGGCGACCCACGACCCTTCGACCGGGGTATCAAAGGGCTTTTTACGTTTCAGGTAGAGCGCAGCCAGTCCGGTGACGGCCCCGCCCAGCGCCGTGTAAAACAGGAAGACCGGCATCCCCGTAAAGCCGACCCAAAAGGCATAGGCACTGACCAGCTTGGCATCGCCGCCGCCGATCATGCCCATAGCGAACAGGATAAAGGTGACGATAAACACGATACCGCCGGCAATCAGGTGCGCTTTCAAAGACTGGAAGACCGCAGCCTCGGCAAAATAGGCCGCCGTAAAAGCCAAACCAAACGCTGCCACCGCCAGCAGGGGGATAAAGTTGGGAATGATCATGCCTTTATAGTCCGACCAGCCGGCGGTCACAGCCAGGCCGGCGGCGGCGGTCAGAGCAAAGAGGTAGAGGATTAATAACAGCATGACAACACTATACAAGCGTAACCTGAATTTTCGAACGTAAAAAAAGAAATCCACCCTGTACAGGGTGGATTTCGGGAAGATCATTTAAGCAATGCTATTATTTAGCAACGCCTGTGGTTTCAACATTCGCCGCCGCATTGTTCATCGCATCGCCGATCGTGTTGAACATAACCTCAAGGTCATCACCGAAAGCGAACACGGCGGCCACGATAGCCAGCGAGATGCCGCCGGCAATCAGGCCGTATTCGATTGCGGTCGCGCCGTCTTTATCAGCCAGAAACGCCTGCAATTTTGCATAGAGTTTGGTCACCATAGTCTGTCTCCTTATAAGGTTTTCCTAGATCCAGAAATTTGGGTTTTGATTTTCACATTCGTATGAATGCGCCCAACCGTTATCCCCATTTTATACACCATTTTTTTAATGAGCGGTTAAAAAAATTTAGTATTGTTTCTATTTTTCAAAGAAGAATCCGAATAAATAATGCTCACAGATTAATTTTTGACATATTTATTGTCTAAAATATAATAACCACAGGAAAATTGATGTAATCATAAAAATAATTAATTTTTTAATTTTACCATCTGAAGAAAAAAAAGAATGTGGCAAATTTGTGACGCAGTTAAAGTCTAACCGTTACTTTATATATACCACCTCATTACCAAAAAAGGACTATGAGCTTAGTCCTGAGTCTTGCCCTTACTTTCCGGCGTATTTTCATTTTTTGTATCTTCAATCGGAAACCCATACGCATCAAGCGGAATTTCACCAGTGACTTCCGGGCCCCAGCGCTCGACCAGCCTGTCGCGGCGTTTCTTTATTTCCTTCAGGCGGCTTTGCGAGCGTTTGACCATCATCGTACCAACAATGCCGGCCATCGCCCAGCTGATCAGGTAGCCAATGCCGGCAGCGGAATAAATCACAATAATTGTGCGCGGATCAGTAATCAGCGATACAGCCAGATCGATCGCGTGCCCTCTGGCCCAGAGATCAATCAGAAACGGCGCGCAGCCGGCAAGGTTCATCGCCCCGACGGTCATCGCCTGCGTGCCCTTGCCGCTGCGATCGACAATCGCCGCCACCATGGTCGGCAACATGCCCAGAAGCAGCACAATCGTCGTCGGCATGAAAATCAGCGCCGCGAACAACGCGACAACGCCGAGCAGAGAGCCTTTCATACCACCTTTTTTTCTGCCCGCCTTGATCGCCATCAGAACACCGCCGTTTCAGTAAAATGCATAAAGGCAAAAGCGAGAATCACAGTGCCGGCCAGCAGGCCCGAGATAATCGCCGCAACTTCCTGACCGGTTTCACGGCCGAAGGTTTCCGGGTTTTCCAGCTTGCGTTTGAGATCGGCATCTTCCTCATTCAGCTCCCGGTACTCCTGCATCGCTTTTTTGAAATTCAGGAAATCGCGCTGGCGCACGTCCGGGTTGTCAAGCACGGTCACCATTTTCCCGAGATCGCCGGCGGCGGTGAGCTTATCCATTTTCTTGCGCAAATTCTCACGCAGTTCGCGGTCATGATAACGCTCGTATACCGGGCCGAGAATATCGGCCGCCCACTGCGCCAAACCGGGGAAAGGCTCCAGGCGCGAACGCTTTTGGATCGTCGCCATGACTTTCAGGTTCCCCAGCACCTTTTTGTGATATTCGTCCGCGCCCAGCTCGACAAAAAACGGGTCGATCATGCGCCGGTCCTTGACCGATAAAAACGCGGCAATGTGACGATCAATAAACAGGTCAGGCCGTTTCGGCTGCTGCGAAATTTTTTCAAGCGCCCGCACCATATCTTCGGGGTTGCGAACATAATGGCCCTGCAGACGCTCGCTGATGCAATGGCAGGCCGGGTTCAGGAAATACAGGCACCGCTCCATGCCATAGCCGACCGTTTGCTGGCGCAGAAAGGCCCGGCAACTATCGAACTTGGAAATCAGGCTGCCAACGTCAACACGGGCATCCTGCTGGGCGCCGAGCCAGAACATGACCAGCTGCTGGTTGATAATTTCGACAAACGGCGCTAGGTCCTTTTGCGCAATAAAACTCTCAGCCAGCGCATAAGGTACGCCCTCGGGGTGCACCGCCAGCTCCTTGAAACGAATGGGCGCCGCCGGATCAAGAGCGACTGAAACCCGGGTTAGCAATCTGTCCCAATAGCCCGGCCCGCGGCCATATTCCTGCGCCGCCTCCACCGCCTCTTCAAGACGCCCGCCGGTGAGCTTGTCCTCCAGCGAGCGGCTGACCCATTGCTCAAGGTCGCCATCATCAATCATCTGTACGGCTGCGGCCTGATCCTTATTCAGATCCATCGCCAGCAGGACGGGGCGATAATAGCGCTCGTTATTAAAGTGCACAGGCCGGCTGGCCTTTTGCTTTTTCGAGCTTTGCTTGGGACTCAGGCGCTGCCCTTCCAGCCATGACAGGATTTCATCAAGCGTCCAGCGCTGGGCACGGTCATCATAAAGCAGACCGCGCAGCAATTCGAGCACAGCGCCTGTGAACCTGTCTTTACCGGTCAAGGCGGCATAGCTGCCAAGTTCGATCTTCTGACGGATCACCTCTTCCTCATCCAGGCCTGCCAGCGGGTCGCGGTGGCGTAATAAAAAAGTCAACGTCACGCCGAACGCATATAAATCATCCTCGAACGTACCGGGCCCTTTCGCAATCCGGTCGGTCTGGGCACGCTCTACCGGCTCAAACACCGATGGCTGGTGGTAACCGGGCGGCATTGTCAGGCATTCTCCCAGCACAACGCGATCAAGCGCCCCATCGGCGCCGGATTCGAAAATATTCATCGGATTAATGTTGGCGTGGATCATATCGGCATCGCGCAAGTCCTGCAGCACGTTGACCATCGGCTTGATGAAGCTTTTCATCACCAGGTCGGGCTTCCAGCCCAACCCGCCCTGCGCAACATCCGTCATCAGCGGTTTGCCCAGCGTATTCTCATATATGAACACATAACGTTGTTCATTTCCCGGCGGCCAGAAAATCACGCCCGAGGCGATCAGCTTAACAAGATTTGGCGTGATGATCATGGCGAACTTGCCGGCCATCATCGCGCGCGGCGTCAGTGATTTTTCGCATATCAGGGCAAAGTAGCCTTCATGAGCTTCACCCTTGGCCCGGGCCGCGTAGGCTTTTACCGGACCACGGTCGAGATGCTTCAGACGCTTGTCGACCATGATTTCAAGCTCGTCGTTCAGCACCGCGATATGGGCGGACGGCTTTTGCGCTGGCGGTTGCGTACCAGACGAATCACTCTCAGGTTCCGCTTCGTCCGCCGGCCGGGTTTCGTTTGTGCCCGTCTCATCAATAGCCGCTTCACCGGCATCAGCCGGATAGACAGTCTCTTCGTCATTCAGGGCTTTATCGGACATGATGGCTTTACACAATAGACACGGGGCGCGCAGGTTACAAAACGCGACCATTTATTCTACTGGCCTTTGCCACAGAAGTAAAACGGGCCGTGCCGCAGTATGCCCGCGCCAAACTTATGCCGGGTCTACTCCATGAACGGGTCTTTCATCAGGATCGTGTCGTCACGCTCCGGACTGGTCGAAAGCAGCGCCACCGGCGCGCCGATCAACTCCTCGACATGGCGGACATATTTGACCGCCGCCGCCGGCAATTCGGCCCAGGACCGGGCGCCCTGCGTGCTTTCCTGCCAGCCGTCCATTGTTTCATAAACCGGCACGGCCTGCTGCTGCGCACGCTGGCCAGCCGGCAAATAATCCAGCTGTTTGCCGTCCAGCTCATAGCCGGTACAGATTTTCAGCTCTTTCAGACCGTCGAGCACATCAAGCTTGGTTAAAGCAATGCCGTCGATCCCGGCAATCCTGACAGCCTGCCGGACCATCACCGCATCGAACCAGCCGCAGCGCCGCTTGCGCCCTGTAGTGGTGCCGAATTCATGCCCCTTTTCCCCCAGGAAATCGCCAATCTCGTTATCCTGCTCGGTCGGGAACGGACCGGAGCCGACCCGCGTTGTATAGGCCTTGGTGATCCCCAGCACATAGCCGACGCTGCGCGGCCCGGTGCCGGCGCCTGCCGCGGCCTGCGCGGCGATCGTATTGGATGACGTCACAAACGGATAGGTGCCGTGATCCACATCGAGCATCACGCCCTGCGCCCCTTCGAACAGCACTTTTTCACCGTTACGGCGCGCTTCGTCGAGCCGTCGCCAGACCGGCCCGGCATATTGCAGGATACTGCCCGCAACCTGCATCAGGCTGTCATAGACCTGATCGGGCCGGAACGGCTCCGCATCAAGGCCCGTCAGAAGGGCGTTATGATGCACCAGCAGGTTTTCAATTTTCTGCTTCAGTAAATCCGTATCTTCAAGATCACAAACCCGGATGCCGCGCCGCGCCGCCTTGTCCTCATAGGCGGGACCGATGCCGCGCCCGGTGGTGCCGATCTTGCCGCCTTTGACATCGCCCTGGCTGCGCGCCGCCTCCAGCGCCCGGTCCAGCGCGCCGTGCACCGGCAGGATCAGGTTGGCGTTTTCGGCGATCATCAGCGTGCCCGGATTAATCGCCAGCCCCTGCGTGCGCACCCGTTCGATCTCTTCCAGCAGCGCCCACGGGTCGATCACAACACCGTTACCGATAATCGACAGCTTGCCGCCGCGCACGATGCCGGACGGCAGCAAGTGCAGCTTGTATTCGCGCCCGTCAACCACCAGCGTATGACCGGCATTGTGGCCGCCCTGAAACCGCACCACCACATCGGCGCGGCTGGACAGCCAGTCAACTATCTTGCCTTTACCCTCATCGCCCCACTGCGACCCGATCACCGCGACATTCGCCATTGATAGCCCTTTTTGCTAGATAACCCGCAAAAACTATACACGAACAGGGACGATTGTCACCCCGCAGGACGATGAAGGTACAGGATAGATATAAGATAAATCAGGCTGTCTTCTTAGCTGTATCAGTTTCGAAAAAGGTAGCCGGATCTTCACCAAGAGTTTTGGCAAACCGGACTTCACGCACGGCGAGAATGGTCATCGCCGCATCGCTGTGGCCGTGGCGGGTGGCGATATTGAACGCGGTAAAGCCGTCTTCGTTGCGGGCGTCAATATCAACCCCGCTCATCGCCAGCACGCGAATCGCGCCGCAATCACCGCTGGCAGCCGCAACCCACAGCTGTTCGTGCATTTGCTGCTGCGAAAGCGCCTGCGTTGAATGATCAAGATTATCGTTGGTCATGATGCCGTCCCCTGAACCCTGCCACTCATAATATGAAAACAGGAACAGCGTGTCAAATTCCGGCATCCGTTTCGAGAGACGCATTCAGGCCGCCGCCGTTTGCGTGTCTTTGGAACGTACCGCATCCATCGCCACCAGACCGGCGGCGTGGTTGACCGGCCCATAGCCCTTGCCGACCGGCATCGCCTTGGTCATCGCATCATCAAGATAAGCGCGGACAATTTCAAAAGCCCGCCGGTGATCAAGGCCCAGCGCCAATCCGCAGGTCAGACCCGCCGACAGGGTCGAACCGGCGCCGTGGGTGCTCCTGGTCGGCACGACCGGTGTCGCATAAATTTCGGTGCCGTTCTCATCGGACAGGATATCGTAAATCTGATCGCCCTTAAGCGCCCCGCCTTTCAGAATCACAGTGCGCGGTCCGAGTGTCCGCAGCATCTCGGCGGCGTGACACATATCGTCGATATCCTTGATGGCAAGACCGGTCAGTTCCTGCGCCTCCATGATATTCGGGGTCAGGATATCGGCATACAGGATCAGGCTGCGCTTCATGATGTCGCGGGCCGGCTTGCTCAGCAGCTCCCGCCCGGTCCGGTTGGTCATGACGGGATCGATGACAACCCGCGGCCGGTCATCGCCCATCGTCTCGCCCATATGGTCGAACATATCGCCCAGCGCCGCGATCGTCTCTTCCGATGCCAGCATGCCGGTCTTCAGGGCGGCGATGTCAAGATCGGCCATAATCGCTTCAACCTGCGCCATCACCATATCGGCCGGCACGGCATATGTTTCACTGACTTCGCAGGTATTCTGCGCCATCACGGCCGTGATCACGTTGGCGGCGTATACGCCGAATGACTGCGCCGTTTTCAGGTCGGCCTGGATGCCGGTACCCGCGGAAGAATCTGATTGCCCGATTGTCAGGATTTTGGTTTTCATGTCCGTGCCCGTCCTTTTCCTGCCTGCTTGTGTAAGCTACAGAAGAAAGGCTAGGCGGTTTCGGCAACGCTTTCAATCACGGCACATAAATCGCATACCACGGTCTTCACCAGCTCCGGATCCTCGCCCTCGGCCATAACCCGGATCACCGGCTCGGTGCCCGACGGACGGATCACAAGGCGGCCATCATTGGCCAGCGTTTGCTCGGCCTTGGCGATGGCCTCTTTGACCTGCGCATGGTCGAGCGGCGAGGCCGCGCCAACGTTAAAGCGGACATTCTGCAAAAGCTGGGGCATCGGCGTAAAGATATTCAGAACCCCGCTCGCCTTTTCGCCCCGCTCCTTCAGGACGCGCAGCACCTGCAGCGCCGCCAGCATGCCATCACCAGTGGTGCAGAAATCAGACAGGATAATGTGGCCGGACTGCTCGCCGCCGAGGTTAAAGCCGCCTTCACGCATCCGTTCCACGACATAACGGTCGCCCACCGCCGTACGCGCCAGATCCAGCCCTTCAGCAGCCAGCCGCCGTTCCAGCCCCAGGTTAGACATCACCGTCGAAACCAGCCCGTTGCCCTTCAGCATGCCGTCCGCATGGAGTGTAAGGGTCAGCAGCCCCATGATCTGGTCGCCGTCAATCACGGTACCGGTTTCATCGACCATAATCAGCCGGTCAGCGTCACCGTCCAGCGCAAGGCCAAGATCAGCACCCTCAGACAGAACTGTTTCCTGTAGCAGCGCCGTGGCAGTAGCACCGCAGCTGTCATTAATGTTACGGCCATCCGGCTTGCAACCGATTTTGACCACCTCGGCCTCAAGCTCCCACAGCACCTGCGGCGCAACGCGGTAGGCTGCGCCATGCGCACAATCGACAACGATCTTCAGTCCTTCCAGAGTCAGGCGGCGCGGGAAGCTGCTTTTGAGAAATTCAACATAGCGCCCGGCGGCATCGTCCAGACGGCTGGCCTTGCCCATCCCTTCCGGCGCCACCGCCGGCATATCCTTGTCCAGCCGCGCCTCAATCGCCGACTCCAGCTCGTCAGAGAGTTTATAACCATTGGCTCCGAACAGTTTTATACCGTTATCGGCAAACGGATTGTGCGAGGCCGAGATCATCACACCAACGTCAGCCCGCAGCGAGCGGGTCAGCATCGCCACCGCCGGGGTCGGCAGCGGGCCAAGAAAGATAACATCCATGCCCATAGCCTCGAACCCCGAAGCCATGGCCTGTTCAAACATATAGCCCGACAACCGGGTATCCTTGCCGATTACGGCGCGGTTCTGGTGCAGGCCGCCATTGTCGGCTTTCAGGGTTAAAGCCGTTGCCATTGCGACTTTCATCGCCATTTCCGCCGTCATCGGGTATGCGCCGGCGCGGCCGCGGATGCCATCTGTGCCAAAATACTTACGTGTCATGCCAATCTGATTAACTTAAAACGAGCGCAAACCCAAGGGAAAATAAGCTTCACCGCAAAAAGTGGAATTTTTATGTCTTTTTTTGTTGACAGAAAAACCAAAAATAAATAATGATGAAGTAACACTGATTGAGACGACGAAGAAATACTGTTTTTCGCTTTCTCAGGTTCAAAAACGTATCGCATATGAGTTTTGCGCAGGCGTTTTGGGATTTGTGAAAACAAGGAGGAGCAAGAGATGTTCGTTTCAATCCCCTGTATGATAGAATGTCGTATCAGGTCGTACAAGACGGCCACATCTTTCCCGAAATTGTTCTCACAATGGCGCTTTTCCGGTAGATTCGGAACGCGTCCAAATTTCACGGCATCAAAAAGCCGTGACAATAAAGCAAGTTGAACAAGCAGGTTTTACCGATAACAAGTGTTCGGGAGGCACAATGATGAACACACACAAGCACCCACCCGGGGCGCGGAACGGCGACACCGGTCCGCCTGGTTGACGGGGGTGCCCCTAACATCAACAACATAAGCGTATAGCGAAGCTCCAGAGCGGCCTGCAAGCAGATCGCGACCGGAACCTTTGCGACCGGATTTTATTATTATGTTAAATAATGCCGTAACAGGTTTATTTACAAGAGGATAGTATTGTTAAAATAAAACTATAGAAAATAGCGGTTTTTAATTGAAATAACCGAATTTTAAAACGGCTTTTTCAAAAACAAGAAACAGAATTTGCGGCTTTGTGCAGAAGGGCCGCAAAGCGGCAGAGAGCGTAACGCGCTTTCTGGCGACGAACTTCTGCGTTTTAAACCAACCAATCCAAGGGAGAACTACAATGGATTTAGGAAGTATATTTAGTATGGCCGCTTACGGCAGTGTAGGCATATTAGCTTTGACCACTCTGGCCTCCGGCCTGTTTACCTCACCGCAGAAACATGACACGTTGATCACGCGTTTCGGTAAACACATTCGTACCGTCGAGAACCCTGGCCTGAACTGGAAAATCCCGTTCATTGACAAGATTCACGACAAAGTCAGTAAACAGTTTGGCGAATTTGCGGTTAAAGATGACGATGGCGAGGACGGCCTGCAGATCAAAACATCGGACAATCTTGTCGTCCGTCTGCCGGTTAAGATCCAGGGCTGGATCGAGGATACGGCCAAATATACGTTCGATAACGAAAACCCGGATACCGTGATTTCCAGCCGCGTACGCCGTGAAGTGCGGGGCTTCGCCAGTGGCAAAACACTGGATGAGCTGTATAAGCAGGACAAGGACGATGTCGGCGCCAAGGTAACCGGCGAGCTGCACCAGGCTATTTTGGACCGTACCGGCTTTTACATCGACAACGTCGTGATCGACGAGCCGGCTATGCCTATAAGCCTGCAGAAATCATATAACGAAGTCCGTGAAGCCGAGAACCGCAAAAAGGCAAAAGTTGCCGATGCGCAAGGTGACAAGGAAGCCCAGATCGAGGCCGGTAAAGGTGTTGCCGGTTTCCGGAAGGAAGTCTTTGACGGCTATGCGGCCCAGATCACTGAACTGCAGGCTGCCGGCATTCCTGAAGCGGCGGCTGCCGAAATGGTCATGGAAACGATGCGCATGGATACGCTGCGTGATATCGGTGACAAGCGCAATATGGTCATTGTCACCGAAGGGCGCGGCCAGGACAGCGGCGAGTTTGCCGATTTTCTGGCAAAAAACAAGGCGCTTGAGCCTGCGCTGCGGAAAGGTGCGCAGCCGCCTGCCGGCGAGCAGGATAATGGCCGCCAGGTCGCGGATGCCCCTGCGGCGGCTGCGCCGGCTCCCGGGCCTGCATAAACAAAGCGCTCTGGCTTAAAGGGACGCGCCAATCAGTGCGTATGATCTTTTTCAAGCCATTATACGGCATAATGTTTTTGATGGCATTC
>CAYUKA010000016.1:0-52675 GCA_964445195.1 uncultured Micavibrio sp. | reverse complement strand
ACCAAACCAGTGACTCACTCTGGATCTGGTACCACTATGCGGGGCAGGTCAGTCGTTTGAACAGATGCATTCCCGGATACGTGGACGGCTATTGTGCGGAATTCCAATGCTATCGCCCGGATGCTGCGCTCTTTGGAGGAAAATGATGAGCGCCACAAGCAAGATAATCTTAGTTCTTGTCGTTGGGATAGTATTTTGTTCGTCATCCCGAGCAGAGGAGATCCATTTCCAAAGCGCCGAGAATTACGAAGGCCAAGTTACAGAGATCCATTGTTATGGGAGGGATCTTAAAGAGCAAGTGGTCCTTAAAATTGACTTCCAGAACGAAGTGCTTTTGGAGCCAAATCACCTCTCGTGGATCAGGCGCACGAATCGCCGAGTAATATTTGGTGACCCGTCCCCGCCTCGGCCGAGATATGCTTGGAATCTATGGCTGAATGACGGTCATATGCAGAAATGCATGCATACGTACTATGACGGTTACTGTATTCACTATCAGTGTTACCGGGTAGGTGCCAGCCTATTTGGAGATCCCTAAGACTTTGCTTGTTCTCCAGACAGCAGCGTCTCATAATCAACGCCCTGCGCTTCAGCCTGCGCGACCTGGCGTTCGATCAGCATCTCCCCAAGCGCCTCCTCGCCCGCGAGATACGCATAGGTGCTTGGCAGCCTGCCCCGGTGATCCTTGACGAGGCAGTTTAGCCCGTCTCGTTTGAGAAGCAGGTCAATGACTTCGGCAGCGCCGACGCTGGCGGCGTAGTGCAGAACGCTCATACCGGTCTGCGGATCGCAGGCATTGACATCAAGGCCCACATCGAGAAGGCGCTGCACGGTGCGGTCGTCGCCGCACCGCACGGCTGCAAAGAGCTTTGGGCCGAACATAACCTGGACGTGGGCGGCCATCTCCTTGTTGGACGCTTCCATCTTCTTGATGGACGTCTCCATTTGCGCTTCATACGCTTCGATCGCCTCTTGCTGGTTGCGCATGAGCCCGCGCACTTGAACGGAGAGATACTCCTCCGGATCGCGGCGCGGCGCTTTATCCTTTCCGCGGGACTGGCCGGTCTTACCGGGATCATGCGCCATCGCTGCTCTCCGTCTGTGTCGTCACCCGGCTCACAAACTGTATCAGATTGGGCTTGATAGCGGTATCGATCAGGGATGTGCGGTAGGCCTCATAGTCTGCGGTGTCCGTGCTGATGCTGTTCTCTAGCCTGAGCACACAAAGCACGCGAAAGCGGCCGGCTTCGAGTTCCAACCTCTTGCCGGCGATGACTGCTGCATAGGCGGAAGCCTGCGGATAGGTCTGCGCCTGCAGGAAGATCATCAGCATGCCGTCGCGCAGAACGGCCCAGCCGTCACTGGCATCCCGGGCGCGGGGGCGGCGGTTCGGCTGGGTGGTCGCGTCTTCCCATACGGACACATCCGCGACGTCCTCGGCACGCCAGAATGCGCGCTTCTCGGTGACCGCGAAGAGCCCGTTCTCGATCTCATGCAGCGTCAGGTCGGCGGTGGCAGAAACCTGATCGGGCAGCGCGTAGATCGCCCGGTAATCGCCGGCGAAGCGCCTGGACCAGCAATGGGATCGGGACAGGCAACGCAGCACATCGCGGCCCTCCCTCATGCCCAGCTTTGCCAGGGCGCTACCGGGCGGCCCGCAGCGCGATTACGGGCAGCGGCGCCGGGCGCATGAAGCAGCTCGCCAGTCAACGCAGGAGCAGTTCGCCGACACGATCGCGCAGACGAAGCACCAGCGCGCCGAGACGATCAGGGCCTTCCGGAGCGCCAACCACCAACGGGAGGCTCATTTCAGCCGGGTCCGGGAGGAATTCAGAGCCGATCAGGACCGGCGCTTCGGTCACGAGGTGCAGCGCGAACGTGCCCGCGAGGCCAGCGGCAAGGCCCGCGAGGTTTTCACGAGGTCCGCCGGGCGCGAACGCGGCGATGATGGCCGTGTCCAATGAATGGGAGACAGACCATGTATGATGACAATTTTGCTTGGCTGAAGCTGAACGACCCTGTGAGGGAGATTATGAAGACGCAGGCCGACCTGACGCGACAGGCTGAGGAACGCAGCGCGGTCTTTGAGCGCCAGCAGGCGGAGCGCGACGATGCTAAGCAGGAGGCGATTGAAAACAACTGCCTGCCTCCAGGGCCAGTGACAACGCCCAGCAGCAGCAGCGCCAAAAGCAAGAGCACAAGCAGCGAGAGCACGACCACGAACGACGGTCTTCTGGGAGTAATTGGGTGGATCGTCTTTGCGTTGATAGTGATCGGTGCGCTTGTTCAGTGAGCGCAACGAGAGGGCGGCCGGGGCAACTCGGCCGCCCCTTTTCAATAATACTCGCCACAAACTCGCCACAAGTTGTGGCGGGCTCAAAAAGACAATGGCAGATTTCTGCGGGTTTCAGCAGGGTGATCCCTTGTGGCAAAAACGGCCCCGAGGGGCCAATTATTTTCCGTATATTCAGGACAAGTGATTGTTTTTATTATGGCGCGAGCGACGGGACTTGAACCCGCGACCTCCGGCGTGACAGGCCGGCGTTCTAACCAACTGAACTACGCCCGCAAACGTAGAGGCTTCTTCTTACAGAACTACCCCCTGCCCTGTCAATAACAATTCCGGCTCCATCTTCTATAAGCAGACGCCTAGGCCGCCAAGGCTTCGGGGTGTGGATTATACGGTAAATCAAGCGACTCGGCGACACTTTGATAGGTAATATCACCCTGACATACATTCAGGCCATGCCGCAGGTCAGGATCCGATAACAAAGCCTGCTTCCAGCCCTGATCCGCAAGCTTCAGGCCATAAGGCAAAACGGCGTGGTTCAATGCCAAAGCCGAGGATAATGGTACAGCCCCCGGCATATTCGCCACGCAATAATGAACGACGTCATCGATCACATAGACCGGGTCGTCATGCGTGGTCGGCTTACTGGTTTCAAAGCACCCACCCTGATCGATCGCAATATCCACAATAACTGTACCGGGCGCCATAGCCTTCAGCATGTCTTTTGTCACCAGTTTCGGGGCCGAGGCACCGGGGATCAGGACCGCACCAATGATCAGATCCATATGCGGCGCCGTCTTTTCAATGTAATCGAGGCTGGAATAAACGACATCCGCCTGGCCACGGAAATAATCGTCGAGGAAACGAATCCGGTCATGGTCTTTTTCAAGAATCGTTACATCAGCGCCCATACCGACGGCAATCCGCGCCGCATTAAAACCGGCGACCCCGCCGCCAATCACAAGCACCTTTGCCGGCAAAACCCCCGGTACACCGCATATTAACCGCCCGGTGCCGCCCATATGTTTTTGCAGGTAATGTGAACCAACCACAACTGACAGACGTCCGGCGACTTCGCTCATCGGGGCCAGCAGGGGCAACCCCTTTCCGCCCCGGCCCGTCACAGTTTCATAAGCAATGGCGATACAGCCTGAGTCCATCAGCCCTTTCGCCTGTTCGGGGTCGGCCGCCAAATGAAGATAGGTGAACAGGATTTGCCCTTCACGCAGCATTTTACATTCAGCCGGCTGCGGTTCCTTCACCTTGATGATCATATCCGCTTCATCGAAAACCGCCTGCGCACTTTCGCGAATTTCAGCACCTGCTTCTATATAATCCTGGTCGGTGAAATTAATCCCTGCGCCGGCCCCGGTCTCCATGATGACTTTATGGCCGTGCGCCACATACTCACGCACCGAAGACGGTACAAGCCCAACACGGTATTCCTGCGCTTTGATTTCCTTGGGGCATCCGACAATCATAAAAGCAAACTCCCTGTTGAATCTGATGATTATCTTTATGGAGCAGAGCGAAGAGAAATTCTATGCGCGGCGCAGCAAAACAAGCCTACGCTTTACGTAAACGTGACATTGGCTTATGCAGGAAGGCATCGACTTTGCTATCGCCACTTGTTTCGTAGGCTTTCATGACACTATCAAACTCCTCCGCCGGCAGGCCGGACATGAGATCAGGCCGTCTCTGCAGATTATGTACGAACGCTACGGCCTTTTTATATTCATCAGACTCAACTTCGGCCATCAGGGTCTGCAAAACTTTGTCCTGTTCGAGCCGCAAATCGTAATATTTTTTAATCAGAGAGGGAATCAGGGTCAGTGTCTGTTCGATTTTACCAAGGTCGTCCTCAGAAACACCGGCCTGTTTAAAAATATCCAGAATGCCCCGCCACATTTCGTCATAGGCTTCGATCTCGTCCTTTTTAATACCAGCGAGTTCGGACACATCTTCTGGTGTTTGGTTGTCAATGACTTCGATGCTCTGCTTGGTGGCATCGCGGGCATGCTTTAATTTACGGAATACGATATCATGCCGCTTGATGTAATAATCAAGTGCAAAATTCATAACTTCATCGGCTTGCTCGGGATTTAACCCGCTGATATCACTCACTACTCTTTGACCCCTATGACCCGTGGCATTATACCATTCCTTAACTATTTTATAAGAATAACATTACTTCCACATTAATTATGGATATTATTTATGATTATTTTTATCTATCTCTAGGTTGCCCCCTTCTGCGATAAATTTCAATTTGAAACTATATAAACTTGAAATTCCCATGAATTCCGGTTATTTCTAAGCACTCTTTTTACGAGAGGGCAGTTAGCTCAGTTGGGAGAGCATCTCGTTTACACCGAGAGGGTCGGCGGTTCGAGCCCGTCACTGCCCACCATTTCCAAACATTGTGAACCGGCGAGCCTAGACAAAATAATGCCATAAATAAAACTTCGGCCCCGCACATGTATGCAAGGCCGAAGCATAAATTCAATAACTGAACAAGCAGATTACTTGTTAACAGCTTCTTTAAGCTCTTTACCGGGCTTGAATTTCGGCTGCTTGGAAGCCGGAATGTTGATTTTTTCGCCGGTACGCGGGTTACGGCCGGTTGTAGCGGCACGCTTGGCAACAGCAAAAGTACCGAAACCAACCAGACGAACTTCACCACCTTTTTTCAGAGTCAGCTTGATGCTCTCGAAAATCGCTTCAACAGCAGCTTGTGCTTTTGTTTTCGGCAGGTCGGCTTTTTTCGCCACTTCGTTTACAAGTTCTTGTTTATTCACTGGAATCCCCTTTGTTGGAGTTAACGTCGTTCACTAAAACAAGCAGATATTCATAAAATAAAATATCCGGCCCGAAGCGCTTTAGTATGCTCTAATGCACGGCTAGCAACGCTTCCGACGAATCATTTATACGCTTATATGAAACCGGTTTCAATGGCGAATTACGCCTTCGCCCTTATTTTCTGCAGTTTTTGAAGCAATAGGCTCAATTTTTTCATCACTATCTTCCGGCAAGGGATCGGGTAATCGGATCAAAGCATGCGCCAGCACTTCCTCAATAGTGTTCACCGGAACAATCTCCAGCCCTTTCTTGACCTTGTCCGGGATCTCGGCGAGATCCTTCTCATTGTCTTTCGGGATCAGGACTTTCACGATGCCGCCGCGCAAGGCCGCCAGCAGCTTTTCCTTCAGCCCGCCAATCGCCGTCACATATCCCCGCAGGTTAATCTCGCCGGTCATGGCAATATCGCGGCGTATTTCAATACCACTCAACGCCGAAATAATCGCCGTCGTCATCGCCGCCCCGGCAGAAGGGCCGTCTTTTGGCGTCGCGCCCTCAGGCACATGAACGTGAATACTGGTTTTATTCAGCTCTTCAAAATCAATACCAAACTGCCGCGCCCGCGATTTGGTCAGCATTTCGGCAACGGTAATCGACTCCTTCATCACTTCCTTGATGTTACCGGTCGTCGTCACCTTGCCGTCCTTGCCCGGCATAATCACGGCTTCAATCGAGAGCAGGTCGCCGCCTACTTCGGTATAGGCCAGACCGTTAACAACGCCAACGCGATCGCGTTCCTCGACTTCGCCATAGCGGAAGCGACGCACACCGGCATAAGTCTCAATATTGCGCATCGTGATATTCACGCGCTTCTTACCCTTCATCAGGATGTCCTTGATGGCCTTGCGGCAGAGATTGGCAATCTCACGCTCAAGGTTCCGCACACCGGCCTCGCGGGTATAGTAGCGGATCAGATGGCGGATCGCGTTATCGTTAATCGTGAACTCGCCTTTCTTCAGCCCCGCCGCATCCATTTGCTTTTGCAGCAGGTGCCGCTTGACGATCTCCAGTTTTTCGTCCTCCGTATACCCCGAAATGCGGATAAGCTCCATCCGGTCCAGCAGGGGCCGCGGCAGGCTTGCCGTCGTGTTCGCCGTGCAGACGAACATCACGTCCGACAAATCGTAATCAAGCTCCAGGTAATGGTCGTTGAACTTGTCATTTTGTTCCGGATCAAGCACCTCAATCAGCGCAGAACTCGGGTCACCGCGCCAGTCAGAGCCGAGCTTGTCAATCTCATCAAGCAGGAACAACGGGTTGCTGGCATCGGCCTTTTTCATACCCTGGATAATCTTGCCCGGCAGGGCGCCGATATAGGTCCGGCGATGACCACGAATCTCACTTTCATCGCGCACCCCCCCCAGGGACATACGAACGAAGTTCCGGTTGGTCGATTTCGCAATCGATTGCCCCAGCGAGGTTTTACCAACACCCGGCGGACCAACAAGGCACAAGATCGGTCCTTTGACTTTCTTGCTGCGGGTCTGGACCGCCAGATATTCGAGAATGCGATCTTTAACTTTCTCCAGCCCGTAATGATCCTTGTCGAGTATCTTTTGCGAGGCTTTCATATCCTTGCGCACCCGTGTCCGCTTTTGCCACGGCACAGAAAGGACCCAGTCCAGATAATTGCGAACGACTGTCGCTTCGGCCGACATCGGACTCATCTGGCGCAGCTTTTTCAGCTCCTGCTCAGCTTTTTCCCGCGCTTCCTTCGACAGCTTGGTTTCCTCGATCTTGTTGGCCAGTTCCTCAAGCTCATCAAAGCCATTCTCATCACCCAACTCTTTCTGAATCGCCTTCATCTGCTCGTTCAGATAATATTCGCGCTGGGTCTTTTCCATCTGGCGTTTAACGCGGTTACGCACGCGCTTTTCGACCTGCAGGACACCGATCTCACCTTCCATCAGCGCATAGATTTTCTCCAGCCGGTCGGCCGTGTTGGCAAAAGCCAGAAGCTCCTGCTTTTCATCAATCTTCAGCGCGAGGTGCGCCGCAATCGTATCGGCCAGCTTCGACGGTTCCTCGATCTGGTTAATCGACACAATCACTTCCGGCGGAATTTTCTTGTTCAGCTTTACATACTGCTCAAACTCCGATGACACGGTCCGCGCCAGCGCCTCAAGTTCCGGGCTATCCGGCGTTTCGTCCTTAACGTCCTCGGTCATGGCCTGCAGGAAACCGGCCTTTTCCTCATATTTCCTGATTTTGACACGGCGGCTGCCTTCGACCAGAACCTTCACGGTACCGTCCGGCAGCTTCAGTAATTGCAGGATCGCGCCCACAGTCCCTACGTCATAAAGCTGCTCCGGCCCTGGATCGTCATGCGCCGGTGATTTCTGGGTCACCAAAAGGATTTGTTTGTCCTCCTGCATAACATGCTCCAGCGCCTTGACCGAACGCTCGCGCCCGACAAACAGCGGCACGATCATATGCGGAAACACAACGATGTCCCGCAACGGCAATACCGGCAACAAACTCTCTTTTGAGGATAATCCAATCATACTACAGCCCGCCTTTTGTAGATTAGGTGAGTGGCGCATCATCACGCACCACCCTGAACATTCATATTAGTATAATATAAGGGCCTTAACAGTCTATTGCCACTATCAACCCTTCATATACGATTCAGTATAGGACATGGAACGGACACAGGCCAAATCAAGGGACTGGAAAAGAGATGCCTGGCATGCGCCCTATTTCTTACCGCTTTCAGGTTCCTCAATACGAGAATCGACTACCTTGTCGATCAGGCCGAATTTCTGGGCTTCTTCTGCCGACATGAAGTTATCGCGGTCCATGGCCTTTTCAATCACGGTTAGTTTCTGGCCCGTGTGATTGACGTAAATTTCATTGAGCTTGGCCCGCAAACGCAGGATTTCCTTGGCCTGGATCTCGATATCCGTTGCCTGACCCTGCGCGCCGCCATGCGGCTGGTGGATCATGATCCGCGCATGCGGCAGGGCAAAGCGCTTATCCTTCGCACCAGCGGTCAATAACAGCGAGCCCATCGACGCGGCCTGACCGATACAAACGGTGGACACTTCCGGCTTGATGTACTGCATTGTGTCATACATCGCGAGGCCCGAGGTCACAACGCCGCCCGGCGAGTTGATGTAAAACGAGATATCTTTCTTCGGGTTTTCAGACTCCAGGAACAGAAGCTGCGCACAGATCAGGGCTGAAACCTGGTCATTGACTTCGCCGGTCAGGAAAATGATGCGCTCCTTCAGCAGGCGGGAGTAAATATCGTAAGCCCGCTCACCGCGGTTGGTTTGCTCGATCACGGTCGGAACCAGATAATCATAGAAGGTATTAATAGGATCGCGCTCTGTCATTTGATCTGTGCCTTTTCGCTAGGATGCCTTGTGGTTCATACAAAACAAACCGTATCCTGCGAATACGGTTTGTTCAAGAGTGAATAAGGATTTTGTCCGCAGCCCTAAAGTCAGCCCTGAAGATCAGGACGCTTTCTTGGCTTTCGTGCCGGCACTTTTCTTTTTCGCGGTCGGGGCTTTTTTCTGTTCGCCGTCACCGCTCTCCTCTTTTTTAGGGGCCTCTTTTTTAGAGGCCGCTTTTTTCGCCGGTGCCTTTTTCCTGGTTTTAGACTTGCTCTTGCCTTCATAGGCCTCGTCTTCGTTCTCGGCGGTCAGCTCATCAAGCGTGACTTCCTTCTCCCTGATGTCTGCGAGTTCGACAATGAAATCGACAACCTTGTCTTCGAAGACCGGCGCGCGCAGGGCTTCCAGCGCCTGTGGCGTGTTCTTGTAATATTCAAAGATCTGCGCTTCCTGCCCCGGATAACGCTGCGCTTCACTGATCACTGCCCGCTGTAATTCCTGATCGCTGACCTGGATGTTATTCGCCCGGCCGACTTCGGACAGGATCATACCGAGGCGAACACGCCGCTCGGCAATCGCATGCAACTCGTCTTCTTCCTCTTCGGACAGCTTCAACTCGCCGTCTTCGACCTGGTCCGGCTTTTCAATCGAGATTTGCTGGCGAATGTTGGAATATTCCATCTCCAGCATACCTGGCGGCACGTCGAAATCATGCTGCTCGTCCAGAATATCCAGCAGGGCGCGCTTAAGCTTCATGCGGCTGACCTGGTCGTATTCAGCCTGCATTTGTTCTTCAACGGCTTTTTTCAGGGCCGCTTCGTCTTCAAGACCGAGCTTTTTGGCAAAGTCATCATTGATCTCCGACGGCACCTGTTCCTGTACTTCCTTGACATCAACCGCAAATACGGCATCACGGCCGGCCAGCTCCGCCGAATGATACGGGTCGGGGAACGTAACCTCGACATCAAGCTTATCACCGGCTTTCTTACCGGTCAGCTGCTCCTCAAAGTCGCCGATAAACTGGCCACTGCCAAGCTCAAGCTTGTGATCATGGCTATGCATGCCCGGATGCTCAACCCCGTCATCCCTGGTCTTGCCGTGGAAGTCGATCAACACGATATCGCCCTTCTTGGCCGCGCGTTCTACCGCTTTGCTGTCACCATGCTGTTTCGCGATACGCTCCAGCGCTTCGTCCAGCGCCTTCGGCTCAACCTTGGACACGAGCTTTTCAACCGATACGGTTTTCAGGTCGACAACTTCAAATTCCGGCAGAACCTCAATCTCCATCGTGTAAATAAGGTCTTTGCCTTCATCGAACTCTTTCACTTCAATTTTCGGCTGAAGAGCCGGCTTCAGGTTCTTGTCAATCAGGGCTTTTTGCGTGCTGTTATTCACAGCCTGCTCAAGCACCTCGCCCAGAACCGCCTTACCGTAGCGCTGCTTCAACAGGTTCAGCGGCACCTTACCGGCGCGGAACCCCGGTAATTTCAGCGTCTTGCCGTATTCCTGCAGCTTTGCATCAACCTGCTTGTCAATATCGCCCGCTTCGACCGTGATCTCCAGTTCAACGCTCAGACCTTCATTCTTTAATTCTTTAACCTGCATAATGATAAAACCTTGTTACCTTTCAATTTCCTGCCCTTTTAACGCGGGCGGGGCGTTCTGTAAAGACCTGCGTGCATAGTACAGCAATATTGTGGTGCGGATGGAGGGACTTGAACCCCCACGCCTTGCGGCACTAGAACCTAAATCTAGCGTGTCTACCAATTTCACCACATCCGCATCGGCCCCTATATCAGGCTGTAAGCCACCAAAAATCAAGAAAATTCATGCTAAGTCACGCAAAAC
This sequence comes from uncultured Micavibrio sp., assembly GCA_964445195.1. Classification (GTDB taxonomy): domain Bacteria; phylum Pseudomonadota; class Alphaproteobacteria; order Micavibrionales; family Micavibrionaceae; genus UM-FILTER-47-13. The sequence continues at coordinate 42,337 of CAYUKA010000016.1, read as the reverse complement.
AGTCGGAAGTACCTCAATAATATCCGGCGCAACGAGGCCCGGCCCCTTGCGAAGCGCCGCCTCACCGTGCAGCCAGGCACCGGCGCAGGCCGCATCAAAAGACTCCATTCCCTGCGCCATAAGACCGGCGATGATCCCGGCCAGCACGTCACCCGCCCCGGCGGTTGCCAGCCAGGGCGTGGCGTGCGTGTTCACGACCGGCTTGTGACCCGGCATAGCAATCACTGTATCCGGCCCCTTAAGCACTATCACCGCCCCTGTCCTGTCCGCTGCCTGCTGTGCCCTTTCGATCTTGCCGCCGGACAGATCAAGGAAAAGCCTGGCGAACTCACCTTCATGCGGCGTCAGGACACAGCGCCCATGCAGGGTATTATAAAATGCCTTTACATCTTCGCCGGCAAAACATGTCAGCGCGTCAGCATCCAGAACCGCCGCCCGGCCTGCCGCCAATACATCTGACACTGCTGCGCGCAGCCCTTGCCTGTCATCCAGTCCCGCGCCCGGTCCGAGTACGGCAACATTGCGGCGTTCATCCGTCAGATGTTTGCCAAAAGCTTCATAGCCGCCATCCAAAGGTTCATAAAGCACATGCGCAGCAGCGCGTTTATAGACATCGGCCGCGCTCTGCGCCGCCGCAATTGTGCATAGCCCTGCCCCGCTGCGCATAGCAGCCTCCGAAACCATCCGCGCGGCGCCGGTCATCTGTTCACCGCCCAGCACCACGATATGGCCACGGCTGTATTTGTGCCCGCCCCCCTGCGGTGACGGTAACCGGTCGCGCCACAAAGCCGGATCATTGTCCCACAGGTCAAAACCGGTATCCGCCAAAACCGCATCATCAATACCGATATCATGAACGCTGATTTGGCCGCACTGCGCCATACCTGGCATCAGCACATGGCCGCGCTTCTTGCGGAAAAACGTAACAGTATGTGCCGCTTCAGGCGCCTGCGGGTCTGCCTGTCCCGTATCGCCATCAACACCGCTGGGAATATCAACGGCCACGATCGGCCAGCCCTGCGTTTTTATCGCAGCGAACATATCGGCAACCGGCGCTCCGAGGGGTTTTGACAAGCCCGTACCAAACAACGCATCAATCACAACGACAGGCCCCTCCGGCGCCGGCGTATCCTGGTTGAAAGCAAGCGGCTGGCCGCCCCACTCTTTCAGCGCCTGGCGGGCATCGCCCTTGTATTTGCGCTTCGGCACAAGACTAAACAGCGTAATATCATGGCCAAGATCTTCCAGGAACAGTGCCGCAACAAAGCCGTCACCGCCATTATTACCGGGACCGCACAGAACCACCACATGATGACCGGGATAACGCTCGTGCACAATATTCGCCACCGCCTGCCCCGCCGCCGTCATCAGGTCATAGCCCGGCACACCATTTTCTATCGTCTGCCGGTCGGCCTCACGCATCTGCGCGTTCGACAGGACTTCGGTACCCGGCCCGGCCTCTTCGCCTTGTGTATCTCGTAATCCCAGAAACATCGCTTTTCCCGATAAATTTCATACTGGTTCTTTGATCGCTGCAACAAACAAAAACACGAATACGGGTTTAGTTTCAAGAGGCCGTGTATGCAATATTCACACCCATATTCAAAATAGCGATACAAATATTTACTAAATTTTAACCATTCATTAATGGTGCAACGCTTAGAATATTTCTAATTATAAAATATTGAAGAGGTGTGTGTAATGAATGACTCTTTGCAGGGCGATGAAACGGAAGCCCCTTCCGCTTCCGGCGAAAACGAGAGAAACGCTGATTCATTAGCCGGTAATAATATCGCCGCAGATCAACAACAACTGACCTATATGCAGATGCTCCTATATGGCTACGCGCAGTGGCAGGAAGCGCAAGGTCAGGAAACCAATATAGATATATCGGCCATACCTGCGGAAGCACAACAGCTGGCTGCGGCACAAGACGCGCCTGTAACGGGCGAAGACCTGATGAGTACCTGGAAGTATGCTCTCAGCTATGTCGATGATCTAAACGTTGACGACGTGGATTCCAACCAGTTACAAGAGATATCTGAAAACCTGACCAAGGCGGGCCTTGAAGGCTTTCTTGATGACGGCATCTTAGATAAAGAAGAAGTTATTATTGCAAGTGCGGAAATGGGCAAAGCGTACGAAGCGAGCACCGACGGCATCAGCGAGCCTTCCGAAGCGTTACTTGAGACAGCCGGGCAGGTGCTGGCGGAGCATGGTATTGACGATCTTGACGGTTCCCTGGCCCGCGGTCTGGCCGTTAATATAGACCGCATCACAAACAGGGTTAATGAAGGGCTGGGTCTTAGTCGCGATGAAGCCGCCCCTGCAATGGAAAAAGGGTTCACAGTTACCGAAACTGCACCAACAGGGATATCTCCCGGATAAGCTTAAACCTGATAAAGGGGTAAGAAGAAGTTTAGGGTGAAAAATCAGCCTTTGCGATCTTATCAAGATCATCAGCAGTGTAAGCGTCTTGATCAAGGTCTAAATGACCATATTTGTATGCAAACCACGAAGCGAAATTTTCGTTCGGTGTGTGGCCGGGCACTGTATCAAGATGCTCAATAAAGCTGCCAAGGCTATTACCAGTTTCTTCCGTGTCCAAAACTGGGACAATATAAATGCCGTTCACTTCAAATATACCGTATTCCTGCAGTTGATCGTACGCGTCCTGATTAACGGGGTACATATGAATATAGGCCGCTTGCTCTTGGTCCACTGACGAATGACCAAAGCCCTCTAAATTTCCCTTGATACCATTAACATGGTTAGAGCCAACCCAAACGAAGCTCTGGCCTTGTTCTTCAGCATTTTCCATTATCTTATTTGCAAACGCCAGATCGACCACTGCAAACGTGTCTATGACCTCCTGCTCCGCAGATATTTCTGCATCACGTGTATACTCGGGTAATATCAGGCGCGCAAAACTGTTAAACGTCGAGTTTAAAGATTCTAGACCCTGTTCATACCGATCAACTATATCAATCTTGAATTCCAAGGTGCGCGGGTCGGCAAACGTAATGTCGCTCCCATTTTGGATCGCAGCCACATGCGCAGGATCTATTTCATCAAGGTTAAGACTGCCGGACTCATACAGTGCGTCATATCGGTCTTGAAAAGTCTCGTCATTAATTTCAGTTATAAAGTTTTCGGGTTTATGTGTCGATATATATGCGCCCACCTCTTCTCGAAGAGCCCGCGAATCATGGTCTACATCGCCAAAAACAACCACTTTGTTCTTGGCAATGATTTCGTCGATACTAGCCTCCGGATCGTACGAAGCATCGCCGAAATCGAGATCATTGACGGGCTGGACCGTTCCTTCAACTATTTGATTAAATATTTCCTGTATACTATTCACAGATCACGCCACGTTTCACGAAAACACTGATTTATTAGCATTATACAGGCATTAAATTTACGTAATATTAACACAAACTATGGCAGAAGATGCCCCTATAATGACTCCGAAATCACCGGCTACACAGACAATCGCGAGTATAGTGAAAATAGAAAGTGGGGCGGCTGACGGGGTTCGAACCCGCGACAACTCGGACCACAACCGAGTGCTCTACCACTGAGCTACAGCCGCCACAAGAAACGCGCCCGAAGGCAAGGTATGTTTCTCTATCCTTTTATGGGTTGTGCGGTCAAGTTTTGTCCAGACCAAAACGCAAAAAACTTCCTTATTTCTGTAGACACGGTGCTCAGCCTATGTTAACAGTCACTTTGTGCATAACTGATATGCGCAGGACACATAGGTGCAATGCAAAATTCTGACGAGGAATCATTATGAGCGCAACAGCTTTGAAAACCAAATCACCCACAAATTTCACCAGCAAGAATACCAGCGACTTTCTAAAAGCGCTGGAAGAGCATGAAATCCAGTTTGTCGATTTCAATTTCAGCGATATGCGCGGTAAATGGCAGCATACAGCACAACATCTGGACTCGATTGACAAGGACCTGATTGAAAACGGCATTTATTTTGACGGCTCCTCAATCGCCGGCTGGAAGAGCATTAACGAGTCGGACATGATCCTGATGCCGGATGTGACCAAATGGTGCATCGACCCGTTCTCGGCCCAGCCGACAATGAAGGTCTTCTGTGACGTCCTGGAACCCGCAACCGGCAAGCCCTATACCCGCGACCCCCGCTCTATCGCCAAGGCTGCTGAAGACTATCTTAAAAAAACCGGCATCGCCGATACAATTAATGTCGGTCCGGAAGCCGAGTTTTTTATCTTCGAAGACGTCCGGGTCAATGTCGATATGAACCATGTCGGCTACCGCGTCGATAGTGAAGAAGGTCCTTATAACCGCGGCACCGAGTATGACGGCGGCAATTTGGGCCACCGCCCGAACGTCAAGGGTGGTTACTTCCCCGAAGCGCCGGTCGATAGCCTGTCGAACATCCGCGCCGAAATGGTCACGGTCATGAGTCATATGGGCGTGCCGGTTGAAAAACACCACCATGAAGTCGCGCCGAGCCAGTGCGAGCTGGGCATCAAGTACTCGACCCTGACCGATTGTGCTGACAATATGCAGCTTTATAAATATGTCGTGCACAACGTCGCCCACGCTTACGGCAAGACGGCAACCTTCATGCCGAAGCCGATCTACGGCGATAACGGTTCGGGCATGCACTGTCACCAGTCATTGTTCAAGGGCGGCAAACCGCTGTTCGCCGGTAATGAATATGCCGACCTGTCAGAGAGCTGCCTGTACTACATTGGCGGGATTATCAAGCATGCGCGCGCATTGAACGCCTTCACCAACCCGTCGACCAACAGTTACAAGCGGCTCGTACCGGGCTATGAAGCGCCGGTGCTGCTGGCATACTCGCAGCGCAACCGCTCTGCATCCTGCCGGATCCCCTATGCCCCGTCACCGAACGGCAAACGGATCGAAGTCCGCTTCCCCGATGCGACGGCCAACAGCTATCTCGCCTTCGCGGCCATGCTGATGGCCGGTCTTGACGGCATTGAAAACAAGATCCACCCGGGCGAAGCCATGGATAAGAACCTTTACGATCTACCCGAACAGGAGCTGGCTAACGTACCGACCGTCTGCGGTTCTCTGCGCGAAGCCATCGAAGCGCTCAAGGCGGATCACGAGTTCCTGCTCAAGGGTGATGTCTTCACGACGGACGCGCTGGAAGGCTATATCGAGCTGAAGATGGAAGAGATCGATGCGTTCGAGACCATGCCGCACCCGATCGAGTTCATGCTGTACTACTCATCGTAAGACACATCTATCACATACAAAAAAACCCGGCACCTGCTGCAGACTGCCGGGTTTTTTATATTCCATGCCTCATGCCTATTGCCTGAAAAGCCGTGTTTTAAAGATCAGAGCGCAAAGCTCTCGATCACGGTCTTGAAAGCTTCCTCGTTACGCGCCCAGCCATAAAACTCATTGTTACGGCTGGGGGTCAGCATTGTCACCAGGTACAGGTACCGGTCCTCTTCCATGATCGCCAGCCAGTATTCATGCTCCTGTTTCATACCTTGCGGGTCATAGGCGCGATAAACCTCTACGTATCCATAATAAATATGATCATTGAAAACGTAGTTGTCCGGCTGCTCCATCAGCTCACCCAGGTTCAGGCCCATATCGTTCAACCGTTCCTTGAGATAGGCAACCTCTTCATAAAACATGTCTTCAAACTCAACCGAGATAATACTGATATACATTTCTCCGCCGAGAATGCGCTCATTTGGCGAATAAACGAGTTTGGCTTCCATCCCCTGAATATCAAATATATTGGGCGCTACCAGTTTCCATGAACTCGGATATTCAAAACTAAGCAAATCAAGAAACGAATAGCTGCGGGTCATTTCGATCCGCGACTTTTCCGGTGAGACAAAACGGAACGACTCAATCGCCCGCTGCTGATAGGCGCGTTCCTCTTCCCAGTGATTATCCGGCACATAATATGACGCTACGATCATCCGCGGGCCGTTAATTTCTGCAACAGAACGCACGACATAGGCCGTATCGGCTTCGACCAGAACGTACAGAGCCTCTACCCGCTTGTCCGACTCGACCTGCATTCCCTCCAGAGAAAACCCGCGGGCCAGAATTTCGTTCATAAACCAGTTGCGCGCCGTCACTTCGTGATCAAGGTTCAGCGCCTCAATCTCAAACTTACTGATCGAGTCAATACGACCAGGACCAACATATCGTGCAACCTGTCCCAGAATACGCTGACTCAGGCCGGCCTCTTCAAGCTGCTTGCCCTTGTACTGCTCAGCGGACGTTGTTCTCTGCCAGCCCCGCGGCAACCGGACCTGGTATGCCAGAAAGCGGTCGCCAAGCGGCTCCTCTTCATGCAACTCACTATTTTGCAGGAAACTCTCTTCGGTCAGTTCTTCGTGAAAAGAAGGGATTTTACTAATCTTCTGCAAATTCACGTCTTTGGGCAGGGCAAAGACAGGCAGGGACAGGCAGAGAGCCGCCACAAACCCCACCGCAATGACGGCTTTAAACAAACCAAGCTTTCCTAGGACAAACCTCATCACAACCTCTTCAGCAATCTCTACAGCGATGGACAACCGTGCGGCACTGGCTTTCTGTCCCGGTCAATGGCGACATAAGTAAACGAGCCTTCCGTAACCTTTTCATATTTCGACAGATCTTCCTTAAGCGCCCACGCCTCTACATTAATTGTAACAGATGTCCGGCCAACCGTCTTGATCTCAGTATAAAAACTGACCTCATCATGAACCGTCAGCGGGCGGTGAAAAGTCATGGCATCTATCGCGACCGGAACCGCGCGGTGACCGGTAAATTTCCGCGCCCGCAAAGCGCCCGCCAAATCCATCTGCGCCAATACCCAACCGCCGAAAATATCACCATTATGGTTTTTATCGCGCGGAAACGGCACAGTCCGGATGGATAGTTCCTGCCCCTGCCGCAACACCGGTTCACTTTTACGAATCTCCGTTTGCGATGCTTTGGACGTCCTGGCCGCAGATCTGGACTTCGTACCGTCCAGAGGAGCCGGCTTACCGTCCTCGTCAATATGCACGAACGTAAACAAGCCTTCGGTGACCTTGGTTGCCGTGCCACCGGCGCGCGGCTCGGCGAACGCTTCGATTTTGATCGCCATCGAACTCGTACCCTGCCGGACAATCTCGGTATAGATCGATACTTCATCACCGATATAGACCGGTGCCTTGAATTCCATCGAATCAAGCCCGACTGTTACAGCACGGCCGCCGGCGTATTTATACGCACGGTTACCACCCGCGAGATCCATCTGCGAGAGCAGCCAGCCGGCGCTGATAATCCGGTCGGCAATCGTATCGGCCGGCATCGGCGTGACTTTCGCCGTAATGCGCCGCCCCTTTGCCTTGTTAAACAATATGCTGGCAGCCTGCCTTTCGGCCATATTTTGTCCCCGTTATCTCCGGAAAGCCTTGATTTTAGGCTTTCCAAGCCTGTTTCATTCAGCTATCTATCTTAATTCATATAACGCATATGGCCTGATAAAGCCATCCGTAAGCCGCCGGGACCTACAATGAACGACCTGTTTAGTAACAATACGGCAAAGAAGCAAGACAGCTACGACGCCGCAGATATCGAGGTTCTTGAGGGGCTTGAGCCTGTCCGCAAGCGGCCCGGCATGTATATTGGCGGCACCGACGAGCGTGCGCTGCATCATCTCGTCGGCGAAATTCTCGATAACTCGATGGACGAAGCGGTCGCCGGTTTTGCCGACCGTATAGAGATCGAGCTGCATGAAGATCACAGCATTACGATCCGTGATAACGGCCGTGGCATCCCGATTGACGAGCATCCGCGCTATCCCGGGAAATCGGCGCTGGAGGTGATCCTTACGACACTGCACTCCGGCGGCAAGTTCAGCGGCAAGGTCTACCAGACGTCCGGCGGCCTGCACGGCGTCGGCATTTCCGTTGTGAATGCCCTGTCGGAAGAGATGTGGGTTGAAGTCGCACGTGATAAACAGCTTTATAAACAAAGCTTTAGCAAGGGACACGCAACCAGCAAGCTTGAAAAGCTCGGCACCGTCAGCAACCGGCGCGGCACAACCGTCTGGTTCCGCCCCGACCCGGAGATTTTCGGATCCAAAGCCCGGCTGAAACCGGCCTGGCTGTACCAGATGGCGCGCTCCAAAGCTTACCTGTTCCGCGGTGTTGAAATTCGCTGGACCTGCAGTCCGGCGCTGATGAAAGAAGACAGCAAGATTCCTGCAGAGGAAATTTTTAAATTTCCCAATGGCTTGCTTGATTTTCTTCATACATCGCTTAAGGAGCGGAAAACCGTCACCCCGGCCCCGTTCAGCGGTATGGCCGAGCTGCCCGACGACGCCGGACGCATAGAGTTTGCGATCGCCTGGCCCACCGCCGGTGACGGCTTTACCCATTCCTATTGTAATACCGTGCCCACACCGCAGGGCGGCACGCACGAACAGGGGCTTCGCAGCGCCCTTACCCGCAGCCTGAAAGCGTTTGGCGAGATGATCGGCAGCAAGAAAGCCGCAAATATCACCGCCGAAGACGTCACCGGTACGGCGGCGACCCTGCTGTCGATCTTCATCCGCGAACCGCAATTCCAGGGCCAGACCAAGGATAAGCTGGCCAATGCCGAGGTAACGCGTCTTGTGGATCAGGTCATCAAGGATCATTTCGATCACTGGCTGTCGAGCGATACAGCCGCCTCGCAGCAGCTCCTGCAATATATTATCGACCTCGCCGATGAACGCCAGCGCCGCCGTGAAGACAAGGCGATGGCCCGCAAATCGGCCACCCGCAAGCTGCGCCTGCCCGGCAAGCTGGCGGATTGCACCCGCTCTGCTGCCGAGGGCACCGAGATTTTCATAGTTGAGGGCGACAGTGCCGGCGGCAGCGCCAAACAGGCCCGCAGCCGTGAAACACAGGCAGTCCTGCCCCTGCGCGGCAAGATCCTTAACGTCGTCAGCGCCACCCGCGATAAAATCCGCGCCAACCAGGAAATTCAGGACCTGACGCAGGCTCTTGGCTGCGGCACCGGGCTTGAATGCGATATCGACAAGCTGCGCTATGACAAGGTCATTATCATGACCGACGCCGATGTCGATGGGGCGCATATCGCCGCATTGCTGATTACTTTCTTTTATACGCAGATGCGGCCGTTAATCGAACAAGGGCGGCTGTATCTCGCCCAGCCGCCGCTCTACCGCCTTGTCAGCGGCGCCCTTAGCGAATATGCAATGGACGATGCGCAGAAGGACGAGCTGATGGCCACCGTCTTCAAAGCGAAGAAAAAAGTGGAGGTCAGCCGCTTTAAAGGGCTTGGCGAAATGCCGGCCAGACAGCTGAAGGACACGACGATGAACCCGGCGACCCGCATGCTGATCCGCGTCAGCCTGCCCGATGCTATGGCCGCGCTGGGCATTACAGAGGAAATGGCGCTCGACGAAGACGGAGAGATGGTCGATAGTGCCGCGCAGGCCATACAATCCCGCGAGCAGGTCGACGACCTTGTCGACCGGCTGATGGGCAAAAATGCGGAAGCCCGCTTCCGTTTTATCCAGGATCACGCCGAATTTGTCGAAGATATCGACATTTAGGCGCGAGAGTGCCGCACAATATCCTATTGAAAAACAATGAAATTTTATATAGCGTTAACATTATGTAAATTTTTTCTTGACGCTCACTACCATAATGGCATAGATTGAATAACATAGAATTTAACGAAACTTTAATACTTAGCGAAGAGGTGTGTTATGTTTAACTTAAGTAAACGCTATACTCAATTAGCCACAGCCGGACTACTCGGCGTCACTCTTTTTACAGCATCATGTGCGCCAGGGAGCGATGGTCTAAACATGACCCCGCGAGAAGCAGGCAGAGCAGCAAAAGCCGCATGCGAACTTGGCGGCAACGTTGCAGGGGCGCTTCTCGGGCATCAATTCGAGGATAGTGGCTTGGGAGCCGCCGCCGGCGCTCTCCTGACTGGCAGAAGTACCGGCAGGCTATGCGAACAATACGCAAGAGCCAGAGCTGCTTATCAAGGCCATTGTGACCGTGACATAAGAATTGATAACAGAACCGGAGAAGTCACTCGCGATAACTCGAAGTGCGAGCAAAGACACGGCATACCCAGTGGACTAAGATAGGATCGCCGATAACGCTATACGAACCATGCGAAAAAAGCGCCGTTTCCCCGGCGCTTTTTGCTTTGTAAATCTGTGTAAATATCATTAAAGTGGCCCACCATGCTGGGGCGCAAAATTTTTATCGTTTTATTGCTGACCGTCACTGCCGTCACTCTTACCTACGGCGCATTTGTGGTGGCGCGCGACGATATGCGTAATCATATACGCGAAACCCTGATCACTTATGGTTTCAGTCCTGCCGATATTGAAAGACCCGGCTTTCACTCAAACACCGTGATCTTCAGCAATATAACCCTCGATCCGGACGGCTTCAGCACAATCGGCGCCATCAGCGCGCATACATCTCTTAAGGCTTTATTGCTGCGGCAACCGCCTGCGCGGCTGACGATTGACGATGTTGCACTGACCGGCGATTTCACGCGCGAAGCCGGTCTGGATATCGCCGGCTGGAAAAAAACGCCCGTGCCCCCGCTCGACCATGATGAAATCATTCTCAACGGCAGCCAGCTTGATCTCATGACCGGTGCGGGCGCTCTGCGGATGCAAGCCAAGGGCCGCGCCTTTCAAGATGACGCAGGCGTCATGCAGCTACAGGGCGCATTATGGGGTGTGCAGCACCAGCTTAAATTCGAAACAATCTGGACCGGCCATGTAAAGCCGGACGGCGGCTGGCAATATGATATTCAGATCAAAAATGGCGGCCTCAATCTCGATGGATTCAAAGCAAGCCGCGTGAATGGCTGGCTGGGCCTTGATAAAACCAGCGGCCCGCTTCCGGCGCTCAGCGGCCAGATTGATGCCGGGCGGCTGGTGGTTGGCGATCTGCGCCTGCTGAATTTTCGTATTACGCTGGATGGCCCTTATACAGAAGCCAGGATTTTTGCCCGCGCCGAAGTGGCCGGATATCAGGGCATGACCTCTACGCTGGATATACAGAACACGGCTACAGGGCCGCAAATCGATGCCATTATCGAAACGTCATCGCTGGATGACCTGATGGCTTTCCTGCACACGCTGCGCACCAGCCGGGTTAATATCGGCGGGCTGACAACCCTGTTGCTGACAGAGGGCAATATCGAACGGCTGCGCGGCGAAGTCGCCACATTGACTTATGATGGTCTGGAGCTGCAAATTCAGGGACCGCTTTATGACCTGATCGGCAAGGTCGTGGCCAAGTCATATAAAGACGGGGTCACGCAGCGCCATATTGTCAGCCTTGACCCGGCTGGCTAATGCCCGCGCCGCTTACAGTCCGAAATAGAATTTCGCCACGCCCATATAGGCACCCCACAGGATAAACACCAACGGCAAACCGGCTTTCAGGAAATCCCTGAACCGATAGTGACCCGGCCCCATCACCAGCAGGTTGGTCTGGTATCCGATCGGCGAGGCAAAAGAGCAGTTCGCCGCGAAGACAACCGTTACCGCGAAGATAAACGGATCAACACCGAGATTGACCGCAAGGCTCATCGCGATTGGCGTGAACAAAATCGCGCAGGCATTGTTGCTGAGAATGTTCGTACAAAGCGCAACAACGATGAACAGCATCGCCGCCATGGCAAACGGCGTCTCGACAAAGGGCACATAGAGAAGGTTCTCGGCAATAAAGCCCGCCCCGCCTGTAACCTGCAACCCCTGGCTCAGCGCCAGCATCGAGCCGACAAGCAGGAATATCTTGCGGTCGATCGCCCGCGTTGCCTGCCGGATATTCAGGCAATCGGTCGCAATCAACAACACCGCGCCGGTAATGGCCGCGACAGGAATTGAAACAACCCCCAGCGCCGCCAACCCGATCGCGCCAAACATAATACCGCCCGCCAGCGGGGCTTTCTTCGGTACCGGCAGTTCTTTCTTGGAACCGGACAGGACGATCAGGTCCTGATTGCCCCGCATATTATCGATATCGCCGCGGCTGCCCGCGACCAGCAACACATCGCCCGCCTCCAGCCGGATCCGGCCAAGACGGCGGCGCACAACCCGCGCACGGCGCTGAATACCGAGAACGATCGCCCCGAACTGGCGGTGAAAACCGACCTGTTCCAGCGACATGTCGATCATGCGCGAAGCCGGGGTGATCATGACTTCGGCCAGAATCCGGGTCTCCGCAACTTTTTCTTCAAGGTCCGGTGCGCCGCCGGCCTCTTCATCCCCTTCTTCGCCCTTCTTCTCCTCAGTTTTGGCTGGCGTGGCCTTCATGATCTTTTCCTCTTCCTCGGAGAGCAGGAAGCCGGGATGAGCCGATAAAAGCTGGGTCAGGGCATCGCGCGTCGCCGCCACAATCAGGATGTCGTGAGACTCAATCACATAGCCTTCAAACGGTGGCAGGATCAGGTGCCCGGAGCGCTGGATGAGGCGGATCTTCAGATCAGGCAGCGACGGAAACCGGCCTTCGACACATTCCATACCGACCAGCTTGCTATCCGGCGCCACATCAAGTTCAGCGATAAATTCACGCTCCTCGCCAACAAGTTGCTGCGTCAGTGAGGAACGCTCCGGCAGCAGGCGCGGCAAAACAAAAACCACATAAACAAAACCAATCGCCGCCAAAATTACACCGGGAACAAAAAAGTCAAAGAAACCCAACGGGTTATACCCCAACTCTACCATCGTGGTTGATACCAGCATGTTGGTCGATGAACCAACCAGCGTTGTCATACCCCCAAGAATGGCGGCAAAGCTCAGCGGTATCATAATCCGGCTTTCTGACAGTTTCGCTGACGCGGCCAGCGCCTGCAGGATCGGAATAGCCAGGATCACCAGCGGCGTGTTGTTCATAAAGGCGCTGAAAGCCATGATCATGACCAGGATCGCGATAATCGACACCCACGCCCAACGTTTACTGTCGGTCATAAACAAACGGATCACAGGCCGCAGCGCATCGGTCTGTATAATCGCCTGCCCCATGACGAGCAGGGCCAGCACCGCGACAAGTGCAGGGTTGGCAAAGCCGGACAACAGCGACATTGCATCCAGCTGGTTACGGCCGTTGGCGTCCAGAACCGGGAAAAACTGGCCAAAAACCAACAGGATCGTCAGCAACGCAACGCTTGTCACCTCGACCGGCAGTTTCTCACGAATAAAGGCATACGCCGCCCACCCTGTCAGGATCAGGATGAACCACATATGCATTACCGTATCATCAAACAGGAAGGTCACATCGCTACCTTAGAAAAGGCCTCCTTAATAATTCCGGCCCCCAAAAGTCCCGCCCTGCGATCCGGCAAATTCGCCCAGCCCTTTCAGACCGATACGAAAACGAATATCAGTACCGCTGTCACCTGACACGTCAGAGGTAATATTCCGCTCCACCGTCGCCGAAAAAGACAGGCAACAGCCTTCATAATCAAAGCCGAATGTGGCCTCACGTAAACCCGGGTTTTCACCGAGATCATGCAACGTTGTGCCCCGCACGCGCCAGTTCTCGGTTAAGCGAAAGGCCGCGCCGCCGAAAACCTGCTCCCGGCTTTCCTCGATATCCGTACCTTCAAGCGCCTCGGCAAACAAATAGCGGGTATTAAAATCAAGCCGGCCGATCTCGGCAAAACCATCAATTTCATGCCGCCGCGCCGAAAAGTCTGTCCCGTTGAGCTGGAAGCGGTAATTCACGCCATAGCGATCATCATACACACCGGCAACCTGCCCGACCCAGTCAGACTCCTGATCAGACAGGCCGGAGCCATCCGGGAACGGATTATCATCCTCTTCAAAACGATAGCTCTGCCCGATAAATATGTCACCGTAACTACCGCCATGGCCATACAAGCCGGCCCGCGCACCATATGTCACACGCGACCGGTCCTCAACCCGGTCCATGCCGGGAAAGCGGCTGGCCTCAAACAAATTGCCGGCATCAAGCTGGACATCCTGGCTGTCTTCATTGGGGATTTCGCTATCATCGCTGTCAATATCCGTCGCGATTGTCAGCGCCGCCACAGGTTCGATAACCGCCTGCATCCGCTCCATCGGCCTGACCAGCGGGTAACTGCTCACCAAATGCGCCTGCGGGAAATAGCGCACTTCCTCGCTCTCATTGCTAAGCCCGCTACCCGCCGTTGCCACATCGCGGTCATTCACGTAATAGGCATCGCCGCGCACACTGGCATCGAACGTATTGACGAGACCAAAATCTGTCACCAGCCGTCGCTGCCAGCCCGCCCTGGCTGTCAGGCGAGTCATATCCTGACCGCCGTCACGCTGCAGCTGCAGGGCCGAGGTATCAAGTTCCCAGCGTCCCCCGAGCGTTTTATTCGGCTCACCGATGAAATGAGCCCGCACCTCTGGAAAAACATTCGGCTGGTCGGTCTGCTCTTCTTCAACCCGCGTATCCTGAAATGCCAGCAAACGGCCTACGCCGTAATTACGCCCCGAGAACCGTTCGACATATAGCTCGTTCTCCAGCACATCCTTGCTGCTAAAATCATACTGGCGCAAGTACTGGTCATCGGTGGTTAGCTCCAGATCAAGACCCGCGCGCCATTTTTCGTCAATGTTCCACAACGATTCGGTAAACAAATGGCCGCGAAACTCTTCATCCGTAATCACTTCACGGCCACCGATCTGGTCATTGCGCTCTGAATATGTACCGCTGGCGTCAACCTGAATTTCCGCCTGGGCAAAGCGCTGACGATATTGCACCAGACCAACCGGCAACTCCTGTGTTGTCAGCATCACACCGAAGGTCGCGTCCTTATTCGGCGCGATGTCCCAGTAGTAATTTTGCGTCACTGTAATGCCCAGCTCACTGTCAAAACCAACCTGCGGCGCCAGTAAGCCGCTCTTGCGTTTTACCTGCCCGTCGGGGTGCGCGAGAAACGGTGTCCAGGCCACGGGCACGCCAAAGAGCTCGAAACGCGCATTCTTATACCGAATCTGATTCTCATTTTCATCAAACGTCACTTCATCAGCCAGGATCTGCCAGGCGGGATCGCCGTCCTCGTCGCCGGCGCAATCACAAGGCGTATAGGCCGCATTACGCATTGTCATCAGCTTTTCGTTCACACGCTCGGCCAGTTCGGCGCGAAAATAACCGCCGCCTGCCAGATAACTGTGCAGGCCCTGCACAAAACCAGCGCTCATTTCATTACTCAGGCGCACTTCCTCGGCAAAATGGACATCGCCGGTCGGCTCGGTCAGTACCACATTGCCCCGCGCGGTGACAGTATCCGTCTCAAGGTTATAGCTAACGAGGTCCGCGCGCAGAATACGCCCGCCTTGGACAAGCTCAACATTACCGCTGGCTGTAATTTCACCGGTCTGATCGTTGTGCCGGATGTTATCCGCAACCAGGTCCACCGGCGTTTCATTATCCGGGGCAAGCGAGCCGCTATCAGGTACGGGCGGCGCCGTCTCACGATAGAGTTGCGCCTGCGTGTATGACGGCCCTGGCCGTGAAGGCGGCGCTACCGGCGAAGCGAGCAACTGTTCTGTGGAAGCGCTACCCTCCACTCTGTAGTCCGCCGGATTCGGGGATGGCGGCTCTGCCGCCGGCGTAGAAGCCCGCGGCCCTGTCAACATCTGCGCATACGCTATATCAGGCATCATGTACAGGCACATCATCGCCAATAGTATGGCGGGCACAGCGCGCCGGATCAGAAATGTCGTCAATAAAACCATATAAAGCGCTCGGAATGCCGCTATTACAGAAAACCCCAGACTACAGCAAAATTGTGCGCGATCACGCGGCAAAGTCAAGCCATTACAATGGTTTCAGGGATGAAAGCTGTGTATTGAAACAAGGCGCTTGATTAGTGACCGAAAAAGTCGGGCACGTCGCCTTCAAACCCCTGGGACTTGGTACCGGTCTTGCGGGGCTTGGCCTTGCCGTTATCATTACGGCCTTCGTCGCGGACAGACTTGCTATTATTATTTTTGCGCCCCCGTCGACGGGACGAACGGTCTCCGCGGTCTCCGCGCTCATCTGTCCCTTTATCTCCTGCGCCCTCATCAGCAGACGAACGACCGGTTTTCCCGTCGCCGCCGCCGATAGAGTCCTGTGGAATTTCCTTTTTAATCAGGCGCTCGATATTTCCGACATATTTCACATCGTCGCCGCCCCTGGCCGCGATCATCCAGGCCCGGCCCTTCATGCCGGCGCGGCCGGTGCGGCCAATACGGTGCACGTAATCATCGGCGCTCATCGGCACATCGTAATTGAAGACATGCGACATGCCGCTAACATCCAGACCGCGGGCCGCCACGTCACTACAAACCAGCAACTGGACCTCATCAGCCTTGAAACTGTCAAGCGTTTCATAACGCTTGCTTTGCGGCATATCGCCATGCAGAGCAGCAACGGCATATCCCTTTTGCCGCAACCAGCGCGCCAGCCCGTCAATGTCGCGCTTGCGGTTACAGAATATGAAAGCGTTCTTGACGTCCTCAGCCTGGATCAGCCGGTGCAGCATCTCTTTCTTTTTACGCCCGTCAACCCAGACCAGTGACTGCTTAACTGTCTCGGCAGGCGAAGCCGGCGGCGCAACAGACACTTCTTTCGGGTTACTGAGCAGCTTATCGGCAAGATGTTTAATCTCTTTCGGCATCGTTGCCGAAAACAGCAACGTCTGGCGCATCGGCGGAACCAGCGAGACGATTTTTTCAATATCCGGGATAAAGCCCATATCCAGCATACGATCGGCTTCGTCAATCACCAGCACTTTGATATCGTTAAGCAGGATCGCGCCCCGCTCAAACAAATCAAGCAGCCGCCCCGGTGTAGCGATCAGGACATCAACGCCCTTATCCAGCACCTTGGTTTGCTCGCCCAGCGACTCGCCGCCGACAAGCAGGGCCTTGTTCAGCTTCACATATTTGCCGTACTGATCGAAATTATCGGCGACCTGCGCCGCCAATTCACGCGTAGGTGCGAGAACCAGCGAGCGCGGCATACGCGCCTTCGCCCGCCCGCCGGCGAGAATTTCAATCATCGGCAGGATAAAGCTGGCCGTTTTGCCGGTGCCGGTCTGCGCAAGGCCGAGAACGTCACGTGTCATCAGGATCGGCGGAATCGCCTGTTGCTGAATCGGCGTGGGCTCTTTATAACCGCACTCTTCAATGGCTTTGAGAATTTCAGGGCTCAGGCCCAGATCGTTAAATATCATACAAATTTACTGAAAAACATTATGGTTCCGGCCCAAGGACTACGCAATTTCTGCATTATTTGCAAGCTTTCTCTGCCGCCGCAGACCAATATATCCCAAGCCATATACGGCCAGGGCGACCACCATGCCGGGCAGGGCATCAAACACATGCACATGCTGTCCCGCCAGCCGCCAATACACCGCCGCTATCAGGCCGGCAACAATCATCAGCAAGGCCAGCTTTTCCGTGATCGGCCAGCGCATAACCCGCACCAGCAGCAGCGGCGCAAATCCCGCCCCCATGAGCGCGATAACGAACATCACCAGGTCAAAAACACTTTTGGTGCCGTAAAGCGCCGTCACCAGTGCCGCCGCTGTTACAGCCAATGTTGCCAACTTCATGAATATATAGGACTCGCGGTATTTGTGAAACACATCGCGCGACAGGCTCGCCGTACCACTCAAAACAAGAGAGTCGGCTGTTGAGATCGTGCCGGCAAAGATACCGGCAAGGATCACACCGACCAGCGCCGCCGGCAGCATCTCGACGGCCAGTTCTGGCAAAGCCAGCTCCGTATCGAAATCCGCCGCGTCCGGCACCAGCACGCGGGTGCATAAGGCAACAATATAGGCCGTGACGTAAAAGGCGGCATAGGAACCTTCGTACCACCAGATCGCCTTGCGGGTTTCCTTCGGGCTTTTCAGTGTCATAAATCGCACCATGACATACGGAAAACCTATGAAGCTTATCCCTACCGACAAACAGCCAAGGATAAACAGTAGCGGTCCATAGGGATTATCAGCCGGCAGCCAGTTAACAAGCTGCGGGTCGATCGCCTGCAGGCTCCCATACAGGCCGGCAAAGCCGCCAATGGCGTTCAGCGACACCGCCATTAAAATCGTCATCGCCCCGTACATCACGATAATCTGTGCCACATCGGTCCAGATCGAGGCGCGGATTCCGCCCGCCCAGCAATACATCAGCACAATAATCGCGCCCATAATCGCCCCGGCATTGTAATCCCAGCCAAACAGCACATGCAGCGCCTTGCTGCCCGCCGTCAGCTGCGCCGTTGCATAAAGCGTCACGGCAAATAGCCCGACAAGCCCCAGTACAAGCCGCAAGCGGCGTGAATCAAGCTGCGCGCCGGACGCAAGAAATTCGGTATATGACGCACTTTTGCGCCGCTGCGAGTAAGTCCGCAAACGCCTTGATGTCAGCCAAAAAGCGATGAATGACCCGCAAACGATCCCGAAGATGAACCACGCCCCGGCGAAACCCATGACGTACCCGAACCCGATAATGCCGGTAAAACCAAAACCACTCGCGGTCGAAGCCGCGCCCGACAACCCGACAAAGGCCGGGCCGACGCTGCGGCCGGCCAGCAGGTAATCTTCCGCTGATTTCTGCCGCGCTCGCACCGAAAGCAGGCCAATGAAAATAAATCCGGCGAGAAAAACCAGGAAGCTATAGATCACTGTATCGGACATAGGCCGATAATCTGCCTGTGGTGCCCCCGCCTGTCAATTACGGGCCATGCTGCACCTGCGTCCCCGCTCCCTTGTCTATACGCCCATACATGCTATGCTGCCCGTGTTGATAAAAGCGGGGATAAATATGAAGACAGGGCTGATCAATCATCTTGAAGGTGAGCTGCAAAATGTGCGTGACGCCGGGCTGTTTAAGCCGGAGCGGGTGATTACCTCGCCACAAAGCGCGGACATCACCGTCACCGGCGGTGACCATGTGCTGAATTTCTGCGCCAACAACTATCTCGGCCTCGCCGATAATCAAGAGCTGACAGAACACGCCAAGACGGCACTCGACCAATATAAACTCGGCATGGCTTCGGTCCGCTTTATCTGCGGCACGCTCGATATTCACAAAGAGCTGGAAGCGCGCATCGCGACGTTCAAGGATATGGAAGACGCGATCCTTTACAGCTCCTGTTTTGACGCGAATACGGGCCTGTTTGAAACGATACTGGGCCGCGAGGACGCGATCATCAGTGACGAGCTGAACCATGCCAGCATTATTGACGGCGTGCGGCTGTGCAAGGCCGCGCGCTACCGCTACAAGAACAATGATATGGACGATCTGGAGCGCTGCCTGAAAGACGCGCAGGGCCAGCGCTTCCGCCTGATTGCCACGGACGGCGTCTTTTCGATGGACGGCTATCTGGCCAACCTGCCAGCTATCTGCGATCTCGCCGAAAAATACGACGCGACGGTCATGGTCGATGACAGCCACGCCGTCGGCTTTATGGGCCCCAAAGGCGCGGGCACGGCCGATTATTACGGCCTCGTCGACCGGGTCGATATCATCACCGGCACATTCGGCAAAGCGCTCGGCGGCGCGTCCGGCGGCTATACGGCGGGCAGCAGGACGGTCATCGAATGGCTGCGCCAGCGCTCCCGCCCTTACCTGTTTTCCAACACCCTCGCCCCGGTCATCGCCGCGACAACGATCGCCGTGCTCGACCTGCTGGAACGTGACGGCGCGGCGCTGCGTAGCAAACTACAGGAAAACGCCCGCTACTTCCGCGAGAAAATGACCGCGCTCGGGTTTGACCTGCTGCCCGGCGAACACCCGATTATCCCGGTTATGATTTACGATGCGGCCCTTGCGGGAAAGTTTGCAGACGAGATGTTAAAAAGAGGCGTCTATGTCGTTGGATTCTCTTATCCCGTCGTCCCCGAAGGCAAAGCCCGCATCCGTACCCAAATGTCCTGTGCCCACGAAAAAGACCATATCGACAAAGCTATAGAGGCTTTTGCGGAAGTGGGGCATGAGCTTGGTGTTTTAAAGGGTCAGGCAGCATGAAAGCCCTGTCAAAATTAAAAGCAGAAGAAGGCATCTGGATGGTCGATGATGCCGCTGTGCCGACGATCAAAGACAATGAGGTGCTGATCAGGATTACCAAAAGCGCGATTTGCGGCACCGATATTCATATCTATAACTGGGACGAATGGTCGCAGAAGACCGTGCCGGTGCCGATGATCACCGGTCATGAATATGCCGGGGTGATTGAAGAGGTTGGCGCGAACGTCACGCATCTGAAGCGCGGCGACCGCGTGTCCGGCGAAGGGCATGTCGTCTGCGGCACCTGCCGTAACTGCCGCGCCGGCAAGCGCCATTTGTGCCGGAACACTCTGGGTGTCGGCGTCAACCGCCAGGGCAGCTTTGCCGAATTTTTGTCCCTGCCGGCCGGCAATGTCGTGCAATTGCCGGATGAGATCAGCGATGATATCGGCGCCATTCTCGACCCGCTCGGCAATGCCGTTCACACCGCCCTCGCCTTCGATCTGGTTGGTGAAGACGTGCTGATTACCGGCGCCGGGCCGATCGGCATTATGGCCGCCGCAATCTGCAAGCATGTCGGCGCCCGCCACGTTGTGATTACCGATGTGAACCCCTATCGCCTCACCCTCGCAGCGCAAATGGGGGCCACACGCACCATCGACGTCTCAAAGGAGAGGTTAAGCGATGTCATGAAAGACCTTGGCATGGTTGAAGGATTTGACGTCGGACTGGAAATGTCGGGCAATGAACATGGTTTCCGTGACCTGCTGCATCATATGAATAGCGGCGGCAAGGTCGCCCTGCTCGGTATCCCGCCAACCGAGGTCGCCATTGACTGGAACGAGGTAATCTTCAAAGGCCTGACCATTAAAGGGATTTACGGCCGGGAAATGTACGAGACCTGGTACAAGATGATCGCGATGCTGCAAAGCGGCCTGGATATCAGCCCGGTTATCACCCACCGGTTCGGCATTGATGATTTTCAGCAGGGTTTTGATACAATGCGCTCGGGCCAGAGCGGCAAGGTGATTCTGGATTGGGATTAACAGGAAGGGAAAGACTATGGAACAGCTGCATTACATCTCCGGTTTCGGTAATGAATTCGCCAGCGAGGCACTGGAAGGCGCGTTGCCGGTCGGACGGAACTCACCGCAGAAAGCGCCCTATGGCCTGTATCCGGAACAACTGACCGGCAGCCCTTTTACCCTGCCCCGCGATCAGAACCGCCGCAGCTGGTTGTACCGCATCCGCCCGTCGGTCATGCACCCGCCGTTCAAGCCGATGAAGCACAAAACATTGCGCAGTACGCCGTTTGATGAAGTACCGGCCTCCCCGAACCAGATGCGCTGGGACCCGCTGCCGGTGCCGAAGCAGGAAACGGACTTTATTGAGGGGCTGGTGACAATGGCCGGTAACGGCGACAGCCAAAGCTGGTCAGGTCTCGGCGTCCATATCTATGCCGCCAACCAGTCGATGAAACTCAGCAAGCGCTATTTTTATAATGCCGACGGGGAAATGCTGTTTGTACCGCAACAGGGCCGCCTGTATCTGCGGACCGAAATGGGCCATATCGAAGCCAGACCCGGTGAGATTGCCGTTGTCCCGCGCGGTATAAAGTTCGCGGTTGATTACCCGGACGGCCCGTCGCGTGGTTATGTCTGTGAGAATTACGGCCAGCCTTTCATTCTGCCTGATCTCGGCCCGATCGGCGCCAACGGTCTGGCCAATCCGCGCGATTTTCTCTCGCCGGTTGCCGCCTATGAAGATATTGAGGGCGAATTCGAGCTCATCGCCAAATTTGCCGGCCAGTTCTGGCATACAACGCTCGGTCACTCGCCGCTCGACGTCGTGGCCTGGCACGGCAATCATGCGCCGTACAAATATGATCTTGCGCATTTTAATACGATCAACACGGTCAGCTTCGACCATCCTGACCCGTCAATCTTTACAGTCCTCACCTCGCCCAGCCACCCGCACGGCACGGCGAATATTGATTTCGCGATTTTCCCGCCGCGCTGGATGGTGGCCAATGACACGTTCCGCCCGCCCTATTTCCACCGCAACCTGATGAGCGAGTTTATGGGCCTGATCCACGGCGTTTACGATGCCAAGGAAAGCGGCGGTTTTGCGCCCGGCGGCTGCTCCCTGCATAACTGCATGTCACCGCACGGCCCTGATGCGGGCGTGCTCCAGAAGGCGATGACTGCAGAGCTGCAACCGCAATATCTGGACGATACACTGGCTTTCATGTTCGAAAGCCGTTTCGTTATGAAGCCAACCAGATATGCGGCAGAGTCAAAGGCACTGCAAAAGGACTACCACGAATGCTGGGAAGAGATTCCAAAACTGTTTAGCAGCACGAAAAACGCAGCATAATCAGTTTCTTAAAAGACCGTAAAAGATAAAATTGTAGCTATTTTTAAGCTCCCCTAAAGGTGCATGCCTGATAATGGTGAATAAGGGCCATTTTGGGCATGGGTTTAGGGATCTATCGTGAACAATTATTCTGACTTGCTACAGTCTATTACGGACTCACAATCGCTTTACGGTGATGGCGGCAATCAAGGCGTGCTGGAGAATGACGACGGCACGGAAAGCTTTAGCCTCACAGCCGTTAACTCTATCGGCTGCGGCTGTATGGGCTGCTCCGGCAGCAGCGGTCAGGGCGCTGTCATCCAGAACGGCGGCATCAGCGCCAATGACGGCAGCGGCGCAGCGATCGCCGCCGATGCGTTGGTCGGCGGTGAAAACGGCTACAGCGCGCTGCACAGTGATCATGTCTGGACCAATGACGGCACCGGCCTGACGCTTGATTTCAATTTTTATACCGGCCTGCCCGGTTTTTACAGCAGCGTGGGCTCTGAATATAATAGCGGCTTCCAGGCCATGAATGGTGACCAGGCGCAGGCCGTGCGCGAAGTTCTCAGCGTTATTGAGAGTTACGCGAATATTACGTTCAATGAAGTCGCGTCGGGCACTACCGCCGCCGATCTCTCCTTCGGCCAGGTCGCGCGCAGCAATACCAATGTCGTTGCCCATGCGTTTCTGCCGACCGGCCACGCCGCCAGCGGCGATGTATTCCTTAACACAACCTTCTGGGGATATGACAGCGACCCGAATATCGGTGATCTTGTTTACCAGACGATCTTCCATGAAGTCGGCCACGCGCTGGGCCTCAAGCACAGCTTTGACGGCACCAGCGGCACTGAAGACACGCTGATCGCGGCTGAAGAAAATAACCAGTATTCGGTCATGTCCTATACGCGCCAGGGCGGTAATGCCGGGTCGATGAT
This sequence comes from uncultured Micavibrio sp., assembly GCA_964445195.1. Lineage (GTDB taxonomy): Bacteria > Pseudomonadota > Alphaproteobacteria > Micavibrionales > Micavibrionaceae > UM-FILTER-47-13. The sequence continues at coordinate 19,036 of CAYUKA010000016.1, read as the reverse complement.
GATGCACGATATCGCAGCGCTACAGGACTGGTACGGCGTCAATACCAGCTTCAACACCGGTAATGACACCTATGAAGTCGCAGCCGGTTACCACCAGACAATATGGGACGCCGGCGGGATCGACACGCTCGATGCCTCTGCTCAGAGCGGTGATGTTGTCTTGCGTCTTGAAGAAGGATCGTTGAGCGAGATCGGCCTGCGCCGTACCGGCATAGCCTTTAATGCCGAGATCGAAAACGCCACCGGCGGCAGCGGCAACGATACGATTTACGGCAATGACCTGGATAACGTGCTGCGTGGGGGCGGCGGTAATGACACACTCTATGGCACGATCGGCAGCGATACGCTAAACGGTGAAAACGGTAACGATACGGCGAACTACAACTATTCTGTCAATGCCTTCGCCTTCAACTTCATCAATAGTGTTACGGTCGCATTCGAGCATATCGCACAAAGCTGGACAGATACGCTCAGCAACATCGAGAATTTCATTTTTACCGATGGCAGCTACACGTTTGCCGAGCTTGAAGCTGCCTTTAACACGACGACGAACGACTTCGCCCCGACTGTCAGCGCCAACGATCTGACACTCGACCTTAGCGCAACCATCCTGGCTGCCGATATTATTACCGCCGATGACGCCGATGGCAATCCGCTGACTTATGAAGTCTGGGACAGCGGCCGCCCGGACGACTCCGGTTACTTTGAGCTGGACGGCGTTAGACTGGAAGTGCGGCAGGGCCATACCATGACGCAGGAAGAATTCGACACCCTGCTTATTCACGGCGGCAGTGTCGATGGCGAAGACAGCCTCTGGGTCAGGGTTTCTGACGGCGTTCATACGACAGCCTGGGAAGCCTTCACACTGACAACGGCCGGTGGGTCGGGGGGCGGCACCCCTCCTGTGATCAACACAGTCCCAACGGCAAACGCCGATGACCTGACGCTGGGCCGGGGTGAAAGCGTACTGGCCTCAACCGTCTTTTCCGGCAGTGATGCCGATGGCGACACACTGACCTACGAAGTCTGGGATAGCGGCAGCAAAGCCAATTCCGGTTATTTCGAACTGAATGGCACGATTTTGACTGCCGGCCGCGGGCATACGCTCACACAGGCAGAATTCGACAGTTTGAATATTGTTGGCGGCAGCAAGGACGGTACCGAACATATCTGGCTACGCGTATCCGATGGCACAGACAGCACAGCGTGGCAAAAAGCATCCCTGACGACAGATACCGACACTCCCGGGATGGGCGGCGTTAACAACGCGCCTACTGTTACAGTGGATGATATTACACTGGTTGCCGAAGCATTCGTTGCGGCCAACTCAATTATGGACGTCAATGACGTTGATGGCGACACACTGACTTATGAGGTCTGGGACAGCACAAGCCGTAATAGCTCCGGCTATTTCGACCTGAACGGCACGGCTCTTGCCGCCGGCCGGAGCCATAGCTTAACACAGGCAGAGTTTGATCAGCTTACGGTGGTTGCCGGGCGTTATGACGGCACAGACCGTTTATGGATCAGAGCCTCCGACGGTACCGAAACAACGGCGTGGCGTGCCCTGACCCTGACGACAGACGGCGCCGGTGATACAGGTATCAATGACGCACCCACAGCTACTGCGAGCCATCTCACGCTCAACATTGGTGAATCGATACTGGCAAATACCATCCTCAGCGCCAATGATGCCAATGGGGATACACTCACTTATGAAGTCTGGGACAGCGGTAACAAAAACCATTCCGGCTATTTCGAATTGAACGGTACCAGGCTTACGGCCGGCAGCGGCCACGAACTATCACTGGCTGATTTCAACCAATTGCTGATCGTCGGCGGTACTCAAGCCGGCTTAGACAATCTATGGTTCCGCGCCCACGATGGCCACACTACGTCAGCCTGGCAACGCTTTGAACTGACAACGCAGGAAGCCGCCGACTTTGTCATGTATAATGACGTCATTGATGATGGCGCAGGCGATCTCGTGCTGGATGACAACAGCCAGCAACAAACAGTTGCTGACAGCGGCAACGGCGTGACAGGCGGCGGCCTTGACGTCTTCACAGCCGATAACGGTCTTGACGAAACCGGCAGCCATACCGATTTCGCCTGACTCTCGACGAAGTTACACTCTGATTTTTAAGACGCGGCCTTCACATCGGCCTGTCTTTCAAGAGCGAAGGCGGCGTCAGTAATGTGCATTTCCACCCGTTCCTGCCCATTCCAGGTATCAAGTTTGAAGTGACCGGCCAGATGAAACGGCTGGTTCCGTGCGTGTTTCAGCAACGCCTGCCCCATATCCGTATCAGCTGAGCGAAAGGCGACCGTCTTCAGGCGCGGCCCGCCTTCCCAGTCGCTGACCTGCGCCCGGACATGATCCTTGCCGACAATATCAACATTATGAAGCCGGACATGAGGCAGCGCAAACACCGGCTCGGGCTGCTCCTGCCCGAAGGGGCCGATATTATGGTGCAGCATCTTCACGAAATCCGGCTGCGCGCCGCGTACGCTCAGCACACCGTCAATACGGGTTTCCGGTATCGGCGCCTGCCCGGTGTGCTGGCGCATCACATGATCGGCCAAAAATGCCTGTAAATCATCGATTTTCGCAGGATCAACGGTAAAGCCTGCCGCCATCGCATGGCCGCCGCCTTTGAGCAAAAGCCCCTCATTCCGGGCATCGATAAAGGCCGCGCCGATATTGACGCCCCTGACCGACCGGCCAGAGCCGCGCCCTTCCGGCGTTCCGTCTGCGCCCGGCGCATAGGTAATCACAACGGCGGGACGCCCGTATTTTTCTTTTAACCGCCCGGCAACAAGGCCGGACAGGCCGGGATGCCAGTCTTCATGACCGACAATGATCACGGGCTGCTCCTGAAGACCGGCCTGCTCGATCAATGAGACCGCATGACGCATCATCTCCTTTTCGATATCTTTGCGCTTGTCGTTACAGTCATTCAGCATAAAAGCAAGGTTACGCGCTTCTTCCGGATCGTCGGTCGATAAGAGCTGTGCGCCGAGATCGGCCTTGTGAACCCGCGAACCGGCATTAATGCGCGGCCCTAAAACGAACCCGGCGTGATACGGCGTTGGCTCACTGGTGACCCCGCCAACGTCGCAAAGCGCTGAAATCCCCGGATTATTGTGACGCGCCATCTGCGTAAAGCCGGTACGCACAAACAAACGATTCACGCCGGTCAGCGGCACCATGTCACAGACCGTACCAAGCGCGACAATATCCAGCCAGTCTTTGAGCGGCACTTCAGCCAGCCCGTTATCTGCAAAATACCCCTTCTCGCGCAGGCGCGCATTTAAAGCCACGCAGACCAGGAACACGACGCCGCAGGCCGCCAGCATATCAAGACCGGATTTATCATCGCGCCGCTTCGGGTTGATCACATGATTGGCAACAGGCAGGCTTTCCTCAGCCTCGTGGTGGTCGAACACACAAATATCCAGTCCCATCTCCCGTCCGGCAGCAATCACGTCAAAGGCGGTGATGCCGCAATCGCACATCAACACGACTTCCGCGCCCTGTTCTTTCAATGTGCGCAAAGCCCCCTCATTCGGACCGTACCCCTCGGTCAGGCGATCGGGAATGTAAAACGGAATATCAATGCCCATATGGCGGAAAAACCTTACCAGCAGCGCCGTCGAGGTCGCGCCGTCAACGTCGAAATCGCCAAACACGGCCATCCTGCGGCCGGCGATCACCGCATCGGCCAGATAATCAGCCAGATCATCCATCCCGGCAAGCGAGAACGGGTCAGGAAAATGATGCGACAGCCGGGGGTACAGGAATCTTTCAACCGCGTCCGGCGCGACGCCGCGGGCATTAAGCAGACGCGCGATAATCTCCGGCACGCCATGCTCGCGGGCGATGCGCGCCACGACATCCTGTTCCGTCGGCGCCACAACCCAACGCGCGCGGTTCAGGGACTCTTTAACATTCAAAACATAATCGGTCATGCGCTTTACCGGTCCACGGCGTCAAAACCGGTTTTGCGGGTAAAGTTATGGTAAGATTCCACCCGCCGCATCGTACCCGATTTGGATCGCATGACGATAGAGTCAGTCACAGCCGCCCCGGCCGAACGGCGTACACCGCGCAGCATCGTGCCGTCAGTCACGCCCGTTGCCGCGAACATCACATTGTCCGGCTTCGCCAGGTCGCCTGTTTTATAGATACGGTCAAAATCGCTGATACCCCAGCGCTCTGCCCGTGCGCGCTCCTCGTCATTGCGAAACACAAGCCGCCCCAGCATCGCACCGCCGGTACATTGCAGCGCCGCCGCCGCCAGTACCCCTTCCGGCGCGCCGCCGGTGCCGATATAAATATCGATGCCACTGTCGGGTTCAGTCGTCGCAATCACGGCGCTGACATCACCGTCCTGAATAAATTTAATCCGCGCGCCAGCGGCGCGTACAGCTTTGACCAGCTCGTCATGACGGGGCCGGTCAAGGATACAGACCAGCAACTCATCTACCCGCGCGCCCTTTGCCGCTGCGACTTTCTGCAGCACGTCCGCGGGCGGCGCATCAAGATCGAGAATATCTTCGGATATCCCCGGCCCGACAGCAATCTTTTCCATGTATACGTCCGGCGCATTCAGGAACCCGCCCTTATCCGTCATCGCAATGACGGCCAGCGCGTTCTGACCGCCTTTAGCGGTAATGGTTGTGCCTTCCAGCGGGTCAAGAGCGATGTCAATTTCGGGTCCGCCGGCGCCAACCGTCTCACCGATGTAGAGCATAGGCGCTTCATCACGCTCCCCTTCACCGATCACGACAGTGCCGCTGATCTGCAGGCTGTTCAGCGCGGTACGCATCGCATCGACAGCCTCGCGGTTGGCTTCCTTTTCATCGCCGCGCCCAACCTGCCGTGACGCCGCCAGTGCGGCGGCCTCGGTCACACGCACCGCTTCTAACGCGAGGTTGCGGTCCATCGAGAATGATTCGTCATGCGGGGTAATATGGGTATATTCCGGCTGCTGTGCCTGCTCTGCGCTCATGATGATCGGCCTGTCCTGTCTGTGTGTTGATTGCCACAAGCTTAGAAGGACAGGCGCGCCAGATCAAATGATTTCAGGTAAAAGTCTCAATCCGCATCACACTCGGCGTTTTGACGACACTATCGAGCGCCGCCAGAGCCGCCGCCGCTTTTTGTACATTCGCCTGCGGCACCTTATGGGTTTTCAGCACGATCATAACCGGGTTATCCGGATCATGGCCGCGCTGCAGCACGGCCTCCATCGAAATACTATGATCGCGCATGATCTCGGCAATTTCCGCGAGTACGCCCGGCTTGTCGATCACCGACAGGCGCAGGTAATGCTGGCCGGCCAGCTCGCCGGGATCGGTCCAGTTGCCATCGGCCAATGTCGCGGCCGGGACACCAAAAACCGGGCGGCTATGTCCCCGTGCCAGGTCGATGATATCCGCCACAACCGCAGACGCCGTCGGACCCGCGCCTGCACCGCGGCCGACGCTCAACCCCGTGTCAACAAAGTCACCTTCGACATAGACGGCGTTATAGACATCCTCAACCGCGCCGATCGGGCTGTGTTCCGGTACCAGACACGGCTCAACCATTTGTACAACTTTATCATCCAAGCGCCTGGCAATACCGAGTAATTTAATTTTGTATCCCAGCTCTCCGGCATAAAGAATATCGTTCAGAGTCACCCCGCTGATACCGCGAATGCCCAGATCTTCAAATTGTGGCTTAACACCAAAGGCCAAAGCACTGAGTAAACAGATTTTATGCGCGGCATCTATGCCCTCAACATCAAACTCCGGGTCAGCCTCGGCATAGCCTTTGTCCTGCGCCTCTTTGAGCACGTCATCAAAGGGTCTCTCCGTTTCACGCATCTGCGTCAATATGTAATTACAGGTACCGTTCAGGATACCGTAAACAGCCCTGATCTCATTCGCGGCAAACCCCTCGCGCAGCGCTTTGATAATTGGGATACCGCCCGCAACGGCGGCTTCATACATCAATGCCGCGCCTTTGCCTTCCGCCAGCCCGGCCAGCGCATAGCCGTGCTTCGCCAGCAACGCCTTATTCGCTGTGACAACGCTCTTACCGTTTTCCAGCGCCGTTTCAACCAGCGTTTTCGCGGGGCCTTCATCCCCGCCGATCATCTCGACAACGATATCGACATCATCGCGGGCAGCCAGCGCCACGGTATCATCACTCCACTCATAACCCGACAGATCAACACCACGATCCTTATCCCGGCTGCGCGCTGAAACACAGGCAATCTCTATCGGCCGTCCCGCCCTTTGCGCGATCAGCGCGCCATGGTCTTGCACGATTTGCACGACGCCGGCCCCAACAGTACCCAGCCCGGCAATGGCAATACGCATCGGTTCTGACATGTAAGGTAATCCTCTAGCTCTAGTAACGCGCTAATGGCGGAATAGCAGCCATATTACCCTGCGGTGCAGGCACAGGTGAGGCCGTCCGTGGCAGGATATCAGCGCGCACTTCGACCCGGCGGTTAGCCGCCTCTTCGGCAGCGATCGGCCGCGTATCACCGAAAGCCCTGGTTTCAATTGCCTCTGCCGGTACGCCGCTGCGGATCAAGGCACTCGACACCGCCAGCGCCCGGTCCATCGACATCTCCAGATTAACAATGCTGCGCTCGACCGGATCACTCACCTCGGCCCGTTCGCTGGCATGCCCGTCAACAACGATACGGCCGGTTGCGCCGCGACGCATCTGGTCGGCAAGCTGCCGCGCATCCGGACCCAAACGCGCTGAACCGTGACGGAAGTGAACTTTCGACAGGTTATCCGGTACCGTGTTTCTGGCCGCCGGTGCTGCCGGCTGTTGTGGCGCGGTCTGAAGAGCGCCGCCAAACGGGGCAGGCAAAGGGCGGGTGGCCGCAGACGGCGGCATCAGGCCGGGACGCATGGGCGCTGCCTGCATAACCGGTGCATCAGAACCATCAAGCGGGAAAATGGTCACATTCGAATCAACGGCCGATGGCGCGCCGCCTGAGCGCCGACCTGGCATAACCTCTGCCGGCGCAGGTGGCGTTTGTAACGCCCCATCCGCGGTAATGTCATACACGAGCACCCGGCCATCGGACAACTCCCGCGCTATATCCGGATAACCAATGCCGTCATCGGCATTGTGAACGGCGACAAGGTCATTGTCCTCTTCGGACACGGTCGAACAAGCGGGTAAAAACAGACACGCCAACAAAACGAGACAGAGCTTTCCTGAAAATGACGGTGGCAAAGGTAGAACTCCTTCTGTTGCACGCACGTAAAACAACGCATATCGTGACCTAATTACCGGCAAGTTTCAAGACATGTCATAAAATTAAACGCTCTGCCAAAACCCTTACCAGATTGCATATTTATGGCCGTTATGGCAGATTACACTGCATCTGAACCGTGCATTCTGACCACATAGTGAAAAGGCTGACTAAATGGAGCATGCCGTGAAAAAAACCGCCCCCCCCGGAAAAAAGACCAAACCGGAGAATGATAACGACATCACCTTCACCGATCCCGTCGCCTTCGGCGCCGCCATGGTCAATGTCGCAGAGCGTGTACAACCTCTGCTGCAGCAATTCATGGAAAAATATGAATTTGAGCTTGATGAGAATGCGCTGGACCCGATGAATGTCCGGGAAGCCTACATTGATTTCATGCAAAACCTGTGGTCAAACCCGCAGAAACTGGCCGAAATGCAGATGCAGTACTGGCAGGACTGGATGAATCTGTGGCACCAGAGCACGCTGCGTTTTATGGGAGCGGCAGACAATACAGCTGAAGATATCTACAGGCCGGAAAAAGGCGACCGGCGTTTTAAAGCGCCAATCTGGCAGGACAGCGCGCTATTTGATTTCATCAAACAGTCTTATCTTCTGACCAGCCAGTGGATGCAGAAAGCCGTCCACAGCGTCGAAGGCCTGGACGATGACACGCGGCGCAAGCTGGAATTCTCGACCCGGCAATATATTGATGCAATGGCGCCAAGCAATTTCATGCTGACCAATCCGGAAGTGTTGCAGGAAACGCTTGATACGCAGGGTGAGAACCTGGTCCGCGGCTTCGAGAACATGCTGGAAGACCTGGAGCGCGGCGGCGGTCAGTTACGGATCAGCACCACCGATTACGACGCCTTCGAGGTCGGCCGTGACCTTGCCGTTACGCCCGGCAAGGTCATCTACCAGAATGACCTGATGCAGTTAATCCAGTATGAGGCGCAAACGGATAAGGTTTTCAAAAGACCGCTGCTGATCGTACCGCCATGGATCAACAAGTACTATATCCTCGACCTGAAGCCTGAGAACTCCCTGATCAACTGGCTGGTGCAGCAAGGGCACACAGTCTTCACGATTTCATGGGTCAACCCGGACCGCAAGATGGCGCAAAAACGGTTCGAGGATTACATGGAAGACGGCGTGTTCGACGCCATGGAACAGGTCAAAAAAGTCACCGGCGAGGATGACTGCAACATGATCGGCTATTGCCTGGGCGGCACGCTGCTGGCGATCACGCTGTCCTGGCTGGCCGCAAAAAAGCGCGCGAACCGTATTGCCTCGGCGACATTCCTGACGACACTGATCGACTTTGAATTTGCCGGTGACATGAAACTGTTCATGGATGATGCGCAACTACAAATGCTGGACCGGCAGATGGCGGAACAGGGCTTTCTGAGCGCCGACCACCTGCGCCGCACCTTTTCGTATCTGCGGGCCAATGACATGATCTGGTCGTTCGTCGTCAATAACTACCTGATGGGGAAAGAACCATTCCCCTTCGACCTGCTGTACTGGAACGATGACGCGACGAATATGCCCGCAGCGATGCACAGCTTTTACATGCGCAAGCTGTACCGCGACAATTTACTGCGCGAACCGGGCGGCGTGGTTATGAATGGTGTCGATATCGACATACGCAAGGTCAAGACACCGTGCTATTTCCTGTCCACCAAAGAAGACCATATCGCGCCGTGGCAAGCCACCTATGCCGGCACACAACTGATGAGCGGCGACGTGACATTTACTCTCGCCGCCTCCGGCCACGTCGCCGGGGTCATCAATCCGCCGGCGAAAAACAAATATTGCTACTGGTCGGCTAATAAAACACCAGCCGCCCCCGACGACTGGCTCGGGTCAGCCGGGAGCCATGACGGGTCATGGTGGCCGCACTGGCAAACATGGGCAAAGACACATGCCGGCGACAAGGTCCCGGCCCGTAAAATCGGGGGCGGCAAGCTCAAAGCCATTGAAAGTGCTCCCGGTTCGTACGTCAAAATGAAAGCGGATTAATATCTATCAGGAACTTTTGTAGTCAGCGGCCAGCTTCACATAGTGGGCCGCCGCCCAGTGCATATATTCACGGTCTTTATCGGTCAGGTCACGCATATAGCGCGCCGGATTACCGCCCCAGAGCTGCCCGGCAGTAACAGCTTTACCGGGCGTCACCAAGGCCCCGGCAGCCACCATCGCGCCGCTTTCCACCACCGCACCGTCCATGACGCAGGCTTTCATGCCGACAAAAGCGCCGTCTTCCAGCGTACAGGCATGCAGCAGGACCATATGGCCGACTGTCACATCATCTCCAATGATTGCCGGATGGCCGAAGGATGACACGTGGATCATGCTGTGATCCTGGATATTGGTGCGGGCGCCGATCCGGATATGATTGACATCGCCGCGCAGCGTGCAGCCAAACCATATGCTGCTGTCCTTGCCAATCGTGACATCGCCGGCAATCACCGCATTCGGCGCAATGTAGGCCGTCTCGTCAATAACGGGCTGTTTGTCTTTATAGCTGAGAATCAAAGGCTGCATCACAGTGCCGACTATAAACAAAAGGCGCACCGGAAACCAGCGCGCCTTTTTCTGAACTTATCTGAGAGTCTGTTTCAAAACTCTCTCTTATTGCTTTCCCCGTGAAAACGGGGACTTTTACAGCGTTGATTGTGAAAGATTCCCGCTTGCGCGGGAAGGCTGTTTGCTTTTAACGCTTCGCCCACTGTTTGGAGCGACGGGCCTTGTGCTTGCCGATTTTCTTCCGCTCAACCGCCCGCGCATCACGGGTCAACATGCCGGCTTTCTTCAGCGCCGGACGCAGGCCCGGCTCGAAATTCTCCAGCGCGCGGGAAATACCGTGACGCACCGCACCGGCCTGACCGGACAAGCCGCCGCCCTTCACGGTGCAGATCACATCGAACTGGCCGACCCGGTCACAAATCAGGAACGGCTGGTTCAGAACAAGGCGCTGGGTCTGGCGGGCAAAATAAATGCCCTGATCACGACCATTCACCGTCACAACGCCGCGGCCCGGCTTGATCCAGACACGGGCAACGGCATCCTTACGACGACCTGTCGCATAGGCGCGGCCGTGTTCGTCAATTTGCGGTTCACGGACTTTCGGCTCTTCAGCGGCCGCAGGCTTTTCTTCCTCAGCCTTACTGCCTGCACCCTTAACGCTGCCGTCTTCCTGCACGGCGTCTTTCAGCGCTTTCAGGTCTTTCAGCGGCTCGTCCTTTTTTGTCTCTTCCACTTTGGCGTCTTCGTCTTTCTTGGCCATTGCTCTTACCTTTTGTTCTTCGAATTCATTGCAGCGATATCAAGCGTTTCCGGCTTTTGCGGCTCATGCGGGTGTTCGGTCCCAGCGTAAACACGCAGGTTTTTGAACACTTTGCGCGCCAGCGGGCCGCGCGGCAGCATACGCTCCACGGCTCTTTCCACAACGCGCTCCGGATGCTTGCCCTCAAGGATCTGGCCCTTGGTACGGCTTTTGATCCCGCCGGGATAACCGGTGTGCCAGTATTCGATATCCTTCTCGCGCTTGCGGCCGGTCAGGCGAACCTTATCGGCGTTGATCACAATAACGTTATCGCCGCAATCCATATGCGGTGTGAACATCGGCTTGTGCTTGCCGCGCAGGCGCGAAGCGACAACAGCCGCCAGGCGCCCCAGCGCGACGCCTTCGGCGTCAACCAGCACCCATTTCTTCTCTATGTCTTTTGGCTTTGCAGCATAAGTTTTCATTGCATTCCACTCTCTGTCACGGCCTAATAGGCCCACTTAAAACATCTATATATTCACTATGTTTTGAATAGCGTGCTTTATGCCGGTTTCGGCTGACTCTGTCAATAAAAAAATCCGGCACACTATAGAAAAAATAATTTATAATCAGGGACCTACATGAGCGGTAAAATAATACCACTACCATCTGAAAGGGAGCGCAACCAGATGACGGACCAAAACCGGCTGCATTTCGAAACACTATCCATTCACGCCGGGGGCGAAACCGACCCGGAAACGGGCGCCTGCGGCACGCCCATCTTTCAATCGGCCGCCTTTCGCTTTCGGAACACCAAGCACGCCGCCGACGCGTTTAGCCTTAAAGAACGCGCTTTTATTTATTCCCGGATCAATAATCCGACGATCGCTGCGCTGGAAGAGAAGCTGGCTATACTTGAGGGTGGCGTCGGCGCAACTTGCACGGCCTCCGGCCTGGCCGCAAATATGCTGTTGTTCTCCGCCCTGATGAGCACCGGCGATGACTTCGTCGCGTCCTGCAAGGTATATGGCGGCACGACCAGCCAGTTCCGCGACACGTTTAAACGCGCTTTTGGCTGGACCTGTCATTTCGTTGATCCAACCGACTTCGACGCCTTCGAGCGCGCCATCACCGAGAAGACCCGTATACTTTATGCCGAAAGCCTTTCAAACCCCGAAGGTGTGATTGCCGATATCGAGGCCATGGCCAAAATCGCCGACAAGCACGGCCTGCCCCTGATTATCGATAACACTATTGCAACGCCGTATCTGTGCCGCCCGTTCGATTACGGCGCATCCATCGTCACCCATTCCACCACCAAATATCTGAGCGGCCATGGTCAGGCTATGGGCGGAGCGGTGATTGACGGCGGCCGCTTCGACTGGATGAAGCATGCCGATAAATTCCCGGCCCTGGCACAGGAAGACCCGAGCTATCACGACACAGTATTCGCCGAAACGTTTGCCGATATGCCCCTCGCAATGCATAACCACGCTGTTGGCCTGCGCGATCTCGGCGTTAACCAGCAGGCCATGAACGCGTACCTGACGATCCTCGGTATGGAAACCCTGCCGCTACGGATGCAACGCCATAGCGAAAACGCCCTGAAAGTGGCCGAATTCCTTGAAAGCCACCCGCAAGTGGCGTGGGTCAATTATCCGGGCCTGAAAAACAGCGCCTCGCACGCGCTGGCAAATAAATATATGCGGGACGGCATGGCCAGCTCGCTGTTCACGTTCGGCCTTAAAGACGGCTATGACGCTGCCGTCAAGGTCGTCGAGAGCGTGAAGCTGTTTACGCACCTTGCCAATCTCGGCGATACGCGCAGCCTGATCATCCACCCGGCCTCAACCACCCACTCCGAATTGCATGAGGAACAGAAAATCAAGGCCGGCGCCCTGCCGGAAGCTCTGCGGGTTTCCATCGGGCTGGAGAATGCCGATGATATCATCGCCGATCTCGATCAGGCTTTGACGCAAAGCGAAGCGATCGCCGCCTAAAAAATACTTTTTGCATATTTATGAAAATAGATTTATAAATAAGCTTGAAAGAAAGCGTTGGCCTGCGCGTAAAAGACAATGGCCGCGCGTGCTTAAAAAAACAGGGGCTGTATGAATAAATTAATTGTCGGACTATGTACCACCGCTTTTATACTCGCCTGCGCGAGTGGCAACGATGCCCTGGCTGACAATGGTCGCAGTAGCTATGTCCCCTTTGAAGATACCGTTATTGAGATGCCTCTGCAAAGCGCCTATGCCTGTTCCGCAGACGGCTGGTTGATCAATATGGATTTCGAAATACGCAGCAGTCAGGAGCCTGTGGCCCTCGTTGATGTGTACCATCTTGCCAATGAACTAACAGCAGCACTTCAGGACAATATAAGCATACGCGATCACGATACGGTCAGCATCACACCCGGCAGCGCCTTCCGCGCCGATGTACTGGCAATGATAGATCCTCTCATTGACCAGATTGAAAACGGAAGCGACGGCCGCCTGCATGTCGGTCTGGCTGACGGAAATTATCAACCCGTTTGCCCCGTAGCATAAAAATCACTTTGCATATTTACGGCAATAGTGCTACCGTCCCTCCTAATAATTACAGGGAGACATTATGATACGCCAAGCCCGCCTGCCTGCTGCATTGGGACTCGCCGCCGCTTTATTCGCGGCGCCCGCGATGGCAGAAAACACCGATACAATGATCGAGCTTGATCTGGGCGCCCTGGCCGAGGCTGCAGATGGGGCTGTCGCATTGCCGCCCGCCGTACAGCGTGAGAAGATTTATACGGACATCACCGATGCTCTGGCCGCCCGGCGCACAGCCGATGACGCGCGGCGGCAGGAAATTGCCGCTACGCTGTCAGAAAACAGCCCCGACATGGATACGGATGCGCTTGCGCTTGCCGTTGAACAAACCCTGAACCGCGAGCGGGAACAAGCGATCGATAGCCGCATGCGTGAACGGGAAAATCAGGAAACAGGGACGCACAACCTGCCGGACAATTTCAGGCAGTCAGTCCGCGGCTGCACGCTCGACGGTTTTATTTACCGTATGCCTTACAATATATCGGTCGATACCAGCGACTTGCGCGCCGCTTATGACCGGCTTGTACAGGCTGACGCCGGCAATATTTTAGGCTATAGCGGCGGTGCACGCTTCATGTCCTTTCTTGACGACATTACAGACGACATTCACACCGGTCTTCAGGATACTGCCGGCGAAATTATCGACGACACGCCGGCCAATATTCTGGAATGGTCCGATTTCGCCAAGCGCGTCCTTGACCCGGCGGCTAAAGATGTCAGCGGCCCGCTAAGCGACGTGTTCAATGTCACGATCGCCATCCATACCGGCCAGCCCGTCAGGCAGGGCGAAGCCCGTTGCGCCGCCGTCGAGGGCCACGAAGAGCCCACCATTGACGTGCCGGAAGAGGAAGCTGAGGCCCCGGCTTCGTCTGTGTCTGCGCCTGCACCCACTGCAGGAACGCCGGATGCCCGTCCGTGACCGGCCACATTACGATGCACGGACACTCATAGCTGTGCAGGACATTAATCTCCGCCCGCACATCTTCGAATAGCCCATCGCGGGTTTTGAGGACCATCGCCGTTTCCGTACCCGTCTCTACTTTGCCGTCCCATTCATAGACAGCCGTGTGCGGCGCCATGATATTCGCGCAGGCCACAAGCTTTTTCTCGACCAGCACCGCCGCGATACGTTCGGCCTCGTCCACGGTGCCGCAGGTGACATAAATCATGATGACAGCCATCATTTATCCTTCCGCCAGCAGGTCCGTAATCTCGACCAGTTTCGCCGTGATATTCGGCTCCCGCATTGTATGGCCTGTTTTATCCAGCACGTGAAGATGACTGCCCGGATAGGCCTGGTGAAGCTCGAACGCGTTTTTAACCGGGCAGATCAGGTCGAAGCGCCCGTGAATGATATGACACGGTATGTCCTCCATATCCCGGACACCATCAAGAATGGCGCGTTTGTTCCCGGCGTTATAGTAATTATTCGAAAAATGCATCCAGAGCTTCAGCAGCGCTACATACTCCTCCGGGTGCTCTTCAACATGCCGGATGCGCTCGACCGGCAATTCGAACGTCAGAATTGCCGTATCCCAAACCACCGCATGCCTGACGGCCTCGATGACCTCTTCTTCGCTGCCATTCAGGATAATCTCATAATATGCTCTGTGTAACCCGTCCTTACGCTTCTCCGGCGGGATAAAGTCACGGTAGGGCGCGAACCATTCCGGCATGATCTCGCTCGCCCCGCCCTCCTCGGTCAGCCAGTACACCCCTTCCATATCGGCGAAAAAGATACCGCCTAAAATCAGCGCCGACACACGCTCTTTATGCTTCACACTGTATAGAAGACCCAGCGCCGAGCCCCATGAACCGCCAACAATCAGCCATTTCTCAACGCCGAAATGCGCCCTGATCGTCTCCATATCACCGACCAAGCGGTCGATATCGTTATTTTCGATGCTGGCATAAGGCGTACTGCGCCCGGTACTGCGCTGCTCAAAAAGGATAATCCGGTAATGAGCGGGGTTAAAAAAACGGCGCATGTCTTCATGCAGGCCGCCGCCCGGCCCGCCATGCAGGAAAACAGCTGGCGCACCGTCAGGGTTGCCGCACAATTCGTAATACAGGCTATGCCCCTCGCCCACGTCAAGGTGTCCGGTTTCATAAGGTTCGATAGCAGGATACATGGTGATCTTTTGTCATTTCTTAACCGATTTTCTGATACTATCATACGATAGCATTTTTGCGCCTGAATTTTGACACCACAGAAGGATTCTGATGGTTAGCGATGCAGGAAACATCCTTAACGCGGCGCAGCAAAGACAGCTGACCGTGCTGCAAGCGACGACCCGCGGGGTCGGCGTTGCGACTTTGCGTCTTGCGACCGGCAAGGATGTCAATTCCGCACTTGATAATCCCGGTAACTTTTTCACCGCCCGCTCACTTGATTTCGAGGCGCGCGACCTGATGCGCCTGCTCGACGGAGTCAACAAAAGTATTGAAACCGTACAAAACACGCTGAACGCGATTGAGGCCATGCAAAGCATCCTCAATACCGCCGAGTCATACCTGCTTGAATACGAGCAGGACTTCCTGGCCGGTGAAATCGAAGTCACCGAAATCCTTGAAACCGATTTCTTTATCGAATTCGACGACCCGGCCGATTTCATAAACTATAGCGGCGGCCAGGATAGCGGCGCGCCGGTGACGCTGATTGAGCAGCCGTTCGGCGTACGCCTTGATGACAATGTCTGGAAACGTTATCAGATCGATTATACGGTCACGGCCGATACAATCCTTGAGTTTGACTTCCGTAGCTCGAATATCCCCGAGATCGCCGCGATCGGCTTTGATAACGATAATAACTTCGCCAACGGCAACACCCAGTTCTTTTTGTACGGCCAGCAAACAACCGGCATTACCTATGCTGCGCCAATAGCGACTTATGAGTATGACGGCTCCGGTGACTGGGTCCATGTCACGATCCCGGTCGGCACCTTCTTTACCGGTAATTTCAGCCACCTGACCTTTATTAACGATGACGACGGCGGCGGCGATGACGGCGACGCCCAGTTCCGCAACATGGTGTTGCATGAAGGGGAATACACGTTCGGCCAGACCGGCCTGACCGTTTCACCGATTTATGAAGAGGAATACGGCCTGATCCTCGACCAGCTCGACCTGCTGGCACTGGACAGCGTTTACCGCGGCATTAACCTGCTGGATGGCGATGACATGACCACATTCTTTAACGCCGAGCGGAGCAGCAGCCTGTTCACCGAAGGCATTTTCGCCAGCAGCGCCGGGCTGGGACTGGAACGGCTTGATTTCACAACAATTGAAGCCGTGGAGCGCAAAATCACCCAGGTGCGCGAAGCGCGGGCAATCTTACGTCACTACGCGACAACCCTGTCGCTTGATTTCAGCGTCCTCGACGACCGCGCCGATTTCACCACAAATATGATTAACGTCTTTAACGCCGGCCGTGACGATCTGACTCTCGCCGACCAGAACGAGGTCGGCGCCGAACTGCTGGCCCTGCAAACCCGTCAACAGATCCAGACCAGTGTCCTGACGATCAACACCGCCTCAATCGCCGACTTCCTGGTGTAATTTAGGCTCAGGCCCCAGCAGAAGAAAAACAACTGTTTCTGCGCGTTTCAAATTCGCACTCAATGCTTTTAGAAACAGATACACGACGTTAATTTTAGCATTCAAATATCCTAATTATTAACAATTTAATAAACATAAATGTTTTACAATATATAAGTATATAAATAAAATAAGGGGTATGAATTTGAAACGCGCCCTTCCATGTACGCCATTCGCAAATTGCCTGTTATTTATCCGGAATAAAGTTGCTGCAGCACCTGAGTCCGCGGCGCTTTCCTATTATGGAACAAAATATGTACAAATCCGGGGAGTCCCGGCTTTATGAAGTTACTCCTGCCAGCCTTACTGTTTGTGCTGTCCCTGCTTGTCATACCGGGCCATGCAACGGCACAAGGCGGCGTAACCATCAAGATCGAGACCTCGCCCGTCACACGCGGCGCCGTGCATGAGCCGGAATTGCGGACGGTCACCGAGGCGGTAGAAGAGCAATTCGGGTTCGCTGAAATCCAGGTCGTCGCCTTCGAGGACCTGTTCGCAGGCAAGCTGCATGCCGCCCTCGATCGCCAGCACCCGCGCGACCTCTTTGACATCAAGCTGCTCTATGAAAACGAAGGACTAACCGAAGCGCTGTTTCGCACCTTCCTGGTCTACATAGCCAGCTCGGGCCGGCCGGCTCACGAGCTTCTCGATCCTCATCGTATTGACCTTGATGGCCCCTTCACGCGTGAGTTTCAGGGAATGACCAGGCGCCCGATCAGCCTCGAAGAGCTGGCCGGCACACGTGAGCAACTGATCACCGATATCCAGGCCCGCCTGGATGAGCCTGCCCGGCGCTTCCTGCTCTCTCTGCACGATGCTGAACCGGCATTCGAGACCATCGGCCTGCCCCAGGCTGCTGATCTGCCCGCGGTGCGCTGGAAGCTGCTGAACCTGCGCAAGCTGATGGAACAGAATCCTCCCAAACACGCCGCTCAAAAAGAAGCGCTTGAAGCAGTCTTTACTTCACAATGAACAGTCATACTTGCCACAAACTCGCCACAAGTTGTGGCGGACAGAATCAGAGAATGGCAGATTGCTGCGGGTTACAGCAGGTCACTGCGTTGTGGCAAATTCTATGATTTTCAGAGATTATGAAATTTGATTGCCGGCTAAGTTATTGATTTGATTATGGTCGGGGCGAGAGGATTTGAACCTCCGACCCCTTGCACCCCATGCAAGTGCGCTACCAGGCTGCGCCACGTTCCGCCATCATAGTGAAAATAATGTGATCAGATATTAGCTGCTTTTGATCATGTCGCGCAACTCTTTTAAATCACCAAGCATAGCTTCCAGAATTGCCTTTTGTTTGCCGCTAATTTTGACTTCAGAGTCTTCATTTTGATCCTCTTCCACAGTGACATTGCTCTGAATTGCACCGGATTGCGCTGTTTTAGATACATCATTAGCACTTTGGCCCTCAGGTTGAATTTCAGTGACGATTTCACCTTCAATGATCTGCTTTTTTCCATGTCCCTTCAAAAGCTTTTGAACGCCTTTGATTGTATATCCGTCCGTGTATAAAAGCTTATGGATTGTTTTCAGAAGCTCAACATCTTCTGGGCGATAATATCGACGTCCTCCGCCACGTTTTAGAGGCTTAACGTGCGTAAATTTTGTTTCCCAGAACCGCAGAACATGCTGCTGTACGTCAAGCTCTTCTGCAACTTCACTAATTGTTCGGAATGCAGACGCCGATTTTCTAGATTTACGAGACACTTTAACACTCCTCACTGAAAGCGATGTTTCATGATCCTTATGCAATTTGTGAATGTTCGTTTCTGAAGGCTGATTTGACATGGCCATCTTTTATCCAATCACTTCTTACTCTTCGTTTCTTATCTTTATTTTTTTAAGCTTCACGACAAAATACAAGCATCAATACGCCCGATTTTTCTTTCGTTTTACTGTTCGTCGTTAATGCGCTCTTTCAAAACGTGAGAGGCTTTAAACGTTAGAACAGTTCTTGGCGAAATCAGCACCTCAACCCCCGTTTTAGGGTTACGCCCGATACGCTCTTTCTTCTGGCGGAGTGTAAAACTACCAAACGAAGAAATTTTAACATTTTCGCCTCTTATCAAGGCTTTGGAAATTTCATTTAATACGGATTCAACCAAGTCAGATGATTCATTCCGTGATAATCCAACCTCTTCATAGACCGCCTCTGCGAGATCAGCACGTGTTAAAGTCTGATGTTCCATTTCTTTATTCCCTATCCCTATGATTAATTTCAACTTAACCTGTGATCTTTCACACGTCAAGAACTACGATTCATTTTTCCCCTGTTTATAACAGCAAAAAAGTGACTCATA
>CAYUKA010000015.1:0-57924 GCA_964445195.1 uncultured Micavibrio sp. | reverse complement strand
AACCAAACCAGTGACTCACTCTGGATCTGGTACCACTATGCGGGGCAGGTCACGGTCGCCCAGCTTCTTTTTCGCAACGAAAATACCGCTATGCGGGGCGCGGATCCAGTGGCTGGAGCGGGCGACGAACGCTTCAGGCTTGACGGTTTTGTTTTTGAGCGGCCTTAACATGCCGATTTCGCGCATGACGGACAGCACGCCCTGTACCCCGCTTTTGATGGTTTTTTCATTAAAGCGCAAGGCTTCACCGCCTTCGAAAAGCAAGGTCGGGATATTGCGTTCCCTTGTCGCTTCCCTTAACGAACCGTCGCGCAGCGTCGAGTGCAGCAAGACGGGAACATTAAAAGCCTCAGCCATTTTTGCGGTCTCCGGGTCGTCACGACAGGCCCGGATTTGTGGCAGATTGACGCGGTTGATCGCGGCACAGTGCAGATCAATCCCGTGCGTGCATTTCTCAACGATTTCCGTCATAAAAATATGGGCAAGCTGGGCCGTCATAGAGCCGGTATCCGTACCGGGAAAATTCCTGTTTAAATCGCGGCGGTCGGGCAGATAGCGCGATTTGTTGTTAAAACCGAACACATTGACAATCGGCACGGCGATCAACGTGCCTTTGATGCTGTTCAGAGCTTTTTTACAAAGCAGTTGCCGGATAATCTCCACACCGTTGATTTCATCGCCGTGAACGGCGCCGCTGACAAACAGGACCGGCCCGTCGCTTTTGCCGCGAATGACTTCAACCGGGATGGTCATTTCCGTGAAGTCATATAATTTGGCGACATTAAGCAGGACGCGCTTTCTTTCACCGCGCCCGATCGTCTGTCCTGCGATCACGAGGTCGTTTGTCACTGTTTGTATCACCCCTTATTCTTGCGGCTTTTCTTTTTTGACAAAGCGTGTTTTTCAACATGCTCGATCATCAGGCCGGCAATGTCTTTACCGGACGTGGCTTCTATCCCTTCCAGACCCGGTGAAGAATTCACCTCAAGGATTAGCGGGCCACGGCCGGAGCGCACCATATCCACTCCGGCGACATCAAGGCCGATCGCTTTCGCTGCTGCCACAGCCAATTTGCGCTCCTCCGGTGTAATCTTGATTTTTTCCGCCGTGCCGCCGCTGTGGAGGTTGGAGCGGAAATCACCCTCCTGCGCCTTGCGCATCATGGAGGCAATCACCTTGTCACCAATCACAAAGCATCTGATGTCCGCACCGCCCGCTTCTTCGATATATTCCTGCACCAGGAAATGCGCCTCCAGTCCGCGGAACGCTTCGATCACGCTCTCCGCCGCTTTATCGGTTTCGGCCAGGATCACGCCTTTGCCCTGCGCCCCTTCCAGCAACTTGATGACCAGCGGCGCGCCGCCCATCATCTGAATAAGGTCCCCGGTATTTTTTGTCGAATGCGCATAACCCGTGATCGGCATGCCCAGTTTTTTGCGCGATAAAATCTGGTGCGCGCGCAATTTGTCGCGTGATCTTGTCACAGCCAGCGAACCGTTCAGTGCATAAACCCCGGCCATTTCGAACTGCCTTAATGTCGCCGTACCGTAAAATGTTACAGACGCGCCGATGCGGGACACGACGGCATCAAAATCAAGAACTTCGTCGTTATAATGCACCTCCGGCTTCGTCGAGTTGACATTCATAAAACATTTCAGGACATCGACAACCCTGACATCATGCCCCCGCTCCCTAGCGGCTTCGACCAGCCGTTTGGTTGAATAGAGTTCCGGACCGCGGGAGAGAATGCCGATTTTCATTGTCTGGGATTGACTTTCGCTTTTGTTACGGATGTAAAAACAATAAACGCTTTCTAAAAGAATGTCTTACTGATTTTTATATCCAGGCTTCTTTCGTACTGTATGATATCTCCATGCGCCGTCACAAACTCAGAGCTTTGGTCTACAGCCATATCACCCCGCGCGGATGGGACAAGGAGCGCCCCTCGCCGGTCACGCTTGCCTTGCTGGTCCTGATCCTTCTCAGTGTCGTTCTATTCACGCTGGAAACGGAAGAATCGCTTGCCGCCGAGTTCGGCACGGCGTTCATGATTGCCAATATCGTGATCTCGGTCCTGTTTGCGATTGAATATGTGCTGCGGGTCTGGACATGCGTTGAGAACACCGCCTATGCCGGGAAATGGGGACGGGTGAAATTCGTGTTCTCCTGGATGGCGGTCGTCGACCTGATCGCCTTTTTACCGTCACTGATTTTTGTCGGTGAATTAAACGCGTTCTGGCTGCGTATCCTGCGCATTTTCAGGATTTTAAGGCTTCTGAAACTGGGGCGCTATTCGCAGTCGGTGACCATCGTGATCGGTTCGCTCAAAAAAAGCTGGCGGGAACTAACCGTGACTCTTGGCGCTTCCCTGTTCTTTTTGTATCTGAGCGCCGTGCTGCTTTATTTTGTCGAAGGCGAAGAACAGCCCAATGCGTTCGGCAGCATTCCGCGGGCCGTCTGGTGGGCGACCGCGACGTTGACGACGGTCGGCTATGGTGATGTTTACCCCATCACGGCGCTGGGAAAATTTTGCGCCGGGATTATCGCCCTGATCGGCGTCGCGATTGTTGCGCTGCCCGCCGGGATACTGGCCGGCGGGTTTATAGAAGAATACAAAGCGCGCCGGCAGGACCGTGAAAAATAACCTTAGCGAAAAGCCGGTATCAAGCGTATATTCTTTTGTCCGACAGGAGGAACACCTATGAGTCAGAAACAAACGTCATTGAAAGATCTTCTCGACGCCAATGAATTTTTATTTTTGGAGGTATCGCCGGATGATCTGGTACGGAAAGTGGCCTGCGCCATGCCCGAACATCACACAAGCGCCGCAGCGGTTCTGGACGAAAATGGAATGTTGGTCGGGATTGTGACGGAACGCGATATTGTCGAAAAAGCCGTGGCCGAACGCAATAATGTCGACGAAACCACAGTGGACAAAATTATGACACGCGACCCGATCACAATTCAGGCGCAGGGCACGCTGATTGAAGCGTTGGACATTATGACAAAAAACGGCATTCGCACACTGCCGGTGATGGATGGCGAGAAATTTGTCGGCATTATCGATATTCGCGATTTATATGAAGGCATGCAGAATTTATTGCGCGAACAGCTTAAGATGAATGAAGCCATGCTGACCTATGCTTTCGGCGAATCTTACGGCGCAGGCGGGGGCGGTTATTCAAAAACCGGCTGACGGGATTATGTTCTTTTAAGTAGAACCAGTCTCAAAGTTGTCATCCTGAGGCAAAGCCGAAGAATCTCGTGCCGCCAGCGCTTCAATGACGGCAGATTCTTCGCTGACGCTCAGAATGACATTATTTTTCCGGGCCGATCCAGCCTTTACGCCAGAAATAAACAACAAGCCCGGCAACGATGACAACCATTAAACCAAGCGCCATCGGATAGCCGTAATAAAAACTCAGTTCCGGCATGTTATAAGGCGATATTTTGGGGTCGAAATTCATGCCGTACAAGCCGGTCACAAACCCCAGGGGAATAAAAATCGTCGCAATGATCGTTAAAACTTTCATCACTTCGTTCATCTTGTTCGACAGGCTGGACAGATACAGGTCGGTCAAACCCGCCGCGCGTTCACGGTAAGTTTCAAGAATATCGACAATCTGGATGACATGATCGTAACAGTCGCGCAGGAAAAATCGCGTCTCATCATGAATAAAGGCAATGTCATCGCCGGTCAGCCTGCTCAGCGCCTCCCTGAGCGGCCAGATACCGTGACGCAGCACCTGCAAATCGCGCTTGATCTCATGTGTCTGTTCAACAATGGCTTGGCCGGGTTTATCGACAATGATGTCCTCAAGCGCATTCAGCCGCTCGCTGTAATGTTCAAGGACGGGGAAATAACCGTCAACGATTGCATCAATCAGGGCATATGCCAGGTAATCGGCTTTCATAAAGCGAATGCGCTTACCGCCCTTACGCAGCCTTTCGCGCACCGGTGCGAAGCTGTCGCCCGTCCGTTCCTGAAAGGAAATTACAAAATTTTTGCCAAGAAAAAAACTGACCTGCTCAATATCCATCGCATGGTCACGGATACCGGCCATGCGCGTGATGATGAAAATGTCTTTGTCATACTCTTCAACCTTTGGACGATGATGCACATTCAAAACGTCTTCCAGCGCAAGGTCGTGCAGGCCGAAAATCTCACCGATCTTCTTTATCAGGCTGGTGTCCCCAAGCCCGTCGACATTCAGCCACAGAATATGCCCTCTTTTCATCAGCGCTTTTATCCCATCAGGACTGTCAATCACATGCTCACTAAGCTCTTCCTGATTATAAACGATCACCGTCATGACGGGGGCCGGGGCCTGTTCCGGCGCCACCAGCGTCCCCGGTGCCGTGCCCGGCGGGACACGGTGAAAGCGCGGCAAAAGCCTGTGCCGTCTTTTTGTCATGTTTTTATCCTTATCCTGTTCAGGCCGATTTCTTGAATTTTGGCATGATCGATTGCTTAATGGCAGCAGCTTTTTGACGCGCCCAGTAAACCTGCCGCCTTTTACGCTCAATTGCATCAATATCGAGCTCAAGATCTTTTTCGCCGTAATCAATGCGCGGATGGCGCATTCGTGCAGTATGGGCGGCTTTCACAAGCCTGTAGGGCTTATTGATCGCCGGCAAATACAGATCATCAACAAAACGGCAATCAAAATGCAGGCGTCCATATCCTAAAAGCCAGCCGAGCCAGCCGTGATTGACATTTTCAGCGCGGATATCTTCCAGGTCAATCTGCTGTACCTCAATCATGATAAGGCCTTTTTTGTGAATAATGCGCTTGTCGGTCAGGCCGATTTCGGTCGAAATATATTTCAGAAGCAAAGGCCAGAATACGGCAAAACCTGCGGCCCCGAACATCCAGGGCAGCGGTGTATGGCGTTCATCAAACTGAAAAATCCAGAAATCAAAATTGAACCCGATACCGTAACTTCCGAAATAAAGCCAGAGATTGTGATCAAGAAACAGTCCGAACCCGAATACAGCAGCGAACCAGAAAACGCCCTCAAACACATAAATCCAGTGCAGGTGCGAAATCGATAACAGCTTTTCATCACCGGCAATCACTTTCCTGACATAACTCATTTGGCGGCGCTTCTCTTTCTGGCTTTATGAATATAGGATAGAAAATCCTGCGTAATCTCAGCAGAAATCCGGGCAGCCTGTTGCGTTGGCACAAACATTCTGACAGTGAAAATATTATGCCCCAGCTCCGTCGTTTTCACAAAAAACTGCGGCTCGGGATCGGCAAAATCGACTGCTGCTTTGCGTTCAACACGCTTGTTAAACTTTACAGCGTCCTCGCGCAAGGGCGCGAAGTGTTTTTCCGTGATATTTTCAAGTTCCGCCCTTAACTTCGCCGGATCAAGCTCGGCATACTGAACGGCAATCGGCACATCATAGTAAATATGACTTTTGATAAAGTTCGCATTTTCAACATTCACCGTTAAAAACTTGCTGTTCGGAATTTGAATGGTGCGGCCTGTGAACTGGTATGTTTTGCCGACAACGTCAATTTCCTCCACCATTGTCGTCATGGCCGTGATTTTCATGACTTCGCCCGTAAGCCCATCCACCGTGATCCAGTCGCCGATATCAAACGGCTTGGACGTCGCGCGCAAAAACCCGCCCGTCAGACACATTAACAATTCCTTGGTCGTCAGCACAACGGCAACAGCCACCGCCGTCAAAGACAGCGCGAATGTATGAAGCTGGGGCGCCCAGATAAAAACAAGACAAATCAGGATTAGAATTGTCGTGGCATTATTGATTCGGTTTATCCAGCGGCGCTGGTCCTTGTCCAGAATTTCGGCCTTGCCTTTAATCGCCCGCACCAGAAAAAACCGTAAAATCAGGAGCGCGCCTGTAACAACGGCAGTCGTTACCGCCCCGGTCACAAGAATATTGCCCGTTATCGCGTCCTCTACAGCCGCTTCAATCGCATGTTCAATATCCGCTTCCATGAACCCGTATGTCCTTTTTCCAAAGGAGCTTTATGCGCTTTTTCTTTGAAAAAAGCCACATAAGAATGAATGCAACGAATTGCATCAACTCATTGATTTTTTTATCATGTTTTTTACTGACAAGGAAATGGTGGGCCCGGAGGGACTTGAACCCCCGACCAAACCGTTATGAGCGGTCCGCTCTAACCAGCTGAGCTACAGGCCCGTGCCGTAAAGGCATAGTCATGTCACACTAGTACTGGAAAACATCAGGAAAATCAATCACAGGCTGGTGTCAGACCAGCGCCTCAACTTCATGCCACTCTCTGCAATACGCTACGATGCCAGTGGCCGACCATACTGCACAAGCAATATTCTTTGCGGCAAAACATGCCGCCTTATACATCATCTTTTACATTATGTCTAAATATAGGGTATAAATGAAACCGGCCTTATCCCAAAGCCGGTTTCAAATCCGTTCGACTCTGAAAGATATATCAGACTAACGCAGCCTTCAGCTCGGACTGGAACCCTGCAGTGCCCTTGTATTTATAACGGTCGTCTGCCTGAATAGCGTCTTCCAGACGCGCCAGCTTGCGCTTGTTCGTGATCGGCGTCTCACCGGTAAAATGCGCAATCACGGCCTTGTTCGCCAAATCGGCCGCCCGCGCAAACGGACCCACAAGTTCTTCAGCTGCGGACAGACCTGTCGCGTCATGTACATTTCTTGCCGCTCTGCGCGCGGTACCTTTACCAAATTTATAGGCCATAGCCACTCTCCTTACAGTTTTAATGTAAGGGCACTATTTATCAGAAAATGCAAAGTTATGTCAAATATTATTTACGTATCAAGGAAACTGCGCAGTTTCCGCGACCGGCTCGGGTGCTTGAGCTTGCGCAGGGCCTTCGCCTCAATCTGGCGGATACGCTCACGGGTCACGTTGAACTGCTGACCGACCTCTTCAAGCGTGTGGTCAGTATTCATACCGATACCAAACCTCATCCGCAGCACGCGCTCTTCCCGCGGGGTCAGCGAAGCCAGCACGCGGGTCGTCGTTTCGCGCAAATTCGAGTGAATGGCGCTCTCGACCGGCAGGATCGCGTTCTTATCCTCAATAAAGTCACCGAGGCTTGAATCCTCTTCATCGCCGATCGGGGTTTCAAGACTGACCGGCTCCTTGGCGATTTTCAGCACCTTGCGTACCTTGTCGAGCGGCATATGCAGCCGGGCCGATAATTCCTCAGGCGTCGGCTCACGGCCGATTTCGTGCATCATCTGGCGGGAGGTACGGACCAGCTTATTGATCGTTTCGATCATGTGGACCGGAATCCGGATCGTCCGCGCCTGGTCGGCGATCGAACGGGTAATCGCCTGCCGGATCCACCAGGTCGCATAGGTCGAGAATTTGTAGCCGCGGCGGTACTCGAACTTATCAACCGCTTTCATCAGGCCGATATTGCCTTCCTGGATCAAATCAAGGAATTGCAGGCCGCGGTTCGTATATTTCTTGGCAATCGAAATCACCAGGCGCAAATTCGCCTCAACCATTTCTTTCTTGGCGCGGGCGGCTTCCTTTTCCCCTTTTTGCACCGTAGAGACAATCCGGCGAAACTCCTTGAGCGGCAGGGCAGACTCCTCGGCGATCACAGAAATACGGTCGCGCAGCGCCTTGATATCGTCCTTGTTTTTATCAGCGAACTTTTCCCACTTGGCCGACTTTTTCTTCACACGGGTCAGCCAGCGCGGATCAACCTCGGAACCGAAATATTCATCCATAAAGTCTTCGCGCTTCACCCCGCAATCAATCGCCAGACGCATCAACTGGCCTTCACAGCTCACAAGCTCGCGGTTGATTTTATAAAGGCGCTCGATCAGCTGATCGATCCGGGCGTTATTGAGCTGTACCTCGTTCATCAGGCCGATCATTTCTTCCTTCAGGCCCTCATATTTCTTGTTGGCCGCGGCGGTCGGCTCTTTACTTTTCGCCAAGGCTTCAAGGCGCGGCGCCTGCGCCTTTTGCATTTTCTTATAGCATTTCTTGATTTTCTCGAAGGTCTCAAAGACCTGAGGCATCAGTTCCTCTTCCATGGCCGACAGAGACATACTGTTCTCGTCATCGCTGTCGCCGTCACTCTCGCCCTCGCCGGCCTTGGCCTTGCCCTCTTCGTCACCGTCTTCGCCGTCAGCCTCTTCATCTTCATGCCCATCATCATCGGCATCAGCATCATCGCTGTCACTATAAGTCGCATCAAGATCGATGACCTCACGCAGCAGGATATCACCCTTTTGCAGCGCTTCGTACCAGGCAATAAGCGATTCGATTGCCAGCGGGCTTTCGCAAATCCCGCCAATCATCATTTCCTTGCCGGCTTCGATCCGCTTGGCGATCGCGATCTCGCCCTCACGCGAGAGAAGCTCCACCGAACCCATTTCACGCAGATACATCCGCACCGGATCATCTGTACGCCCGGTATCGTCGGCCTCGATATTCCCGCCGGACTGGTATTCACTGCCCTCTGATTCCTCAGAGTCGACGTCATCCTCGCTCTCGACCAGCTGAACGCCAACATCGGAGATCGTCGCCATCGCGTCTTCAATCTGCTCGGATGAAAAGTCTTCAGCCGGAATCGCGGCGTTAATCTGATCATAGGTCAGGAAGCCTTTATCCTTACCGGTCTTGATCAGCTTTTTAACAATCGTTTCAAGCGACCCTTTGGCCCGGTTTTCGCTTGTCT
This sequence comes from uncultured Micavibrio sp., assembly GCA_964445195.1. Taxonomy (GTDB): domain Bacteria; phylum Pseudomonadota; class Alphaproteobacteria; order Micavibrionales; family Micavibrionaceae; genus UM-FILTER-47-13. The sequence goes on along the minus strand of CAYUKA010000015.1, from coordinate 49,234 downwards.
CTTCACTATCTTTATTATTATTACTCACGTCCGCATGCCTGGTAGTACTGCTTCTTGGTGCCATTTTGACTCGACTCATATTATAACCCCGTGATTTAACCCCATTCGCTTCGAAAAATCAAAGCGGTGATTTAGTCTCCTGATGCTTTATGCACATCGTGCAGCGCCAGGACTCTCTCCTCATTGTCCCGGCTAAAGTCCTGCGCCAGCGCGCTACCCGCCGCTTTTAACTCACCGCGCACTGCCTGCCGATTCATAAAAGACACGGTATCCCGCCACCCCTGCAATATTTGATCCTCCGGCGTATCCGGCCTTGCAAACCCCGCATGGGTATATACTGATTCGGATAATATAGCCCGTATTTCCGACTCAAATCCCTGCTCTTTTAAATGGCCCTGTAGCGCCTGCGCGTCAAGGGCCGGAGCGGCGCTCAGAGTGTTTAATATAGACTGGCGCAGTAAATCAAGCCTTTCATGGCCGATTGCGCACTGGGCAAGCTCTTCTTCAACCTGGTCAAAAATAAAAGGATGATTAAGAACTGTTGCCAGCAGGATCTGTGCATGGATTAAACTGCCGGCAAAGCCCGGCCTGCGCAATACCCGGCCGCCACTCCCAAGGCCTGGCATTGTGCCCCGCCCCTGCCGCCGGCCTTCCCCGCCTTTCTGGTCACCTTTCTGGCCACCTTTCTGGAAAGTTGACGGGCCGAACGCCTTATACAGCCTGTCCCGGAACGCCTGCCGGTAATATTGCTGCGCCTGCCGGTCGGCGATCCTGTCGGCTTCGGCCATTAACTGGGCCGCCAGCCCGGCCCGCGCTTCCGGCGTTTCAAAGGCCCGGCCCGCGGTATGATAGGACCACAGGAACTCCGACAGCGGCATCGCCGCGGCAATCACCGCTGCAAAGCTGGCCTTGCCCTGGCTGCGGATCAGGCTATCAGGGTCCTGCCCCTCTGGCAGGAAGGCAAATAGCGCACTGTGATCGGGCTTTAGCAGCGGCAATAACCGTTCCGCCGCCCGTGCCGCCGCCCGCCGCCCGGCCTCATCACCGTCAAAACACATGACCGGCAGCTTTTCCCCGCCGGGAATCATCTGCCACAGGGCCAGAATCTGTTCCTCAGTCAGTGCCGTACCCAGCGGCGCCACCGCCCCGCGATAACCTGCGGAAAAACAAGCCATCACATCAAGATACCCTTCCACGACAATCAAAGGCTGGTCATCCGCCGCCGCCTGTCGCGCCTGCGACTCGCCGTATAGCATCCGGCCCTTGTGAAACAGGGGCGTATCGCTTGAATTCATATATTTCGGCGGCTTGTAATCGCCGCGGTCCGGCGGCCGCAAATGGTCCGGCAAAATCCGCCCGCCAAACGCCACGACCCGCCCGCGCCGGTCGGTCACCGGGAACATCACCCGCTCACGAAAAAACGCATAAGGGTTACCGCCGCGCTTTGACGGGCGCATCACACCGGCCTCGATCATCTGCTTATCGCTGTAGCCCTGGCCTTTCAGATGGCTGCGCAGCGCTTCGCTGTCCGCCGGCGCATAACCGATCCGGAACGCCGCCAGCAACTCACGGCTAACCCCGCGCGACACCATGTAATCCAGCGCCTCGCGGTTGGCCGGCGCCTGAAGCTGCGCCTCATAGTAACGCGCCGTATCTTCCATCAGCGCATGCAGGTCTTTTTGTTTCCGGGCTTTTGCGACTTCCTGCGGTGATTGCTGCGGCACCTGCATGCCCGCCTGCCCGGCCAGCGCCTCGACCGCCTCGATAAAAGACAGGTTATCGTGCTGCATAACAAAACCAATTGCATCGCCATGCGCGCCGCAACCAAAACAGTGATAGAACTGCTTGTCGTCATTGACATAGAAAGACGGCGTCTTTTCCTTGTGAAACGGGCAGCAACCCTTGAACTCCCGCCCCGCGCGCGCGAGTTTCACCCGCCGCCCGATAATATCGGACAACGTGAGGCGGTCGCGTAACTCGTTCAAAAACCGTGGCGGGATCGACATGATTCAAGGTTTAGCAAATTTGACAAAGGCTGCGCCAATATTATTTACTTATATTATAAAAAATAGAAGGGAGATGGGGCTCATGGATAAAGATCTTGAATTACGGCACGATTTCGTGCACCGGGCTGACGCGGAAGACCCGGGGCAACTGCCGGAACTGCAAATCGTGCCGGTCACGCCGGATACGGAAGAAAGGCACGATTTACCAATCACCATCGGACAGCTTGAAAAACTGATCGATATGCTCGGCGAAGAGGTAGACCTTGACCACGCCGACGCGCCGGCAACGCCCGTTTACCACTAGGGCACAAAGACTCTAGCCCGCCAGCCGCTCCTTGACCACGCCGCTGGCACGGGCCATATCGACCTGCCCGGCATAACGGGTTTTCAGTTCGGCCATCACCCTGCCCATATCTTTGATGTCGGCGACACCCAATTCATCAATCAGCGTATCAACCGTCTTCTGGACGTCTTCTTCACTCATCTGCTGGGGCATAAAACGCCGGATGACGTCAATTTCCGCCTCTTCACGCTCGGCGAGGTCATCACGGCCAGCCGCGCTGTAAGTCGTCGCCGACTCCTGGCGCTGTTTGACCATCGATTGCAGCAGAGACAGAATTTCGGCTTCGGAAATACCATCGGCATTGCCCTTGCCGCGCGCCTCGATGTCACGGTCCTTGAGCGCCGCCACGATCAGGCGGATCGTCGCCATCGCTATCTGATCCTTCTTTTTCAGCGCCTCTTTGAGCGCTGCATTGAATTCCGCTCTTTTATCCACTTTTTACTTCCCTTATACGCAGTTGGACGTTAAGTAATATATCTCAAATGAGCGCACTTTCTAATATAAAACAGCCTGCCAATGCAACAGCCGTGATTGTCATGGCTGATGGAACGGTTATTTGGGGCAAAGGTCTGGGTGCCGCAACGCACACAGTCGGCGAAATTTGTTTCAATACCTCGATGACCGGTTATCAGGAAGTGATGACCGACCCTAGCTATGCCGGCCAGATCATTACCTTCACCTTCCCGCATATCGGCAATGTCGGCGCGAACAGCGAAGATATCGAGGCGATCAACCCGGCCGCACGCGGCCTGATCGTGCGCGAAGACATTACCGACCCGGCGAACTGGCGGGCCGCCCGGTCTTTTGATGACTGGCTGAAAAGCCATGACCTGCCCGGAATCTGCGGTGTCGATACGCGCGCGCTCACCCGGCTGATTCGCGACCAGGGTGCGCCGAAAGGCGTAATATGCCACAGCCCGGACGGCGCGTTCGACCTGCCCGCCCTGCATCAGCAGGCGCAGGACTGGCCGGGCCTTGAAGGTATGGACCTGGCCAAAGACGTGTCCTGTACCCAGAGCTATGAATGGACGGAAACGCTGTGGACCCTCGGCGAAGGCTACGGCGAACAGGCGCAACCGGCCTATCATGTCGTCGCCGTCGATTTCGGTGCCAAGCGCAATATATTGCGATGCCTTGCCGCCGCCGGCTGCAAGGTCACCGTCGTCCCGGCCACGGCAACGGCAGAAGACATTCTCGGCCGTAACCCTGACGGTATCTTTCTGTCGAACGGCCCCGGCGACCCGGCGGCCACCGGTAAATACGCCGTACCGATGATTAAAGACCTGATCGCCAGCGGCAAGCCGCTGTTCGGGATTTGCCTCGGCCACCAGCTGCTGGCACTGGCGCTGGGCGCAACGACGCAGAAGATGCATCTCGGCCATCGCGGCGCCAACCAGCCGGTCAAGGACCTGCAAACCGGCAAGGTCGAAATCACCAGCCAAAATCACGGCTTTGAGGTTATCACCGACTCCCTGCCAGACAATGTTGAAGCCAGCCATATCAGCCTGTTTGACGGTTCCAACGAAGGGCTCAGGGTCAAAGACAGACCGGTCTTTTCGGTGCAATATCACCCTGAAGCCTCGCCCGGCCCGCAGGATAGCCATTACCTGTTCGCCCGCTTTGTCGAGAATATCAAAAAAGCCGCCTGATTTTTATTGGCATAATCAAAGATCTTTTGTTATATAGCCATCATGAATCAAAGACCGACCAGAGAACAGGTTGAAATATCCCGCCGCATGGCTCTGTTTAGCATAGCGGCTGCGGGCGCATGGACCGGCCTCGCCGGCCATGTTGCATTTTCACAGGATAAGGGCGAGCGCCAGGATCTCCATCAGCACATCACCCCCGAAATCATCGACCAGGCAGCCGCAGACCTTGACATACCGCCGGAAGACGCCGCAATACTGGTCGATCAAGCAGTGTCAAATGCGGAAAAAACGACCAAATGGTCCTTCATGGCCGCAGCCGGCATCGCTGTCGGCGTTGCCGAAGTGTTTTACCGCAAGTTTAAACAAACGGTCGATACCTACATGAATGGCCCGCATTTATAGATTAAAGCCTTAGAGTCTGTTTCAAAACTCTCTCTCATTGCTTTCCCCGTGAAAACGGGGATCTTTTAGAGTTGATTGTAAAAGATTCCCGCTTACGCGGGAAAAGCAGTTTTGGTTATTTTCAGAGTTTTAAAACAGACTCATAAGACATACGCATATTTTTGCTATTCCCGACTGTTTTCTTTATGCTCGCTTCACAAGCACGTAACAGACAACGGGGATAACGCGCCGTGCCGGAACGTCAAACGCTTCTGAAAGGCTTCGAATATTTCAGGCAGGAATATTACGAGCACACGCACCTGATGGACAAGCTGGCGCGTGAAGGTACGCACCCGGATTTCTTTTTTATCGGCTGCATCGACCCGCGCAGCGGCCTGCAAACCATCTTTCATGCCGATCCCGGCCGGATGTTCGGCGACCGGGTCATGGCAGCGCTGGTGCCCCCCTATGAAGAGGGCAGCGATTTCAACGCTTCTCTCACTTATGCCGTTAAATACAAACAGGTGAAACACATTGTCATTCTCGGCCATACACAGTGCGGCGGGATTGAGGCGCTGGTGAGCGGCCTTGACGACAGCGCGATCGCCGGCTGGATGCAGAATGCCCGCCCGGCTCTGGAGCGCGCCCGGCAAAAACCGGCCTGTCACGACCACGAAACCCTGTGCGCCGAAACCGAAAAGCAGGCGGTGATTCTCGGCCTGCACAACCTGTTGACCTACCCGGCAGTCAGGGAAGCGTTCGAGGCTGGCGCCGTGACGATAAACGGCTGGCTGTTCGATATGAAAGCCGGTGAGATTCTGGGGTATGATCCGGATGAAAATGAATTCCTGCCCCTGTCAGATCAGCAGACTGAAACAACAAAACTGCGTAAAACAGTATAAAAAGCTTGTACGGACACAGCATTTTCTCTATCTAATCATTCTCGGTATCTAATTGTTGCCGAGAGTTCCATGCCCAAACGCACTGACATAAAATCCATTGCCATTATCGGCGCCGGACCGATTATTATCGGCCAGGCGTGCGAGTTTGATTATTCCGGCGCCCAGGCCTGCAAGGCGCTGCGTGAAGAAGGCTACCGAATCGTCCTGATCAACTCGAACCCCGCCACGATCATGACCGACCCGGAAATGGCCGATGCGACTTATATCGAGCCGATTACACCGAACGTGGTCGCCAAGATCCTGGCCAAGGAAAAGCCGGATGCGCTGCTGCCGACCATGGGCGGGCAAACGGCACTCAACACGGCGCTGGCACTGGCCGAAGACGGTACGCTCGCCAAGCTTGACATTGAGCTGATCGGCGCAGATCAGGAAGCGATCGAAAAAGCCGAAGACCGTCAGAAATTCAAAGCCTGCATGGACGAAATCGGCCTTGAAAGCGCGCGCAGCCGCCAGGTTGGCAGTTATGAAGAAGCGCTGGAAGCACTCGAATTTACCGGCCTGCCTGCCATCATCCGCCCCTCTTTTACGCTCGGCGGCACCGGCGGCGGCATTGCCTATAACCGCGACGACTTCAAGCGCATCGTCCGTGAAGGGCTGGACGCTTCGCCCTATAGCACCGTTCTGATCGAGGAGTCGCTGCTCGGCTGGAAAGAATACGAAATGGAAGTGGTGCGGGATAAAAACGATAACTGCATCATTATTTGCTCGATTGAAAATGTCGACCCGATGGGCGTACATACCGGCGATTCAATAACTGTCGCCCCGGCCCTGACGCTGACCGACAAGGAATACCAGATCATGCGCAACGCATCGCTGGAGGTGCTGCGCGGCATCGGGGTTGAAACCGGCGGTTCAAACGTGCAGTTCGCCGTTAATCCCGATAACGGCCGCCTTGTTGTCATTGAGATGAACCCCCGCGTTTCGCGCTCCTCGGCGCTGGCCTCCAAGGCCACCGGTTTCCCGATTGCCAAGATCGCTGCCAAGCTGGCAGTCGGTTACACGCTGGACGAGCTGGACAATGATATCACCGGCGGCCGCACCCCGGCCTCGTTCGAGCCGACCATTGACTACGTCGTGACCAAGATCCCGCGCTTTGCGTTTGAAAAATTCCGCGGCACCGATAACATCCTGACCACGGCCATGAAATCGGTCGGCGAAGCGATGGCGGTCGGCCGCAGCTTCGAGGAATCGCTGCAAAAAGCTCTGCGCTCGCTGGAAAAGGGCCTGCACGGTCTTGACCCTATCCGCATTGCCGGGGTCAAAAACGGCGAGCCGCCCCACCCCGACCAGGTACGCGCCGCGCTCTCCAAAGCCACCCCGCAACGCCTTTTATATGCCGCACAGGCCATGCGGCACGGCTTCAGCCTCACAGAAATCCACGACATCACAAAATACGATATGTGGTTTCTTGAGCGCATTAAGGCCATCATCGATGCCGAAACAAACGTCAAAGAGTCCGGCCTGCCGGTTGATGCCGAAGGCTGGCTGGCTCTGAAGAAAAAAGGCTTTTCCGACGCACAGCTTGCCGCCCTTGTTGATGTCAGTGAAGAGACCGTGCGCAAAGCCCGTCATAAATATGATATCCGCCCGGTCTTCAAGCGCGTTGACACCTGCGCCGCTGAAATCCCTTCCGATACGCCTTACATGTATAGCTGTTACGAAGGCGACGGCGTGACGACGGCGGAAGACGAGATCGCCCCGTCAGACCGCAAAAAGGTGATCATTCTCGGCGGCGGGCCGAACCGGATCGGCCAGGGGATCGAATTTGATTATTGCTGCGTCCACGCGGCCTATGCCCTCAAAGACGCGGGCTATGAAACCATCATGGTCAATTGCAACCCGGAAACCGTATCGACCGATTACGATACCTCCGACCGCCTGTATTTTGAACCGCTAACCGCCGAGGACGTCATCGAGATCATCACCGCCGAAAGCGCAGCGGGCGAAGTGGCCGGGGTGATCGTGCAACTTGGCGGCCAGACACCGCTAAATCTCGCGCGGGCGCTGGAGACCGCCGGGATCAAAATCCTCGGCACCTCACCTGATGCGATTGACCTCGCCGAAGACCGCGACCGCTTTCAGAAATTGCTGCGCAAACTCAAGCTGCGGCAACCGGAAAACGGCATCGCCCGCACTGAAGAAGAAGCGATGACGATTGCCGCGGATATCGGTTTCCCGCTGGTGATCCGCCCGTCCTACGTCCTTGGCGGGCAGGCCATGCAGATCGTCCAGACCATCGACGAACTGAAAGACTATATCCGCAGCGCCGTAATCGTATCCGGCGACAGCCCGGTCCTGCTCGACCGTTACCTGCGCGGTGCTATCGAGGTTGATGTGGACGTCATCAGTGACGGTAAGGATGTTTATGTCGCCGGGATCATGGAGCATATCGAGGAAGCTGGCGTTCACTCCGGCGATTCCGCCTGTGTTCTGCCGCCGCATTCCCTGCCTTATAAAACGGTGCAGGAGCTTGACCGGCAGGCCGAACAACTGGCTAAAGCACTGAACGTAAAGGGCCTGATGAACGTGCAGTTTGCGGTCAAAATGAACCCGGAAACCGCCGAGCATGATGTGTACATCATTGAGGTTAACCCCCGCGCCTCGCGGACTGTGCCGTTTGTCGCCAAAGCCACCGGCGTGCCGGTTGCCAAGATCGCCGCCCGCATCATGGCCGGCGAAGCTCTTGCCGCTTTCCGCAAAGACGGCATGCTCAAAGGCATGACCCCCAGCCATACAGCCGTTAAAGCACCGGTCTTCCCGTGGGGACGCTTTCCCGGCGTTGACCCGATCCTTGGCCCGGAAATGCGCTCGACCGGTGAGGTCATGGGCATTGATCATGACGTCGCGCAGGCCTTCGCCAAGTCACAACTGGCAGCCGGTACCATCCTGCCAACCGAGGGCACCGTCTTCCTGTCGGTTCAGGACAAGGACAAAGAAACCCTCGTTCCCATCGCCCGCGATTTATCGGCGATGGGGTTCAGATTGCTCGCTACCGGCGGCACCTGCAGCTATTTGCGCGAAGCCGGGATTGAAAATGTCGAGCGCATCAACAAAGTCATGGAAGGCCAGCCGCATATCGTCGATGCGGTCATTAACGGCGAAATTGACTTTATTATCAACACCACGCGCGGCGCACAATCGGTTGCCGACTCAACCTCAATCCGCCGCATGGCGCTGACTTATAAAATACCTTACTACACGCTGCTTAGCGCCGCCCGCGCCGGGGTACAGGCCATCAGGACGTTAAGAGCGCGTGATATGAATGTCGCACCCCTGCAGGCGTATTTCGACGAGCCTGCCGACACCAAGGCGGCCGATGAGCTGACGCAAGAACGTGCGGCTGTTTAGGATCAGGGAGCAAAAGCCGGTTGCCGGGCGCTGATCAACGCACCACTTTGATCACGGCTATAGCAGATCACAGAGATAGTCGCGTGTCTTGTCCAGCTACCGGCCCCGCTTGTGCCGGCAGACCGTAACGCGCGGCGATATGCCGCTGGTACGCCGCGGTCCCCAGCGGTGCCCCGGTTGCCCGTTCAACCAGTTCAAAACTGTCATAGCGCGCACCGTGTGCATCAATATGGTGTTCCAGCCACCGCCTCAGCGACGACCAGTCACCCACCGCGATATCTTTTTTCAAATCAGGCAGATCCCGTCCCACTGTTTCAAAAAGCTGTGCTGCGGCCAGCTTGCCCAGCAGATAATTGGGGAACCAGGCGAACTCCGCGCCGAACCAATGGATATCTTCCAACACCGCCTCGTCAATATCATCGATCTGCTCACCTGTGAGACGTTGATATTCAGCCGCCCATACAGCCGGGATATCGGCGACCTTCATATTCCCGTCTATCAACGCCTTCTCGATTTTGTAGCGCACGATCACATCAAGCGGATAACGCACCTCATCCGCACAACCCCGCAGCGGTTTATCGGCCGGCCGCGTCATATGCGCATATATATCAGCCCCGGCCCGTGCACTGTAACCGGCACGATAGGCCAGAAAGGCTGCCGCTTCCGGGGTCCGCATCACATGGTCTTCGATCAGTAGCGCCATAGTCTCATCCATCGCCACACCGGCAACACGGCCGCAGAGCTTGTCTTTCAGGGCAGACGGCAAATTCTGGCGGTAGCGCGCATGACCGCCTTCATGCGCCGCCGTCAAAGCCATAGCGCTAAAATCATGCCATTTATAACGCATACCGACCCGCACCTGATCATGCGAACCGAAACACAGGGGATGGGCTGCGTCTTTAACCGCCCCCTCTTCCAGCCGCAAATCAAGCGCCCTGAATATCTCATTGCGCAAACGCTCCTGTGTCGGCCGGGCTAATGCAAACTCTTTCGTTTTATCCCTATTGCCGGCAGCGCTTTGCAAGCGCCGATATTCGCGGCCACAAAAGGCTTCCAGATCAGCGGTTAGCTGTTCGAACCGGACCATGGAAAAGCCCGGTGTCCGGCTACGCAGCAGCGCTTCATAAGGCGATGCAATCCCCATCATCTCAGCGATGCGGCGGGCTTCCGCGCGTACCGAGTCGGCCAGCGCCTGCAGCGGCCCGGCCACAAGTACGAAATCATTCTTTTCCTTTGCGGCTTGCCAGTGCTCCATGGTGCTTTTAATCAGCAGCCCCCGCTGAAAAGCCTGCCGGGGATTAAGGCTGCGGGCCCGTATAAGTGCCTGGCGCAGGTGTCGACTCTCCGCAGCCTCCAGGCTATCGCCCGGCGCCTGATCAATCGCCAGCGCCGCACTGTTAAAGACGCCCATAAGGCTAATTCTCATTGCCTGTGCAATATAACGCAGTACCGTGACATTTTTCTGTATAGCCGTCTGCGCCGTTGCATAGCGCCAACGCAGCAATTCCTCTTCACGAAACAGCGTCGCAAATTTTGCGGATAAAGCGGATAAATGAGACGACATTGATACGGTTCCCCGAACAGTCTTTTTGATTTCGCGCCAGCATAGACCGGCCTTATACGCGGCGCAAACATATTGACCGCTGCACAGCAGCACATATATAGTGGACAAAATAAAAGAACAGACGATGCATGCCCGTCATTTTCGGCGGGTAATTTTTTTAATGGAAACGGATAGCGCCCCATGGATAAAATCCCCATGACGCAGCAAGGGTACAATGCCCTTGAAACAGAGCTGAAGAAATTAAAAACCGAAGACCGCCCGAATGTCATAGAGGCGATCGCGACGGCGCGCGAGCATGGCGACTTGTCGGAGAATGCCGAATATCACGCCGCCCGCGAACAACAGAGTTTTATTGAGGGCCGTATCCAGGAGCTTGAAGCCGTAATCTCGAAGGCGCAGATCATCGATGTGGCCAGCCTGAGCGGTAACACGGTCAAGTTCGGCGCCCGCGTCCTGATCGTCGATGAGGATACCGACGTTGAAGTCACATACCAGATCGTCGGCCATTACGAAGCCAACGCCGATGAAGGTAAGCTATCTGTACAGGCGCCGATCTCACGTGCCCTGATCGGCAAGAGCATTGGCGACAGCGTCGAGGTCAGAACGCCCCAGGGTGTCAAGACTTACGAAATACTGGAAGTGTCTTTTTCCGCTTAACCAGGCCAGGTCTAAATCTCGATCGGCACACCCGGCTCGTCTTTTGAGGCGCGGATCGCGAGCGATGATTTAACCGAGGTCACATTCGGTGCGGCAGTGAGATTCTCTGTCAGGAATGTCTGGTACTCATCCCAGTCGCCCGCGACAATTTTCAGCAGGAAATCTGTTTCACCGGCCAGCATCCAGCACTCCCGCACTTCAGCCCAGGACCGGACCAGTCTCTCAAATTTATTAAGGTCGGTTTCGGCCTGGCTGACCAGCTTGACCTGCGCAAACACCGTCACACCATAACCCATTACGGAAGGATCGACGCGGGCGTGATAGCCGGTGATAAAACCGTTTTCTTCCAGCGCCCGCACCCGGCGCAGACACGGCGGCGCAGAAATACCGGCTTCCTTCGCCAGCTCAACATTGGTCATGCGACCATCGTCCTGAAGATATTTGAGAATACGGCGATCGATCTTATCGAGCTTCACGCCGCGCTTCGTCGTTACCATTTTTTATCTCTTGCGATCCCTGTTCGCGTTATTTGGCAATAAAATAAAGTTATCCAAATCAATATGAGATTGGTATAAAGTTGCGCGGTTGGTTGTGCAAGAGGTTTTTAAAAATTTCCCATGAAATGCTGGATCGTAACCGAGGGGCTGGCCGGAACGGAAAACCAGTGTCTTGGTGTTGCCGAAGCGCTGGGCGTTCACCCCGATGTCAAACGAATCAACCTGCGCCAGCCATGGCGGATATTCTCTCCCTATCTCGGCCCCTATCTCGGCTTTGAATGCCATTGGACGTTCACCGGCCACCCGTTAACGCCGCCCTGGCCCGACCTGTTGCTGGCGTCTGGCCGTAAGGCGGTCGCGGCAGCGCGCTACATCCAAAAACAAAGCGCCGGCCACACATTTATTGCGGTCCTGCAGGATCCGCGTATTGATCCTGCCGCGTTCGATCTGGTCGCGGTACCGGCTCATGACAAAGTACGCGGTGATAATGTGTTCGTCACTGACGCCGCGCCGAATCGCATCACCGCGCAGCGTCTTGCCGATGCACGGACGGAATTCGCGCCTCTGTTTTCGGGTCTGTCCGCTCCGCGTGTCGCGGTCTTAATCGGCGGCAGCAGCAAAACCCACGACATGACGCCAGACACAACCGCCCGCCTTGCAGATGACCTCAGGACGCTGGCAGAGACCGGCTATAGCCTGATGGTTACGATGTCGCGCCGCACCGGCCAACAGAATACAGCCCTGCTCACCGGGCAGTTACGGCACGAGAATATCTATATCTGGGACGGCACGAGCACTAGCACTAGCAAAAATCCGTATTTCGGCATGCTTGCCTGGGCTGATTTCATAATGGTCACCGCCGACAGCGTCTCAATGATCGCAGAGGCCGCCACCACCGGCACGCCGGCTTACGTGATCACGCTGCCGGGCGGCAATGCCAAGTTCGACCGCTTTTACGATCATTTGCATGCAAAGGGCGTCCTCCGTCCGTTTGACGGCTCTCTGGATGCTTATGATTACGAACCGTTAAACGACGCGGCCCGCGTTGCCGGAGAAATTCGTAAACGCATGACAAAGAGTGAAAATTAGGCTTTACCCTGCCCCTTTCCGCCAGTAAGACTATGTTAGTTTTGAAAGGTGCATGATGAGCGAAACAACACATACCAAAGTCCTGATTATCGGGTCCGGCCCGGCCGGCTACACGGCGGCGATTTATGCCGCGCGCGCCGGTCTTGAACCGGTTCTTGTGCAGGGCCTGCAGCCCGGCGGGCAACTAACGATCACAACCGATGTCGAGAATTATCCCGGCTTTGCCGATGTCATCCAGGGGCCGTGGCTGATGGAACAAATGCAGGCCCAGGCCGAGCATGTCGGCACGACGCTGATACATGATATCGTCACAGAGGTTGATTTCGATGTCCGCCCTTTTACCGCCAAAACCGATTCAGGCAAGACCCTGAGCGCCGATACGATCATCATTTCAACCGGCGCCACCGCGCGCTGGCTGGGTCTGGAAAGTGAAACCAGGTACCAGAATAAAGGCGTGTCTGCCTGCGCGACCTGTGACGGATTTTTCTTCCGCGGGAAAGAGGTCGCGGTTGTCGGCGGCGGCAATACCGCCGTTGAGGAAGCGCTGTTCCTGACCAATTTCTGCTCGAAAGTGACGCTCATTCACCGCCGTGATGAGCTGCGCGCCGAGAAGCTGATGCAGGAGCGTCTGTTCAAGAATGAGAAGATTGAGGTCATCTGGGATACGGTGGTTGAGGAAGTTCTCGGCAATGACGACGCAATGACCGGCCTGCGCCTGAAAAACGTCAAGACAGACGCGGAAAGCACTCTTGATGTCGAAGGGTTCTTCGTGGCGATCGGCCATGACCCGGCCACCGGCCTGTTCAGGGGCAAGCTGGATATGGACGATGATGGCTACATACTCAAAGCCCCCGACTCAACGGCCACATCGGTGCCGGGCGTCTATGCCGCAGGCGATGTATCGGACAAGATTTACCGCCAGGCCGTTACCGCCGCCGGTATGGGCTGTATGGCGGCATTAGAGGCTGATAAGTATCTGGCCACTCTCGAAGCCGAAGGCCATAGCAATGCCGAAGCTGCGGAATAATTTATGGACTGGGACAAGCTCCGCATATTTCACGCCGTGGCCGAAGCCGGCAGCTTTACGCATGCCGGTGAAGTGCTGAATCTCAGCCAGTCAGCCGTATCCCGTCAGATAAGTTCACTGGAAGAAAGCCTTGGTGTAACGCTGTTTCACAGACATGCGCGCGGCCTGCTGCTGACTGAGCAAGGCGAATTACTCCAAAAGGCCGCCAAGGATATCTTCGGCAAACTCTCGATGATCGAGGGGCAGCTGCTTGATTCGAAACAGCTGCCGGAAGGACCGCTGCGCATCACCACCACGGAATTTATCGGGTCAACATGGCTCGCGCCGCGCCTGAAGGATCTCGAATCACAGCACCCCCATATCCAGCTCACGCTGCTGCTTGACGATCGCATCCTCAATCTAAGCATGCGTGAAGCCGATGCGGCGATTCGCCTGTACAAGCCCGAGCAGCCCGATCTGATCCAGCGCCAGCTTACGACGATCCATTTCCACATTTACGGGGCAAAAGGCTATCTGGATACCAACGGCCGGCCGCAATCGCCCAAAGAGCTAAAGGAGCATATGCTGATCGGCTATCCGGACAGCGCCCCGGCTCCCTTTGCCGACCTGAACTGGCTGTTCCGCCTCGCCGGCGTTGACCCGCAGGAGCACAACAACCTGCTGATGATTAACTCGATGTACGCCATTCACCAGGCGCTGGTCGGCGGTGCCGGACTCGCCATGCTGCCTGATTACCTGGCAGCCGGTAATGAAGCGCTTGAAGTTGTTCTGCCGGATCACCAGCCCAAGGCCGTCGACGTTTATTTCGTCTATCCGGAAGAACGGCGGCATTCGCAAAGGATCGCAATCTTTCGCGATTTCCTGTTAGAGCACGTTGCCAGAACACCGTTTTAGAAACTTATGCTGCAACCGCGAAAAAGCCGCATGATTTCAACAACATACTGATACGCCAATATTTTTCATAATTGTATAACAAGCCATGCATCAAACGCATATCTAATATGCATAAAAAACCCTAGCCAGGTAGACTCATAAGGGTATATAACCACGCTCATCAACGTTTTGACGTTGATGGGACCTTCCTAGGTCCTACGTCTCCCAGACGTGAAACCTCCCTGTTCAACTCGCCGGGTCTTAATGACCCGGTTTTTTTTTGCGCTGACTGCGGTAGTATGAAGGATCAATGTGTGCAGTCCTTTAGAATCCTTCTGTGAGTATGCCTGAAAAAACCCTGATTGCTCTTTTCTGTTACGGCGGCGGTATGCGCGGCCTGGTCCCTGCGCACATCATGGCGCGCATCGAGGAACGCACCGGCCTGCGGATGACAGATATGGTCGATATTTTCGCCGGCCCCTCGACCGGCGCGATTCTCAACGCCGCGCTTAACAAGCCCCATCCCGACAAGCCTGACCGGCCCCACTACCGCGCCAGGCACCTGGTTAAATTCTATGAGCGCGAAGGCCTAAACATTTTCCCGCCGGATACGTTCCGGGACTTTCGCGGCATCCTGCATGACTTCAACAACCGGACACTGAAGCTAAGCCAGCTTAACTGGCTGATGCGCCACGGTCATTACGACCCGAATAATCTGGGCCGGGCGCTACGCAAATTATATGGCGATTCGAAATTATCCGACTCGCTGCGCACCCTGATTATTCCCACCTACAATATAGACGGCGAGCAACTCGAGGTCGCCGGCGAAATCGATGAAACGGGAGACAGCCCGGCACCGACAGTCAATAACTTTATCGATGAGGGCGGCCACGCGGTCTGGCTGAAAAATATCCGCACCGGCTATCCGTTCCCGCCCGGTGTCCGCACGCCCGATGTTTCGGTGTATGACTGTGTGATGGCCAGCTGCGCCGCCCCAACCTATTTCCCCTGTTATCATTTCGAAGCCCAGTATCCGGATTCGCGCAGCCGGAAATATTTTTCCGGCATAGACGGCGTAATTTTCGACAATCCCTGCACCAGCTATTACGGTGCGATCCGGCGCCATGTCCCGCCCGACCACAAGCTGATCATGATCCTGCTCGGCACCGGCTACACGAATAAATCAGTCACAAAAGAGGACTGGAACCGCTATGGCTCGCTCGGTTATGTCGATCCGGTCAATGACCTGCCGCTGATCAATATTTTCTTCCACGCCTCCGAGTCTGCTCTCATGGAAGGTTTCCAGGAAGAACTGGACCCGGGCTTGTACATCTTCAACAAATCCATGCAGCGTGGAAGCGGCAGCTACAATAGCCCGAGCAGCCAGATTGATGATGCCAGCCCCGAGAACCTGAACAAACTCGGGAACTTTGCCGAAGAGATCATGGAAGAAAACCAGGGCCAATTCGACGCGCTGTGCCATCTTTTGTCACAACGGCGCGATTCCCGTCAGAAAAGCGGCAAGACACTGCTGCCCCGCATATTCCGGCGCAAAGATAAAAAATCGTAACACATTGTAACATTACGAAAAATTCAGCCTTTTCATGCTGCGGCGCGTTAAAGCTAGTCCGTGCATTCGCTGTTCATATGCGCTATAGAGTCCAATAAATAAAAAAATTAGAGGCAGCCATTCATATGCTGCACGAGTAAGAACAGGGACGATCATGTTACTGTCCAGGCAGAAAACCTACTACGTCTTCTATATACCGGGAGGCGGAATTTACGGCGTAATTCCAACCTACCCGATGGAATTTATAGAAGACCTGACCGGTCTGAAAGTTTCCCAGCTTTTTAATATGGCGTCCGGCTCTTCTGTCGGCTCCCTGGAAGCCACAGCCTTAAACATACCGAAACACCCCGGCGGCACAGAGCCACGTTATTCGGCCCGCGATATGCGCGAAAACCTTATGATAGACGTGCTCGATATTTTTCCGCCGAAAGCCTTTTATTACGGTCGCCAGATGGTTGCCGAACTTGTCAAACTGACCCACGAATTTTTCACCGGGCTCTTTGAAATTGCCGCAGAACGTTGTGATAGTGGCATTAATTATGGCCTCAACAGCGCCCACAGCCTGATAAGCCGGCTGAACCCTTACAAAGCCGGCGGCAATCAGGATGGCCGGGCGGCCTTTTTTGAGCCTTATAACGTCAAGCCCTTCGCCGCAGTCTATAAACATACATTTGGACGCTGGAATGATTTCGTCGACGGCCTTATTGAAAAGCTGCTCGAGGCGTGCCGTTACGATATTCGCGTACTGGAGCAAAAGCTGCATAATCGTTTTGCTTACCCTGACGGCACATTACCTAAGCTGGACGAGACACTCATCAGCCACCACGTCACATCAACCGACATCACCACAGGGGATCCGGCCTATTTCCTGCACGTCCGCGACCCGAAAACCGGGGAGTCGGTTCATGTTTCCGATGAGAATCTGGAAAGCGATGATATGGTTTGCCGCAGCACGGCTGCGCAAACTGTTTTCCAGCCCTATAAAGCCCGCAACGGCCATCACTACATCGACATCGCCCATTTTGACACGGCGCGCAGCGCCTTGTCAGACATCGAGCGGTTCGTCGGTAAAGGCTACAAAATCAAGCTGGTGATTTTCGGCACCGGGAACGAAGAGAAAAAGATCGATACGCATCAATTGCGCAACATGCTGTTCCTGCGCCAGTTGATTGGACGCATGGGCGCACATCTTCTGGGCATACCGCAAAACCATATCCGTAAAAAAGAACTGAAGGATCTGGAACGCAGCCTTGGCAAAGAGAACATCATCTATATTGACCGCCACCGTGCGCGCGAACTGCTTGAAGCAAAATACAGCCTGAAAAGCGGGAACGGTTCAGGGATCAAAGAGGCCATCAACCTGTTTGGCAAAGTGGCCGTTGCCAGAACCCGCATGATGGAATTGAACGATATTCCCAAGAGCGCGTTCTTTGACGTCACGAAAGAGCATGTCGACCTTGTCAACAAATTCGGTTACGCCACCGTCTGGGAGAATGCGGTTCCTTTGATTGAGCTGTCAAAAGACCTGGTCAGGAACGCTGTAACACACGGCCGTATCACGAAACAGGATGGCGATGAGCGGATCCGGTTTATCGACAGCCTGACGGACGTGCCGGATGATCTCGATGCCGCCTTTCACGATGCCGCGACTCTTGAAGATGAAAGCAAAGACGACAACCGCCGCCGCGAAATTTATCGTAAATGGCCCTTCCTCAAAGATCTGCAGACTGTCTTCAGCGAAGCGCAGAAAGGCGCAGACGGTAAACCGCTGACAACCTTTACGCCGCTAAAATATGGCGGTGCCATGACACGTCTTGAGAACTTGCTGCCACCACCACAGTCGTTACGCGACCGCGGACGCCGCGCCCTGCAAAGCGCTGCAGGCTCTCTGGATACGCCGACAAGCGTCCTGCAGGGCCTCGTCGGAGGTCGCATAGGAAATCCGGAAATAGGGCGCAAGCCCGAAGGCTGATCCATGAACGCAGGCCACGCCTTCTGACTCCAGCAGATAGGTGACGAAATCTTCATCCGTTTCGATGACTTTGCCATCAGGTGTGGTTTTGCCGATCGCCCCGGCACAGGACGGGTAAACATAAAACGCGCCTTCCGGCTTCGGACATACAAGCCCGTCGGCCTTGCTCAGCATATCGACAACCATATCACGCCGTTTTTTAAATACGTCATTGCGTCCGGCAAGAAATGACTGATCACCGTTCAGGGCAGAGACCGCCGCAGCCTGGGACACGGACGAAGGGTTGAATGTCATCTGTCCCTGGATTTTACCCATAGCCCTGATCAGCTCTGCCGCACCTCCGGCATAGCCAATCCGCCAGCCGGTCATTGCATAAGCCTTTGAAACGCCGTTGACAGTCAGGGTGCGTTCATACAGGCGCGGTTCAACCTGCGCCGGCGTGACGAAGCTGAAATCGTCATAAACAAGGTGCTCATAAATATCATCGCTCATGACCCAGACATGTTCATGCTTCATCAGCACATCGGTCAACGCTTTCATCTCATCCGCGCTGTAAGCCGCGCCGGTAGGATTGCTGGGTGAGTTCAGGATAACCCAGCGTGTTTTTGGCGTAATCGCCTTGTCGAGGTCTTCCGGCTTAAGCTTGTACTGATTTTCAATCGGGCATTCGATCACGACCGGTTCACCTTCGGCCAGCATGACCATATCAGGATAGGACACCCAGTACGGTGCCGGTATCACAACTTCATCACCGGGATTAAGTGTAGCAAAGAACGCATTGAATAGAACCTGTTTTCCGCCATTGCCAACGGTAATCTGATCCAGCTCATAATCAAGATTATTGTCTCGCTTAAACTTAGCCCGGATAGCTTCTTTAAGGTCTTTTGTCCCGTCTGTCGCCGTATATTTGGTCTGGCCGTCCCTGATGGCTTCAATCGCGCCGTCCTTGACGAAATCAGGCGTGTCAAAATCGGGCTCACCGAGGCCGAGATCAATAACATCGCGCCCTTCCGCCCTTAATGCACGGGCCCGGGCGGCTACGGCAATGGTGGCAGACGGCTTGATACGGCTTAAACGGCTGGCAATAAGGGACATGGTCAACTCCTGATCTTCGCGGTCACTAACAGCCGCAGCATAACATTTGGCACCGTGAAGGCAACAGATTATGAGACATGCATAAGATATGAAAAGATGTCAGTAGGCATCGTCCCTGATAAGCGATCTTACACGCTCCGGATCGACAGCCGGCACACTCTTAAAGCCAAGACCCTGTTCATCCACCCAGCGCCGCAGCGGCATGAGTACCGGATCGGCCAAAGCCGCATCAATATAGCCGGCAAGACGCGGCAGGTAATCAAGATACCTGGTTTTACCGCCCCAGACCGCCAACCTGATAAACTGCCCAATGACGCGGCAATGGAACTGGGTGGCCAGCACGCGGTACCACAAACGAAATGCCTCTGCCTCTTCTGCGTTCATATCACGGCAATAGTGCGCGAGCATATTCCGCCGCAACGCGACAGGAATATCATAGCGCGCATCTTCGAGCAGATTGGCCAGATCATAAGGTAAAGGCCCCCACATCGCCCCCTGGAAATCGAGAATGCCGCAGCGCATAAGCCCCGTACGTTCCGGCAGGTACATCAGGTTTTTCACATGGTAATCCACATGCAGAAAGCCCTGGGGACAAGGCGGCAGATCTTTTTCCACAGCCCGCCACGCCGCCAGATACCCCGCCGCGGCGGCATCCTCGTTTTGAACGCCGCGCACGACCGGGCGGTACCAATCTACCAACCTGATCAACCCCGTATGTACATGGCTATCATAGTATAGCGGTAACTCTATACCCCTTTGCGGGATCGCGTGCTGCATTGCCGCAAGCGTATCAACGGCCAGCGTATAGATATCTTCAGCGGGCATGCCATCCTTTAATACCCCCTTGAACGAGCGGTCTCCGAAATCCTCCAGCAATACATAACCGGCCGCTTCATCGGTTTCATAGATTTCCGGCGCATTCAGGCCGACAGAGCGCAACAGCGCCGCAATGCGCAAAAAGTCCCCGATCATGTGACCGGGCGTGGCATCCGGCACATCATCAGGAATACTTTCCATCAGCACAGCCGTACGATCATTTTTTATTAAACGAAAATAATGCCTTAAAGCGCCATCTTCGCCAATCGGCAGAGGATTGGCGTCCCGCCAGCCTGTACGATCCAGAAATGCCGCCCGTTCGTCTTTGCGGGACGTAAACCACTGCTCGCGCGTTTGCGCCGCCGATCCTGGAGGTGTCATAGGCTTACTCTTCGGCCTGACTGCCGCCGCCGGAGCGACTTTTGCTGGCAATATGCTTTAACGCTTCGATATGACTTTTGGAGGCCGTGCGCCGCGGGCCGGCCTGCGGACCGAAACTTTCCTGCCCGAATAACGGTGTGCTGTTGCTTTGCAGGGCCGCCAGAATTTCCTGTCCGAACGTTTCCGGCGCCATATCCAGACTCTCCGGTTGCTCGGGTACTTCCGGCTCTTCCAGCCCCTGCTGGTAAATCACCCGGTTCACAGCATGCGCGATAATGCCGGTCAGGTGCGGCCGTGCCAAGGCCTGCAACAGCTTCGGGTCCTCGAACGTCCAGGCAATCACGCGCTGACGGGCCTTGGTCGGATTTCCTTTGGAAAGCTTGAGAGCCTCGCGGATGCGGCTCTCGGCATATTCACGGCTCATAGTGACGTCCTCTGCACAGATAAGGGCACCTTCTTATAGTCTAACACCTCGCACCCGCCCTGCCCATAATTATTAACAGGCAGCGCTTTTCAGATGTTATCTACAGGGTGTAACGCGACAGATCTTTCTCTGATCTCCGAAAGTCCCTTTCTTTTTTGAGCCTTGAAAGAATAAACTCATCTGTATGGTCAGATTCATCCCGTAACGAAAGCGCATGGACTACATTATCAAAGTCGCCAAGTAACAATCCCTTCATTTGCGCCAAACCAGCCGGTGCCGCCCTGCCGAAAAAGTTTTGATAGGCACGCGCAGCATTCCGGGTTGAAAGCGCGCCCACTTCGATATGGTCTGAAAAACCATGCAAAAACGACTGCGGTATATCCTGATCGTCATGATTGATCACGGCAAAGGGCAGCTTATGTCTCCGGGCGCTGGCCTTAAATGTCCTGATCAGATTACTGTTCCAGACGTCATCGCCAAGTTGTTCAATCTCCTCGTCACTACCCGCCTTCGGGATTAAACCCCTGATATCACGCAGAACAAGAAACTGGTTCTTATCTGCTGCCTGATTAAACAGGGCCGGGATAATCTCTTCCGGCGGCTTATACTGGGCACGCCGCGACGCCAGCCCGTCAAGCGAGACTTCCATGACATTCATTGCCATTTTCTCAGCCATATAACGCACCAGGCTGGCTGCCCCACTTCCTTTCGCACCTTTGACAAACAGCGCGAACGGTTTACGTTCTCCGCCGCGCCTAATCAATTTGCGAACCGTAGCCCGAAGCCCCCGTGCGACATTGGAAATCAGGCCCGGATCAAATGTCTCGGGAACGGCATTAGGGAACTTAACGGCTCCCCTGTTACCAAAGACAAGCTTTGAATCAGCGGCAATAATCCGCTCAACCACTTTCGGATCGTCCGGATTCATAGCAAGCGCCAAAGCGGCTTTGGCCGTCAGGCGCGGCGGCGTTGCGTATTTACGCGCCAGCTTCAAGGGTAGGTCTTTGTCAACCTGAACGCCTTTGAGCGCAAATTGCCGCTTCCAGATCTTTTCACGCACGACTGTCGGCGGATAATCCAGATATAGAGAATACGTAAAACGCTGGCGCACGGCAGTATGAAACTTATCCGGATCGTTCGCCGTCCAGAACCTGACAACTTCATTCTGGGTTAGCAAATTATTCAGCTGGATTTTGCTATCTGAGTCGGCGCTTTTCTCAGCGTCACCGCTTTTAAGCAACAGGTCTTCCGGCTCTTCAAAATCAATGAGAACGCCCTTTTGGCCCTTCAGCAAAGCCTCGGCAAAATGAAGCTGCTGGATACGATGGCGGGCGGTATGGCCGGGTCCGTGATCTTCTGAATTACTATCCTGTTCACCAACCGCGTACATTTTGTAGCCCAGCGCCTTGGCTATAACACGCGCCAGTTCGGTTTTCCCGCTACCCGGCGGGCCGTGCAACAGGATGTTAATCCCTTTCTCACCGCGCTCGACGGCCTGTTTCACCGTATTTAACAGGAAATCAAGCTCTTCACCCAGATAGGAGAAATCTTCCAGGGTCAGTTCGGTGCTCGTCTCCTCACCGATCATGGCCTTGATAAAATCGGCCCCGTCAACATCGGACTCAGCCAGACGGTAGCGAAGACCCATTTCAATATCAGGAATTGTACTTGTGTCATCCGTGGTCCCGCGGCTGAGCAGGCCAAAATTATAGAGGCGGCCTTTTTCGCCAAGCGCATGAGTGATCTTCCTGAGGTCACCGGGCCGGTCGAGCATCAAAGCCAGTGCAGGCGCCACGCGCGCGGCATCATCGTGCAGGAATTCGTCCAGCATTTGCCGCACTTCGACATTGGCATGAATAACGAACAGGGCCTCAATAATCTCCGTTTCAATATCGTCAAGATCGAGATATGTCATCAGGTCCTTGAGATTACGATAAATCATGCTGGGATCATCATCTTTCAGAACCGTAGCGCGGCTTAGAAATTCTTGCTCCAGCAATTCCCAGTCTCTTTTCTCAACCTTCCCGCGAGGGGCTTTGCTCCGGCGGGGATAAGAGTTTGATTCATCTTCCTCCTTATTCTTTTTCCGGGCCGGCTGTTTGGTCGGGAACTCATCGCTGAACATCATCACCATAAACTCTTCAATCGCCGCACACAGGCGGTAAGCAGACGGTGAACGATAATTCGTATTGCGGATCAGATTCAGAATATATTGACCGCCGCGCCGGTCGGTAAAGCCGTCCCCCCCGCCCAGAATTTGTTCGATAAGCTGACGATCAGCTTGTTCCTGTTGTACTTTCGTCCGGGCCTCTCCTGCCATAGCGATACGCCTTATTTAAGAATTATGATAAGCCGTCATTAGTAGCCATAATCAAAAGCAATTGCAAGAGGTTATGTTAAGCATATGATGCCAGCCGGCCCCGGCACATTGACCCAGCACATTGACAATGTCCTGAAAGCTATTATAGAAACCGGATATCATGACGCATTTAACAAACAGGAGCCGCCATTATGTTGAAATCTTTATTAGCCGGTGCAGCCGTCGCATCGACCCTTGCCCTTACGGCTGCCCCGGCGGCGGCTACCGAACAAACCGACACAGAAGAAACCGCCACCGAATTAACGGTCAGGGAAAGAACGATCGAATTCATGCTGATATCACAATGCATGGCCAATGAGCTCGGCAGAGCGGCCACTGAAGCGTGGGTTGAATACACAGTCCGTGAACAGCACACCGAACCGGCCGCTCACGTTTTAGACGGCTATGCGGCCCTGGCGTTCTCTATGGCCGTGATACAGGGCGACGGCGTTGAAATCCTTCTGCACGGGGAAGGCCCGCTGACACCTATGGAAGAAACAGTTGTGAGCATCAGGACAAGAGGCGCCCTTATTGACACCTTTCGCCAGGAAACAATGGAGATGATCGAGCGCGGCTACATCGCGTTTGATTCTGAAACAGCTGTGGCAGGATGCGTGCTCGAACTTGAAGAGAATGGTCTTCCGACCACACCAATGTTTCACTAACGTACGGGACCTAAACCAGCGCCGCCAGTTCCTTCGCCAGCCCCTGCGCGCCTTTGATGCGCTGCGCCGCGCTGGTCCACTGGCGGATGGCGACAAGTTTCTGGTCCGGCCTTAGCCTGACCGCCCCGCCCTTGCCCTGAATCCAGCCCATCAGCCCGTCCACATTCGGCGGCGCATTATTGTGAAAGGCGAACACCGCCCCTTTCGGCCCGGCATCAAGCTGGGCGATACCCGCAGCACGGCAAAGCTGCTTGATGCCCATGATATGCAGCAGGTTTTCTACCTCCTCCGGGATCGGGCCGAAACGGTCGATCAGCTCGGCAGCAAAACCTTCCAGCTCATCCTGATCTTCAAGGTCGGCAAGGCGGCGATACAGGCTCATACGCACATTTAAGTCTTCAACATAATGGTCTGGAATCAAAACAGATGTGCCGATATTGATTTGCGGCGACCAACGCCCTTCCGCCACCTCGCCCTTCTCCCAGTCCAGCCCCGCGCGGGCGGCCGCAACGGCTTCCTCCAGCATCTGCTGGTAAAGCTCGACCCCGACCTCCCTGATATGGCCGGATTGCTGTTCGCCGAGCAAATTACCGGCGCCGCGGATATCCATGTCGTGACTGGCCAGCGCAAAGCCGGAGCCAAGCGTGTCCAGCGTTTCAATGACCTCCAGCCGCTTCTGCCCCTGGCCGGTCAGGCGTTTGCCGGGATCGTAAGTCAGATAAGCATAGGCCCGCTGCTTGGACCGCCCGATCCGGCCCCGGATCTGGTAAAGCTGGGCCAGCCCGAACATGTCGGCACGGTGCACGACCATCGTATTGGCGGTCGGGATATCAATACCGCTCTCGATAATATTGGTCGCCAGCAGCACGTCATATTGCCCGTCATAAAAGGCTGTCATGCGGTCTTCAAGATCGGCCGGCGCCATCCGGCCGTGCGCGGTCACCAGTTTGAGTTCCGGCACGAGTTCGGCCAATGCCTCTTCAACCGCCTGCAAATCCCTGATCCGCGGGCAGACATAAAAACTCTGCCCGCCGCGGTAATGCTCCCGCAACAGCGCCTCTCGGATAATCACCGGGTCATAGGGCAACACAAAGGTCCGGATCGCGAGACGGTCAACCGGCGGGGTTGCAATCAGGCTCATCTGCTTCACGCCGGTCAGTGACATCTGCAGCGTGCGCGGGATCGGCGTCGCGGTCAGGGTCAGGACGTGAACATCGGCTTTGAGTTCTTTGAGGCGCTCTTTTTGTTTGACGCCGAAACGCTGTTCCTCATCGACAATCACCAGGCCGAGATGCGCAAATTTCGTGGCCTTGCCAAACAAGGCATGGGTGCCGATCACGATATTCACACTGCCGTCCGCAAGGCCGTCACGGACCTTTTTCGCTTCCTGCGGCGGCACAAGGCGGGACAGCTGTTCGACCCGCAGCCCCGTACCCTGAAACCGCGCGGCAAAATTCTTGTAATGCTGGCGGGCCAGCAGGGTCGTCGGCACAACCACCGCGACCTGCGCCCCGTTCATACCGGCGACAAAGGCAGCACGTAAGGCCACCTCGGTCTTGCCGAAGCCCACATCGCCGCAGACCAGCCGGTCCATCGGGTGATTGCGGGCAAGATCCTCAAGCACGGCGGCGATACTGCGCTGCTGGTCCTCGGTTTCCTGATACGGGAACCGCGCGGCAAATTCCTCGTAAAGCCCGCCGGAGACATGCAGCGGCTCCGTCCTGCGCAGTTCCCGGGCCGCGGCGATTTTCAGCAGGCCGTCCGCCATCACCATCAGGTCGCGCTTGACCCTGGCCTTGCGCGCCTGCCAGCCCGCCCCGCCCAGCTTATCAAGCGCAACAGTGCCCTCATCATTGCCGAAGCGCGAGAGCACGTCGATATTTTCCACCGGCACGAACAACCGGTCATCGCCGTCATAGAGAATTTTCAGACAGTCATGCAGCTTGCCCGCGGCCTCCAGCGTTTCCAGCCCGGTAAAGCGCCCGATCCCGTGATCGACATGGACAACGAGATCACCGGGCGCCAGCGCCGAAACCTCGGTCAGGAAGTTCTCGGCTTTCTTGCGTTTTGCGCTTTTGCGCGCCAGCCGGTCGCCGAAAATATCCTGTTCCGTCACCACGGCAAGATCGGGGGCGCTAAACCCATGTTCCAGCGCCAGCACCGCCATGCCGATATCGTAAGTGCCGAGCTTTTTCAGATCATCCGCACCGTCAACCGTAACGAAATTGGCGAACCCCGCCTGCGTCATCAGGCTGCGCAGCCGCTCCCGCGCACCCTGTGAATAGGCGGCAATCAGGATTGTGCGCCCACCCTGCCGCTGTGCTGCCACATATTCGGCGAGCGCGGCGAAAACATCGCCATCGGGCAACGCCCTGACATCAACAAAATCGCGCCCCTTGCGCGCATCGCCGCCAAACGGGGAGAGCACAGCGCTTTCTTTCGTCAGACCGGCCCACGCTTCTTCACCAATGAACAACTGGCCGGGCGGCACAGGATGGTAAATCGCCCCGGCCATAGCCGTACCTTTTTTAGCGGCGGCAACCTGCTCGGCCATCACCCGGCGGGTTTCATAAAAATCATGGATTTGCGTCAGCCGTTCTATCTGGGCCTGCGGGGTATGGTAATCCATTGTCACCGCGGCCTGCCCGCCGGCATAATCAAACAGCGTATCCATTTGCTCAAAAAACAGCGGCAGCCAATGCTCCATGCCGTTATAACGCCGCCCGGCGCTAACCGCTTCATAAAGCGGGTCGTCCTTGCGGACAACGCCAAACAAGTCACGGTAAGCCGCCCGGAAACGCGCAATCGACTCCTCATCGAGGAAAAACTCGCTGGCCGGGTAAAGGGTGAATTTGGCGTGCTTTTTATCGGTGCGCTGGCTCACCGGATCGAAACTGCGGATCGACTCGACCTCATCACCAAACAGATCAATGCGCAGCGGCTGTTCATAACCCGGCGGGAACAGATCGATGATCCCGCCACGGATAGCGTATTCACCGGCCTCGCGCACCGTGTCAGTCCGCATATAGCCGTTATCGTGAAGGTAGGTTTGTAGCCTTTCAATCTCAAGCTTCCCGCCTTTTTCGGCGGCAAAGCCGGCCTGTTCCAGCGCCGCGCGCGGACTGACGCGCTGGATCGCAGCATTAATGGTGGTCAGGACAAGGCGCGGCACGCGCTTGCGACCCGCCTGCCATGCCATCAGGGTATAAAGCGCCGCCACGCGCTGCGCCGCTATATCGCCGTGCGGGGATACCCGGTCATAAGGCAGGCAGTCCCAGGCGGGGAACACCGTGATTTCGACATCGGGGGCAAAAAAGGCGAACAGGTCACAGAGCGCCGCCACCCGCGTGTCGTCCAGCGCAATATGAACCAGCATGCGGCCGTCAGCGGCCAGATCCCGCACCTGCGCCGCCAGCATACGCACATCCTGCCCCTCCGGCATGCCGGGGAGAGTCTGGTAAGCAGGTCCTTCCCGTGGTTCTCTTTCAGGCACTGTCATAGGGGCGGTTGTAGCAAGTTGTGCCCGGCTACACCAGATTCTTTGCGTTGTCATTGCGAGGGAAATGAAATGACCGACGCAATCCAGTATCTTACTCTCTGGATTGCTTCACCCTCCTTCGCCAAAGCTGCGGAGGGTTCGCAATGACGGCATTTGGCCAGTTAGCTCTTTGTAAATTTATGGTCCAGCAGTTTTTCCAAAACAGGCGTTATCAAATTCGCCGGTGCCGGTTCTTTCCCGGTGATCCAGTTATAAAGGTCCGGATCGTTGTTGTGCAGGATTTCATCATATTGCGCAAGCTCTTCGGCGGTAAAGCCCGGCACATGCGCATCGGCAAAGGAGCCGAGCAGCAGGTCCATCTCTCGCGTGCCGCGGTGCCACGACCGGAAGATCAGGCGTTTGCGTTTCTTTTCAAGCTCTTCTATAATTTCTTCGCTGTGATTCATTATTAACTGTCATTCATTATTCAAAGTCATAAAGACATGAAAACCTTTTTAAAAGATAATATTGCCATTATCGCCGCGATCATCCTGCCGCTTTTGCTGGTGATACTGTTTATGGCGTCAACGGCCGTGACGAACCTGACCGTAGACGACCCGCAGCACGACTTCCTTCTGGCCACGGAGTACCGCCATAATAATCAGAATGCCCTGCGTTTTGATGTTGTTCAGGGCCGGCTTGTCGTCACGTACCGTTACCCGGTCAGGGACGGGGACGGGGACGGGAACCGCTACCGGTATCAAAACACCCCGCGCCTGTGGCGGGTGCATATCGAAGATATGTCGATCGAGGAAATCGCCATTCCCCTGCCCGACGAAAAGCCGGCAGACGATGATGCAGTGAGTATTGAACTGGACGTGCCGGATTTGCAAAACCTTGAGTTGGTCAACCGCCAGCCCGGTCCTGACGGCTATACGTTTGAACATAGCTCAAGACGCTACCACGGCAACCTGATGACCGAACTGTTTTCCTATGACAGCCACTACTCCGGCGCGGCGTTAACCAAGAACGGCCGTACCGTTCCCATAAAAGGCCAACGCAAAAACCAGTATCGCCATAACACAGAATTCATCGGCTGGATTGTAAGCGAATGAGCGCCGACAGCACCTCCTCATCACGCAGCGCCGCGCTAAGCCAGATCATCGCACTGATGGATGCGCATAACCTGAAGCTGCCCGATATCAGGCTGGCCCTCAAAGACCGCGCCAATACCCTAAAAGAAGAGAGTGCGGGTATGTCAAAAACCGACATCGTCATGCGCCTGTTCACCTATATCGGCGGCGCATTTATTTTCGGCGGCCTGGGGGTCTTCGTTCATATGATGTGGGACGATTTGCCCAGCCTGCCGCGCGTCATTATTACACTCGGCCCCGGTCTGATCGCGTTTATTCTGGGTATTCTGTTCGCCCGGAGCCCGAAGTATGACAAAGCCTCAACACCGGCTTTTATCATCGCCTTCCTGCTACAACCCACAGGGCTGTTTGTCCTGCTTCATGAATATGGGCGCGGCGATGACGCCAGCCTGGCCGCGATGATCGTCTTCGGACTGCTGGCCCTGCAACAGGGCCTGGCATTCACAAAGCTTAAACGGACGGTTCTTTTATTTTGCACGATTATGTTCACGCTCGGCTTCTTCGGCGGCTTTATCGAGTTTTTCAGCCTGCACCGTGCCTTTTCAACACTTGTGATCGGTCTTGGCTTTTTCCTGCTGACTGTCGATCTCCACAAACGCGAACATTACAAAGACCTGACACCGTTCTTTTATATCCTGAGTACGTCTATCTTTTATGCCGGGCTTTATTATTACACCGGCAACACGATGCTTGATCCGGTTAATCTGGCGATCAGCCTTGCCATGATCTTCATTGCGGTTCAGCAAAACAGCAAAACACTTTATATAGCGGGCATTCTCTTCACAATCAGCCATGCTTTGCAAGGTCCGGGCGGTGGCTGGCTGTACTGGGGCGCATGGCATGCGGAATGGGCAACCCTCATCGCCGGGACAAGCGTTGTCCTGACAGGCTTATGGCTGCGTACCGTTTCTTTTACCGCCGCAACACCCCTCTGGTTTTTTTTCGGCATGGCGTTTGCCCTGAGCGGCGCGTTTCATATTTTTTACGAAACGCCGTTTGAAATTCTGTATATCGATGTGTCCACGCTTGCAGTTTATCTCTCGCTGCAACTCAAGAGCCGGGCGGCGTTGGCGGTTGCAACGATCTCGCTGATCAGCTTTATCGGCTATTTCTCATCGGCCTATTTCGGCGATGTGATCGCCTGGCCGTTGTTACTGATCCTGACGGGCTTTGTTATACTGGGCGCCGGCCTCATGTTCGTCAGGTTCTCCCGTAAAATCACCGCGCAGAACACGGATAATTAGCGCTTTTCCTGCGCCCCGCGCTCGGCTAGGTTCATCCTATGTCACACTCAGCTATCGCACAGCCGCCCTCTGCAGCAACCGGGCGTCCGTTTTCACTCGATCCGCTGTTCCGGCGCATTACCGGCCTGCCGGGTATCGGGCCACGCAATGCCGTGTTGTTTGACAAACTCTGCGACGGTGACAGGGTGCTTGACCTGCTTTGGCACAAGCCGGCCGATTTCGTCGACCGCCGCTTCAGCCCTTCAGTAAAAGACGCGCCGGACGGCCATATTGCCACCCTCACCCTGACCGTACATAAGCACTTTCCGAGTGCCCGCAAAGGCCTGCCCTACAAGGTCTGGTGCACCGATGATACCGGCGGTATCAATCTCGTTTTTTTTCATGCCAACCGCCCGTGGCTGGAAAAGCAGCTGCCCGTCGGGGCGCAGGTCGTGGTCAGCGGCCGGATCGAATATTATAACGGCAAGCCGCAAATGACTCACCCGGACGCGATCGGCAGCCTTGAAGACCGCGCCAGCATTGAAACGATAGAGCCGATCTATCCCCTGACCCAGGGATTAACGAACAAGGTTGTGCGTAAAGCAATGCTGGCCGGGCTGAACCATGTGACACCGCTGCCGGAATGGCTCGATGCCGCGCATAAAAAGCAAAATCGCTGGCCGGACTGGCACGAAGCGCTGAAAACCCTGCATCATCCGCAGGGCGAGAACGGATTATCCCCTCTCAATCCGGCCCGTATGCGCCTGGCCTATGATGAATTGCTGGCAAACCAGTTAGCGCTGGCGATGGTGCGTTATCACCAGAAACGCAAGCAGGGGCGGGTTTACCAGACCGGCGGCCCCTTGCGCGACCAGTTGCTGACAGCCCTGCCTTTTGCCCTGACCGGCGCGCAGGAACGCTCACTCGCCGAAATCGACGCCGATATGGGCGCACCACTGAAGATGCTGCGGCTTTTGCAGGGCGATGTGGGCGCCGGCAAGACGATCGTCGCCGCGCTGGCGATGCTGAATGCCATTGCCAGCGGCGCACAGGCCGCGATCATGGCCCCGACCGAGATCCTCGCCCGCCAGCATGCCGAGAGTCTCAAACCATGGCTGGACGCCTGCGGCATCCGTTTTGTCATCCTGACCGGGCGTGACAAGGGTAAAACGCGTGATACGCTGCTGGCCCAGATCAGGAATGGCGCGGCGCAAATCGTCATCGGCACCCATGCGTTGTTTCAGGACGGCGTTGACTTTGCCGATCTCGGCCTTGCCGTCATCGACGAACAGCACCGTTTCGGGGTGCACCAGCGCCTGATGCTGGCCGCCAAGGGGCGCGGTGTTGATGTGCTGGTCATGACCGCAACGCCGATCCCGCGCACCCTGACCCTGACCGCCTACGGCGATATGGATGTCAGCAAGCTTGATGAAAAACCGCCGGGCCGCAAACCGGTCGATACACGGCTGATTTCAAAAGAACATATCGAACAGATGACCGACGGCATCGCCCGCCGGATTAGCGAGAGCGCCCGCGTCTATTGGGTCTGCCCGCTGGTCGAGGAATCCGAAGTGCTCGACCTTGCCGCCGCCGAAGAACGCTATGAAATCCTGCAGGCCCGCTTCGGCGACCGCGTCGGCCTCGTGCACGGCAAAATGAAACCGGCGGAAAAGGACGAGGTCATGGCCAAATTCGCCGCCGGCGATCTCGATATCCTTGTCGCCACCACAGTCATAGAAGTCGGCGTGAACGTCCCCGAAGCCACAATCATGGTGATCGAGCATGCTGAGCGTTTCGGCCTGTCCCAGCTGCACCAATTGCGCGGTCGGGTCGGGCGCGGCGGCGACCAGTCTTACTGCTTTTTGCTCTACGGCAAGCTGACCCTGACCGCAAAAGAACGGCTCTCGATCATGCGCGAGACAGAAGACGGGTTCAAAATCGCCGAAAAAGACCTTGAACTGCGCGGCGCCGGGGAAATCCTCGGCACAAGGCAAAGCGGCCTTCCGGTCTTCAGGCTGGCGGAGCTGCCTGCCCATGCCGAATTGCTGGCCGCCGCCCGCGACGATGCCCGCCTGATCATGGATAAAGACCCGGAATTAAAGAAAAAACGGGGGCAGGCCCTGCGCACGCTGCTCTATCTTTTCGAGCGTGACCGCGCAATCCAGTATCTCAGCTCCGGATAATTTACGTAACTTTTTGAAATTCAGGAAAAATTTATATATACTGGTTACAATTTAGAAAAAATATAAAGAGGGTAAATCATGGCCGTTATCCGGGCCTATACACAGCAAGCGCAACAGCAGCAGCAACAGGCGCAACAGCAGCAGGCGCAGGCCAATCTGACCTTCCGTCAATTGCTGGCGGCCATCTTCGGCCAAAGCTTCGAGGACTCGATTGCCAACGGTCTCGGCGACTGGCTCGACAAGTTTGAGCCTCTTGTAAAAGTCACCGATTTATCGGCACTTGGTAACGAGCTTAAGTGCCACCTGCCGTTACCGTTTATCGATTTGCCGGATATCAACGTCCAGCGCAATATGATCCAGTCCAATTTGGGCGGCGAGCAGAAAAACAAGATACTGAAAGTCATGGCCATGGCGATGCTGGCCGGATCCTGCAGAAACATGCGCGACAACGGTGTCGTCATCGATGCGGGTTCAGACGATGATAAACTAATGCTCTATATCGCGGCCCAGGCTTTTGGCCTTAGCGTTAAGGAAATCAAGGGCGCCACGCCCGAAATGATGAGCCGGGAGGTTGCCATGAAAC
Organism: uncultured Micavibrio sp.; assembly: GCA_964445195.1. GTDB lineage: Bacteria > Pseudomonadota > Alphaproteobacteria > Micavibrionales > Micavibrionaceae > UM-FILTER-47-13. The sequence goes on along the minus strand of CAYUKA010000015.1, from coordinate 16,935 downwards.
AGGCGATGGACCCGATGATGAAACAATTCATTCAGATGATGCAAACACCCAGTCCGCTAAATCCTGATGATCCTGATGATCCCGCCGGCGCGCCGGCCCGTATTGACGCCGCTGTTCCTGCGGTAGCGACACCACCACCCTCGCAACAAGCTGAAGTGGCAGCAGGGACAACAGAGCCTGTAAAACAGGCTGTAACGCCCCCCGTTCCCGCCACAAGTGCGGGCCAAATCGACATGGCTGACGCAGGGGATAAAGCCCTGGTTGATCGTGCGGTTGAGGTGCTTACCAACGAAACGGATGTCACAGTGGAGAGCCTGAAGCAAACGCTGGGCATTGATGACGCCAAGGCTGCAGCGTTGATCACCTTCCTGCAGGACCTGGATTTAATTGCCGCACCGGACGATCAGGGACGCATCAGACCGGCATCTGAAGATGAAAACCCCGCACCGGCAAATGAGACAACCGAAGAGCCGCCGAATCTTACCAACGCTTTCAACCGCCAAATCGGTGACGAGGTGCGCCCTCATCTGGAGGCGGCAGGCTTAAGCGATGACCGGTACAAAGAGATCACAGAAGGTGTGATCCAAAGCGGCGAAACGCGTAAAGCCCGGCTGAGGGACATTTACGACCTTAGCCGTTCAAAGGTTGATCATCTCGTCAAAGCCATGGACGAAGAAGGAATTACATCGCTGCAAAACGGTAACCGCCGGGTCGTGAACTTCAACAGTGACGGCAGTCCAAAACCGGCAAATACCTAAGCCGTATCACTGCCCCAACGCCCGCTGCGCCATCGAAATCGTGAAATCATTCGACGCTGTCGTGACCTTCGGCCCGTAGATATCGGTCGTGCGGGTCAGGTCATCCAGTTCTTTCGCCAGAACCTTCAGCGACGGCAGGGACGCCACAATCGTATAAAGCGCCATACCGGCAACGCCTAGCCCGCCCGCTGTCGCCATCTGCCAGCCGGCAATACCGATAATTGCCGCACAAGCCGCAACACCGCGGGCCGTTTCGATCCGCAGACGCGTCACAGTCCGCAGCGAAGCCTGTTGCTGGTGCAGGTAATTAACCCGGTTGGCCATATCTTCGCCCAGCATATCCCGGAGGCTGCGCGGTGACTCACGCGTCGAATCTCTCTCAGCGCGCCGCATATTATAAAGCAACGACTCGCGGGTGGTCTGCGCATCTCTGTTCACCCTGACTTCATCCCAATGATCCCAAAGACGCTTGATCGCTTTGCTGCCGGAGGATGCCGCATTGAAAAACTCGCGCGGCCGGCGCACCGTTTCTCCCATCATGCACACCGCATTGGTAAATTCATAGCGCAGGAAAGATGCCGTGTATCCCGCTTTTTGCCATACTGTTTCCTTCGACCGTTTTTGGCGGAAATTCCGCTGAATCGTTGCCAGCGCTTCTGAGGATAGCCGCTTCACTTCAAGCCCCGGACGCTCAGGCTGATCCGGGTCAGCGTGGATGGCGATATAATCCTTGAGCATCGCCGTAATATTCTCGGGCGTATTTTCATCCAGTTCAAGAATGGCCTTCAAAACATGCAGGTCATTATCGATCTTGGTTTTCTGATCATACAAAGATTTCAGGGCGAGATAGGCACAACCGAGCTGTATGGCGATCAGTGATTTATAAGAAAACAGGTTAAGATCCTGTTGCCAGATCGATTGCGCCCCAACGGCCACGCCACTGGCAAGAACAAAGGCATCTGAAAGCGCTTCAGACACAAGGGCGCCGTTCACCTGGCGCGACTCTTTTTCCTTGTCGGCGATGATATCGCGAAGCCATTGCTTGTCTAGTTCTGCAAAAAAGCTGTAAGCCATGTCATTTTCTATAACACAGAAAATTCGGAAATCATAGTTTCAGGAAAACTTATTTGTCTGCTTTATTGTCAACCGCCACAGACTTGGGCTTACCGGCTTCTTTACCGACACCGCCACTGCGGTCAGGCGGCAGGATAATGCCGGCGGAGACGATCAGCTTCGCCGCCTCCTCGACCGTCATATCCAGAAAATAAAGCTCCTTGCGCGGAACAAACAGCAGAAACCCGGAAGTCGGGTTCGGTGTCGTCGGCACGAAAACGCTCATCGTCTCCTCGGCCGTGGTATGCTGCACTTCGCCTTTTGTCGTACCGGTAACAAACCCCAGCGCCCATGTCCCTTTGCGCGGGTATTCGAATAACACCACGTCCCGGAACGCCTGAGACTGGCTGGCCATAATGGTTTCAAGTATCTGCTTGATCGCTTTATAGACGGTATTGATAACCGGCATGCTGTGCACGACATACTCGGCAATACGGTACAGAATACGGCCTAGAATATTGCGGGCAAACCAGCCGATCAGGATAAAAGCAATGATGACCACCACCAGCGAAATCAGCGATTTAACCAGTTCGATCCCCGGCACCGACATCGGCAGGTAGTTAAACGGGTTGTATTGCGGCGGAATGACAGCCGTCACCCGGTCATCAATAAAGCTCAGAAATATCCATGTCAGATAAACGGTAATGCCGATCGGCGCGGTTACGAGAATGCCCGCCAGAAAATACGTGCGCAGCCGCGCGAACACACCCATTTTAACGCCGTCGCCCGGACTATCCAGAAAGCTGGGAATTTCGGATTTATCGTCTGCCATCTTCTGTTGTCGCCTGCACTGATCTCACCCTGAGTAAGAGCATTACATGGATTCCCGGCTTTTGGCCAGCCCACATAGTCGTTCTGACCGGATTATCAAAAAATACCTTGCGAATCCGGGCACGCTTATATAGAGATAGTCATAACAATTTACGAAAATAAGCAGCCTATCAGGCCATAAACACGCCGGGAACGTGTAAGGGAGACAATAAATCGTGGCGCAAAGAGTGAATATCCTCGCGAGCCTGGCCGCAGGCGGTGCTTTATTGCTGGGCGCCTCCTTTGCCGCGGCAGCCGAGGAAACAGCCGGCGCTTCCTTTAGTGAAACCGGTGAATATACATTGCCGGAAGAGGTTCTGTCTCTTGCCTGCGTGCCGGGCAATCCGCTTGAAGTGACGTTTGACAGCCGCGATGCTGGCAACCACGAAGCCACAAGCACACCCGTTACGGTCATAGTCCCTGCCCTGAACCTGAAAAGTCCTGTTGCCCGCACTATTGAAACAATGCGCTGCGACCTGGAAAATGGCACGGCGCCACAGGATGTTGCCCAAAGCATAGACGAAATACTCGAAACTCATGCACAGCATACCGTCACGCCCGAAATATATCTGGCTCTCACCGTAATCCGTGACGAGCTTATGGCCGCCGAGGACGTGGATGACGTGAACCGTGCCAATGCTGTGCTGTGGGACGTCATTCAGGAACTGGAAAAAGAGCAGCTAACGCCGGCTGAACGCCGGCTGAGAGAAGCCGAGGAAGCCCTTGAACGGGCACTTGAAGAAGGTGTCAGCCTTGAAGAGCTGGATCGCCTGCTGGCTGAAACGCAGGACGCGATGGAAGAATTCCTGAAAGAGCAGCAACAGCTGGCCGAAGAGCACCCTGAAGAATCTTCAATGACCGAGGAAGAACTGGCACGGCAGCAGGAAATGCTGGAACGCCAGCGCGAAATGCAGGAAGAAATCCGCAAACTGCGTGAGGAGTTCTTCGAGAATAACCCTGAACTGGCGCGGCGCATGCAGGAACAGATGATGCAGCGCTTTATGGAGCAGTTCGAGAATATGGGTGACCGCCGCCCCGAATTTAACGATCAGCGTATGTCTGAACAGGATATGCGTCAAAAGGAAGAAGAATTGCGCCGGCAGCTGGAAGAACTGCAGCAGGCACGCCAGAACATGGAAGAGCTGCAGCGCCTGATTGAAGAGCAGCAGCGCCTGCTTGATGAAACACATAAGAACCAGCAATCAGCAATCGACCTGGAACAGTTAGAACAGGTCAGCGACATGATCAGCGACCAGGCCGAAGATATGGAGGCTGAACAACGCGCCCAGCAGCAGATGGCGGAAGAGATCGCCCGCCGGGCCGAAGAGCTGCAGCGCGCGCTTGAAGAGAGCCAGCGGACCGAACGTGAAATGGCTGAAGCGATGGATCGTGCTGAAAACAGCCTCGATCAGGCCCGGCAAACGGCCAATGAACAATCAGGCGAACAATCACAGGAGGGCGCCCAGCCTTCAACTGATTTCGAGCAGCAATTGCAGGACGCTGCCGAAGCGCTTGATGAGACGTTGTCACGCATGGAACACAACGCCCGCAGTGAACAAGATCGCGAACAACTCGCCGGAATGCGTGAACAACTCGGTGAAACAGCCGAGCAACTTGAGCAGGCGGTCAGCGACCAGCAGCCACTTAGCGAAACCGAACGGCAACAGGCACAGCAGCAGGTCGAACAGACGATGCAGCAAGCACAGGAAATGATCGACCAGCAGCGCCGGGAAGCCGGTTCCGCCCTGCAACAACAAATCGAGGAAATGCGCAGGCAGGCCGAACAGGCACGGCAATCGATGGCTGAGACCATGCAGAATGCCGAACAGGCTGTATCAGAGCATGCCGAGACACAGGGCGCACAAACCAGGCAAGGCGATCCGCAGCAATCCATGGCCGCAACGGAACAGCTGCGCGACGCCGCCGAAGCTGTCGAGAACGCGCTTGAACAGATGGCACGCCATCCCGGCCACGAAGCGAACCAGGAACAAATCGGGGACATGCGCCAACAGGCCGCCGAAACCCGGACACAGGCCGAGCAAAGCCTGCAAAACGGCGAACCGATGAGCGGCGCGGAACAACAAGCCGCCAACGAACAATTGCAAAATGCCCTGTCACAAATGCAGGCGATGGAACAACAGCGCCAACAAGCGGCACAACAGCTCTCGCAAGCGATGCAGGACGCGCAACAGGCGCTGAATCAGGCGCAGCAGCAATCTGGTGACTCTGCTTCGCCGATGGATGCGGCCCAACAACTTCGTGATGCCGCCGCTGAAATGGGCAAAGCGCTGGAACAACTGGCACAATCACCCGGCCAGCAGGCCAATAGCGAGCGGATTGAAGAGCTTCGCCAGCAAGCCGCGGAAGCACAACGTCAGGCCGAGCAAAGCCTGCAAAGCGGCGAACCGATGAGCGCCGGTGAACAACAGGCTATGCGCGAACAGCTTGAAAGCGCGATGAGTGAAATGCAGTCCATGGCAGGTCAACAGTCACCTTCGCAGCAGGGACAACAACAGGGGCAACAAGGACAACAGGGCGCACAGCAGGGACAAAGCGGCCAGCAACCGCAGGGGCAGCAAGGACAACAGGGCGCACAGCAGGGACAAAGCGGCCAGCAACCGCAGGGGCAGCAAGGTCAGCAATCTGATGCCGCCGGCGCGGAGCCGGCACCCGCGATGAGCACCAGCGAATTGCAGGACATGATGACCATGACCGATCAGGCGCTGAGCCAACTGAAACAGGCCATCGAAGACGGCCCGCAATCAGAATTAGCCGCAGACCGGCAGGAACGGGTATCGGATCTGCAGGAACAAATCCAGCAGGAACAGGAGCGTATCCGCGAGCAACAACAGCAAGGCAATGCTCTTGATGAAGCCGACCGCCGCGCCACGCAGGAACAAGTCGAGCAGGTTCTGGAAGACATGGCCGACATCGCCGCCGAACATATGGCCGAACCGCTGGGCGATCAACAAATCGGAGAGATCTTCGAACATCTGGACCAAACCCTGGCGCAGATGGAAGAGATGCCGTCGATGCAGCCCGATCACGAGCGAGTCGAGGCCGTGCGCGACACTTTGCAACAAAACCGCGATGCGTTTGAGCAGGCACGTCAGCAGGCAGAACAGGACGAGCGCAGCATGAGCCGCGCCGAGCGACAGGGCGCGCAGAGTCATCTTGATCAGGCAATCGCTGCGATGAGCGAACTGGCGCAGCGTGCTGCTCAACGCGCCCAGGAGAACACTGAAACACTCGAAAACGTACAACAGGACGCGAGCGACATCAGCCAGCAGAGCCAGCAGATGCAGGAGGCCGGCACACAAATGGACCTGCAGCAATCGGAAACGACGCTCGACCGGCTGCAGCAGATGCAGCAGGCTATGGGTGAAATTATGCAGCAGGGCCAGCCGCCACCGCCGCCACCCTTGACGGTCGAGCAGTTACAGAGCCTTCTTGGTCAATTGGGTGAGGCGATCGCTTACCTGGAACAACAAAAAACCCAGCGCGAGGCCGATACGGGCACCAATATCGAAACGCTTGATGAAGCCGACAGTGCACTTTCTGATGATGCACCGACAGCTGATGAATTGCGCCAGATCCTGAATTCCGTGATGCAGATCGTCGAGGGTTATCCCGGTATCGCCGGCGAAGAGATACAAGGCGATGTCGAAGCCCTTGACCAGCAACTGGGCGATATAGAAACACGAATTGAAGAACAGGAAAAGGAAGCCGTACCGCCGGACGCGACGGACACGCAGGACGATGCGCGCCTTGACACAAACGGGTATATACAGCTCGCTTCTGCGGGCGATGACTGGGCGCAATTTATTCATCTGGCACAGGCGGCAGAGCCGGTCGCAGAACCGGTCGTAGAACCGGTCGTAGAAACAAACACCCCGCCCGTGAGCGCAGAAGAGTTGGGTGCGATTAACGACCAGCTTGACGGCCTGGTCAATGAATTACGCAGCCGCAATGCAGAAACTCATGACAAAAGCCGGGCTGATCAGGAAGTCCTTGGCGATGTCCGGACGCAGCTGGACGATCTTGGCCGGCAACTTGATGAAACAATCGAGCGCACACCGGAGCCGACCCAGGATGATCTGACCGATATGTCCCTCGATGCGCAGCAACTGATACAACTCCTGCAAACCCTGATCGAACAGGAACAGGAACAACAGCAGCAACAACAGCAGGGACAGCAACAGCAGCAGGGACAGCAACAACAGCAGGCGCAAAACCTTCTGGATCAGCTCGCGCAACAACTGCAACAACTTTTCCAGCAGCAACAACAACAGCAGCAGCAGCAAGGACAAGGCGGCCAGCAAAGCCCGCAAATGCAAAGCTTGCAGGACCAACTGCAACAAATGATGCAGCGCCTGCAGCAACAGCAAAATCTTTCACAGATGCAGCAGCAATTGCAGCAACAGTTACAGCAGCTGATGGATCGCATGCAGCAGCAAGGCCAGCAGCAGCAATTAGGCGGCGCCCAACAATCCATGGGCCAGGCATCGCAACAAATCGGCCAGGGTGGCAGCCAGGCCACCAGCAGCCAGCAGAGCGCCATGCAACAAATGCAGCAGGAAGCGCAGCGAATGGGACAACAGATACAACAGCAAATGCAAAGCATGGGCATGCCCGGCGGCAATCAGTCGGGTACCGGTGACGGCTCTATGGCGCCCGGGACCGATGCCGGTTTTGCGCCCGGCGCTGAAGACCCGCTGGGCCGTGCCCCCCCAGCTTCACCGGCTGACAGGGTTGGCGTTGTCACGGAAGAGCCACGCGCCAATCAAATCGGGGTTACACTTGAAGAACTGCGAGACCGTGCCAATGATCCGGACCGGCCTTCAAGCGAACGGGATTATAACCGCCGCCTGATCGAAGAGGCCGAAGGCGGCAGGACGCCAGCACCGTAATTAAAAACTGTAAAACCTTTATCGAAGCGGTAAGGGAAGCGCGTTATCCGTACCCGGGCGTCGAATGCGCACCCCTGTGACTTCCGCACCCTGATAATCATCTGTCACTTCATGTACGATCACTGGCATCGCATCGCCAGTATTCTCTTCAGCGTCATCCTCCGCATCGGCACCAGAAACGCCGGCCGTTACGACAGGCGGATCATCATAGACAATATCAAAAACCCATTGCAGGCTTTTTCTGTCATCTCCAACCCCCTTATCGACCGTGATCTGGACCGGACCGTTAATGGTAATGCTGCAATCTGTACTGTCGGTAAAACTATTTTCACGGCATTCGGCAATCGTGCTTTCACGACCAGCCTCATCAGCGCTCAAACCCACTCCTTCTAATGTAAGGCCCGCATTCCAGTCGTCAAGCCGCACGAACAGGTTTGTACCCTCAGGCACTGCGAAGTCGATCGTTTCGGTTAAAAACGGCGTGCCTTCAACGTCGGCCAGTACACGCGGCCGGAAACCGGTATAATCAGGCGGTGCAACACGGGCAAACATCTGGATGGGGCCGGCATTCGGGTTTTCAAGCGGCAGCGGATTGAGCGCCGCAATACGCGCTTCAAAATCGTTCTGCATATGGCCATAAACACCGGCGAAAAGCGCTACGGCCGCCGCCAAGGCAAACCGCAGTTTAAACGGGTCACGGGGCCAACCGGCCCGGAATCGGCCCACTTGCCCCGCCAGACGCGCGCGCAATGCCTCAAACAAGTCCTGTTGATCAGCAGAAGCGGAATCCGCCAACCGGCTGGCATAGGTCGAGGCGGGCCGTTTAGCCCCGTCAGTTTCCTGATCCATCCGCGCAATGGCCTCTTCCCTTGTTGGAAGGCGCATACCGATCAGACTGGAGAGCGCGAGACAGGCACCGGCAATGACGAGAGCTGTGGCCGTGATGGTGACCGAGGGTGAAACATGCTGCCACACGCCGCCTAAAGTGGCCGCACCGAAAGTGGCGGTCAGCCCCAAGAGCGGCGGCCCAACCCGGTTAAAAACGCGTTCCAGAAACATGCTGGTTTGCGCACGCATGACCGTTCGTTCGAAATGCCGATCAAATCGTGCCATATTGATTGGCGCACGGTCCGTCTGTGCCTTATGACTTTGCAGGGCCATACCTGTCCGCCCATCCCTGTTTTTTTGTGGTTTCTGCTTATTATGCGTAAAGATAATTATTCACTATGTCAATTATTCTCTTAAAAAAGCCGCATAAAAACGGCATGCGAAAAGGCGCTGTTAATCACAGCGCCTGTTTCCTGGCAGGCTCAGAGGCTCTGTCGTTATTTTAGGCTGCCTGCACGGCCTCAATCTGTACAATGAGCTGCTTGTCAGGGCATTGCGCCAGGCGCGCCTTCTCAACCAATGTCGCCTTCAGGGCATTGTCGACCACAATCGTATCGCCGCTTTCCGCCTTCTGGATCGCATCACCGATCGAACGACACCAATCAAAATTATTAATGATATGAACCATAGCCATTACACCTTCACACACACTTATTATCAGAATAAACACACTTGGTTAAAATTTTATGTAAATTTTAACTTGATTGTACAGGTTATGCAGACCAGTTTTATCAAAACCTTAACTTCTGATCTCATACAATAATAGAATACTTGACGATAATTTCTGGGCGACAAGGACCACACGATGAAAGACGAAGCCGATATCACAGTGCCTGTTCTCGGTATGCTGTTCCTGTGTACGGTTATATGCTTTGCCGGGCTTGGTTTGGTCGTGGTGTTTTTCGGCGTTACGCACATGTCCGGTTTTGGGATTGCCCTTGGCCTTGTGGCCATTTTCCTGGGCTTGGTCGCGTTCTTTTCATTCGTCGCCGGGCTGATTGACTTCATCCCGGACGAGCAAGCTGAAACAGCCGGTGCGGAAGCAACCGAAACACCGCAACCGGCAGAAAAACCGGCACGTTCGCTCTTACCCCGGCGTCGGGGCGATGACTGATTAAAACGGCTTTAATGCACCGTCTTCGCGGTAATACTGAAACGAAGCCGGGCATTGTTCATCAGCGTCACCATGCACGTGAGTGCCGTCCGCGGACCCGGCAGGCTCAGCCACGGACACGGTATACGCGTCATTACCAAATTTTTCTGATTGGCGCTTCATCCCCTCGATCGTGAAAAGACGATTGAGACTATACTCTGATAAAGGCGTGGTAATAAAAGGCTCTGCTGCCTCAGCCGTATTAACCGATACAGCGGCATAGAATGTATCGCCCTGACCGAGACAGGCATAGCGATCAATGACGTACTGGATACTGTCAGCAACAATCGCGCCGCATTGTGCATCATAGTCTTCAAGCGTCTCTACCTGGCCGTCCAGGGACGGGCAAAAACCGGTCGCCGTCAGGTTATAAGCACGGTTTGGCGGCAGGACCACGGCAATATCATTAAATTCGCGTACAAACTCGTCGCTCCATATCACAGCAAGACCGGTATCGTCAGCGACCACCTCTTCCACTGCAGCCGGCGCCTGTTCTGCTTGACCTGTCGCCTGATCGTCTTCATCGCCACCACATGCGGCCAAAGCAACCCCTAAAACAGCAAGAAGTGCCCATCTCGAAGCTGATGCCATATCCATAAACCTCCCTTAGATTAAGTGCATGCCATCTATAGCAAGCACACCACGGTTATGCAAACCGATTATTTCCGATATTTCAAAACGCCCGGCGTTTCTGTATGGTAACGGCGCGTAATCACAGGAAGATACTCATGCCGCCGCCCTTACTACTCTCAGTCAAAGACGCCACGGTCCGCTATCACGACTTCACCGTTTTCGAAGGCCTGTCCTTTAACATTCACGAAGGCGGCCGGATTGCGCTGGTCGGCAAAAACGGCGCAGGCAAATCAACATTGATGAATATCATTACCGGTGCGCAAGACCTTGACGAAGGCGAACGCTGGGAGGAAATCGGCACGACGATCGGCTATCTGCGCCAGGAGATTATCCCGCAACCCGGCCAGACGGTGTTCGACTATATTTTCAGCGAGATCAAGGACGACGAAAAGGAACTGCATGCCTACAAGGTCGATATCGTGACAGAAGCGTTGCAGCTTGATCGATCGGCGCAAATGAACCGCCTGTCAGGCGGAGAACTACGCCGGGCCGGATTAGCCCGCGCCCTGGTCGAGGAACCGGACATACTTTTGCTGGACGAACCGACCAACCATCTCGATCTTGATGCGATCGAATGGCTGGAGAGTTATCTCGGTGGTTATCGCGGCACATTGCTATGCGTTAGCCACGACCGCGCCTTTCTGGCCAATATCACCACCCAGGTCTTCTGGCTCGATCGCGGCGCGCTCAAAGTCAGCCCGCGCGGCTTTAAATATTTCGATGAATGGTCAACGATGTTGCTGGAACAGGAAGAGCGCGAATTGCGCAACCGCAAGCAAGTCGTCGCCCAGGAGGTTGAGTGGGCCAGCCGCGGTATCAAAGCAAGGCGCAAACGCAATGTCCGGCGGCTGGAGAAAATGCGCGAGATGCGCGATCAACTCAAGGCCGACGAAACCTCATTCCGCCGGGCAACAGCAAAAATTGACCTGAGACCACTCGGCAGTCTCGAGGCCAGCTCTAACATCGTCGCCGAGTTTTACAATGTCGGCAAAGGCTTCGGCGATAACAACGGTAACAGCGAGCAGACGATCACGATCCTCGACCAGTTTTCGCTGCGGATTAAGCGCGGCGACCGGATCGGCATTCTCGGCCGCAACGGTGCCGGTAAAACCACGTTCCTGAAACTATTGCTCGGTGAACTTCAACCCGACCGCGGCAGCGTCAAACGGCGCAAGGATATGGCGTTTTCCTATTTCGATCAAAAGCGCAGCGATCTTGATCCCGATGACAGCCTGATGCGCACCCTGGCCCCCGCCGGCGGCGAATATATTGACGTCATGGGCAAACAGCGCCACGTCTGCGGCTATCTGAAGGATTTTATGTTCGACCCCGGCCGGGCACAGGATAAAGTCTCTACGCTGTCCGGCGGCCAGAAAAACCGGCTGATGCTGGCAAAAATCCTGGCCAGCCCGAAAAACGCCCTGATCCTAGACGAGCCGACCAACGATCTGGACATGGATACGCTCGACATGCTTGAAGAGATCTTGATGCAATATCAGGGCACCCTGCTTGTCGTCTCGCATGACCGTGACTTTCTTGACCAGACTGTCACCAAAATCCTGGCCTTCGAAGGTGATGGCAAAGTCACAGTGAATATTGGCGGCTACAGCGATTATCTGGCGAAGAAACGCGGTGAATCCCAGCCTGCTGCGCTACCATCGGCGACTAAAAAAACAGACAAACCATCTTCACCCGCCCCGCCGCGTCCTAAAACCGCGCCGCAAAAACTAACTTACAAGCTTGAACGAGAGCTGAAACAGCTTCCCGACAAAATCGAAAAAACTGAAAACAAAATCAAAGAGTTATCAGAAATGCTGTCAGACTCTGATTTCTATCGCCGCGACCCGGACGCCTTTCACGAGGCAACAAAGAATCTCGCCGACGAACAGGCACGGCTGGAACGATACGAAACGCGCTGGCTTGAACTGGAAGAGATGAAAATGAATGTCGAAAAAGCGTAATTTTATCAGATATTTGCGCTTTTTGACTTCATTAAAATCAGATCATATCTTCAGTTTACCGGAGAGAAACCGGCCCCCTTCAGGTCTTCAAGCCTAAGGGCCGATCCTGCGCCAGACCTGACCATCGCAATACTGCATAACATTCACACTGGTGTTGAAAATGATGGTGCCTTCGGGGCGTGCGGGATTACTGCAGCGCGAGACATAGCCCTTGCGGACGCAGCGCACATCAATGTTGCTTAGTTTGCTCGTGCCATTTTGAGTGCCGTCGCTAAAATCAACTTTCCAGACAAAATTCACATTATTTTCTGTCGATGACCAATAGTTGACCAGGTTAAAGTTCTCCAGAGCACTCGCGTCTATCGCCGCCCTGTTAGTGTAAAGAACGCTTAATTCATCGATCGCCGGCAAGTACCAATCGTCATTGCTATGACGGTCCAACGTCTCGCATAAGTACATCGCATCAAGTTCAGAAATCGGCACGGTTACATTGGCGCGATTCAATTCACCGTCGGTATATGACACCGGGTTGATATCATCGTTTCCGTTTGATTGTTTCCATTTGATCGACTCGCTCTGGTTCTCATCGGTAACATACATTGGCGGATTACCAACTGCCGTTGATAAACCAGCGAAGATAGAGCCATCATCACAAACCTGCCCCGGCGCGGGATCGTTCGCAGGCGCACACGGATCAGTACCGCCAGGTTTACCCGCAAAATACAAATCCCCAATCTCCGCCGCGCTCAGCGCGCGGTTATAGATGCGGACATCGTCCATCGCGCCAAAGTAAGTGTCGTTTTGAGCGGCATCATCGCTTTGTCCGATTTGCAGCGTTGTGCCCGGGTGAGTGATAAGAGGGACCGGCGCTACACCGGAGCCGTCTGCGACACCATCAAGATAAAAGGTGTAATTACCAGAGGCGTCTATAGTTACAGCGGCATGCTGCCAGATATCTGTTTGTAGAACTGTATCCGAGATCAGGTGACGATAAGTTCCATTATTGTACGTTAATCTGAGTTTTCCGTCATTAGAAGGCGTGCCATTGCCTGTGCCATCGATCACAAACTCATAGTTAATGGTATCAGTGGGACCAGCCCTGTTTTCTAAAATCACAAAAGCAAACTCTGGTGACAGAACAGAAGACGGTTTTAACCATGTCGAAATTGTTAATTCTGTCAGGTCGAGCGTGGACGAGGCCGCGACAATAATATGGTCGCCAGCGCCGTCAAATCCAGCAGCGTTACCAATAATACCGCTGGAGGCATAATCGATGCCGCCGCTTTGGGTGCCGTCATTGCCGTTGCCTGAGGAGTCGACGAAAGGGCCGGACTCCTCATCCAGCTTCCAGTGACCGACCAGCCCTGTTTCGGTGGGCTGCACCGGGCCGGTCGCGACCCACTGGTTCCCGTTGAAGAACTCCGGCACACGAGCGTCAATATTGTACCGCAACTGTCCGTCACGCGCTTCATAAAGCTGCGCCACCTCATCGGCGGAGAGCGCACGATCGTAAATGCGGACATCATCAATCGCACCGTCAAAGGGTCTTGATCCATTTCCTAATCGACCAATGCGAAGACCTGCAGTGTTATCCAATGAACCTAAAGATGTTGGGTCTTCCTGCGCCAGATATGTGGAAACCTCTTCGCCATTTCGGTATAGCTTCAATCCGGCCGTATCGCTGCGATCAACGGTAAAGACGACAAACTGCCATTCCTGAATAGTGATTTCTTCCGTTCGCACCCGCGCCAGTGTCGTTGAATCCCTTATTGTGCCTCTCAGCTCTCCGGGCTCGATATAGAACCAATATTGCGGGTCAACGGAGTCAGAATATTTAGAGACGATCACATAATTGCCGACCGCATCCGGGCGAACCCATGCCGTAATTGAAAAGTCGTTCCCCCCCATATCCAGAACATCACCAAGGTCGACATAATCACCTGCGCCATCAAAATCGAGCGCCGTGCCGACACGACCATCTACGGAGTCACCTCCTGTTAACCCGCCCTGCATTGTACCGTTATTGCTGCTGGCATAATCGATCACGTCCGTGCCGCCGATCTCATCAAGCTTCCAATGACCGACGAGACCATCAGGAACAACGGTCGTCGCGACCTGAGCCGCTACAATTTCAGGCGTTATCGCAACCGTTATGGCGCCCCAGTCATCTGCGCCATCAAGCGATGCCGTTGCCCCGCCGGTTGAAACGCCTTCTGCCGGGCCGTCCTCAAAACTAACCGCATGATCGGAATTATCCGGACCCGGCTCTTCAAACCATTGTGTTGCCGGAATGGACGTGAAGTCCTCTCCATCCGTGTGGTACATGCGGATGATCAGACTGCCATCTGTTGTGGGCGTGATCGCCGGCGCATTAACACTGGCACTGAAGCCTTCTGCAAAAGCGGACTGGTTAATCGGATTTGAAGTATCAACGCCCGAAAAGCGCATAACGCTAACGAGGCCGCCGGACATATTCCCGCCAAGCTCATATGTGGCCGGCTCGCTATTGCCCATCCGCCATGCCGCCAGCATGTACATCGTGTTGTCATTCACACCGTTAAACCCGGCAATGGTATTCCATCCCGCAGGCGCGCTTATCGTGTTGTCATTTTCACTATGCGCAAGAAAGATATAAAGATCGCCATCCGGTCTCGTTGCCGGCATATTGAATGTTTCGCTTGTGCCTGTCGAAGTGTGGGTCACGCTTTCCCGAATGATCGTTCCTGGAACCTGTGCCGGGGCAAGTCCCATCGCGTTCCAGTTCGTGCCGTCGCAATATTGCAGAACACTATAATCAGTATTGAACAGCAATCTTCCGCCATCAGCGGGGCCTGCGCACTGGGCCATCGCAGGCGAAACAGTCGCAATGGAAACGACCATCGCAGCAAAAAAGCCTAACAATGTGCTGTAGAACCTATTGATCATCATCCTCCGGATTTTGCAACATGGATTGGTTCATCGACGGTACCGCCACGCCCTGCGCACTCACTGTCGCAGGGACGGTAGCGACATGAATTATAAGCGATAAAAACCGAGCAGGCACGATCATACCCCAATGTTATTTGCAGCTTATTATATTGTAAATGATGCAAATTATTTAAATGTTAACATTTTAGGCAACGAATAGTTAGGCTTAGGACTCATTAATTTTGTAATGTCCTGCCGAACAGGAAAGGTAAAGATACAATGAAAACAAGCGAAAGCATAGCTGTCGCTACGGTGAGCTTGTTTGAAGCCGTGGATTTACCTTTCCTGTTCGGCCTTGTATTGTGCCCGAAGCGGCAAAGCCGCGTAAGCAGGCGTGATTGTTAGGAGGCCATTAAGAGTTATACAAGTACAATGAATGTAACTGCTTGTTTTTATTAGGTACGAAAATAATCAAGTATATTAGGGAAGTGGCTAAGGACTTGGACGCTGTTTTGCGGCCCCTTAGACATTAGATAATGATGTTCAGGTATTTGAGGCGATCTCGAGGAAGGAAAAAGGCAATACGCATCAGCGAACACCTTGCCATCTTGCTGCTCGCTCTGCTGACATTCACGGCCGTACCGCTTGAAGTTCACGCAGGATGTCGCTTCAACGCGGCCGGTGACTATATCTGTCCCGGTGGCGGTGGTAGTCCCAAACAGTCAGGAGCGTCGATCCCGTCGGCTCAATCTGCGCTGCCATCGCGGGGAGCGCCGGCGGCGCCTATCGCGAATAATCCAAATGCCGGTCTTTCTTTACAGGCACGGATAAGAGAACTGCAGCAGCAGCAGGAACAGCTTGAGGCGGAGCGGGCAGCCTCCGAGGCTCAGTTGCGTGAGGATGCCGCGCGCGCCGATGCGGCATGGCGGCCTGGAGGGGGCGGTACGGTGCCGACAGACCTATGTTCGACGGAGGGGCTCCAGCGCCAGATTTTTGTAGGCAACAGCGCCGAGCTGAGACAGGCTCTGGCTTCCGCACAGTGCGGGGATGAGATCATACTTAGAAACGGATCATATAACGGAGACTTCCAGCTAAACAACAGATGCGCCGCCGGCAGCCCCATAGCGATACGTGCTGAGAACTTGCAGGGCGCAACGTTTAATGGCGTGTTTACGTTAAGCGGATCTAACACGACTCTTTACGGGATGGAATTCAGGAACGGACAGGTCGTTGTTACAGGGAGCAACAACCAGGTTCTGGCCAATCACTTCAATGGCGGCAACAGGCGGGCCATCGTCATCATTGGCGGCGCAGAAAACAATCTTATCGCCTACAATGAAATAAATGACTTAAGGCAAACCTATGGCATTCAGGTGAGAGTCTCAGGCAACGGACCCAATCCATTCAATAATACGATCTACCGCAATCACATCCATGATGATGTCGGGCCGCGCAGAAATGGCGCAGAAGCTATTCAGGTCGGGCAAGGCCCGCGCACAACACATTATAATGCCCAGACCCTCATATTAGAAAACCGCATCGAGCGCTGGTCCGTGGATGGTGAAGTGATTGGGTTGAAGACATCAGGTAACACGGTCAGAGGAAACACATTTCTGGATTCACAAGGCTATGTCAGTTTTCGTCATGGCCGTAACAACGTTCTCGACGGCAACTATGTCAGCGGCTTGTCAGGTGGCGTGCGGATACATGGCGATAATCACACGATTAGTAATAACACAGTAAACGGTATGACCTTGCCCCCTAAAGTCGGTCCATATTGAGAGTGAGGAATTGGTTTATAA
>CAYUKA010000014.1:0-60647 GCA_964445195.1 uncultured Micavibrio sp. | reverse complement strand
CTGGATGATGGACCGCGCAAGAAAATCACGCTACTTTTGCAACAGGTCTAATAGCGCACCGCCAATCAGAAGGCCGATAGGTGATCCGCCACCTGAAGATGCTCCCGAACCAAGGCTGATACGAAAAAATATACTCAACAGGTAATTCAGCAAAACCGTTGGCAATCCGGCAACCAGAAGAGCCAGCGCAAGAACGCTATCTTTGTGATGCAAATGTCCGGCTTCATGAGCCAGTACGCCTGCAACTTCATCATCATTGGCCACTTTCAAAAGCCCTGTAGAGATTGCTGCTGTTTCTCTTCCCAAGGCCATGCCATTAATATGCGGCTCATCCATCGCACAAACATTTATATCCAGATCAAGGCCATATTTTTGGTGGTACAATTCCTTGATCCGCTCAACCGCCGGATTAATCTTCTGCTCTTCCCTGAGGCTTTGCCTGCGGGTCGCAAAAAATAAGGAAACAATCTTATCGCCTAACGGAGATACCGATATAAGCAATGCCGTTACAAGGATTGCTGAAGCCCAAAGAAGTGAATTCAGGAATAATGGAATATCAAGACTCAAGCTTCCACCGTGCAAAGCATCACGGATAGAATAGAAAAATGCAGCCATAAAAAAGCATGAATAGCAGGTTAGTAAAACCAGCATTGCTGCGCGTATAAAATTCATCATATCTTGCTCATCCTTGCTTTCATCTTTATGACCTTGCTTGAATCCTTCGAATAGAAAAACGCCTCTCCCGTACCCAAGGATTTAATATCATCAGGATGAGCTATAAAGCCGCGTGTCCGCCGGACAGTCCCCATATGCGTGGGGCCGATCTGGCTGACCTGCGCCGTATATTCAAGCGTATTTCTTGTGCCAAGCATCGATGCAAGTTTCTCGGCATCCTCCGCAGAGTTTTGTCTATGCAGAATGAAGTTATTGCAGTTTCCAACGACCTGATTGATAAAATGATCTGCGTTTTCTTTCCGGCCAGAGGCAATATCGGATAAGCTTTGTGTAGACAGAACGGCATGAATACCCGCACTGCGCCCCATATTTATGACGTTCAAAACCTGCTCTCCGGCAAAAACAGAAAACTCATCAAAGATCACATACACTGGATTTTTAGCATGTCCGGTGAGTTGCTGCGCCATTGTTGCTTTCAAATCGTTAATCACCAAACGCCCAAGCGTTTTGGACATTGAAGGGAATTCCAGCGCGGGCAGGCAAAAATAAGCAATGCCGTTATCTTTAATCACTTGATCCAGCGTTAAAACTGGCTTTCCCTCTTCCAGCTCAAACAATGTGCCGATTTCAGAGGCAGTAAAGTTACGGATTTCAGCAACGAGACTTTCAATGCTCTTTGAAGCTTGATCTTGATTATTCAACTCATCCATTAATTTCTGAGCATTTGGAATACCGGCTTCGTTTTGCCGGACAAGGGCTTTGAGTTTCTTTAAATCCAGATTTTCAGACAAGCTGGCCAGATTACAGGGGATATTGCATTGCTCCATGACTTTGAACACGCATTGCAAGTAGCCTTCGGCCAGCTTCTTATAATGCTCTTCGCTCCATTCACGCAGCTCAATAATGCGGTCTTTTTTTGAGGTGAACCCTCCGGTCGCCAAGGGGTTATAGGCTAAGCTATCGCCTTTCATTGCGAATACTGATACAGCCCTGTCTCTTTCCTGCCCGTAGCGGGCAACGCGACAGGCCAGATCATAATCACCTTTTCCATCAATATAGATCAGGGGCAATCCACGATTGATTGCACTTTCAACAATGTTACACACGGTAACAGTTTTCCCTGATCCAGTAGTGCCGAGCACCAACGTATGTTGGTTTGCGGCTTTGTCACTTAGTTCGATATGGCGGGCATATCGATCCGTTCCGATCAAAGACCCTTTCGAGGTCTCTGCGGGTCTTTGATTGATAATTTTGGCGGAAAGGTCACCTACCTTTCCGTGCTCTTTTTCCATTTGTTTTTGCCGCTTGAGTTTCCCAAGCGGATTTTTAAAGAAGTATTTTAGGGCTGCATAAGCCACTGCGCCCCAAAACATCCCTGCGGGGATAAAATAAAGCCAGAGCTTCGGAGTGGAAAGCCACTCTAAAGACTGGCTTGCTATGGATGATAAAAAGGCGGTAAACGTGCCATCGCCCAAAAGCATATAAAAAATACCGTCCGGCATCGCATTGCCGTAAAAATTATGAGTCATTGTAATCGGCATCGTGAACCATAAGAGCATGTCTTGATGCATGACGATTCCTATGAGCGAAGCAAAGGCAGCAATCCCCAACGCTGCTGAAGCGTTAATCTTTGTGAGTTTCAAAATCAGAAATGCCAGAATAGCAATACACAAGACCACCACGCCCAACGAGAGGATTAAAAAGATTAGGGCAAGAACAAGAAATGCAATATTGATCTGCTCCTGCTCGCTTAGCTTCATATCACGGCTCATGCAACCCTCGTTTCTTTGTTATCCTCTGAGGGGATTTGCCTGACCTTAATAAAAGAATAACCGTCTGCGGCTTTGGCAATGGCGCGGGCGACATCTTGGGCATCTGTATAATACCAAACTTCCTTGACGCTCAAATTGCCGCCATAATCATTAATGATGCTATTGATCCGCGCCCGCGATTTAACAGACAATTCCAGCTCTATCGCAATCGGCTTGTCTTCGCCTATCTGCAAATACCCATCAGGGATATGACCAAGCTGACCAACCCCGCTTAAACCTTCATCATGCCGAATGCGTCTATCCGGTGTAAATTTGCCGCCTGTTTCTTTTTCCAGCATCAAGGCCAAATCGACCAGCTTATAATCATGGCGAAACGTTCCAAGTCTTACATCGCCCAAAGGCAATATAGCATCGCCAGACGCTAAAACGCCCTTCTTGGTCACTTTATGAATTCTGGCCTGACCATGTAAAATTCTCTCCCGTTCCAGATAACCGCCTTCCACCAATTTCTTTAACCGCACATAAGCCGCTGTCTGCCCAACACCCATGAAACTTTTAATCTGATCCGCACTTGCAAACCCGAAACCATTCACCCACCGCAATACATCCGCATCACGCTCCTGAAAAATCATTCTCCCCTTCTTCCCCATATCCTTTTCACCCATTACAACTTCTTCCCTTCCTATTCTTCCTTCACATTCATCTTAAAAAATTAAAAAACCAAACAACACTCATCACTTAAATTACACATCCCGTCTCCACAAAAACTTATCACCGCCGCGCCCGCCTCCTGACCTCAATCTAACACCATGTTGTTTGGTTGAGGTCAGGAGGCGGGCGCGTCTAACAAAGCCTACTACGCTAGGCTTTGTGAATCAATAGGGTATGAAAAACGGTTTTTCATACCCTGCTTCATAGGTTTTTAAAGACGGGATCATTGGTTTTTTGTTTTTCTGGGGATAAGCGAAAGAAGTGCAAAAGTTACACACTCTCTTACACATTCTGCGATTTGATGATAATTTATTGTTCTATATCAATCGGTTATAGCTAGAATAAATACATTCAAAATCCGGTGTCTTTTGGACATGTCGGTTCGAGTCCGACCACCCGTACCATTGTTACAGATATCGCGACCTACCGGCAATCACTCTGATTTCACTGCATAATTTTGTTGACAATTCGGCCCGCTTTTTATTATTTTACATAGCGTAATAAATAGTGAGGCATCTTGTTACGAACACCAACCCTACCCAGCCTGGCCCTTGGCTTTTCATTAGCCGCCGCCGCGGTGAGCGCTGTCGTGTCCGGAAACGCTCACGCCGGCAAGGCCTACGATAGCTGCCGCGCCTATACGGTTTTGGATAGTGTCAGCGGGGAGACTTTCATGTCACAACACGCGGATGAAAAACGCAGCCCGGCCTCCATGACCAAAATCATGACCGCTATGTTAATGTTTGACGCGCTTGATGAAGACCGCGCAGCCCTTGATGACCCTATACACGTTTCTGAACAGGCCGCCGATACAGAAGGCTCGCGGCTGGGGCTGCGCGCGGGCGATGATATCAGGTTCGAGGATGCCATCTATGCCCTGACGGTCAGGTCCGCCAATGATGTCGCCGTAGCCGTGGCCGAGCATCTGGGCGGGTCGGAGCAAGCCTTTACTGACATGATGGATCAAAAAGCACGTGCTATTGGCATGACGGACACGAATTTTGGTACAGCGTCAGGGCTCGACCACCTGCCGTCGCTTCCTAACGGCGAACAACGCACAACGGCAGATGACATGGCGAAGATGGTGCAGCACCTGCTCAAACACTATACAAAACACCTGCACTACTTTTCGCAACAGCGTTTTCAGTATAACGGCGAGACATACAGGAATACAAACCGCCTTGCCCCCGATTATCCAGGCAAAACAGGCACAACGAGCCTTGCCGGTTCTAACCTGGCCGCATGGGATGCAGACAGCAACATCGCGATCATGATGGGGTGCCCCAGCAGCAAAGATGCACGCAAGGGAGTGATAGACGTTATCGCAGATATGGAGCGGTACCGACAGCCTTATTGGCCCATACTTGTTACACCTAAACCATCTACAGAGCCAATGCCAACCCTTACAGCGCTCACCCGGCAGTAAATTCACCATAAACCATTGACCGTTTTCCATGGTCGGCCCATAATTAAAATGTTATGGCTCGTCTTGCCCGTATCGTGGCGCCTCACCTTCCTCATTTTATTACCCAGCGCGGGAACCGCGATCTGGATGTGTTTTTTGATGAGTCCGACGCGCACGCCTATATAGAGCTCCTAAGCGAACAGGCGACACGTTTCGGCCTTGATATCTGGGCTTACTGCCTGATGAAGAACCGGGTCCATCTGCTGGCTGTGCCACAGGAAGAGGACAGCCTGCGCCTCGCCCTCGGCGAAGCCCATCGGCGTTACACCAACCGCATCAACGATCGTAAGGACTGGAGCGGTCATTTATGGACATCGCGTTTTTCATCGTTCCCGATGGACGAGCCTTACATTTTACCTGCCGCGCACTTTATCGAGATGACACCGGTCATGGCCGGCCTGTGTAAAGACGCCGCCGCCTTTCGCTGGAGCAGTGCCCGCGCCCATATCCGGGGAAAGGATGATAATTTGTGTCATGTTCAGCCGTTGCTGGATTT
The DNA here is from genome assembly GCA_964445195.1 of uncultured Micavibrio sp. Taxonomy (GTDB): domain Bacteria; phylum Pseudomonadota; class Alphaproteobacteria; order Micavibrionales; family Micavibrionaceae; genus UM-FILTER-47-13. Next base: position 55,528 of record CAYUKA010000014.1, on the reverse strand, counting down.
ACACCCGGACTGGGCTACCCTGCTCGCCCGCGGCCCCGATACACGTCATATGGATGTGCTTGCCGGTCACATGCGCACCGGCCGGCCGCTCGGGGACGAGCGCTTTATCAGCATGCTGGAACAACAGACCGGACGCCGCCTGAAAAAACAAAAGCCCGGACGGAAGCCGAAAAAAGTCGCTTAGAGCCGCTCCTATAAAGAACCGGATATTTGTTCAACAGTCGTCATTGTACGCTTCTGCCCAAAGCCCATCATTGCACGCTTTATGCGTACAATCTGTTGATACCTGAACTTTGCCATAGATACACCCCGGATCAAGTCCGGGGCAGGCTTACAAGCCGTGTAATGACGACCTCCGAAGCTGTCCGAACAAGACTGTAAAAAATCAGAACAGGCCCCTGCCCCACGGGCTGCGGCCAGACGGCTCGAACTTTTGTTCGATCATACCATTGTCCGCCTGATTGTTATTATGCGGTAATTCATGCGCCGGATGAAATGCCTGAGCAGCCTGACGGCCCTCTCGCAATGATATCTTTGTTAAATCACTATGCTCACACCCGTTTCGCTTCATGCTTATAGCCCCCTTCGCACACAGCGCACAGAGTAGCCCCCGACAGTCTTGCCCTCTAAATAGGAGCCGCCAGAAAAATCCGCTATATGTGCTTGATTTGCATCTCCCTCCGAAGACGTCCAGAAGCCCGCCGTATCAAAGGGGCCTGCCGCGCTGGCATCAATAGCCGCCCTGTTTGTATAAAGTACAGTGGCTTCATCAAGTGACGGCAAATACCAATCGGAATGAGTATGCAGGCTAAGTGTTTCGCAAATGTTCATGGCAATTAAATCCACTATAGGCACGGTAATATTTGTACGGTTGGCTTGACCATCAGACAATGAATCAGGATTAATGTCATCATTGCCCGCAGTGGCCTTCCATTGAGTCGATATACTTTGATTGATGTTCGTGACATATAAATTCGTATCGCCTGCAAAAATACTACCATCCGTACATGCTTCGCCAATTGCCGGTGGCATTGTTGTGCCGGTACAGGCATTAATCGACAGCGTAGGCAATGTCTTGCCCAAAATCACCCACTGCGAACCATCACAATATTGCGGTGCGTTTTCATCCAGATTGAAAATCATCATCCCTTCAGCGCCATTCGGACTGGTACAGTCCTGCGCCGCTAGCCCTAGTAATCCAGCCTGGTAGATTTCATCAATTTCATCAGCCGTCAGGGCGCGGCTATAGATGCGGGCATCGTCGATAAGGCCGGTAAAACGTCGATCTGTTGGCGAGTCATTATGAGCCCCTAATGTCAAAGGCGTACCACTTTTATTGATTGTGCCTGATTGTGCAGTCGGCGTTTGATCTTCGGCACCGTCAACATAAAGGCGCATGAAAGACCCATCCCACGTGCCAGCGATATGATACCAGTTATTAGGACTTAGTATCGTGGTTCCACTTAGACCCACTTCTCCCATATCAGTTGTCAAACGCATCCAGACCCTGTCGCTAGAACTGATTCTCAAATGATAATCATCTGAGATAACGCCGTTTGACTTACTTATAATACGCGACCCGGCACTTTGCCCCCCGGCTGTAGGATATATCCATGCTGATAAGGTCAGTTCCGCAAAGTCCTCCAGTGCTGCAGAATTGGCTACCTGAATTACGTCATCGCTGCCATCAAACTCGACCGCGCCGCCGATCTGGCCGCCGGTGGATTGGAAGATCGGACCGTTTTCCAGTGTCCCGAGATTATCACCGGCGAAGTCCGTCGCCATGGTGCCGCCACTCTCGTTTAACGGCCAATAGGCCACCAGCGACGGATCGGCGAGCAGGCCGCGATCCGCGCCGATTTCATACAATTCAGTGATCTCAGCCAGCGTCAGAGCGCGGTTGTAAATGCGGACATCGTCGATACGGCCGTCGAAAAACTCGCCCGGTGTATGCGAAGCGCCAATGTTCAGCGCGTGACTGCTGAAAGCGACCATGTTCGTGCAAGCAGACCAATCGAATATCGTTCCCCCGCCTGTGCCGCAGGTACCGGATCGCGGGCTCAGGGTTTGAGCCACACCGTCGACATAGGTGATGACGGTTTTATCGATCTGGTTGATAACCGAAACGACATGATGCCACTGCCCGGCCGTGATGACATTCCCGGTTTGCGATGCCACGGACTCTGCCTGTGTGCCCCCCGCCGCGCCAGAGCCTATCCCGCCCCCGGCAACAAGCCACATCGCGTAGCCGTCACTCCAGCCCCAATGGCCTTTGGATATTATGCGCGCTTGTGAAGCCACGCTGTCCGGGTTTATCCATGCCGAAAGCGTGAAGTTCAGTCCTGCTTCGAAATCGAGATATCCATCCGCCGGGTTGCCGATCTCTATGCGATCGTCTGTGCCATCAAAATTAAGAGCCGATGCAATCATGCCGCTGCTGTGATCGTTGGCGGCATCCATCCCGCCAAGAAGGGAGCCATCATTATTGCCTGCGACATCTAATGAAGTCGTCCCGATGATTTCATCCAGCTTCCACCAGCCAACCAGCCCCTCAGTCGGGCCGGTGACCTCCGGCGCCAGCCGTACCCAGCTCCCGCCGTCGCAATAAACGGGTGAACGCGCACCGTAATTGTATTGAACCTGCCCCGGCGCGCCGTCCGGGTTCTGGCAGAATTTATCGCTGTTCAGATAGAGCGCCTTGACATCGTCAGCGCTCAGCGCACGGTCGTAAACGCGGACATCGTCGATTTGCCCTTCAAAGTAGGTTGTGTCATATCTGTTGTAACCAATATAAGTAGCTCCCGTCCCGCTGAAATCACCAGCAGCGACGTCACTGACAACTTCTACTCCATCCCGGTAGATTGTCCGTTCATTTGTAGCTGCATCGTAAGTGCATGCCCAGAAATGCCAATCAGAATCAGTATATGCCTGAGGAGTAATCAGGTCGTCATTCCAAAACAGGCACACGAAACTGTCGGACTCATTATAACCAAACTCAAGAACATCATAAGGTCCTCCGCCCGGCGTCCCTGTCACGAAAATATGTCGGGTTGCACCACCCGTACTGAATCGCTTCGCCCATGCAGCGACAGTAAAGCTCGAATCTTCGATGTCAAAACTGCTGCCAATATCCACATAACCGGTGCCGCTAACTACGAAATCGAGCGCACCGCCTCTTACACCATCTATCCAGCGACTGGTGGGATCCGCCGGGAAATTTGTAAGCGTGCCGTCATTCGCCCCAGCCGCGTCGGTCGCCGTGCTGGTATTGCCGGTTTCATTCAACTCCCAGTGCCCGACCAGCCCGGTCGTGAAATCGCCCGTGGAGCCCGCGACCACATAACCTGCACGGCGCACGCAGCGCACGGCCCTTGTGTCGCTCTTAAGGTCGCCATTCCGGCTGCCATTGCTGAACCGCTGTATCCACGCATCGGAGTCATTGCCCTCTGTGGACGCCCAGTAAAAGGTACCGTCCGTCAGAACACCCGCCACCGGCGAACCGCCGTTCCAGAATAAGTCTAATTCATCCCGCGCCGGCAGATACCAGTCACTGTGGCCGTGAACGTTTGTAAGCCCATCGCAATATTCCGCCGCATCATAGGGCGATCCGGCATCACCCAACGCCACAAGTCCCGCCGTATTACCTGGGCCGTCCGTGTAGCTGGTAAAACCTGTCACCGTCCAGTTCGCTGTGCCGTTGTTCCAGGTCTCGCTTGACTGGCTGGCGGCATCAGTCGCGTAGATATTATTGCCACTGAGCTGACCGATATAATAGGAACCGTCCGTACACAGGTCGCCGATATTCGGGCAGCCTGCAGGAAGCGCCGGCGCGGCCAACGCCACCCACTGGCTGCCGTCGCAATATTGGGGCACGGCCTGGTCTTCATTATAAATCAGTGTGCCGGCAGCACCGTCCGGACTGGAGCAGGCAGCGTGGGCGGTAGGCGCTGCGATAACCAGAGCCAGAAGGAAGAAGATGACGAAATGAAGGGATGAGGGGATGAGGGGAATCCCCTTGCCTCTCATTCTCATAATCCCGTCATCTCTTAATCTCATTATCATATTCATCCTAATCCGTTATCACCTCGAATGCCGCGGCGGTCAATGCGTGGTGGTTAGCAGCGCCGGACGTCCAGCCCATTGCATGAGAGCCGGCACTGCCGCCGATGCGGTAGCTCATGCCCTGTGCAGAGGTCGCGGAACTTGCCGAATTGAGCGTAAACAGCTCCACCTGGTCCGGACCTTCCGTTACGGCCATAGACGGCGCCGCGCTGGCGCCGTGCTCAAAGCTGTCGACAATAAAGGCGCCGTCAGTCACCGTTGTAATATTCAGGCTCAGCCCCGCCTGACTTGACGGCGTTCCGGCCGTGGCCGTCGCCTCCGGCGCCTGGTCTTTGATACATGAGGCACTCAGCGCCCCGACCATAAGCGCCTCGACACCCTGGTTCAGCGTCACAACGATATCGCCTGTCGTACCGCTTTGCCCGGCCAGATAATAAATTGCCGAAACTTTGTCCGAACCGGAATCCGATGACTTGTAAACCGCCTGAGTCATATTCGTGCCATTAAAAGTGACCGAGCTGATCGTCGGCGGACCGGCATTATCGTCTTCTATGGCAAGACCCACAATAAGCATGTCGCCATTGGCGATTTCAGGTACCGCGTAGCTGGATATCGTATAGCCCGTGAAAGGAACAGCCGCGCCTTGCGACCCGTATTGTACGTTACTGACCGTCACGCCGGAATCGGCGCACGTCACCTCTCCCACCGGGTCCGGACCGCCGACATTGCCGTGGCCCTTGATCGCGACCCATTGCCGCCCGTCGCAGAACTGCATAGCATTATGATCGGGGTTGAAAATCATCATGCCCTCAATCCCGTTCGGGTTCGTGCAATCCTGTGCTGTCAGGCCAAGCAGGCCGGCGTTATAGATGGCGCTTATTTCAGAATCACTTAAAGCGCGGTCATAGAAACGCACATCGTCAAGAAGCCCTTTCACCTGCTCAGTATTTCCGGGCCAGTCTCCTAAGAAAGGGCCTTCACCATCAACCGTAATCGGCGCGCCGGAAAAGGCATCTACGCCAGCACTCTCTCTAACACCGTCGACATAAACCCTTATCTCGTTTGCCGCTGTATCGCGCACCGCTGCCAGGTGATGCCACGTCTGGTCAACAACGTCTGAAGTGCCGTAATGCATATCGTCACCGGCATTTCCCAAATCGAAACCGATCCGCAACCGGTCTGCGTTTCCGCCATCATCTGTCGGACCAAACAAAACAAAGTCAACATTACTGTCGTTATGTGCGTATATGTACTGATCGTCAACAACGCTGGTATCGGTTGATTTATACCACGCACTTAAAGTCAGAGACGTATAAGCTCGCGGATTCATGACGCTTAGATCAATATAATCATCATTGCCGTCAAATTCGGCAGCAAAACCGATTTGCCCGGCAGAACCGAAAACCACGCCGCCGCTTTCCGTGCCGCTATTGCCGCCTGCCAGATCAGCCACCGTCGTACTGTCGGCCGCTTCATCCAAAGGCCAGTGGCCAACCAGCCCTTCCGTTGTACTGCCAGCCTTGTTACCGCCGGTCCATTTATAAAGATCGAGTACTTCATCAGCGCTCAGCGCACGGTTATAATAGCGGATATCGTCAAGAATGCCGTCAACCGGTGACTGTCCAAAGCCATTGGATGTTCCTATAACAATCTTGTTATTTGAACCATTTCCATTATATATGTCCGATGACATCGTTTCCGTATCGGCCTGTGCCACACCATTAATATACAATGTGACATTATAGCCGGCATCGACTTTGACGGCCCAGTGATACCACTCCTGCGCGTTCAGGGCGGCATCGCTGCGAAGGTTGTGATTGCTCTGATCGTCTGTGTCTTTTATATCCAATGACAGTTGATCGTTGGCATCATCAACAAAAAGAGTATAAATATACCAAACGCCGTCCTCGGCTCTTCGTCTTAGTATATTATGGTCACTGCCTTTTGTGCTGGCCGACTGATCCATATAAATCCAGCCGGCGACGGTCATGGGCGCATCTGAAAAGATTGAACCCGGATCGGCCACGTCAATATTATCGTTGGTGCCGTCAAAATCGAGAGCCGTACCGACAATGCCCGCTATGGAATCATTGCCTGCATCAAGGCCGTCCGTCATTGTCCCGTCATATGTGCCGGGGTTCGCCGCGTTTTCGGCCGTCGTACCGGTCATCTCATCCAGTTTCCAGTGGCCGACAAGGCCGTCCGTCGGTTCGATGATCGGGTTCATACTGACCCAGTACACGCCATTGCAAAACTGCATTGTATTTTCATCGCGGTTATAGATGATGTTGCCGCGTGCGCCATCCGGGGTTTCGCAATATCTGTCGCTGTTGACATACAGCGCCTTCACATCCTGTGCGGACAAAGCGCGGTCGTAAATACGAACGTCATCGATAAACCCATCAAATGATCTGTTCGCTCCATTATTCCCGCCAATAATCATATCAAACGCAGCATCGGAATCGGCGCTTCCGCCCGGCGTCTGCCCTTCGACAAGAGTTTGGCTAATGCCGTTTATATAGATAGCCGGGTCATTCGCGGGGTTATCTCTGTCATATGTCACAACCACATGCTGCCATTCATTCAGCGCTATTGAGTTCTCTGGCGCACGCCATGCCCCCCAGTCCGTCGAAAAGTCATGAGAAAAAGCAATGTTATAATTCGGCGCATTCCCTGTTTCATTCAGATTAAAACTGAAACCGGATAAGCCGCCCCCGTCTGTTTTATTAATGATCCTGCCATATGTACCTTCGCCCCAGCCTTCAGGATAAATCCATGCCGAAATTGTTCCGCCCCCGGCAAACAAATTATCAATGCCCGCAGCGCTGCCAACATTAATCCGGTCATCATTGGCATCAAAGTCCAGTGCCCCATCACGCACACCTGTGACTGCATGGTCAGCGGCATTAAGGCCGCCCTCCATGGTACCGTTATTGCTACCGGCGCTGTCGGTTGCCGTGGTGCCTGTGGTTTCATCAAGCGTCCAGTGCCCAAGCAGACCGGTCGTGAAATCACCCCTGGGAACTGTCAACGGGGTTGTCGCAGCACCGGTGAGAGTGCCGTTCTCGGTAAAACCGTCCCCAGAGCCTTTGTTAGTATGCCAATCCGCCGTATCCCCGGACAGGAAGATTTCGGGCGCTTCGCCGGTCACATTGCTGCCGTCCGCGCCCAGATCAACCGGCATGCCTTTTTCATTAATAAAGCGGCGGCGGTTTTCTTCGACGGAGAGATCGATATAAGTGCCGAAACCCTGCCAGAAATCAGCGATATCCATATCAACCGGATTGGTGCCCGTGTCCGGCTCTGCACCGATACCGAGATCGCTCATGTTAAAGCTCATCGTCTCCGCAGTGTTGTAGATATTGACCGTTGTAAGCCTGTCAACGTCATCAACATAAATGTGGCGCCTGTTTGTGTCGCTTAAGTCGACGCTAAATACAACATGATGCCAGTCAGAGTCGGAAATGCCATCAGTGCGGATAGTCAGAACAGTTGTACCACTGTCATTTGTCGCTCCGAAAATAAGTTCATCGCTGGAATTCTGGTCGATTGTTACATCAATCGTTTCACCAGAGCCACTTTCCAGCAAACGGTCGTAATCGCTACCAACGCCGGCAGCATCCTGTCTGAACCAGAAGCTCCCCGTCCACATTGTTGTACTTGTCGGACCAGACCAGCTGTTATTGCGCAAATAATCGCCGTCCAATGTAACCGCGTTCTGCACATAAGGCGTCGGCCCCATTTTGATCCAGTCCGTGCCATCGCAATATTGCATCTGCAGGTAATCCGGATTGTAAATAATCATGCCTGCGCTACCGGCAGGGCTGGAGCATGCGGCATGGGCGGGCAGACTGTAGACGGTCGACAGTAAACAGACAAAAACAAACGTCATTGCGAGAAGGCGTAAAACGCCGACAATACGCGCCCGAAATAGCAAAGCTACATGGGCGTTGTGGCGCGCGCGACTTTGTCGCTTTGCACTAAAAGAGCAATCCATACGCCGCATGGATTGCTTCGTTGGTTGCGCCGCCTCGCAATGACGGCTTTGACTATGTTTCACGTCTTCACTCATTCCTGATCACGTTTCTTGGCTGGCCTTTTGTCCCACGCGGCTACGCCGCTTCGGGACCAGGCAGCCCGTTAATCCACCTTTCCAATTCCTATCCATCTTGCACCGTCGCAATATTGCAGCACGTTGGCATCGTCATTATAAATCATCGACCCCGCCACACCGTACGGACTGGCGCAGCGCGGTGCTGCCCCTTTGCGTACGCAGCGCAACCTTAAAGGAGAATCCTTGTTAACGCTTTCACTCTGGCCGCCGTCACTAAAGCGCTGCCCCCATGCCGGAAAGTTATTGCGTTCCGAAGATGTCCAGTACCAGCTATCCGCCCCGTCAGTGTCAAAATTCCCTATCGCCACTTTATTCGTATGAAGCACATCCAGCTCGTCTCTTGACGGAAGATACCAGTCATCGCTTCCATGCGCGCCAAGCGCTCCACAATATTCCGCGGCATCATACGGCGCCGGAGTCCCTGAACCGTCAAGCCCTAACAACAGCGCCGTGTTTGCCGCGCCTGTCTCACAAGTCGGCTGTATCGTAGTACATTGAGCCATGACGTTAGCCCAGTTTGTTGATCCGTCATTCCAGGTGTATATATCCCCCCCCGGCGCGTCCGCCGGTGTTGTAAACATCGCCACACTGCCGTCCGGCGAAGTGCCCGCATAAACCGTGCCATCATCGCATACATCGCCGATATTCGGGCAACCTTGCGGCAGGGCGGTGTTCGCGCCCACCGGCGCGCCCATATTATACAGCGTGGTGATTTCATCCGTCGTCAGAACGCGGCTATAGATGCGCACATCGTCGATCATGCCGTTAAAGTAATCCTCTTTCCAGGGACCGCCTATATTATGCCTGTACCCTATATTCAGGTCCTCCGTGTTTTTTTGCGTGGCCAAGCCGCCGGTGGCAACCGGAGTCGCGGCCTGAACACCATCTATATAAATGCTGATTTCTTCATTGGTCGTATCATACCGGCATACGACATGATGCCACCGGCCAAAGGAAATAGAATTATTGGCACTTTGGATTATAACGGATGTAGAAGCAACGTCGTTATAACAACGAAGAGCCTCTTCGGGAAAATTAACATCCATACCATAACGGTTACCGGTATTTTCTTCTTTGTTTATGATGTTATACGCTTGTTGACCATCATCAGCTTCCACATAAATCCATGCAGCGAGCGAGAAGTCATCCGGGCTGAATACAGCATCATGGGCAACATTGAGTTCGTTTTCGAAGGCCGTGCCTTCGAACCGGATAGCGCGGCCAACAGCCCCGATAGCGCTGTCATTATCAGCATCAAGACCGTTTGACATGGTGCCGTCATTACCGTTGCCGCTGCTGTCCGCCGCTATCGTGCCCGTGGTCTCATCCAGCTTCCAGTGGCCGACAAGACCGTCGCTGATAGTGTCCCATGCGGCGGCCATCGATATCCAGCGGTTGCCGTCAAAAAATTCCGGCGTTCTCCATGCCTCGTTATAACGCACGGCGTAAGCGCGTGACTGCGCCAGTTTTTCAACCTCATCAGCACTGAGGGCACGGTCATATATGCGAACATCGTCTATGCGTCCTTTAAAGGCACGGCCTGTTGTCCCACTATCCGCACCCATAACCATATCATTGGACGAATCCGGATCAATACCCCCACTTGCCGCGCCTTCAGAACTCGTCGCAATTCTTTGACCGTTCACATAGATGTGCGGTATCCGATCGCCTGTATTATCAAAAGTATAGGCAACATGCTGCCAGGTATTGAGCGCAATCGCATTATTAACACCATTGGCAAATGCATCTGTTGACGCGCCCACGTTCACGCGAATAGATTGTTCGCCGCTGTCATTGAAAAGGCGCATTTGCTTTGCCCCATTACCATTTTCCATGATAATGCCGTCATCCGTTTCGCCGTAGGTTATAGGGTATATCCAGGCGCTATAGGTATGGGATTCCAGATTGTCTATTGAACCGCCGGAGGCCACTTCTATTTTGTCATTATCCCCGTCAAAACCCATGGCCGTGCCGATAATTCCGGTCGATGCGTATTGAATGCCATTCTGGCCTGTACCATTATTCGTGCCCACAGAGTCAATAATGGTGCCACTCGTTTCATCGAGCCTCCAGTAAGCCACAAGGCCGTCGGTTACGATTTCAGTCGCTTTTTCGATAGCATGGGTATTATAAAGCCGGACGACCTCCTGCGCCGTCAAGGCCCGGTCATAAATCCGCACATCGTCGATGGTGCCTCCGAAAGTGTCGCCACTAAAAATATCGCCGGATTTCCCAATATGGACATCAAAAGAGTCAGTTCCGAAAGCGCCGGCCATTGTTCCGCTGGCCTCTACAATGCCATCCAGATATATTGTAACGTCATTTCCCTCGCGCGTTACAACAACATGATGCCAATCCGTATCGGTTATGGTTGTGTTGCTGCTTACCGAAGTCGGCACGGTGTCATCGGAATAAAATATCAGGTAATTGCTGGCGCTCATATACACCCCATAATTCCATGCAGAATTGTCAGAGGCCCCTTTGCTGACAAGGCCGCCATGTGATGTTAGTCTTCTAAACCATAAAGATAGTGTGAGGTCACCGACCAAATCAAAGTCCGCCGCATGCGGGACTGTGATAACATCGTTAAAGTCATCCAGTTGCAACGCCGTGCCGACAAGGCCCGCAACGGAGTCACTGCCCGTTAGCCCGCCCTGCATCGTGCCGTCATTGTTGCCCAGTTCGTCCGCCGCCGTCGTACCGCTCTGTTCATCGAGTTTCCAGTAACCGACAAGACCGTTGGTCGGACCTTCGGCATCATCAGGGTCGGCGCCGACCATCGCGATCCAGTTGTTACTGTCACAATATTGCAGCACGCCATGGGCGGAGTTATAGATCACTTCACCCTCCTGCCCGCCGGGTCCGGAGCAGGCGTTTGCGGAGGTGATCGGTAATCCGCCGCAAACGACGATCAGGGTTAGCAACAACACCGTCATTACACGGTTTGTCCGTGTAATCCATGAGAACACAACACCGTGAATTGCGCGCATAAAGCGTGCAATGACGGCTTCTATGAATTTCTGTAATCTATGGAGAACAGTCCGCATTGATCTGCCCTCCCCCTAACTCTGATATTGTGGTTGTTTCCACGTTGGAACGGGAGAAGAAGGATACAGACTCGTCATTGCGAGAAGGCGTGTAACGCCGACGAAGCAATCCAGTCGTTTCCTTACGGCTTTCTGGATTGCTTCGTCACTGCGTTCCTCGCAATGACGGTTTTGGTTATGCCTTACTTCTTCTTTCACTTTGTTTTCTTTCTTTTGCCTGGCGGATTCAGATTACGCGCTTCGCGCTTCATCATCCGCAGGCTATTTACTCTTTTTTGTGTCGCACCTGCCCTCGCTTCGCTCGGGTGACCCGGTCAAAGGCAGGCCGTTTATTCTCTCTTCTTGCCTGCCCGATTCAGACTTCGTGCTTCGCACTCCGTCATCGGCAGGCTGTTTTTTGTCCGGGCCAAAGCGCATTTCCTTAATCCCTGCGAACGCAGCGCACATGAAGGCTATTATCCTTAAATTGCCGCGCGGTTTCGCCATCGTCGTTCCCTCCTGCCGTAGCGGTAAAATAAACGCGCCATGCGTTATTATTCACACCCGTATTTTCTGTCGAGGACCAATAAGTCGGGCCGGTAAAGGCGCCCGCTGCATTTGTGTCAATCGCGTCCCGATTTTTCCACAGGAGCCGCAATTCCTCTACCGCGGGCAAGTACCAGTCATCAAAGCCGCCATCCTGCAAGTCTTTACATTCCTTAAACGCCGGGTAAGTCGTGCTGTTGGGAATTTCACTGTCATTTATGCGCCCGTCTTCATAGGAATCGGTCGCAATGTCATCACTGCTGTTGGCAGGTGTTTCCCAGTCACTTGAGGTGGCTTGGTTGTTGTTTGAGACGTAAAGCGGTTTGCATCGGCCTGCGTCTGCGCTGTTCGGGTCGTTATACATCATGAACCCGGCGAATATGGGATCATTGGTCGTGCCCGCATTACCGTCATCGCACACATCACCGATATTCGGGCACAGGCTCGGCGCGGTACATCCAACGTTGCTGCCGCTGTCGTTATCGAGCACACAAAGCCGGGCGCAGACAGAGCCGTTGGCGTTGTCCGTTGTTGTATCGCCATGCGTATAGGTACACACCCCGTCAAAACCGTCTGCCGCATTTGTCAGGAAGTCCGAAAAGGCATAACCGCGCAACGCGTCGTCATTCCAGCTATGATTATCCGTGCCGATCTCACAACCCGAAGAGCTGTAACCCGCATCGCAGGCAGGTGCTGTGCAAGACGAAGCCGCGGGATTGTTCTGAGAATTGTAATCGTACTTTATGACAGAAAGAGATCCCGCAATCCCGCCGACAACAGAGATCATCTGCTTCCAGTCATCGCCGTCGCAATATTGCGGCACGTGAATATCGCCATTGTAGATGATGTCGCCTTCATCGCCTGTCGGGTTGGAGCAGCCGCCGCCGCCCGCGCCGGGATTAAGCTGGCCGAGGGCAAGCCATTTCGACCCGACGCAGATTTGCGGCACATTCTGGTCCGCGTTATAGATGATTTGACCTTGTTCACCCGCCGGGTCTGAGCAGGCATGGGCGGGAGTGGTGAGGGCAAACAGAATGACCGTCATTGCGAGCGAACGCAGTGAGAGAAGCAATCCAGAGTGCTTCCACTTAATAAACGGCTTTCTGGATTGCTTCGTCGGCGTTTCACGCCTTCTCGCAATGACGCGTCTGTTGATCATCCGGCATTCCTCCTCCTGCGTATCATAACAGACCCAAGGAAGAAAAGGATGGCAGCACCCATCATCCCGACGATCATCCACAGCCCGATTTGCGCCTTGTTTATACCGTAACCCGTATGCGCTTTCAGCCCCTTGACCTCCTGCAGGATTTCAGCCTGCCGGGCCTGCAGGGCCGCCAGTTCGGCGCGTAATGTATCGTTTTCGGCCTTCAGCTCTTTGGACGCCTCAATCAGGGGGGCAATAAAGCCGACATAATTGACGGACTTCGTACCCATTTCATCATCGGCCGTGCGCACCAACTCGGGGAAGACTTTCTCGACTTCCTGCGCCATGACGCCCAGTTCAAGGCGGCCGCTTTCCCCGCCCTTCATACGGAAGCTGTAAGTGTCGATCCGGCTCAGACGGCCGATCACTTCATGGCTGTCAAGCGGTGTTATATCGGTCTTCAGACGCATATCCGACACGTCGGTAATCGTACCCGTATATTCGATATCGCCAACGACATCGAGGGCAACATCCGGGCTGGCTTCGCCAATACCGACCTGCGGCGTGCCGGTGTTCCAGTAAATGTCGCCGCCGCCGCCGTCAGTCCACAGACTGCTGCCGCCGCCGCTACCGCCGTCACCGAAAAGACCGCAACGGTCATCGTCACAGATTGAATCGATATCATTGCCTGATGCACCGCAATTCGCGTCAACCTGATCGCGCCCCATATAAGTACCATCATCCTCGAAATTATAGTAATTTCCAAATCCGAAATCCCCCCTATAGCTTACCGTACCACTGCCTGAGCTATTATAGTATGCCAGATAAAGTACAGTTGGCACGGAACTTGTGTCGCAAAGAATGAAATCAGGCCATTTATCATTGGTCGCAGAAATAGTGACAGGATCGATTGTCATTCCTTGCGTTTCATATTGGTCGATAATGGCACTCCCTTCGCTTCCGCCACCACCACCGCCGCCGGAGCCGATGTCAATATATGTCGGCGCGGACAGGCCACTGACGGGCGTAAAGATCAGACTGTTGTCCAGCTTGATATCACCGGCTACATCCAGTGCAACGCTCGGGCTTGTCAGGCCGATACCCACCCGCGGCGTCGTGCCGGAATTATAATATATGTTATCACCGCTGCCCGCCGTCCACAGTCCGCTGCCGCCACTACCGCAACTGCTGCTGGCTTCCCAGTTCCCGGAACCGGTGTTGTACGCCAGGCACTCGCCATTGCCCGGGCTGCCGGCATCAACATCACCCAAATCATTCAGATTCGATGCGCCGCCACCAGATGCACTACCACTGACCGGCGCGGCATAGCCGGTGTCGCCACCGACTTTGATGCCGCCCAGTGCGTTTGAATATTCAATGTAATTACTGCCGCTATCGCTCCACAGGCCGCCGCCACCGCCGCCTGAGACTGTACCGACCACCCAGCTGCCGGCGCTGTAAAGCAACACGTTATCATCAGCGACACCCGTCGTATCGACATCGCTCAGGTTATTCAACGCAATGGTTGTTGATGCCTCCGGCGTGCCGATTCCTGTCTGGACACCCAGCTTCAGGGCATTGGACAGCCTAATGTTACCAACGACATGCAGCTCCGCATCCGGATCGTTCGTGCCGATTCCGACAAAGGCGCTATTATAATAAATCTCGTCCGCACCGACACCGTCAAGCCACTTGCCTCCGGTGCCGCTGCTGCCCGCGGCTGCACCCGGCACCCACGTGCCGCTGACGCTATCATAGATCAACGTCTGCCCGTCGGTCACACCGGCAGACACCACGTCAGCCAGGTCGTTCAGTGCCATGCCGACCGGAGCCGCACCACCAACTTTCCCGATGATCTCGTCGGTAAACTCAACACCGGTCGCGCCGCTGTTTACCCGCACAAACTGCCCGGCCGCACCAGTGTAGTTTGCCGGGGTATCGCTCAGGCTAGCAAAAGAAATAGCACCGCCGGCATCAGCCCCCAAAATTTCCCACTGCGTTCCATCAAAACCTTCGAAAACGTTAGATTCGCTGCTGAAACGGATCATACCGGCAACACCTGTGGTCGGTCTGTCCGCATCAAGACCGGCAGGCAGGATGATTGCACCGGTGTCGGCAAATTCAACAAAAGCGCGCGGCGCACTCGTGCCAAGACCCAGTCGCCCCGCTGATGTCAGCAGCATGGTTTCGTTTCCGGCCCCGCCCGTGCGGAAGGATAAGTCGGCCGCCACCGACGGACCGCTGATGCCGGAAACAACAGCCTGAATCTGGGCAGCAGCCCAAAAGCCGCCGCTGGCATAACCGCTCCAGCGAATTGACCCTAACTGGTCGCCGATTGCAGTGTCGTTCGGCGAGTCGATAGTGCCCCGCGCCTTGACAAAATCGAGATCGGACTTCGTGCCCGGACCGCCGCCAAACGTACCCATCAGGACATCGGCGGGCACGGTGCCGGTTTCAGAGACAATATGCATCCGGAAGGAGTTGCTGCCGAAGATATCAGCGTTAGCCGGTGTGTCCGTTCCCAGGGTCAGGACACTGGCTGACGACAGGCTCAATAATGGATCGCTGGCGAAGCTGCCGTTGCTGTTAAACTGGATCTGGCGGTCGCCGCCCGCAGCGCCCAGGCTGCCGCTGGAAATCGTGCCGGCTTCCCATAGACCGCTGACACTGTTATAGACCAGCGCCTGCCCGCCTGTCGGCGAAGCATTAACATCAGACAGATCATTCAGAATATCAACGAAGTTGCTGACCGGTGTGGCGCCGCCACTGGTCGTGCCCAGCTTCACGCCGCCGAGCGCATTGGCATACTCAATATAGCCGGAACCGCTGTCCTGCCAAATTTCGTCACCGCCACCGCCGCTGCCACCGCCGGTCAGGTCGACCCAGGCATTATTTTCAACACCTTCAAAAGTCTGCAGGGCACTGTTATAGCGGATCATGCCGTCAACCAGTGTCGTCGGCCGGGCCGCGCTGTCACCGGCAGGCAGGATAATCGCACCGCTGCTGGCAAATTCAACAAAGGCGCGGGGCGTATCAGTACCGATGCCGACATCGCCGTCATTGTCTATGAGGAATCTCGTGTCCCCATGACGGGCAACTAAAAACTCTCCCGTTCCCGTCGCGTCCCGATCATATACAAGACGCAATGAGTTGGTCGTACGATCGTAGCCCATCTGGGCTTTAATTGTTCCCTGATCGGCGAATCCGATCTCTGCCCAGTCGCCCAACGGCGTAGCGGAAAAATCGAGTAGAAAATCAGGATCGTCCGAAGTAATATGCAACGGCATCACAGGACTATCCGTCCCCAGACCCAG
Source organism: uncultured Micavibrio sp. (assembly GCA_964445195.1). Classification (GTDB taxonomy): domain Bacteria; phylum Pseudomonadota; class Alphaproteobacteria; order Micavibrionales; family Micavibrionaceae; genus UM-FILTER-47-13. The sequence goes on along the minus strand of CAYUKA010000014.1, from coordinate 39,322 downwards.
CCTTCCAACACTGGTGAAGACAAAGCTCGCAACCGATGACATGGTGCCGCCGGAATTAAAGAAGATTTCGCGGTCATCACCGGCAACGCCGTTAACCCACTCGCTGCCGCTGTAATACAGCAGCTCACCCGTTTGCGGCGTGGTAATATTTGTATCACTCAGCGCCGCAAGCGTACCGGATCCCAGCGTAATGCTCTCCCAGTCACCGGCGCTATCGGCACAGAAACTGAACGTGTTCGAGTCAAAGCGGATCGCGCCTTCCATGGCCGGGTTACCGGCACAGGTTTCGCCGTCAAAGGCAATTTTCAGGGTACCATCAACATCGAGCGCCGTTTGCGCAGATGTCGTGCCGATACCAATCTGGTTGCCCGCCAAATCGCCAAAAATCGTATCACCGATATTGAGGAAATTCGACTGGCTAGAGAACAAAACATCGGCGCTCTTGCCGATCAGGATGTTGTCGTCGCCATCTACCAGTGTCGCCGCGCCCAACTGGCCGAGCACAACGTTATTGCTGCCGATCGTGTTCGCAGCAGCGACATTCTCGCCGATAAAGACGTTTCGCCCGCCACTGCTGTTCATTATGGCCGCGCCCTGGCCAATAAAAACGTTATCATCGGCCAGGTTGTTCTGGCCGACGTTCTGGCCGAGGAACAGGTTGTCGGACCCGGCATTGTTCTGGCCGCTGTTTTCACCGATGAACACGTTGCTGGCGCCCAGCGTATTGTTCTGACCCGCCGCTTTACCGATAAAGATGTTGTCGTTGGCCTGGTTGCTCTCGCCGGCGGTCTGGCCGATAAACAGGTTGTCATCGCCCGAATTGTCCTCACCGGCCTGCTCGCCGATAAAGACATTTCCCGAACCGGTCAGATTGTCCTTACCGGCATCCTGGCCGATAAAGACGTTCTTCTCGCCTGTGGTGTTAAGCTGGCCGGCCCGTTCGCCGATAAAGACATTATCGATGCCCTCCGTGGTGTCCTCACCGGCCTTAAAGCCGAAGAAAGTGTTGGAGATACCCGAAGTCATGTCTATGCCACTGTCCTGCCCGAGGAACATGTTCCCGCTCGTATAGTTCGTCGCCGCGTCGGCCAGATCGTCAAGTTCCGTGACACCCGCCCCCAGGCTCACCGTCTCCCAGTCATTGGCTTCATTGGCACAGAAAGAGAACGCGTTGGCAACGCTGTCAAAGCGGATGGCGCCCTCCATCGCGGCATTCCCTGCGCAGACTTCGCCACTGAATGCCATCTGGACAACGCTGTCCGTTTGCAGGGCGCCGCCAAAATAGTTAGGCTGTGCGCCCGCCTGATAGATGCCGAAGTCATTAGTAGTCGGCGTGCCGCCGCCGAGCGGCTCGTCAATAAAGATACCGTAGCGATCGGCAACGCTCGACGCCGCCTCAATCTGGCTTCCGATAAAGATACCCACAACATCGTCCACAGTCGCGGCGGCGGACTCCACATTTGAATCAACCTGCAGACCGACCAGTCTTGAGACGTTACCGGCTTCCGTATACGCATCGGACTTAATGGCTATGAAATCTGTAATAGTGGCCGCCCCGTAATTGCCAAGATAGGCGTGAACGCCGCGTCCCTCAATAATTTCGCCCGTTCCATAGTTTTCAAGCCCGGCCAGCATACTGTTCGCGATATTCACACGGTTGGTATTGCCTGCATCAACCTCAAGATAAGTGCTAATGACATTGTTTGAGGTGCCGGTTGAGTGAGCCGGTCCAAGCGGCTGGTCGGCGACCGGGTCCAGAACCATATAGTAATCCCCGACATAGTTAAATCCTGCGGCATTACTGGTAATCTCACTGAAGACGTCAACCCGCGCATCCGTGCTGGCAACACCGATGCCAAGATTGCCCGCGCTGGTGAAGATAAAACCTGCGTCCGTCGCCATCAGGCCGCCTGAATTAAAAAATACTTCACGATCATTGCCGGCAACGCCGTTAACCCACTCGCTGCCGCTGTAATACAGCAGCTCACCCGTTTGCGGCGTGGTAATATTTGTATCACTCAGCGCCGCAAGCGTACCGGATCCCAGCGTAATGCTCTCCCAGTCACCGGCGCTATCGGCACAGAAGCTGAACGTGTTTGCGTCAAAACGGATCGCGCCTTCCATAAACGGGTTACCGGCACAGGTTTCACCATCAAAGGCAATCCTGACCGCCGCATCAACATCCAGGCCAGCATGCGCCTCCCAGACATTTGCCGGCACGCTCGGATCAATGATCATGCGGCCGCCGAACACGCCCATCGTATTCGCCGAGGCAAGCAGAACGCCATCCTGCGCGCCCATGAAAATACCAAGCGCGTTCCCGCCGGTCACTGCCGGAAGCGGAGAAGAGGCATCGCCAAGACCAATCGCCATATTATAGTCCGCTCCGCCGACCTCAGCATCGTATCCCAGCGCCATGCCCTTTGACTGCGCCTGGACATTACTGCCCATAACAAAACTCTCACCGCCGGAGGCCGTCGCGTTCAGCCCGAAGGCAAATGAGTGCCAGTTTGAAGCCCGCACCTGCTGGCCCATCGCCACGCTGTACTGTCCGATGTTGCCGTCGTCCCAGCGATCGTCTTCTACACTGCCCGCCCGAAACGCGCTTGCCGACCTGTAAAAGAACATCGGCTGTCTTCGGTACCCGTACCGGTGTCGTTAATCTGCGGTGAACCGACGATGAAATCGCCGGCGCTGGTGTAAACGAAGTTCGCATCGGCCCATAGCTCGTTGCCACTGTTAAACTGGATTTGACTATCCGCGCCCGCGGCCGGCAAACCGCCGCCACCGCCACCGGTGGTCACAACACGTTGCCAATTCGCCCCATCCTGACAAACGTAGAAATTGCTGTCGCTGCTGTCGAAATGGATCGCGCCCTGACGGTTCGCGTCACAAGCTTCGCCGCCGTAGGCCATTTTGAGCGTGCCATCAACATCAAGCCGCGTCTGCGGGGTTGTGGAGCCGATGCCGACATTACCAAGCACGTCTATCACCATCTGCTGCGTGCCGCCCATGCTGATAGAGAAACCGTTTAGAGACGTCCCATAACTGTAATCGATCCCGGTCCAAAGCGCCGCATCGTCTACATATAACTTGGTCCGGATGTTGTTGGTACCGTCATTTGCATAGAGCTGGTAAGCGATTTCCTCGCCGTCAACAGTCGTGCCCAGAAGAACGGCCTTATCAGGATCCGTTGTAAATATGGGTGGAGCCACGCCATTGCCAATCTCAAGCAATTCATCCGGCGACGCCGTTCCGATGCCCAGATTACCCGTGCTGGTGAAAACGAAGTCCGTAAACGCATCGAAAGAGCCGCCGCTGTTAAACACGACCTGGCGATCGCCGCCCGGCGCCGGCACCGAACCACCGGCCAGCAAGGCAACGTCAGCCGCTGTAAAACAATCATTGCCGGCTTCGTCACAATAGTTGATTGAGCCGGTGTCACCGAAGACGAAGAGCTCAAGGTCTTGCTCGCCACCTGTAACAAAACCGGAAGAGTTAAGACTAATTTTGCCGGTATCGCCGGTTGTCGCTTCAAGAGTTATCCGTGTGTCGCCCAATCCATCACGAATTCGGACAACGCCGCTACCATTGGTTCTCTGATTAAGGGCAATAACCGGGTTGCCGAGATCATTGACAGCACTTAAAAACTCACCACCATCGCCGGTATTTTCAATTGTCACCAGCGCTTCATTATTGAGTGTACTGCCGCTGACATACAGGATTGATGTGCCGGGCGTTGTCGTGCCGATGCCGACACTGCCATCTTCATCTATATGCATCCTGATTCCGTTACTTGACGGACCTCGTGTCCAGAATTGCAGATCTCCATAATTATTCGCGTGATCGGTGATTTTTGTTCCTATCATGCCAGATACAAATCCATCGACCGAATCTGCAAATTGTAAGAGTGCATAATTATTGTCCGTCGTGTCGGAGTTAATGATATACACTCCCTCGCTGGTTGTAATGCTAGTGGAACTATCATTCACGACGAATGCAGCAGCATCGTCATCGGATGGCGCGACGACATGCAACCTGTCTCCCGGCGCCGCAGTGCCAAGCCCCAGACGGCCAACACTTGTGAAGACAAAACCTGCATCACCAGTCAATGACCCGCCACTGTTAAACTGCACCTGGCGGTCCGCGCCGCCGGCCGGGGTGCCGCCAAGGCCGCCGGTAATGACATTGACCCAGTTACCGGCTTCATAAACCTCGAACTGGTCGTTGGTCGTGTTGTAACGGAACATCCCGTTTTCCGGCACGGCCGGGCGCTCGCCTGTTACGCCGCGATTAACGAGCATCGCGCCGGTGCTTTCGAAGCGGACAAGACCTGTGCTGGCAAATTGTATAATGCTTTGAGTACTGCCGGCGCTGTCGTCATAGAAGCTGAACTCCAGGGCTTCGCCGCTGCCGGTACCCGAATCTATCATAAAATAGTCGGCGGCATCAGAAAAACTATCTGTGTCTGTTAAACGAACCCAGCCGCTGGTTCCGCGCACAATCATCTGCCCGTCATCACCATCCAGGCGAATGCCGATTTCCGTACCGTCGGCTTTTAAAAGATCGATTTGACCGGCACCGCTGCTAGTCTGTATCAACTCTATGACATTATTGCCCAGATCATTGATCATCCGCAGAAATTCACCGTCATCGCCGCTGTTCTCTATCGTAGCGACAAAATTGTTATCGCCTGGAACATTGCCGCTGACATATAGAATGGTGTCGGGCGTATCGGTGCCGATGCCGACATTGCCGTCAGGTGTGACGACCATGCGCGACTCGCCGGACGTGAACAGAACAAGATTTTCCTGTGCCGACAAATGTAGATCATCATAATTCGTGCTAAGAGCGAAGATACGAGAATTTATAAAGCCCAGCCTTGCTGCAATTGAATTATTACCATCCCTGAAAAAAAGGTTGCTATCGAGCAGATCGTTACCGCTCATTGTGCTGTCAGTATCACGTAAGGTGATATCAGTGCGCGCGCTTTGCAGCCTTATGGCATCGCCGAAAATATGGAGGGCGTGATCCGGGGCCGCCGTTCCAATACCCAGCCGCCCACTGGAGCGCAGGAACACGAAGCCGGGGTCGGTGCCCAGTACGCCGCCGCTGTTAAACAGAATTTCGGTGTTCGCGCCCGGTACCGCGTTATTCGCGACATCCTCCGGCAGGAAACAGAACGTGCCGTTCTCATCGCAATACTGATCCGCGCCGATCTGCCCTTCCACATCGAGCAAAAGCGTCAGATCGGGCGTCGAATCGCCGATGCCCAGCGAGGTGGAAAAATAACTGACACCGTCTTCGGAAATTCTGAACAGTTCCTGCCAGCCCGCACCGCCGGGGTCGTCACCGTCATGACCGACAGACAAAACGTTCGTAGCCGCGTTTGCGTTATCATCAATCGTTAAGAAGATATTGGTGGGGCTGGAGAGCAGCATATTGTTCGACGACGCCGTCGCCGAAACATTATCTTCGTTAATGCCGATGAACCCGCCGGTCATCCCGCCTCGTATGCGGGCGTCGTCGCTGGACAGCTCGATGTCGCCGGACAGGACGATATCGCCAGCCACATCAAGCTGCGCCGCGGGCGTGGCCGTGCCGACACCAAGGCGGCCGCTGCTATCGAAAACGAACCCGGCTGTCGCGGCGAGCGCGCCGCCGGAATTGAACACAACCTGCCGGTCGCTGCCCGGCGCTGCGACAGACGCACCGCCGATCGCGATATAGCCGCCGGATCCGGCAAAATCACACATTTCAAGGATATCGCCGCCGGCATTCAGCCGCAAAGCGCCCTGCGTATCCGCAGTACAATCATCGACATTGCCAAGGAGCATTTGTTCGGTCAGGTGAAGTTGTGTCCCGGGGGTTGTCGTGCCGATGCCCAGACGGCCGGCAGATGTCAGCCGCATAACTTCGCCAGCTCCCCAGACCAGGAATTCAAAACCTTCTTGACCATACATATACATAGTCCCGGTCTGGCGGTTACCGCCAACCGTGCCTAGTAAGCTCCCCCCAGTACTGACAAAATCAATACCTGCAATACCTCCTGTCGGTGTACCACTGAATTCGAGCGTAATGTCCGGATCTTCAGACACTATATGGAGCGCTTTCTGTGGCGTGTTTGTGCCAATACCCAGATTGCCGGATGATCGCAAAAAGACAAAACCCGGATCAGTGCCCAGCGCCCCGCCGGAGTTAAAGATCACTTCCGTATCATTGCCCGGCGCGCCGACCGAGCCGGTCGCGATTTCCTGCGGCGTGAAACAGAAATTATCATCGGGGCTACAATATTGAGTCGCGCCGATCTTACCCTCGACATCCAGCAACAACGCGCCTGTGGCCGTGGTTTCCGTACCGTCGCTGATGATCATATCGCCTTCGAACAATTGTAAATTGCCGGAGCTGAGCCGCAGGTCGCCGCCGTAAATGCCCATCGTGTTCGTGTCGCTCAGCAGCCGGCCCGACTGATCGCCCATAAAGATGCCGAGCGAACCTTCGCCATCAACCTGCGGCACCGTTCCGGTTGCCTCGCCAAGGCCGAAAGCCATCGAATGATTAGCAAGCGCGCGCGTATCACGACCGATGGCAAAGCTGTAATCGCCGCTGGCCTGTACATCATTACCGAATGCCGCCGTATCCTGCCCGACCTGCCCGTCATCCCATTCTGTGCCTGTAACCGTTCCGGCCCGCAGCGATCCGGCGCTGGGGTACCAGATAAAGCGTGTACCGGCGCCTTCCAGCGCCGAAGAGAAGCTAAGCGACTGGCCTTCCTTAACGACGAAGGTCGAGTTCTCATAACGGATATAATCGGTTTCATCAGTCCACAAGCCGCCAATTCCGCCGCCGCCGCCATTCGCCGTACCGATTGTGGTCCAGCCCCAGCCGCCGGAACCATCACCTGTCGGCGAACAGATTTCCAATTCATCCGAACCGGAGACATAGCGCAAAGCCCCCACCACGGCCAGGTCACAAATATTACGCATACCGACACGAATTGCCCCGGCAACATCCAGATCAACCGCCGGGTTTGTAATACCGATCCCGACATCACCCATCACATCAAGGTGATTTTCAACCGTCACATCACCCATCTGGTCGATGGACAGCGCGATGTTACCGTCGGTTTCAAGAGTCAGGTTGCCCGCGCTGAAAAACATGCCTTCATGGCTGGCACCGCCGTTAATATCCTGGAACGAACGCGCGAAAACATCTTCGGTGATATCAAGACTATCGGCAATTGTGACATTACTGTCGCCATCGGAAATATCGCCATCGACCTGAAGCGTTCCCCCAAGAACGGTTCCGGCGCTGACAAACAGGCTACCCGTGTCCACGGTCGTCGCCGTCAAGTCGGTTGCATTTGTGATGCCAAGATTTGTCGTGCCCATAGTAGACGTCAGCCCGCCCGCTTCTGCAACAAGAGCACTACCGGTTATCGTATTGCCATTGATATTGCCGCTGACCACCAGCGCCTCACCGATCGTTACATCACCATCGCTATCGGTAATCGTGCCGCCCAGAACGATATCCCCCGTTGCCGTCACCGTGGCCGCCGTCAGCCCGGCTGAAAGCTCGGCATTCGGAACATATAATGTGTCAAGAGCGGGGTTATAATTGAACACGCCGCCGGTATCGGCATCAAAAGCGCCGACAGCCGTCGAACGGAACTGGATATCACCAGCGGTAGCACCAGCAGCCCCCGCGATTGATCCTGATCCGCCAACCTCGACCCAGCCATCACCAGGCGCGGTGGGATCACAAATCTCCACCACCTGGCCACTCGTCGTGTTCCGGCGCAGTACGCCGGTATTGGGTCCGTTACAGGTCCCCGACGCCGTTTCATCAGGAAGCTGGAGATAACTGTTATTGCCAAGAAACTCGAGGCGGGCATTGTCCTGCAAACCGACCGAACCACCGAACCGGGCGGCGCTTTCGAAACGGGCTTCACCGCCGACCTCAATATCACGATCACCGACCGTTGCCGTGTTCGGATCGCCGGATTTCAGCGCCCACAGGCCACCGGAAATATCGACGGCACCGGCATAGTTTACATCCAGAATAATGTCATCGCTGGTCGCGTCTCTGTCAACATAAGTAGGATGCGCCGCACACTCCGTCTGGAAATTCCGGTCCGGACCGGCAGAGATAATTGCAATTGATGTCTGGCTTTCCGAGTCCGTGCCATCAAGAACGCCACCGCCAACACAGGCATCCCCGATAACGGTACCGTGATCCCACGCACAATAACCGTAATCCGTACCCCACGGGTCGGTTTTGGATGACCCGACAGCACTCGGCAAACACCCGCCGCCCGTTAAACCGTTACCACAACTGTCCGGCGCCAGCGGTTCAACATATGTATCCGCATCACAATCGCCGGCATTTGCAGGGTCTGATTCAACCGCCTCCAGCATCGCCAGCCTTTGGGCAATCTGCATTTCGGCTTCGGCCTTGGCGACCTGGTTCAGCTTGACGACAGTGCCGACCGGCCCGCGCATCAGTGTCGAAGTCGCGACCCCGACGACCCCGACCAGCGCCACCGCACCAAACAGCGTGAAGAAGACGTTACCGCTTTCGCCCATACGCCCTGAACGATAGTGACGCACTGCCTCAGAACGCGTTTCAGGGCGCTCGCCATTGCGGCCGCGCCCCTTTTCCGTCTTACCAATACGCCTTAAAAAGCTGAATAACAAATTAACCCCCGGACCTCCCCTTTGCAGGATTCAAAAACGCGCATTTTTGAATTATGTATATTATTAATTTTTTCATGAAATTGTTAATATATTGATTATTAACCGTTAACAGAGTCTTACTTTGCGCATATTTTTTTCTTTGCATTCCAACGCTTTCCGTAAAACAAGCGCCTAAAAATCCGCGCCGTGTCACGCTGCTTTGCATTTTAAATGACAGGGCCGGCGGCGAACCGTAAAGACGGGCCGTACAGATCGGGACGTGAACCATGACAGGAACCTCCGTGAAGCGGGGGCGGGCGGGATGCGGAAAATTATCCACATACTATCGTACTGATTTACTTGTAAAGAATCAAGGTATCCACAGATATGGCCATCTGGAAAACGCTCTGCCCTAAATCACCAGCCGCAAGACAACTCCGTCATCCTTCAGCTCGACGGACTTGCGCGCCTGCTTGGAAATAGGAATACCCAGACTGCGGCAATACAGCATCAGGGCCGCCGCCAGGAAATCGCGGCTATATTCGGCCTCACGCTCGGAATCTTCCTGAATATTGGAAATTGTGACAATCAGCTTGCTCTCGATATCCTCATCGACCTTGATTGCCGTAATTTCGCCGGGCGGCGGCCGCCGGATTTCACGTTGCATGCACAAGGCATAAAGCGCCTTAAACACTTCATCAAATGAAAATATGATCCGGCGATCCTCGCGTGGCATGACGCTATCTGTTCCTTACCCGTATTGTTTATTACCCTTTACAAAACATGGTAAAGCTTATGATTTGCCAAGAAGTTAACGGTTCACGAATAATTTTCGCCCCGCCCTGTTTTTGGTTTAAGGTCATGCTATGAACATGACCAACACCGCCCCAGAGATTCGCAGCCTCGCCGTCCTGCTAGATGATTTAAAAAACGACCTGACCGGCGATACGGTCAGCATCGACAGCCTGATCAAAGCGCTGCATGAACGCGGGATCGCCATGTTGCTGTTGATCTTCGCCGCGCCGATGGCCCTGCCGCTGCCGGTGCCGCCGGGCGTCAATGTCGCACTGGCCTCACCGCTGGTGCTGCTGACAGCGCAGCAGGCACTGGGCGCTCATACCATCTGGCTGCCCCGGAAGATAAGGGACCAAACCATGGCCCGCGACAAGCTTGCCGGTCTGCTGGACGGGCTGATCCCGTGGATGAAGCGGCTGGAAGTCATTATCCGCCCGCGCCTGCGCTGGGTCACACAGGATGGCGCGTCGCGCTTTTTCGGCCTGCTCGGCCTGCTGATGGCCTTAACGGTCTGTATCCCGCTGCCGCTGACCAACACCGCGCCCAGTTTCGGCATCGCATTGATGTCTGCCGGTTTCATGATGCGCGACGGGCTGGCCGTGATCGCCGGGGCCGTGATCGGTATTGCATGGATTGCCCTTTTGACATTCGCTGTGGTTTATTTCGGGCCGGAGGCATTCGACATTATCAAAACCGCGATTAAATCATTATTATAGCCCTGAAGAAGACAGGTTTATCATGTATGACGCCTTAAAATACCTACTCGCCAATTCGATCGCGGTATGCGGCGGAATTTTCCTGGTCTCGACGACCAGCCTGATGATGGCGCTGATCGCCGAATACGCGTTCGGGCTGGAGCCTTGTATCCTCTGTATCTACCAGCGCTGGCCCTATGTGATAACGGCCCTTCTCGGTGTGATGGGCATTGCCGCCGCTTACAAGGAAGAATGGATGAAGTTCTCCGCCCTTGCAGTGCTGCTGTCCTCAGCGGTCTTTTTCGTTGGTGCCGTCATCGCCTTTTATCATGTCGGCGTTGAGCAGCATTGGTGGAAGTCGGCGCTGGAAGGCTGCGAGGTCGATTTCGATCCGAACAATGTCGAAGACCTGATGGCGATCCTTGATAACAAACCGGCCGTGCGTTGTGATGTCATTCCGTGGGCCGACCCGGTCTTCGGCCTGTCGATGGCGGCTTACAACGCGATGATGTCCTTTGCGCTCGGGATTGGCTGCGCGATATCTTCTGTGATGATCGCCCGCCGCGCTAATGGCGTCTTATAAGCCCGTTATTTATAAGCCTGCCAAACCGGCAACCGCGGAAAGCCCGAGGAAAATTCCGGCGTAAAACAGGAAAAAACCAACAGACTGCTTCAGTGTGCGCTTTTTGCCGAAATCAAATAAATCATCAAACATAACCAAATGCCTCAAAAAAGAATTCTGTAAACAAAGACTGTGATAAGCGCTTATCGCGGGAAAGTCAAGATATGCGGGAGTTCCGGGGCCAGAGTTGTCGTTTGTGCCGGCTGAAATTTCCCGCCTTGCGTTTCGTAGAGACGATCCAGTAAAGCAGACGCCTGCACCGTTTCAGCCAGAGAGACAGTGTCATCCCGGCGCCCTGTCACAGCATCGAGGAACGTGACCAGCCCGCTGCCGGCATCCGGCCCGGCCGTGCCGATATCCTGTTCCAGTCCGGCAAGCCCGGCAATATCACTGTGCCATTTCATATCCCGGTCGATCGCGACAAATCCCCGCGTTCCCTTTACCTTGAGTAACAATGGCGGGTCTTCAGCCAGCCAGCCGACATAAAACCGGGCCAGCGCTCCGCCCCTAAATCTCAGCTCACCCGTTCCAAAATGCTCCACCGGCGCGATAGCGCCTAAAGGTTCATCCCGGCCCGTCTGCGCTTTCACAGCAACGGCTTCATCATCCAGCAGCCACGGCAGGAAGTCGGTACAATGCAGGCCGAGATCACCGAATGCGCCATAGCCCGCCTGATCCGGGTCCATCATCCACGGATAACCGTCAAACCAGCCCAGCTTTAGCCCATCATGGCTGTAATGCTGCTGCACCTCGATGATGTCACCAAGCAGCCCCATTTTAATCGCGTGGCGCAGCTCCTGATAGGCAGGGACGGTCCGCAGGAAAAAACCAGTGTGAAACAGGGCGCCCTGTGCCTCAACGGCCTGCACCAGCGCCCGCGTCTGCACTGCCGACATCCCCAGCGGCTTTTCCACAAACATATGCTTGCCCGCCCGCGCCGCATCACGCACCAGCCGATCATGCAGAGCGGTTTCAGACGCGATCACGACCGCGCTGATCCCCGGATCGTCCAGGATGCTATCAAGATCGTCCCTGACTTCCGCACCCAGCCGGTCAGCGCAGGCAGACGCCCTTTCGCGATCCGGGTCCCATACGGCCTTCACCTGCACCGCCGGGTCGGCGCGCAGCACCTCAATAAAATCATTCATATGAATATGGGCTGCGCCCAGTATGGCCACGGATGTTTTAATCATATCCGGATTAATAAACCACACCCGTATAATTTTCCAGAAAAAAGACCGGGCCGTTTTACAGGCCCGGTCTTTAGACAAGGAGTTTAAACGACGGTTACTTGTTGATCGTCGTCAATAAAGCGATCGGCACAAGGCCGAGAATCGCACTGGTCGTCCAGGCGAGATACAGGGCGATCATGACAATGATGATCGACATCATGTCATTGGTCATCCCGCGCTTGGCGAGAATCGAGCCGCCCAGCCATAGGACGAACAGGGAGCTGATCAGCGTATAGGTCTCGCCACCGGCGAAGAAACTGCCGCTTCCATCCACCATCCCGGCCATGGCCAGAAAATGGACCGCCACTGTGGCGACACCAACCAGGATCATCAGATGCGCGACGAAAAACATGAACGCACCCATAAAGTCCCTTTTGGCTCCCAGGTCTAACGATTTCCCAAACATGACAACCTCCTTTCGTTTGGTTTCTTCCGTTTGGTTCGTAGCGCTTATGACCGTGTGCAGACGGCACATAGCGCGGCTTTATCAGTCCACCAGCTCGGTGTCCCAATAAAGAAAATCCCCCCAACTTTCGTGCAAGAAATTCGGGGGGAATCTGCGGCCGTTTTGTTGCAGGTCGAACAAAGACGGCTGTATCGGTTCCAAATGCGGCCTCATACCGCACTCATCCGGCATTCGGTTACCCTTTTGCGTGTTACAGGACCGGCAGGCCGTGACGATGTTATCCCACGAGGTCCGGCCCCCGCGCGAACGGGGAATGACATGATCGAAAGTCAGATCATTGGTTTTGAAATGTCCCATGCAATACTGGCAGGCAAATCCGTCACGCAAAAACACGTTAAAGCGGGTAAAGGCCGGCTTGCGCGCGGCGTGAATATACTCTTTAAGCGCCAGCACGCTCGGCAAACGGATCTCCTGTGTCGGCGAGCGCACGACGCGCTGATATTCGGAGATCACGACAACTGAATCACGAAAAATGGCCTTGACCGCGTCCTGCCAAGACCATAGCGAAAGAGGGAAATAGCTCAGCGGCCTGTAATCTGCATTCAAAATCAAGGCCGGACATTGCTCAAGCGGGGTCTGTAAATCCATCCCAGGTACCACTCCTTTCATTAAGCCACCGGACGGTGGGGGGAGCCTTACGGGGCAGGAACAATTAGTAAAGGCTCCGCGTTACTTACACTTACTATTTTAGCGTAAATTCCCCGATTCGCCTAGGATTTCGCGGCTTTTATCCCATAATGCAGCGCAGCACGGTTTGATTTATTGCGTAAAAATATGACAAAAAAGAAATTTTCTTTCAAAGGTAAAGGAAAGATTAACTACCGGATCAGGCCGGACCAGCCATTGTGCTCTGCAAAAAACGAACAGCGCTGTCCATCGCGCGTTCATCAATGCTGTGGCCCAAACCTTCGACAACGCCGCCGCTGACGGTAAACCCGGCGTCAGCCAAAGTCTGCCGCGCCGCCTGCCCGGCTGTGACCGGCACAATGTCATCCGCACTTCCGTGCAGGATATGAACCGGCATTTTTTGTATATCGGACGCATCAAGACCATCTGCCCCGATCATGGCCCCGGAAAACGCCAAAATCGCCGCCAGTTTTTCCGGGTAACGCGGGCCGGCATAAAGGCTGACCATCGCCCCCTGCGAGAAGCCGGACAGGATCGTCTGCGCGGGTGTCACACCATATTTTTCAATCTGTTGCGTAATGAAATGATCCACCAGCGGCGCGACCTTTTCCATACCGGCCTGCATCACCTGCGGATCGCGGTCCTGTAAACTGAACCACTGATACCCCATCGGCGCCATATCGCACGGGAACGGCGCGTCCGGCGACACGAAAATCGCATCCGGCAACGCCATCGCAAAGAAGGGCGCCAGACCGATCAGATCGCGCCCATCCGAGCCCAGGCCGTGAAAGAGAAGAACAAGCTGTTTGATCTCCCCGCCAGAGGCCGGACCGTGTGTATATGTTTTCAGCTCAAAATTATCCATGATTTAAGTATCTGGTACTCCATGAATCATAAAAATAGAGCCTGCAATAACAGAATACAAATGATTACGGTGACGGACTCCGTAGTTAACCGCTGATACTCTCAACGGTTTTTATGAAAATTAACTGCGCGCAGCCACGTATTCGAAACTGCCCGGTTTATCGCTGGGGTCCGGATACATAGGCATAACCCCTTGTACGCGGCGGGATTTTGCGGCACACAATAGATCATGACAGTGATCACCCGCTTCGCGCCCTCTCCCACCGGCCGCCTGCATATCGGCCACGCCTACTCGGCGCTTTTTGCGTATAATCAGGCGCAGGCAGCAGAGGGGCGCTTCCTGCTGCGGATCGAGGATATCGACCCCGGCCGCTGCCACAAGGAATTCGAGGACGGGATTTATGAAGACCTCGCCTGGCTGGGCCTGACATGGGAACAGCCGGTCCGCCGTCAGTCAGAGCACATGGCCGACTATAAAAAAGCGCTCGGACAGCTGCGGACACAGGGCCTGCTCTATCCCTGTTTCTGCACCCGCAAAGATATTAAAGACGAGATAGAACGTTCCGGTGCCGCCCAGCACGGTGTACAAGAGCACAGGCCTGAAGGCCCTCTCTATCCCGGTATCTGTAAGGGGCTAAGCGATGATGAGCGCGCGGCGAAAATCGATGCGGGCCGGCCTTATGCACTGCGGCTCGACATGGACAAGGCTCTCGCCGCAATTAACAAATCGCTCTGCTGGGTCGATGAAGAGAAAGGCGAACAGCGCGCCACGCCGGAAATCGTCGGCGATGCCGTACTGGCGCGCAAAGATATCTTCACCAGCTATCATCTCAGCGTGACGCTCGATGACCATCTGCAGGGCGTTACGCTGGTCACGCGCGGCGAGGAGCTGTTTTACGCCAGCCACCTGCACCGGCTGCTGCAGGAACTGCTCGGGCTTGACGTGCCGCGCTGGCATCACCACGGCCTGATCACCGACGAGAAAGATGACAAGCTTTCCAAACGCGACAAGGCGATCACGCTGCAAAACATCCGCGAAGACGAACAAAAATCGCCGCAGGATGTCATACGGATGATCGGCGCATTCATGACTCTCATGCTGGCCCTGATTATCTATAGCCCGGCACAGGCGCAGGCACAGGACCGGCCGCCACTGCAGCAGGAAGCCATAGATCATATTCGCACCACGCCGCATAAAACCTTCCTCAGCCTGTCGATTGAAAACGACTCGCTGGGCCGCGGCACAGACCAGAATTACACCAGCGGCGTGCGCATCAGCTATTTCGATGTCAATGCCGCGATCCCCTCTTCCATTGATATGATCGCTGACTACATCCCGACCTTCGATATCAACGAAACCACGAGCATCGCCTATTCGCTTGGCCAGAATCTCTACACGCCCGACGACGTCGAAAACCCGCAGCAGGACCCGGACGACAGGCCGTGGGCCGGCTGGCTTTATGTATCGGCGGGCCTGACGACCCTGACCGGCAACCATATTGACGAGCTTGAACTGACTCTCGGCATGGTCGGCCCGGCGGCGCTGGGGCGGCCAGCGCAGGATTTCGTTCATGATACGCTGGATACGACCGATCCGCGCGGCTGGGACAACCAGCTTGATAACGAGCCGGGGGTCATTGTGTCATGGCTAAGGCGCTGGCCGCACGCGGCGCGGTTCGAAGCAATGGGATTTTACGGCGCGCTTGAACCACAGGCCGGTATAACGCTGGGCAATGTCTATACCTACGCCAATACCGGCTTTAACCTGCGCCTCAGCCCGCAGGATGACCGCTGGCAGGACCACCCGCCGCGGGTCCGGCCTGCCATTCCCGGCACCGGCTATTTCCAGATCCCGAACGATGACTGGAGCTGGTATCTGTTCGCCGGGGCTGAAGGGCGGGCCGTCGGGCGCAATATCTTTCTGGACGGCAACACCTTCGCCGACAGTCACCGCGTTGATAAAAAGCATTTCGTTGCCGACCTGAACACCGGCATCGCCTTCACCTATCAGCGCGTGCGCCTGTCTTACACACTGACCTACCGCACCGAGGAGTTTCACGGTCAGGACAGGGGCGACCTGTTCGGCTCGCTGAGCTTGTCTTATCGTTACTAAAGCGCGACCTCATAGCATTATAATTTTTTCACCACAGAGGGCTCTCTGTGGTGAATTGTTTTACAAAACAGGTTAAAATCATTACAATGTCTCTGTAAGCGACGATGCTTCCTCCCCCGCTCACTCCTTTATTTCCTGCCTGCTACCGGAGACTTATCATGAACCATGACCTTCTGCACATACAGGGCAAGCCCTACGTGCTTGTGCCGCTGCACGAATACCGCACCCTTAACGGCGCCACGCATGAAGACAGCGCCCTGCCCGATGACCTGCTCGACGCGATCCATGCCCGCACCGCGCACCCGATCAGGCTGCTCCGCCGGCACCGGGACTTAACGCAAAATGAGCTGGCCGATGCCGCCGGCCTGTCGCGCCCTTACCTGACCGAGATTGAAACCGGCAAGAAGCAAGGCTCTATCAACGCCCTGCGCGCGCTCGCTGACGCGCTCGATGTTGATGCCGGCTTGCTGGTCTAGATACATCTTATGGCGCAGGCCATCAGCAACATAGACGACCTGATCGTCCGGATTGATGAGGAAACAGCCCAGCAGCCTGTTTTTGTGCTTGGCGTCTGTGGCCTGGGCGGGGCCGGAAAGACCACGCTATGCAGGGCACTGGCGGAGCGTTTTGAAAACCGCGCCCTGCATGTAGCGGCGGACCTGTTTGCGAAATACGGCACGGCAGAGCGGCGGGCGCGCATTGCCGCCGCTCATGAGACAGCCGACCCGACGCAGATCGAAGCCGAAGAAAACCCGAAAAACTGGTATGGCTGGGACGGGATCGGCCAGGCCCTATCTACTTTAAAGAGCGGAAAGTCCTTCACACTCGAAGACGGCTGGGATCAGGCTAGCGGCGAGAAAACGCAAGCGGTTACTTTTAAGCCGCCAACCGGTGACCGGCCGGTCATCATTCTGGACTGTATTTACCTGCTGCATCCCCCTGTGCATGAATGGCTCGACACCATCCTGTTAATTGACACGCCTGTGGCTGTGACAGAAGAACGCGGCCGCCAGCGCGACCGGCATCGTTCAGACCCGTCTTACCTTGCATATAAACAAAAGCTGGTGCGCGATTACGACCTGCCTTATTTCGAAGCCTATGCCCCAAAAGCAGACTGGGTTATGACGCCGGCGTAAAAGACCGGTCATGCTTCAGTGCCGGGATTGCCTGCCGCGCCTTGTCAACAGCAGCCAGATCAAGGTCTGCGAAAATAATACCGGGTTCCTCGCCGCCTTCGGCCAGCACCTCGCCCCACGGACCGATGATCAGCGAATGGCCGTAGGTACGGCGGCCGCCGTGATGTTCGCCGCATTGCGCCGGGGCGACCACGAAACTGCCGGTTTCTATCGCCCGCGCCCGCAGCAGGGTTTCCCAGTGCGCCAGCCCGGTCGGCACGGTAAAGGCGGCGGGCACAGCCATGATCGCCGCCCCGGCCTGCGCCAGATCACGGTAAAGATACGCAAAGCGCAAATCGTAACAAATCGTCATGCCCAGCCTTACCCAAGGTAAATCTGCTATCACAGCCTGCGTGCCGGGCCGGACGACATCGCTTTCACGGTGGCTTTCGCCGGTCGGTAAATCAACATCGAACAGATGGACTTTATCGTAGCGCGCGATCACCTCGCCGGTATCACTGAACAGGAACGAGCGGTTGGCAATGCGGTTCTCATCCGTCAGTTTGATCGACAACGACCCTGCCAGCAGCCAGACGCCCAGCGCCTGCGCCAGATCGGAAAAAGCGGGCAGCGCCGGATGTGTCTCCTCCGGCAGCGCCGTTTCCAGCTTCTCGGTCTGCGGGGAGCGTATATGACAGGTATTTTCCGGTGTCGCGATAAACTGCGCGCCCTGCCCGGCCGCCGCGCGGATCAAATCCGAGGCCTCTGCAATATTCTCGTCGATATCCGGCCCGCTGTTCATTTGCACACAGGCGGTTTTAATGATCTCACCCATTGAGCAACCCATCCAGTTCACCGCGGTCTTCCAGCGCATGCAGATCATCGCAGCCGCCGATATGCCGGTCATCAATGAAAATCTGCGGCACGGTACGCCGCCCGTTCGCGCGTTCGGCCATTTTATCCCGTGCCGCCTCGTCACCGTCGATCGCATATTCTTTGTAGGCCGCGCCCTTGTGATCAAGCAGCGCTTTGGCCCGCACACAATACGGGCATGTTTTCCAAGTATAGATTTCTATATCAGCCATCGTTACAGTATCCTGTGTTTCTTTGTAGTTATATGGGCATTATAGGGGTATGAGCAAGCCGGGACCGGATAAAATCATGATTATGGCCGTGGTGCTGGCCGCGCTGATGATCGTCGCGGCGGTGGCCTATGTCAAGATCGGTGGTGGTGGCAGCCTCATAGGCGCACCGGCAACCCCCGT
This sequence comes from uncultured Micavibrio sp., assembly GCA_964445195.1. GTDB lineage: Bacteria > Pseudomonadota > Alphaproteobacteria > Micavibrionales > Micavibrionaceae > UM-FILTER-47-13. The sequence continues at coordinate 20,853 of CAYUKA010000014.1, read as the reverse complement.
TGATATGAGCGCCTGCGCCGAAGGCGACCAATGCATCGTCGTTGACACCGATTGCGGTTTCTGTTGCGATTATGTCGCGATCAACGCCCGCTACGAGGAAGCGCACGATACCGCCTTCAACCGCCGGTGCGGCCGTTATGACGGCGAATTTTGCAACTGTTTCGACCTGGCCAGCTACCCGGCCTGTATCGCGGGCACCTGCCAGCTGGTCAAATGGCCGGATGAACGCAGCCCGGGAGACCCGCAATGAGCACACAGACAACCGATATCCTGATTTCCGGCGGCGGTACACCCGGTCTCGCCCTTGCCCTGCTGCTGGGCCGCGCCGGACTTGCCGTTACTGTGCTCGAACCTTACCCGGCCCCACCGCTCAAAGGGCTTGCGCCGGAGGGCCGTACCTCGGCACTGATGCAAGGCTCGCTCAATATCCTGAAAGCCACCGGCGGCTGGGAAATCGTCAGACCTTATGCCGCACCACTGGAAACGCTGCGGATTATTGATGACAGCGCCGGGCTGGATGCAAAGCCAGTCCAGACCGATTTTACAGCCGCCGAGATCGGGCTGGACGCGTTCGGCATGAACGTGCCGAACAACATCCTGCGCGCGGCGCTTGCCGCAGAGACCAGGCGGGTCAAGACGATCAGGGTCATCGCGGCAGGCCTTGAGGAGATCACGCTCTCCGACGGCCATATCAGCGCCACGCTCGATAACGGCGATACAATCACCGCCGCCCTGCTGGCCGGTGCCGACGGCCGCGCTTCGCCGACGCGGGAGGCCGCCGGTATTACCGTTAAGACACGCGATCACGGCCAGCGCGCGATCACCTGCCTGATCGAACATGATGAACCGCACGACCGGATATCGACCGAGTTCCACCGGCCCTCCGGGCCGTTTACGCTTGTACCGCTGCCCGGACGGATGTCCAGCGTTGTCTGGGTTGAATATGCGGATGACGCCGAAACATTCATGGGCCTGAGCGCACATGCTTTTCAGAGGGCCCTGCAGGACCGCACACGCGGCGCCCTCGGCACAGTTCAAGTCACAACGCCGCCGCAATCATGGCCCCTGAAAAGCCTTGTCGCCTCGACTCTCACGGCCCCGCGCATAGCCCTGATCGCCGAGGCCGCCCATGTGCTGCACCCGATCGGCGCACAGGGGCTGAACCTGAGCCTGCGCGACGTCGCGGCCCTGGCCGAGATCATCGTCGATCAGGCGCGGCTGGGCCTTGATCCGGGCAGCGGGAGCGCCCTCAAACAATACGAAGCGCGCCGCCGCGCCGATATAGGCAGCCGCGCGTCCGGGACAAACAGCCTCAACCGGTTGGTCAGCAATGATCTAAGCCTGCTGCGCCATCTGCGTCATGCGGGATTAAGGATGCTGGATAACGTTACGCCGTTCAAGACTTTGGCGATGCGGGAGGGCCTCGCCCCAGCAGACCGTGACAGTCGCCTCGCGCAGGGACAAGCTCTTTAGGCGCTCAAGTCGGCTTTACCACCCGCGCGACAGTCAGAATATCGACCGCTGCGGCACCGGCCGCCAGCAAAGCGCGGGTACATTCCTTGACCGTCGCACCGGTCGTATAGACATCATCGATCAGCACAACACTCCTGCCGTCCAGTCGTTGCACAGCCTGATGATTCACCGCGAACGCGTTTTTAACGTTTTTCTGCCGCTGTTTGTAATCAAGATAGCCCTGGCTCGGTGTCGCCCGCTGCCGCTTCAGCGCTTCAGGCATCACCGGCAGGCCGCATGATTTCCCCAGCGCCTGCGCGATCAACGCCGCCTGATTATAACGCCGCCGCCATAAACGGAACGGGTGCAGCGGCACCGGCACAAGCAGATCGGCACCGTCCAGCATCTCCGCCCCGGCCCGCCGCAGCCACGGCGTAAAGGCATGAACAGCATGAAGCTGGTCGGCATGCTTGAAGCGCAGGATCATCGCGCGGCTGGCATCATTGTAAACCAGCGCCGACCGGGCTGTGCGGTATGGCGGACGCTTTTCGATACAGCGTACACATAGCGTGCCGGCTGCCATACCGAATTCAAAAGGTATGCCACAACAACCGCACTGCGGCTTGCCGATGAAGGTCAGGTCCCGCCACACCGACGGCGCGACCATCCCCTGTTGGCCGACGATCTCGCCTGTAACGATACAGCGCGGCGGCAGGACGAAATCAACCGCTGCGGTTAGTGAATTCGTCAGTGTTTTCAATGGCCCGCTATCATGCATAAGAGGGTTGCTGTCAATTTTGTTGAACGAAAAAGCCGGAGCCCTTATAGTCAAACTTAACGTAAAAAAATTGATCAAAACAGTTCGCGGCCCATGATCTGCAAAGGGTCTGTGGATATGTTTTAACCAGCAGGCTCAATGACTGTAAACACGCTGCGTAAAGGCCTTCACGAGGCTTCCGGTCTGGAGGGAGAGTCAGACGAATCCGATCAAAGCCGTCCCGTTGAGCATATCCTGCAAAAATTTTATGACAAACACGAAGCCCTGGCCGGAATCCCCGGTCCGGTCATCCGCAAAGCCTGGTTTACGCTGGCCCATCTATTGCTGAAACCCGGCGCAACCGTCGCCGATATGGGCACCAACCCGATGATGACCTACGCGATGGCAGTCCTCAACCCGCACATCAATTTCGTCGGCGTCGACCTTGATAAAAAGCTGATTAAAAAGGCGCAAAAAGACTATACGCGGTCGAATCTCGAATTCCGCCATGGCGATATCGCCACATCCGGCGGCTTTGACAGCAATACGCTCGATGCCGTTATCAATTCTTTTATCCTGCATGAAATCTATTCAAGCCAGAAACTCTCGGAACGCTGCGTAATCAACGCGCTCGAGCATCATGTCAAACTGCTGAAGCCTGAAGGACAGATGTTTATCCGCGATTTCGCGATGCCGCCGCCGGAAGAGTATGTCCTGCTGGAGATGCCGGAACAGGATATAAGCGGCGATACGTTTGAAGATATGTCAGAAATCGACCTGCTGATGTGGTACGCTGCGCATGCGCGCCCGCACCGTGATGACAACGGCTGCGAAGGATTTTTTATGGAAGAGCTGCCGCAGCGCTTCCCGCAAACCCGCCTGTTCCGCCTGCCCTATAAGTGGGCCTATGAGTTCATCATGCGCAAGGATGACCGCAAGAACTGGGCACGCGAACTCTACAAAGAATACGCTTTCTTCACCCAGCGCGAATACCGCAAGCATTTGCGCGCTCTGGGCGCGCGCGTGCTGTATACCGCGCCGCAGTGGGATGACGCTGTCATCAAGGAACGGTTTGAAGGCCGTTTCCGCCTGTATGGCGATGACGGCAAACCCCTTGGCTCACCGGCAACCAGCTTTATCGCCGTCGCCCAGAAAATGGGGGAAAAGGAAAGCCTGCGGGTGCATGAGCGCCGCCCGGCCCACAATGTGAAAAGCCGGATCAATATCAGCGCCATGCGCAACGAAACCAACGGTGAGCTGTTCGATATCATTTCGCGCGATTTCGACCAGACGGAAATCCTGCCCTATCGCGTGACCGAGCATAACGAGCTGAACGTCTATATCCACGATGGTGTGCCGCGCGGCATCGTCAACTCCGTACCGCGCGCCGGCAAGCAAATCGACGGCAAGCGCTGGTCCGGCCATATGATCGAAGCGCTTGCCGTTCCCACAGAAAAAATACTGGAAACGGAACAGGGCGAACCGAAACAAACCGTCCTGTTTTCACGCGACTATCTGGGCCTCAAACCCGCTATGGGCTGCGTGCTGGAACAAGGGCCGAGTTTCTACCCGGCGCCCGACTATATCGACGAACAGATTAAAACCCGCTACCTGCGCGTCACCGAACATGAAGGCCGCATTCCCCCGCGCCAGATCGCCAACGACATCGAAGGATTTACGACCAGGGGCTATATTCGCGAGGTCAGCGCCCAGAGTCTCCTGAACGCCATTCATGTCGGTTACATCCCGAATATGCGGCTTGAAGCACAGATCCTGGCGCTTTACGACCTGCTCGGCCTGGACGCGGAAACATGGGAAGAATGCCCGCTGGCGCTGCCGGAAAGCATCCCCGGAAAACTGCTGGACTGTAAGAAGTTCGTCAGTGAACTGGCCGGTGAAGATAAGCGCTTCAAAGAGGTCAAAGGCACGGCCGGTCAGCTGCGCACAATCCAGTCAATCTTCGTTGAGGAAGGCTGGGTCGAAGGCGGCATCGAAGGCGTGGCCTCCCGCGATATCGAATTCGTCATCACAGATGATGAAACCGTCAACAAGGCCGTGATCGTGCCTCTGACGCGGCACGCAGAAAGCAACGAGATCATGGCCGGCATGATTTCCGAATTCCTGCCCATTCCCCAGCGCCATAAGGGGAACGGCCTGTCCCTGCGCGCGCCGAGTTTTATATTGCCCAAAGAGGTCATGAATGTTGACGACGCCAAAAAGTTTATCGCCCAGCAATTCGACACGACACCGAACAGGGTCGCCCGCATGGGCGAGAGTTATTTTTGCCATATCGGCTTAACGCCGGTCCGCATCTTCCCGTTCGTGATTGCCACAACCGGCGATGCTTCCGGCCCTGCCGGGGGTCCGGTACAATTCGCGCCATTGATGGAACTGTATACGATCATGGATATCCTCGATGATATGAATTATGACCGCTACTTCCTTGGCAAAATCCGTAACACATACGAAAACCTTGACCAGAGCAGCGAGATCGCGCATCAATGGGTACGCCGCCCGGACACCCATTACCGCGCCTTTACCAGTCAAATAGATCCGGCCGTTAAAAACGCAGCCCCGGTCACTGCGGCGCCCGTACAAACGTCCAAGCCTGCCGAACCGCCGCCATCCGGCCTTGCCCAATCCGGCTGGTGTGTCAAAAAAGCCCGCGAGCAAGCCGAAGCCAACGCCAGCCGGACACAGAATAGCTTCTCATCCTCACCTGACTTCGTTGACATTCATCACGGCAACTTCGCAGACGGCTACATCGCCTCGGTCGACGGCAAGACGACAAAAGATCCGAACCGCGACATGTCGAACGATACGCGGCAAAACAAGCAGAAATCAAAACAATGAAGGCGCCGGCTAAGCCTCAGGCACCGCAGGTTATTGAGATATTCGACCGGCGGCGCGTCCGCCGTAACCGCATTCGTGCCGCCACACGTTTTGATCAGCATGACTTCCTGTTCAGGCTGGTCGCTGACAGCCTGTCCGACCGGTTGCGCGATATCAGGCGCGCCTTTCCGCTGGCCCTTCAGATCGGCGGGCGCGGCCTTGATGGGCAAGCCGTCAGACAGGCCGGCGGTATTGAACAGCTCATCATCATGGACTGCGCCGGCCCGGTCTTAAAAGCCTCACCTTCCATACAGGCCGAAGAGGACTTCCTGCCCTTTGCCGATAACAGCCTTGATATGGTGATCAGTTCCCTGGCCCTGCAAAGCGTGAACGACCTGCCCGGCGCATTGATCCAGATCAACCGCACCCTGAAACCCGACGGCCTGTTCCTTGGCGCGCTGCCCGGCGGCGAAACGCTTTATGAGTTGCGGCAGGTTCTCATGCAGGCCGAGATGAACCGGCGCGGCGGCGCCAGCCCGCGCATAGCGCCCTTCGCCGACAAGCCACAGATGGGCGCACTGATGCAGCGTGCTGGTTTTGCCCTGCCGGTTGTCGACTCCGATATTATCACCGTCACCTATCCCGATATAATCGCACTGATGCATGATATCCGTTATATGGGCGAAGGGAACGCACTGGCAGAACAAGGCCCGCCCTTGACCCGCGCTATACTGGCCGAAGCCGAGGCCCTTTACCGCCATCACCACGCCGAGCCGGATGGCCGCCTGCGCGCCAGCTTCGAGATTATTTACCTGATCGGCTGGGCGCCTCATATAACCCAGCCAAAGCCTTTGCGCCCCGGTACCGCGACCGGAAAACTCTCAGACGCGCTGGACACAGAAGAAATCAGCACCGGCATCCAGACAGGAGTAATCACACATCATGATGACGATTGAGCTTATCCCCCTGCTACAGGATAACTATGCCTATCTGCTGATCACGGAAAACGGCACAGTTGCCATTGTCGATCCCGCCGAGGCCGAACCTGTTCAGGACCTTCTGGACGCCAGAAACCTAAAGCTGCACTACATCCTCAACACTCATCATCACGGCGATCATACCGGCGGCAACATGACGCTTAAAAACGCCTATAGCTGTCCGGTTGTCGGTCCGGCCGCTGATGCGCACCGGATCAAGGAACTGGACACGGGCCTCAGTGACGGTGACACATTCGCGCTCGGCGACCAGACCGCGCAGGTGATTGCCACGCCCGGCCACACCAGCGGCCATATCAGCTTTTACGTCCCGGCTGCCAATGCTCTATTCTGCGGTGATACGTTGTTCGCACTGGGCTGCGGGCGGCTGTTCGAAGGCACACCGGACCAGATGTGGAACTCGCTGCAAAAGCTCGCCGCCCTGCCGGACGATACCAGGGTTTATTGCGGCCATGAATATACGGAAGCCAATGCCGCCTTCTGCCTGACGGTCGAGCCGGATAACGAGGCTCTTAAGAAGCGCGCTGAAGATATAAAAGGTCTGAGGCAGCAGGAACTGCCGACAATTCCGTCAACGATCGGGCTGGAAAAAGAAACAAACGTATTCCTGCGCGCCGGCTCGGCGGAGCGTTTTGCCACGATCCGCGCGTTAAAGGACGCAGCTTAGGCCCCCCTATTTATTCGGAGCTTTTCGTACCGGTGCGGCGCTGGCGCGGACCACGACGACCGCTGCCTTTATTCTCGGCATCGCCACCTTGCTGGACATTACCGCCTTCGGCCTGGGCGTTATCGCCCTGCTGTTTTTTACGGTTGGAGCGGTGGGCCGGAATCGGGATCGGCTTGGAGGCCACTTCGTCGCGCTCGCTGATCGCCATTTCAATTTCAAGACGCGCCGCGACCTTGCGCAGTTCATGAACGGACTCCATCAACGCTTCGCGCAGTTTGCTGTCCTTGCGGTTATCTTTCCATTCGCCATAGGTCTTCAGGCAGGCGGCTGTCGCATCTTTTAATCTGTTTTCAATATCTTCCATCAACCCGGCTCCTCTCTTAAAATTCAAGTTCCGTACCTTAGCCTGCGATCCGGCAAACCGCAACCTAATCATTGCCAAAAACGGTATTGAGCTGCTGCGACACACGCACGAAGGTGGTGCGCTTTGACAGTTCCTTGAGCCTCACCGCCCCGACATAGGTACAGGCAGACCGCAGTCCGCCCAGTATCTCCTGTACCGTATCCTGCACATCGCCGCGATAAGGCACCCTGACTGTCTTGCCCTCGCTGGCCCGGTATTCGGCAACGCCGCCGGCATGCTTGTCCATCGCCGTGCTGCTGCTCATCCCATAAAAGGACAGGAATTTTTGCCCGTCTCCGTCTTCGAAAACCTCGCCTTCGCTCTGATCGTGTCCGGCCAGCATACCGCCAAGCATGACAAAATCCGCACCGCCGCCGAACGCTTTGGCCAGGTCACCCGGCACAGTGCAGCCGCCATCAGCGCACACCAGCCCCTTAAGGCCGTGCGCCGCATCAGCGCATTCGATAATCGCCGAAAGCTGCGGATAGCCGACCCCGGTCATCTTGCGCGTCGTGCAGACGCTGCCCGGCCCGATCCCGACCTTGACGACATCGGCACCGCTGAGCACCAGTTCTTCAACCATCTCGCCCGTAACAACGTTCCCGGCCATGATCGTAACATCGGGCAGCTTGTCGCGCATGCGGCGCACGAAATCAACGAACGGCTCGCTGTAACCGTTGGCCACATCAATGCACAGCTTATCAATCCCCTTGCCGCTTTTCTGGATTTTGTTCGCCAGAAACGCATCGAGCTTTTCTTCGTCCTTGTCCGTAACGCCAATGCTGTACCAGACGCTTTCATTGCCGCTCTTTCCATAAAAGGCGACCAGATCTTCCAGCGCGTAATGCTTGTGTAGCGCCGCCGTCAGGCCCTGCCCGCCCGCGAGAAAGCTTTCCGCCATCGCCATCGTGCCGACCCCGTCCATATTGGCTGCAATGATCGGCACGCCGTCAAAGCGGCGTTCGCTCCATTTAAATGTATATTGCCGGCGTATATCGACCTCCCGGCGGCTGGCCAGCGTCGAGCGCTTCGGCCGGATCAGCACATCTTTGAAATCAAGCTTGACGCCTTCTTCAATCCGCATAGCCTTACCCTGTTTTTCTTATGAGAACACCGAGTCCGCCGCCGCACGCGAAGCCCGCTTTTTTTCTATTTCAATTTCGGTGCGCACCAGCTCGTTGCGCAATTCACCGACATACTCTTCCAGTTCCTCGACCGAGAGCTTTTCAAGATCACGGGGCAATGTATACTCTGTATCCTTCACCCGTAAATCGTCTTCGAACATGGCGGCGCCCCCTATATCAGTCTTGCGTTATGCCCCAAGGCGCTCCACATTAGGATGGCGGCAAAGAAAAGGCAATATCTATGACAGATATGAAAGCGATTGATATTCAGGATAAGGCACTCACCCTTGCCTCACACCCCATACCCAAACCGCAGGACGGCGATGTGCTGATCAGGGTACGGGCCGCCGGGGTTAACCGGCCGGATATCCTGCAGCGTCTTGGCAAATATCCGCCGCCGCCCGGCGTAACAGAGATCCCGGGACTTGAAGTCGCGGGCGAAGTGATCGAAACGCACAGCCCGGCATGGCAGGCAGGCGATCAGGTCTGCGCCCTGCTGGCCGGCGGTGGTTACGCGGAATATGCGATCGCCCCGTCCGGGTAATGCCTGCCGGTTCCCGGCGGCATGAGTATGACCGAAGCCGCCGCCCTGCCGGAAACCGTTTTCACCGTCTGGAACAATTTATTCGTCCGTGGCGGACTGCGCGAAGATGAAGCAGCACTGGTTCATGGCGGCGCGTCGGGCATCGGCACAACCGCGATTCAAATGGCGAAAGCTTTCGGCGCGCAGGTGTACGTCACCGCCGGCAGTGACGAGAAATGCGCAGCCTGCCAGACGCTTGGCGCGGATCAGGCGATTAATTATAAAAGCGATGATTTCGCCGCCGTGCTGGGCGAGAACAGCGTTGATGTCGTGCTTGATATGGTCGGTGGCGATTACGTGCCGCGTAACTTACAGGTTTTGAAACCGGACGGGCGGCATATCAGCATCGCCTTTCTGAACGGTCCCAGGGCCGAGATCAACATTCCCTTAATCATGCAAAAACGCCTGACCCTGACGGGCTCAACATTACGCCCGCAGCCGGTAGCGGAAAAGACCGCCTTACGTGATCAAATTATAGAAAAAGTCTGGCCGCATGTACAAAACGGCGCAATCAGCCCCCTCATACACGCGACCTTTCCATTATCAAAGGCCGGCGCTGCACATAACGCACTGGAACGCGGCGATCATATCGGGAAAATCGTCTTGACGGTTCAAGATTAAATATCAAAACCCTCAGCGGCCGGAATGGTTACAGGCAGCGGTTCAGGGGGCAGCTCGGTTGCGCCCGGCTCACCTGCATCAGCGCCAGGGTCAACCCCGGCCTCTGCATCAGCATCCGCGCTTGGTGAGGCGGCTTCCGGCGCTTCATCAGCCGGCGTATCCAGACCGTGACGCTCGGCCACCCGCTGCCAGGCGGCTTCGACTCTTTCGGCCAGTTCCGGGCTCATCTCGCCGCCCTCAAGCGCCAGCGCATCGTCATTCATAACCGTCATGCCGGCAAGCTTCGCCGCCCGCGCCATCGTCTGGGCGACAGTCGGATCGCTGTGATACACATAAATGCCATTTTCCGCGTTCGGCAAGGTCGCCGCCACCAGCGCACTTTCCATCGTCGCTTCCAGCCCCTCGTTGGTCAGGCGCTGGGCATCGTCCATACCGGCGACCTCAACGCTGCTGCCCGTCACTTCCAGCCCGTAATCGGGGTTGCCCTGCGGCCGGATCAGCACACCGCCGCTATCGGTCTGGGAATCCATGATTTCAAAGCCGTCAAGCATCGCCGTTGTGCCCGCATCAAACTCCCGGCCTTCCTGCGCATAGAGCGCCAGAAGCGTTGCCGAAACGGCCCCGTCTTCCGGCGTACCGCGCAAAGCCTGGCGATCAGCCTCAAGATCGCGCCGCGCCTGCCCCGGTTCCGGCTCGTCCTCGCCTGCTAACGGAATTGTGCTGTATGTCATGAATTACACCCTCTTATTCATCTCGTTTTTATCGTTTTCTTTTGTTATGAATATTTTACCTGATCAGCCTTAAAAATTACAAATTGTGGTGGCTTTTTGTGTGCAGGCGTACTATAAACAAGCCATTCCTGACAGCTTGAAACAAGCTTCGACCTTTGGCCCCGGGATAACGGGCCGACGGAAATAAAATATTTTTACCATTGCCAGTGATGAGGAGTTCATAATCATGGCCAAAGCCAAACTTGATGTAAGCGGGCTGCTGATGCCCAAAGCCACCGCCGTATGGCTGGTTGAAAACACCGCCCTGACATTCGAGCAGATCGCCGAGTTTACCGGCCTGCACCATATCGAAGTCCAGGCCCTGGCCGACGAAGATGTCGGGCGCGGCATCGTCGGACGCAACCCGCTGGAGCATAACGAGCTTGATCAGGCTGAGCTGGATAAAGCCCAGACTGATCCGTTATATGTCATGAAAAAGGCCAAGAAAAACGACCTGCCCGCTGTTAAGCTGCGCGCAAAGGGACCGAAATATACGCCGGTCTCCAAACGCGGCGACAAGCCGGATGCGATTGCCTATTTGCTTAAACATCATCCGGAAATCAGTGACGCCCAGATCAGCAAGCTGGTCGGCACGACCAAGCCCACAATTAATAGTGTCCGCGACCGCACTCATGCGAATGCCAGCAACATCAAACCGCGCCATCCGGTCGATCTCAGCCTGTGCTCTTACGCAGAGCTGGAGGCCGCTTCCAAGAAGGGCCTGAAGGCGCAAGGCAAGAACGAAGAAGAAATCCAGGCACACAAGCAGAAGATTCTGGCCAATCAGGAGCAGGAAGACCTGCCGGCAGCACCGGAAGAAGATAACGCCATGGCCGGTTTCGACTTCTCGAACTTCATGAATCTGGGCAACAGCGATAGCAGCGATAATGACGACTCAGATACAGAGTCGAATGAAGACGACGAAAAAGACCCGTTACTGGGATAATCGCGTCCGTCAGAAACCAGATACAAAAACGCGGCTCTTTTTATAAAAGAGCCGCGTTTTTTTAAGGAGCGTAAAAATACGCTTACGCCCTGCGGCGTTCGAACTCAATTTCGTCTTTCAGACGTAGGTTTTCAATCTTCAATTCTCGAAGGATTTCACCAGCCAGCGCGGGATATTTTCGTTCCTCCCGAATGCGTTCCTTGACAGCTTCACGCCTTGCCACCAGGGCATTCAAACGTCCATGTTCCGCGGATATAAGTGCTTGAGAGTTGCTCATAAGGTCTCCCTTTTTCTTGTGGTGAGTGTCATCCTCGTGTCGTACCGGGCGCGCTGCAGATAAAAAAACACGGCGGTCACAAAAAATGACGCCATGTTTACCCGTTACAGTCCGTTTTTTATCTCCAAAAGCCGCAAAATACGAACACGCATTCTATTATTCTCTCATAGAGATATTTACAATTCTTTAACATAAAGCGTAATTATTTTCAGGATGTTACAAGAATGCGGCAGCCTAAAACGAAGCTATCTTAGCTGGAAAAGGCACCAGGAACGCAATGTGAGTACAGGCACATCAGCGGCGCGGCAACGAATTTCAAGCTAAAACAGCAAAGCCCTAAAAAAAGCAACCGCCCGAGGGCGGTTGAGCAGGTGTTGCGTGTGAGGAGGAACTCTTCAATTCCAATTTCATTTTATATGTAAAATAATTAAAGGGGATTAAATTATATATAAAATGCGATCTAATCACCGCTCATAAGCATGGAGCATGTTTTGAGCTTTAAACTTTAAACTCAACGCCCTGCGCCAGCGGCAGTTCGGTTGAATAATTCACCGTCTGGGTCTGGCGCCGCATGTAAGCCTTCCAGGCATCTGAGCCGCTTTCGCGGCCGCCGCCCGTTTCTTTCTCACCACCGAATGCGCCGCCGATTTCCGCACCGCTCGGCCCGATATTGACATTGGCAATACCGCAATCACTGCCCGTTGCCGACAGGAACCGTTCCGCTTCACGCATATCGGTTGTAAACACACAGGAGGACAAGCCCTGCGGCACATCGTTTTGCAGGGCCACAGCCTCGTCAAAATCAGTATAGGTCATGACATACAGGACCGGCGCAAACGTCTCCTCACGCACAATGTCCGTCTGTCCCGGCATTTTTACGATTGCCGGCGTGGCATAATAACCGTCTGCGCAATCCCCATCGGTATACCTTACACCGCCGGTCATAATCTCGCCGCCCTGCGCCTGCGCCGTTTTCAGCGCCGCCTCCATCGCCGTAAACGCAGCTTCGTCGATCAGCGGCCCCAGCAGCGTATCAGGGTCGAGCGGGTTGCCGATCCGGATACTCTCATAAGCCGGCACCAGTTTTTTCAGCAACGTTTCAGCAACGCGCTCATGCACAATCAGCCGCCGCAGCGTCGTGCAGCGCTGTCCGGCTGTCCCTACCGCCGCGAACAATACCGCCCGCAGCGTCATATCGAGATCGGCACTCGGCGCAACAATCATGGCGTTATTACCGCCCAGCTCCAGCAGGCATTTGCCCAGCCGCCGCGCGACCCGCTCATTCACCGCCCGCCCCATCACCGTGCTGCCGGTCGCACTGACCATCGGCACAGACGGATGATCAACCAGCGCCTCGCCGACATCGCGGCCGCCAATAACAAGCTGGAGCAAATGATCGGGCAGGCTATGCCCGGCTGCCGTAAAGCGCTGCCCGGCGCGGCGGAAAATTTCTTCGCAGGCCAGCGCCGTTAACGGCGTTTTTTCCGACGGCTTCCAGATCACCGGGTCGCCACAGACAAAGGCCAGCGCCGCATTCCACGCCCAGACCGCGACCGGGAAATTAAAGGCCGTAATGACCCCGACCGGGCCGAGCGGCTGCCAGGTTTCGCGCATATGGTGACCGGGCCGCTCCGACGCGATCGTCAAGCCGTAGAGTTGCCGTGAAAGACCGACCGCGAAGTCGCAGATATCGATCATTTCCTGCACTTCGCCCAGCCCTTCGGAGAGGACCTTGCCGTTTTCCAGCGTCACCAGACGCCCGAGATCATCTTTGGCCGCCCGCAACTCTTCGCCCAGCAAACGAACGAACTCGCCACGCACCGGCGCCGGCACGGCCCGCCATGTCGCAAAGGCCGCCTGCGCATTTTCAACCACCGCATCAATATCACCGGCTGTATGCTGCGTAATCGCCGCCAGCTTTTTCCCGTTGATCGGTGAGCGCACAACCAGGTCGCCGCCGGACAGGCGTTCCGGGGTCAGCCCAAGACCCAGCAGGATATTTTCCTTACAGGCATCAAGATTGTCAGAAGCAGCGGCAGCGGATTGTACGGACATGAAAAACCTCCGGAAAACGATAAAACAAAATTGTAAAACGATGCTATTGTGCCACGCGCCCACCCGGCAGCAAACATTCAATTTGCTTTTCTTTTGCGCAGCCGGCTGGTGCGCAGCTCACCGGTCTCTTCAAGAATGGCATAGGACACTGTCGTGATATAGCTGTTAACCCGCCGCAAATCGCGGATAATATCGAGATGCAGCGAGCTTGTTGAAATCGTTTCAGGCACGCCTTCGCGGATACGGTCCATATGGGCGTCTGCCGCGCGCTGCTCTTTTAAACGAAGCGCTTCCTTGCCCTCAATCAGGCGGCGTGCGAGATCGGCATCCGCAGAAACGAACAGGCTTTGCGCCAACTTCAAATTTTGCAGCACAGCCCCATGGATCGCCTCGATTTCCGCCCAGCCCTCATCCGAGAATTTCATTTTCCCGGCGATCTTCTTTTTCGCCATCTCCATCAGGCTTTTATCGATTGTATCACCGGCATTTTCAAGATTGGTGGCAAAGCCGAGAATCTGGACATACCGCAACGCCTCGTCAGGGTCGAGCGATTCGCGGGTAATCTTCGCCATATAAAGTTTCACTTCCTTGTACAGGCTGTCGATAATGTCGTCACGCTCCTTGAGCGAATGCACCAGCGCTAAATTGCTGTCACGCAATACGGCGATCGTATCGGCCATCATCGACTCCAGCACCTCGGCCATCCGCAGCGTTTCCCGCATCGCCGCCGATAAGGCCACCGCCGGTGTATCCAGCTCCTTCTCATCCAGGTAACGCGCGCGGCCGGGATCGTCTCCGTCATGATGATCCGGGATGATCTTCAGGCAGAGCGCCGCCAATGGTCCCGTCAGCGGCAGGAAAATAACGGCCAGCAGAAGATTGAACAGGATGTGGAAATCAACCAGCACCCGTCCCGGCATATCGGGATGCCAGCCAATCAACACATCATGTACCAGCGCCATAAAAGGCAGCACGCAGACAATGCCGATACTGCGCATGAACAGGTTGCCTACCGGCACGCGGGCCGCCTCGCGGCTGTCTTTCAGCGTTACGGCCACTGGCACCAGTGCGCCGCCAAGATTAGCCCCCAGAACCATGATCAGCGCAAGCATGCTGCTAAGCACACCGCCGGCAACCAGCGTCACCAGCAGCAGGATGACAGCGAGGGAAGAATGGACAATCCACGTCAGCAACGCCGCAATCAGGATCGCCAGAACCCAGTCGCGTTCCAATGACTGTAAGACCGCCGCCAGAACCTCAGAGTCTTTCAGAGGCTCTGCCGAGTCACGGATCCAGCCCAGCGCCAGTAACATCAGGCCCAGGCCGATCAGCAGCTTGCCAATATGCTCAAGCCGCCCGGCGCGCCTGTATATCTTGAACAGGATAAAACCGCTGATAATCAGCAGCGGCGCCAGCCACGACAGGTCAAACGACAATATCTGGGCAACTACCGCCGTGCCGACATCCGCGCCGAGCATAACAGCCAGCCCGGCCGACACGCTTAATATACCCTGACCGGCAAACGCAGCGATAATCAGCGCTGTCGCGGTCGAGCTTTGCAGCAATGCCGTCACGCCGACGCCCGCGAAAAACGCTTTCAGCCGGTTCGTCGTTCCTGCGGCAATCACCGTATGCAGATCAGCACCGAAGGCGCGGCTCATGCCGTTGCGGACACTACGCAGCCCCCACAGCAGAAGGCATACGCCCCCGATAATATTCAGCAATACAAGAGTTGGTGTAATGACAGCCCCGCTCTTCTTTGTTTATTTTCTTTATTTTTCAGCGCGTAAAGCTAAACGATTATATTAGAATCCCGAACCGGGCTGCGCAAGATACTCTTCTTCTTCCGCCGTATTATCACGCCCCAGTATATGATTACGATGCGGAAACCGGCCGAAACGCTCAATGACATCAAGATGCCGCAACGCATATTCATGGCCGAGCGGGTCTTCATCTTTCATGGCCTCAAACAGCGCCACCGATTTTTTCTGGTCGGTAAGGCGTTCGCTATGCTCAAACGGCAGATACAAAAAACGACGCTTGATTGGCGCCAGCACCTGGTCAAACCCTTTGGCGAGCGCATACCGGGCCACCAGCAATCCCTGGCCGTCTGTTGCGAACGCCTGGGCATCACCACGAAACATGTTGCGCGGAAACTGGTCCAGCACCAGGCAAAGCGCAAGACAGCCTTCAGCATCCTGCCGCCAGTGATCGCACAACCCTTCGCGGGCCATTTCATATGTTGTCAGAAAGCGTTCGCGAATCTGCGCGTCGAAATCATCGCTCTTCTGGAACCATAACCGCGGCTCCGTCTCATCGAACCAGAAATATATGATTTCCATCTTGGTATCGCGCATAACACCAGAATAAGATGACAGGCTATAAAGTCAATTTATTGTGAGCCTGATTATTGTGAGCCGGGCGCCCGCTATCCGGTGCGGGCTGCGCAGCGTACTCATCCCACAGACCCAGCGCATGCACTGTCCGGCAGACAGCCAGAATCAGGTTCGCATCGCGCAGCATTTCAAGATTGTCGAACAGGTCGCGTAAAGATACAAAATGGCAATCTGGACAGGCATCCGGCGCATTCGCGGAAATTATATAAGGAAACATCCTGTCCGGCAGAATGCCCATACTTGGAAAGTAGCTTTCACCCAGAGGCTGAATCTCATCACGGCATGAGCCGGGAAATTGCTGTCTTAAAAAGTCCTGGACATCGTCTTTATTCCGCACCGCCGCCGGCAGACGAAACGTTGGCAAAGTGAGTAACGCCGTGTCGTCTTTATGCGATTGGGCGGCTGCAAAGTCGCGCCGCTGAACACCGATCATGATCTCACCGCTCTGCTGATCACGTACCACCGGCATGGCTGTGACATTATTGGTCGACATATCATGCCGGCCCCGAATCCGGCCCGGAACACCAAACTCAAGCTCCTGCGCCGCCAGCACCCGGCGTACGCCATCCTCCTGCGCCTCATCGACAAAAACAGACCGCAAAACCTGTGCCGCCCCCGTCCCTTCGGGTATTGGCCGGAAAACATTTTCATGACCGGATATCAGGTTCTTCACATGATATGTCTGGCTGACCAGATGATCAGACACCGTAAAGCGATCGCCGATCCACTCGTCCGGCGTCATGCCCAGCCGCCGCATCAGCGCATAAATATTAATCTCCAGCCGCGCTTCGGCCAGCATACCGACCTGCATGCCGCGCAGAACATCCTGGATATCAAAAGCCCGTAACGTACCATCGGACGAAAACCGGGAGAAGTTCCCGGTCAGAGGGCTTTCATAGTGCGTCGGCGTAACTGACACAAAAACAGAGCCAACCCGTTCATTCACATCCGCCGGCGCTGTATAATAGGTCAGCCCGTCCGCGACCGTCAGGATATCGCCCTGATCAAACGCTGTGCGCTCCGTCAACAGCGTACTGACAGCACCATGGGAGTCATCATCGCGGTTGGCAATCGCCAGCGGTTCCACCATATGGCCGGACCAACTCTTACCATCAATATTCGGGCTCATCTGCCGGGCATGAATATTCACCAAAGGCCGTGGATAGCCGCTTTTGGCATAGACGACAACCCGGCCCAGCGAATTGACGCTATACGGGATCACATCATAGACCCCGCCAGGCCGCCTCACGAGGTCATGCCTGTCCCCCGTTTCAGCATGACGAAAATGCGAAAGCTGTAAATATGACGGGGCGCTCTCAGCGGCGCGATGCTCGCGAAGCTGAATGCTGGCGCCCGGTTGTATCTTTTGGATCAGGGTCACAAAATTCGTCGGCGGACCGGGGATGGGAGCCATCGCCTCATCGAACAGACGATACTGTCCGTCATGCCAGTTTTTGACGATCCACGGGTTATCATAGGGCGCCGCATAAAGGACCCGTGCGCCCATCCGCTCGGGAATACGCCGGTAATCTTCCGCCGTCCAGAACGCGTACTGCTCGCGCGCTTCAAGAATAAACCGGTCACGGTACTCCTTGCGCCAGATAAATTCATCAGCCCAGCGGCGCGGCAGGTAAAAACGGTGCCAACCATCCTTCGTTTCTCCCAGATCTTCCAGGAAAAAGCCCTGCAGCGCCTCTGGTTTCTCGCTGTTGGCGATCCGCGCATACAGCTTCAACAAGTCAGGATAAGACATGTCCCTGGGGTCATCACCCGTGCTGACACCCGCCGGTAAATCAAGATAGACCATCGCATCCGGGTTCGCGGCCATCACAAAATCGCGCAACAGGATCACGCCGCCATCGACCAGATGATCAAGCTGGCTTTGCAATGCCTCTTCAACCGCACGCAGATTATAGCCGCTGAAAGAAAAAATCTCATGCATAACACTGGAATTCAGGATCGCATCAAAACGGATAAGGCCCATATTCAGCTTACGGGCATCACCCTGCACAAACGACAAATTCGGTAGCGGATAGGTTGCCTGTGCCTCTGTAATAAAGGCCGGATCATAATCGGCACCAGTAACAAACAGACGCGGGTTGAGAGCCGCCAGATGATAGCCGCCCTTGCCGCGGGCGCATCCGATATCCAGGATGCGCGCCCCGTCATGCAGCTGGAAGTGCGCGCTGGCAAAGGCCAGCTTCTGCACCATCGTAATATCCATCTGCTCCAGCAGGCGGCTTTTTTGCCCCGGCGAGCCGACGGCAACATGCAAGGCACTATTATTATCTTCCATAGGGCGGATAATAGTTTAAATTATGAAAATAAACAAGGGGTAATGGCTGGCTTTAAGACGTCTTCTTATTACTGCCGCGCTCGTTCTCCTGTGCGGATTCCTTGACCTGCTCCAAAACCTTCATAAACCTGTTTTCTGTCCGCATTGTCATCCATGAAAAAATAACGGCAGGCAGGAATGGCAACAACAGGATCATCACCGTGGCCGGTCGGCGCAAAGCCGCCACAACGTCACCCTCTACATGCTGGTAATAAAGAAAGGCAAACAAAGCGAGGCCAAGACAAAAGAAAACCAGCGCAATAAAACGGTATAGACGCGACCGCAGCAATAGTTCCCGGGCTTTCAGGCGTGTGGCCTCGTCCACGATATATCTTCCTCAAAAAAGCGTAAAGCCGCGCAGCTTTGCACCTAATGAACGTCGGCCCAGACCTTGCGCTTGACCATGTACATGATGATCGTAAACACCAGCAGGAACAGCAGCGCCTTAAAGCCGGTCTGTTTACGTGTCTCCATATGCGGTTCAGCCGCCCATTGCAGGAAATGCGCCACATCTTTTGAATATTGCGACAAGGTTTCCGGCGAGCCGTCTTCATAGGCAATCATGCCATCAGCCAGCGGCGGCGCCATGGCAATAATATGGCCGGGCATATACTTGTTCCAGTACTGGCCCTGCAACAGCTCTTTGCCTTCCGGCGCCTCTTCATAGCCGGTCAACAACCCGTAAATATAGTCCGGACCACCGGCACGCGCCTTGGCGATTAAAGACAGATCGGGCGGGTAGGCGCCGTTATTGGCATACATCGCAGCCTGCTTGTTCGCAAACGGGCTGACGAACCTGTCACTCGGAATGCCGGGACGCTCAAACATCTCGCCCTCATCATCCGGGCCGTCCATAATCGTGTATTCGGCGGCGATCGCTTTTACCTGCGACTCGTCATAACCGAATGCCATCAGGTTGCGGTAGGATAACTGGCTCATCGCGTGACAGGCGGAACAGGTCTGCTTGTAGACCAGAAATCCCCGTTGCAGGGCAGCACGGTCATACATGCCGAAAATCCCTTCAAACGACCAGTCGAGGTCCGGCGGCGGTGTAGTCGCCTTGGCCGCCAGGGCCGGGCCGGACAAGCCCAGCATCAGGGCTACAACGAACAAACGGATGATCACTTTGGTCATGCCAACGCCCCCGCCTGTTTCTGTTTGTCCGCAAGCACGGCTTCATGAATGCTGTTCGGCAGATCCTTCGCCTTCTCGTTGCGTGACAGCCACGGCAGGATCACGACAAAAAAGGCGAAATAATAAACCGTACAGACCTGGCCGATAATCACCGCGATCCCCTCCGCCGGCTGCGCCCCGACCCAACCGAGTGCCAGGAAAGACAGCACGAACAGGAACAGGAACAATTTGTAAAGCGGCCGGAACCGGGCGCTGCGCACCGGGTGCGTATCAAGCCACGGCAGGACGAACAGGATCGCCACCGCGCCGAACATCGCGATCACCCCGCCAAGCTTGGCCGAGATAAACACGATATCGGTAAACGGAATACCCACATCAAAGGTAATGGCCCGCAGGATCGCGTAAAAAGGCAGGAAATACCACTCCGGCACGATATGCGCCGGGGTCACCAGCGGGTCGTATTGAATGTAATGGTCGGCATGACCGAACAGGTTCGGCGCAAAGAACGTGACCATCACGTACAGCAGCACGAAAACCAGCAATCCGAACATGTCCTTGGTCGTGTAATAAGGATGGAACGGCAGCGTGTCCTGCGGCCCTTTCGGGTCAATACCGGTCGGGTTGTTCGAGCCGGTCACGTGCAAAGCCCAGACATGCAGCAACACCACGCCGAGAATGACGAACGGCAGCACGAAATGCAGGGCGAAAAAGCGGTTCAGCGTCGGGTTATCGACCGAGAAGCCGCCCCACAAAAGCTGCACCAGCCCCTCGCCGACAATCGGGATGGCCGAAAACAGATTGGTGATCACCGTCGCTGCCCAACCGCCCATCTGGCTCCATGGCAGGGTATAGCCGAGGAACGCCGTGGCCATCATAAGCAAAAAGATCAGCACGCCGAGCATCCACAACAGCTCGCGGGGCTTCTTATAAGAGCCGTAATACATGCCGCGATACATATGAATATAGACGGCAATGAAGAAGAACGAAGCGCCGTTCATATGCAGGTAGCGCAGCATCCAGCCCCAGTTCACATCGCGCATGATGCGCTCGACGCTGTTAAAGGCATGGTCGGCATGCGGCGTATAATGCATGGCCAGCACCAGACCGGTAACAATCATTAATACAAGACAGACCATCGCGATCGCGCCGAAATTCCAGAAATAGTTGAAGTTTTTCGGGGTCGGAAACGTGCCGTATTCCCGCTGCATCATCGTAAAGACGGGCAGGCGTTCGTCGATCCAGTCGACGACCTTGTTATCGAATTTTTCGCGTTTACCGGAAGCCATTTATTTTTTCTCCTGCCCTTTAGCCGATCCGCAACAACGTATCGCTGACAAATTCGTAATCCGGCACCGGCAGATTGGTCGGCGCGGGACCTTTGCGAATACGGCCCGACGTATCATAGTGAGAGCCGTGACAGGGGCAGAACCAGCCGCCGTAATCGCCTTTCGGCTGGGTTTCCTTCTGGCCCAGCGGCACACAGCCAAGATGCGTGCATATCCCGAC
>CAYUKA010000013.1:0-61323 GCA_964445195.1 uncultured Micavibrio sp. | reverse complement strand
CCGCCGCGGCCATGGCCGGGCTCATCAGATGGGTGCGCCCGCCGCGGCCCTGCCGGCCCTCAAAATTGCGGTTGGAGGTGGAGGCGCAGCGCTCGCCCGGCTCCAGCCGGTCGGCATTCATCGCCAGGCACATCGAGCAGCCGGGCTCCCGCCAGTCAAAGCCTGCATCGGTAAAGAGCTTATCAAGCCCTTCTTCCTCAGCCTGCGCCTTGACGAGGCCGGAGCCGGGAACGATCATGGCGTAGACTCCGTCTGCAACCTTACGGTTTTTCACAATTTCGGCGACCGCCCGCAAATCCTCGATCCGCGCGTTGGTGCAGGAGCCGATGAACACCTTGTCCACCGGCACGTCCTGTATCCGCGTACCGGGTGTCAGACCCATATAGTCAAGCGCTCGTTCCATCGCTGCCTTGCGGGCCGGGTCACTCTCGGCGGCGGGGTTGGGCACTGTGCCGGTCACCGGCACGACATCCTGCGGGCTGGTGCCCCATGTCACCAGCGGCACGATCTCGGCGGCGTCCAGTGTGACCTCAGTATCGTAAATCGCGCCATCATCGCCGGGCAGGCTGCGCCAGTACTCTACCGCCTTGTCCCAGTCCGCGCCTTTCGGGGCCATCGGGCGGCCCTTCAGATAGGCGAAAGTGGTTTCATCCGGTGCGATCAGACCGGCACGGGCGCCGCCCTCAATCGACATGTTGCAGACCGTCATCCGGCCTTCCATCGACAGGGCGCGTATGGCCTCGCCGGCATATTCGATGACATGGCCGGTGCCGCCGGCGGTGCCGATTTTGCCGATAATCGCCAAAATCATATCCTTGGCCGTGACGCCGGGCGGCAGCGCGCCGTCGATGGTAATGCGCATACTCTTGGCCGGTTTCTGGATCAATGTCTGGGTCGCAAGCACATGCTCGACCTCCGAGGTGCCGATACCAAAGGCCAGTGCGCCAAACGCGCCGTGGGTCGCGGTATGGCTGTCACCGCACACAATCGTTGTGCCGGGCAGGGTAAAGCCTTGTTCCGGTCCGATGATATGGACGATGCCCTGGCGCTGGTCCTGCATATCGAACAGCCTGATGCCGAATTCTTCGCAATTGGCGGACAGGGTTTCGACCTGGATGCGGCTGTCTTCTTCCTTGATGCCTTCACTGCGGTCGCTGGTCGGCACGTTATGATCGGCAACGGCGAGTGTGCCGGCCGTGTTGCGCACCTTGCGCCCGGCGATGCGCAGCCCCTCGAACGCCTGCGGCGAGGTGACCTCATGGACCAGGTGACGGTCGATATAGATCACGCAGGTGCCGTCATCGGCGCGGTCAACGACATGATCGTCCCAGATTTTTTCAAATAATGTACGTGGCTTGGACATGGTGATTAAAATATGCGGGAATCGCGCAGCAGGCAAGTTTTTGCAAAGTAAAGGAAATCGTTGCACCTAAAAATGAAGTTAAGCAATTGTTATAAATAAATTTTTTATGCCTATGCAGTAAAGCGCACACCCCTGCGCGTTATGTTAATATATCGTTAACTGTTTATTTTATATAATGCCTGTAGTTGTTTTTTTATGCATCGCAACAGGAGGGTGCGAAATATGGCTGCTGAGGCATTGTTACAGGACGGTCAGGAGACTGAAATCAACGCCGCTTTTATGCGCAATCATCGAGGTGAAGTCTGTATCGCCTTCCGTGACCCGGCTTATACACGGGCGGAAGCGATTCTGGTTGATGACCGGACATGCGCCGTTCATGCGCTGCTGCATGAAAGCGCTTTTTATATCACGAATGTGTCGGACCTGATGGCGCGGGCCATGGCCGACAATGAAACGGTCATTTTGACGGCCCTGCGGCCGGACGGCAGTTTGCTGGAGATGACCGCGCCGGTGCGGGTCGGCAACGCTTAAAAAATATAAAAAAGAAAACTCACCAGAGTTGAACAGACAAAATACAGGAGACGTAGGAAATGGGACTTGTCAGCAAGTTTGCGGTCGGCGGTATTGCAGAGATTGAAACAGCGGGCGCAGAGCCGCCCGCCGTGCCGGAGATACTGGAGCAGGCAGGGGCGGTGAAGACCGTTTCAACGTCCTGCGCCGCATCGGGCGCTGCGTTTACGCCAGATCCTTAAAAAGAATGACTGTCATTTCGAGCGGCCTGAAGGGCCGGAGAAATCTGATATCGAATAGACAGGCTCTATGAGATTTCTCGGCTGCGCCTCGAAATGACGCGATGTTAAGATTCGCCTTCAGGGGCGTTTTCAGCAGCCTCAGCGGCTTCTTTTTCTTTCGCCTTCTGTGCGGCCTTTTCGGCCTGCTTGGCAGCCTTGGCGGCAGTGCGTTCCGCTTTCCGGGTCGCTTTATCCTTCTTCGGCGCGTCCTTCTTGGCTTCAGCCTTCTTGGCCTTGGCTTCCTTCTTCGCGGCTTTACGTTCCTCTTTCTCCTTCGCGGCCTGCTCGGCGGCTTCTACCAGGCCGTGGCCGGTTGTCCGCTCGGCGATACGGGCGGATTTACCGCGGCGATCGCGCAGGTAGTAGAGCTTGGCACGGCGGACGGAACCGCGGCGGACCAGCTCGATGCTGTCGATCCGCGGGCTGAAAAGCGGAAAAATACGCTCGACGCCTTCACCGTAGCTGATCTTGCGGACGGTGAAGCTGGCATTGATGCCGCTGCCGCGCTTGGCGATGCAGACGCCTTCATAGGCCTGTACCCGCTCACGGTTGCCTTCGCGGACCAGCACGTTGACACGTACGGTGTCGCCTTCCGAAAATTCGGGGATGTTTTTGTTTTCCTGAGCCTGACCGAGCTGGCGGGACTCAAATTTTTGTAACGTATTCATAGTTTTTGTCCTTTTCCTTTATCGGAACCCGAAATCAGGCTTCATCATGATCGGCCCGGCGGTTCGCTTATCTTTTTTACAAGGTGCCCTTAAAGCAGCGTTTTTATAAGGGTTTGACGCCCGGAATGCAAGGTAATTCTTACTTTTTCTCAAGCAGGTCAGGCCGGACGGTCCGGGTCAGGGTTTCCGCCTGTTCCCGCCGCCAGGCCGCGATTTTGGCATGATCACCGCTGGTCAGGATGTCCGGCACCTCATAGGTATTGCCGTCCGCTGCCGTCCACGCCGCCGGGCGGGTATAATGCGGGTATTCCAGCAGCCCGCCGGTCGCCGGGGAAAAGCTCTCTTCAGCGGCGGTATCATCATTGCCCATGACGCCGGGCAGCAGCCGGATACAGGCATCCATCAGCACTAAGGCCGCCGGTTCTCCGCCTGAGAGAACATAGTCGCCGACGCTGATTTCCTCGAATGCGTAAGCGTCCAGCACGCGCTGGTCGACCCCCTCATAGCGGCCGCAGAGCAGGGTGAGGGCCGGGGCGGCGGTCAGTTCCTGCACAAGTGGCTGCGTTAAGGGTTTGCCGCGGGGGGAAAGGTAGATTGCGCGGCCTGCTTCTGGTACTGACAACAGCGCTTTTTCAATCACATCGGCGCGCATGACCATACCTGCGCCGCCGCCATACGGCGTATCATCGACGCTTTTATGAACCCCTTCGGCGAAATCGCGGATATTCACAGCCCTGTAAGACCAGTCGCCGCGTTCCAGCGCTTTTCCCGACAGGCTGTGTCCGAGAGAGCCGGGGAACATCTCCGGGAACAGGGTCAGGATGTTTACGTGGAATGTCATCGCTTTATCCTGTTTCCGGCGGTACAATTGTAATCTGCGCGGCGGTGATATCGATACCGGGCACGTTTTCTTTTGTGAAGGGCAGGTAATAGCTGTCGCCCTGCGGCGGGCGGATTTCAAGCAGGTCGCCGGCGCCGAAATTTTCGACGGCGATCACTGTGCCTTCATCGCCGTTTTGTTCGTTAACGGCTTTCAGGCCGATCAGGTCTTCGATGTAAAACTCGTTTTCGTCTTCAAGGGCGGGCAGGGCGGCGCGGTCGATCCAGAGCCTGGTTCCGCGCAGGGCGAGAGCGGCGTCGCGATCCGTCACGCCGTCTACCGCGGCGAGCCAGTATTTCCCTCCCCCCGATCCGAGAGAATTCTTGAGGGTAAGCGTGACTGTTTCTGCACCGCTCTCGGTCGTATAGAGCGGGCCGTCCAGCATGTGCGGGTCGTCAGCCTCGCACTTGATCCTGACCAGCCCCTTCACGCCGTGCGCCGTAGCGATAACGCCGAGGCAGACGCGCTTATTGTTTGTTTGGTTCGGCATGGCTTTGGATCACGTGAAGGACGCCTTCAATATTATCAAACAGTTCGTTGTTCCAGAAACGCAGAATGCCGTAGCCTTTTTGCTCAAGAAAGGCCGTTCTGGCTTTATCAATTTCGGGGCTGTGCTGGCCGCCGTCAAGCTCGATAATCAGGCGCTTTTCTTCGCAACAAAAGTCAGCGATATAGGGGGGAACCGGATGCTGTCGCCGGAATTTCAGGCCGTTGAAACGGCGGTTTCGAAGATGGCGCCACAGCAAGGCTTCAGCTTTTGTCTGGTCTTTGCGCAGGACGCGGGCGTTTGGAATCAGGTCGGGCATGGCTTGTGGTTTGGCTTTTGACCCTCACCCGGCTCGCGCTAGGCTCCTGCGTCGCCAATTGCTCTCATCCCTCTCCCTTGAGGGAGAGGGATATGTTGAGCTTAAGACGCAGGCTTTAGCGAAACTTGGGTGAGGGGGCAATTACCCCTCTTTTTTCTCCTCTTCTTTAGGTTCGTCCGCTGCAGCGTCAGCGGCGGGCTCGTCTTTGGCTTCTTCTTTGGCCTCTTCAGCTGGTGCTTCCTCGGCTGGCTGCTCTTCAGCTTTTGCCTCCTCGGCCTGTGCCTCTTCTGCAGGAGCGGCCTCTTCAACCGGTGCCGCTTCCGCTTCGGCTTTCGCGGCTTCCTCGGCAGCTTTGGCTTCTTCAGCGGCGGCGGCAGCCGCTTCGGCAGCTTCCTTGCGCTTTTCTTCCTTATCGGCGATGCGTATTTTGGTTTTTTCGCTTTGTGCCGATTTCTTCGGGGTTTCGCGGATTTCCGGCACTTCGGTCAGGCCGAATTTCGCCAGCAGCTTTGCGACCCGGTCAGACGGCTTCGCGCCCTGGTCCAGCCAGTATTTAATGCGCTCTTCGTTCGCAATGACGCGCTTTTCGTCGTCATTCGCCAGCAGCGGGTTGTAAGTCCCGAGCTTTTCTATGTAACGGCCGTCACGCGGCATGCGTTTGTCCGCCACCACGATCCGGTAAAACGGGCGGCCTTTACGTCCGCCTCTTGATAGTCTCATTGCCAATGCCATTGTCGTTCTCCTTTAGTTTAGAAATTGGATCATTGGATGTTTGGATTATTAGAGGTTCTAAGCATCCAAACATCTAATCATTCAATTATCTTTTCTTGCCTTTCTTGCGGTTTTTCTTCGTTCCGCCGCGGGTGGGCAGGCCCATGCCGGGCATACCCATTCCCGGCGGCAGGCCCTGTCCGGACAGCGGTCCGCCAGGCAGGAATGGGTTATCACCCAGGGGATTATCGGGGGGCCCTTCATCGGCGCCGCTACCGGCCATATCTTTGGCCAGCGCGTCGGGGTCCATGCTTTTCATCAGCATGTCGGCATCCTGCGCGCCCATCATACCCTTCATCATGCCCATCATTTTGCCCATGCCCATTTTCTTCATGCGCTTCATCATGATCTGCATTTGCTCTAGCTGCTTGACCAGCTTGTTCACATCCTGCACAGCCACGCCGGAGCCGGCGGCGATACGCTTGCGGCGCGAGGCGTTGAGCAGTTTGGGTTTTTCGCGTTCTTCCTTTGTCATCGACAGGATGATGGCCTCCTGCCGTTTCAGGATCGCGTCATCCATCCCGGCCTCTTCCATCTGCGCGGCCATCTTGCCGAGGCCGGGCAGCATTTTCATGATGCTGCCGGCGCCGCCCATCTTGCCGATCTGGCGCATCTGCTGCAGCAGGTCATTAAAGTCGAACTGGCCTTTCTTGAACTTGGCCGCCATTTTCGCGGCTTCTTCCTGATCGACTGTTTCAACGGCCTTTTCAACGAGGCTGACGACATCGCCCATGCCGAGAATACGGCTGGCCATACGGTCGGGATAGAACGGCTCCAGCGCGTCCCATTTCTCACCGACGCCGAGCAGTTTGATCGGCTTGCCGGTGACGGCCTTCATCGACATCGCCGCGCCGCCGCGCGCATCGCCGTCAACGCGGGTCAGCATGACGCCGGTGATGCCGACCTTGGCATCAAAAGCCTGCGCGGTGTTCACAGCGTCCTGGCCGGTCATCGCATCGGCGACCAGCAGCGTTTCGACCGGGTGGGTGGCGGCCTTGACGTCGGCCACTTCCTGCATCAGTTTCTCATCAATCGACAGGCGCCCGGCCGTATCGAGAATAACCAGGTCAAAGCCTTCTGTGCGTGCGGTATCCATTGCACGCCCGGCAATCTGCACCGCGTTCTGGCCCTCGATAATCGGCAGGGTGGCGATGCCGGTCTGCTCGCCGAGCTGGCGCAGCTGTTCCTGCGCGGCCGGGCGGTGGATATCGAGGCTGGCCATCAGCACTTTTTGTTTGTGCCTGTCTTCGATGAATTTCGCGATTTTTGCGGTGCTGGTGGTTTTACCGGAGCCTTGCAGGCCGACCATCAGATACGCGCAGGGCGGGGAGGCAAAGTGCAGCTTTTGCTCGTCGGTCTGCTCTTCCTCGCCTTCAAGCGTGCCGCCGAGCATTTCGATCATCGCGTCATTAACGATCTTGACGACCTGCTGGGCCGGGTTGACTCCTTTGATGATTTCCTGGCCGACGGCTTCTTCTTTGACATTGGCGACGAACTGCTTGACGACCGGCAGCGCGACGTCGGCTTCCAGCAGCGCGACGCGGATTTCCCGCATCGCCTCGTCAACATCGGCTTCCTTCAGCGCGCCTTTGCCCTTGAGCTTGCTGAAAATGCCGCCGAGTCTGTCGCTCAAATTCTCAAACATATGTTTGTTCGCTCTCGCTCACGTTTGCTCAACCTGCGTAAACTTGGTTGATGCTTGCCCTATGCCTGTCTCAACCGACTTCAGGAAGGTTGAACAAATTAAAACTGCCGCAGTGAGCGCTCCTAATCGCCGACTGCGGGGTACCGTTAAGCACGACATTTAACATCAATGTCGTTGAATTTGGCGCTTTCTATCATCAAACGCCTATGATATGCAAGGGTTTATGTTGTCTTTCAAAAAAATGCAGGGTCTGGGCAATGATTTCGTGATCATTGATCAGCGTGATGGCGCGCCGTCTCTGGATGCTGCACAGGTCATTGAAATCGCCGACCGGAAACGCGGCGTCGGCTGTGACCAGGTCATCCACATCAAGCTGCCGCAAAGCGCGGGCGCCGATATTTTCCTCGACATGTACAATATGGATGGCTCGCCGCTGGAGGCCTGCGGCAACGGGACACGTTGTGTTGCGCGCCTGCTGATGGATGAGCAAGGCCGTGATGATTGTGTGATTGAAACGGTGGCCGGTTTGCTCGCCTGCCGCGCGGCGGCCAATGACATGGTCACGGTCGATATGGGGGCGCCGAAGCTGGGCTGGCAGGATATTCCGCTGTCCGAGGAGCGCGATACGCTGCATCTGGGGGTGATGAGCGGGGAATTAACCGACCCGGTAGCCGTGAATATGGGTAACCCGCATACGGTCTTTTTCGTTGATAATGCGGAACTGGTCGATGTCGAAGGGCTGGGCATGCAGGTGGAGCGCCATGTCCTGTTCCCTGAGCGCACCAATGTTGAATTTGCGCAGGTGCTCGCGGATGACAAACTCCGGGTGCGTGTCTGGGAGCGTGGTACGGGCGTTACGCTGGCCTGCGGCTCCGGCGCCTGTGCGGTGATCGTCGCGGCGGTGCGGCGCGGTCTGGCCGGGCGCAAGGCCGAGGTTATCCTCGATGGCGGCTCCTTATTCCTTGAATGGCGGGAGCAGGACGATCATGTGCTGATGACCGGTCCCGCGGCGTATGTATTCGAGGGCCGGATAGCGATTGAAAATGATGGATAAATAATGCCGGACACCCTGTTTCGTCCAGGTGCGTCCGGCATTTGTTAGTCAGAAATCTTATGGTCTGAAAGATCTGGACCGTTCAGCATCATCTGGCACAGCGGTATGACCCGTCTCTGCCGCTGCCAGTGCCTGTTCCAGTACCGGGATCACCCGGGCGGCGTGTGCTTCCATCTCGCGCGCGAACGCAAGTTGCAAGCGCAGCACTTCACGCAGGCTATCCTGATCCACCCCGGATGCAACCGTTGGCACGTCTGTTTCGGGCACTTCCGGTTCGCCCTGATCGCCTGCATCAGCCGCGTTATCAAAAAACTCTGCGAGGTCTTCGGGACCTATGGTGTTTTCATCGGGTTCCGGATCATCAGTGTCTGATGCTTCGTTGGCATCTGCCCGCGAAGCTGCCAGAGCCGCACCGCCGGCAACAGCAGCACCGGCAGCTGCCGCTGCTGCAACGGCGGCAGACGGTCCACTGTCCGGCAAGGCTTTCTGCCGGAAAAAACATAATGTCAATAGAGAAACGTAAATTTTTTTCGGAAAGTGAATCCGGATGGCGGAAGTCTGGTCCGTCGTCCCTTGTCAGCCGTAATTTCTTTGACGGAATCATGAAATAAATGTACAAAAAGCCGCATGACGAAGCCTGCGGACCCCCAACTTCTGACCTTCGGATGCCGCCTCAATTCCTATGAGAGTGAGGTGATGCGCGCCCACGCGCAGCAGGCGGGGCTGGAAAACGCGATTATCGTCAATACTTGCGCCGTGACCAAGGAAGCCGAGCGGCAGGCGCGGCAGGCGATCCGCAAGGCGCGGCGCGATAACCCGGAGGCGCAGATTATCGTGACCGGCTGTGCGGCGCAGATTGACCCGCAGGGCTTTGCCGGGATGGATGAAGTCGACCGGGTGATTGGCAACGATCTCAAGCTCAAGCCGGAAAGCTGGGGCGCGGCCGGTGAAGAGAAAGTCCTCGTCAACGATATCATGGCGGTTAAGGAAACCGCCTCGCACCTGATCGAGGGGTTTGACGGGCGCGCGCGGGCCTTCGTGCAGGTGCAGAATGGCTGCGATCACCGCTGTACCTTCTGTATTATTCCCTATGGGCGCGGTAACTCCCGCTCTGTGCCGATCGGTGCGATTGTCGAGCAGGTGCGGGCGCTGGTCGAAAAGGGTTACAAGGAAATCGTTTTTACCGGCGTGGACGTGACCTCTTACGGCCCGGACCTGCCGGGCCAGCCGACGCTGGGCCAGATGATCCGGCGGGTGCTGGCGCTGGTGCCCGAATTGCCGCGGCTGCGGCTATCCTCGCTCGACCCGGTCGAGATGGACGATGATTTGTGGCGGCTGATTGCCGAGGAGCCGCGCCTGATGCCGCATCTGCATATGAGCCTGCAGGCCGGTGACGACATGATCCTCAAACGCATGAAGCGCCGCCATTTGCGCGCCGATGCGATTGAGATGTGCCGCCGGGCGCGGTCTTACCGCCCGGATATGGTTTTTGGTGCGGATATTATCGCCGGTTTTCCAACCGAGACTGAAGATATGTTTTCTAACACATTGAATATCGTGGAAGAATGCGATCTGACATTCCTGCATGTATTTCCCTATTCGGAGCGCGAGGGCACGCCTGCCGCGCGGATGCCGCAGGTTCCCGGCCCGGTGCGCAAGGAGCGCGCGGCGCGGCTGCGCGAAGCGGGGGAGCGGCAGCTTGAAAAATTTCTGATGCTTCACGTGAAACAGGAACGTCAAATAATTGTTGAAAAAGATAATTTTGGCCGCAGCGAGCATTTCGCCCCGGTTCGGTTCGCCGGCACGGCGGCGCAGGGGGAACTGCGTCCGGTGCGGCTTGAGGCGGTCAAAGACGGGGCGCTTGAAGGGGCGTTGATATGAGCGCGCCGCAGCCGCAAATCTGGCCCGGCACGCACCGGGATTTCGAATTTATGCAGCAGGCTTTGGCCCTGGCTGCACAGGGGCTGGGCCGGGTCGTGCCGAACCCGGCGGTCGGGTGCCTTATTGTCAGAGATGGCACGGTGATCGGTGCCGCGCGGACTGCCGATGGCGGGCGGCCGCACGCCGAAACGCAGGCGCTGGCGCAGGCCGGTGACGCGGCGGCGGGAGCAACGGCCTATGTCACGCTGGAGCCTTGCGGTCACACGGGCCGGACGCCGCCCTGTGTCGAGGCGCTGATCGCGGCGCAGGTGGCGCGGGTGGTGATTGCCTGCCGCGACCCGGCGCAGGCCGACCATCATTGCATTGAAAGGCTGGAGCAGGCCGGGATTGCGGTGACGCTTGGCGTGGCGCAGGAACAGGCCGAAGCTTTGAATGAAGGGTTTTTCATGACGTTGGCGCAGGGCCGTCCGTTCGTGACGGCCAAAATCGCGACCAGTCTTGACGGCATGATTGCCAGCCATACCGGTCACAGCCAGTGGATTACCGGCCCGGCGGCACGGCAGGCGGCGCATGAATACCGCGCCCGGCACGATGCGATTATGGTCGGTGTCGGCACGGTGCTGGCCGATAATCCGCGCCTGACGGTGCGGCTTGATGAGTATGACGGGCCGCAGCCGCTGCGGATCGTGATCGACCATGATCTAAAGGTAATGCCTGAACATGTTGTTTTTCAGGATAAAAACGCGCTAGTGATTTGTGGTCATGATGCTGGCCAGACACGGCGGCAGGCGCTGGCCGATACCGGTGCCGCTATTGTGGCGCTGGACAGTGCTGAACGCCGTTTTGACCCGGCCGTTTTGCTGCGGGCGCTGGCGGACCGCGGGCTGACGCGGGTGTTTATCGAGGGCGGCGGCCATACGCTTGGCGGTTTCATGCGGGCGGGTCTAATTGACCGCTTGCTGTGGTTCCGCGCGCCGAAGCTGATCGGCGGTGACGGGATCCCGGCCTTTCAGGGGCTGGGGGTTGAAACGGTCGATGCGGCGCGCCATTTCACACTTGAGGAGCGGCGTACGCTCGGCGAAGATTTTCTGGAGATATGGCGGCCAAGCGTGTAAGGTGCCGTTTCGCAGGATAATATCATGTTCACAGGCATTATTAAAGACACGGGTGAAGTCGCTCGTATAGAAGAGAAAAGCGGTATTTGCCGCGTTCATATCGGTACGCATTTCGATGTGGCGGCGATGGAGATCGGCGCGTCGATCGCCTGTGACGGCTGTTGCCTGACGGTGGTTGATAAGGAAGGCGGCTGTTTCGTGGTTGAAGTTTCGAATGAAACGCTCGCGAAAACAACCATCGGCCGCTGGGCGGCGGGTACGAAAATCAATCTTGAACAATCGTTGAAAGTCGGGGATGAGCTGGGCGGCCATCTCGTGACCGGCCATGTCGACGGGCTGGCAACGCTGGAGTCTGTGCAGCCTGATGGTGACTCTTACCGGCTGCGTATAAAGGTACCGGCGGCACTGGCGTCCTATATCGCGCCGAAAGGCTCGGTCGCGCTGAACGGTATTTCGCTCACCGTTAACGAGGTTGAAGGCGAAGTGTTTGGCGTGAACATCATCCCGCACACATGGGATGTCACGACCCTGCATGCGCTGCGGTCCGGCGATACGCTGAATATCGAGGTTGATATGATGGCGCGCTATGTCGCACGGATACTGGATTATGAGCGGGAGCAAGCGGCGGCATGATCGCGGACAGAAAACTTACTGATCTGAATACAGGCGGCGGCCTGTCGTCAATCGATGAGATTATCGCCGAGGCGCGCACCGGGCGGATGACGATCCTGGTTGATGATGAGGATCGCGAGAATGAAGGCGATTTGTTCGTTCCGGCCAGCGCGGTGACGCCGGAGATTATTAACTTCATGAGCATGTATGGCCGGGGCCTGATTTGCCTGACTATGGATAGCGCGCTGGTCGAGCGGCTGGCGCTGCCGATGATGGTGGAGCGCAACACATCGCGCTTTGGCACGGCCTTTACCGTGTCGATCGAGGCACGTGAAGGGGTTACGACCGGTATTTCAGCGTTCGACCGCGCCCATACCATCAAAACAGCGATCGACCCGGCGAGCGGCCCTGACGATATCGCAACGCCCGGTCATATCTTTCCGATCCGTGCCGCTGACGGCGGGGTGCTGGAACGACCCGGCCATACCGAAGCGACGGTTGATATTGCGCGGTTGGCCGGCTTTGTCCCGGCGGGCGTGCTGTGCGAGATCATGAACCATGACGGCACGATGGCGCGCCTGCCTGATCTGATTGAGTACAGCGCGCGGTTCGGTATGAAGATTGGCACGATCGCCGATCTGGTGGCGTATAGGAAGGAGCATGGCGTATGACAAAGGTCTTGGTCATAGAAGCCCGTTATTACGAGCATATTAACGACTTCCTGCTGGAAGGGATTGAGGCGGCGCTGAAAGAGGCCGGGGCGTCTTATGATGTCCTGACCGTGCCGGGCGCGTTTGAAATTCCGGCGGCGCTGAAATTCTCGCTTGATAAAGGCTATGATGCGTTTGTCGTTGCGGGCTGTGTCATCCGCGGTGAGACCAGCCACTATGACCTCGTCTGTAACGAAAGCGCGCGCGGTGTCTATGATCTGGTGCTGGCGCATGATCTGGCGCTCGGCAATGCAATCCTGACCGTTGAGAATGAAGAACAGGCGCTGGCCCGTGCCCGGCCCGACCGCAAGAACAAGGGCGCTGATGCGGCCAATGCCGCGTTGCGGATGTTGGAGATTAAGGGCTGATACCCTCACCCAAGTTTCGCTAAAGCCTATGGCTTAAGCTCAACATATCCCTCTCCCTCATTGTGCGCCCGAAGCAGCGAAGCTGCGTGAGCGCTATGGCGCACGCGGCTACGCCGCTTCGCGCCAAAAAAGGGAGAGGGATGAGAGCGGTTAGCGAGGGACGAGCCTAGCGCGAGCCGGGTGAGGGGGATTCTTTCACATTCCTTTGACTTTCCCGCGCATGGGCATAAGATGGCTCCGTAAACAACAGAACTGGAGCAACACTATGGTTTTCTGGCGCAAGAAGAAGAATATTGCGGCGCAGGAAGAGCAGGAGAGGGAAGACAAAATCGTCCACCATCCCGGCGAACCTGAGATCGAGCCGCCGGTCGAATATGATGCTGACCTCAGTGAGGATCAGAAGCACGAGTTTTTCGAGGAGACGGAAACCGAAATTCTTGAAGACCTTGAGGAAACACCTCTTCCGGAAGCACCGGCAGCGAAGGAGGCTGCCTCCGGAAAAAAGCCTGAAGCGGAGGAGGGGACAGGCGGCTGGCTGGACCGGCTGAGTAAAGGCCTGTCGAAATCCTCCGCGAAATTCACGCAAGGTCTGACCGACCTCGTGACCAAGAAAAAGCTCGACCAGGATATGCTGGACGAGCTGGAAGAGTTGCTGATCACCGCCGATCTCGGGCCGAAAACAGCGGCGCGGATTGTCGAAGAGTTTGGCAAGGACCGCTTCGGGAAGGACATCAGCGAGGATGAGATCAGGCAGGCGCTGGCCGAAAGCATCGCCGCGATCCTGCGGCCTGTAGCGCAGCCGGTAACGTTCGAAGGTGCAAAGCCTTTTGTCACCCTGGTTTGCGGAGTCAACGGTGTCGGCAAGACCACGACGATCGGCAAGGTCGCGCATGAGCTGCGTACGCGGCAGCAGCGTGCGGTGGTACTGGCGGCGGGTGATACGTTCCGCGCGGCGGCGATTGAACAGCTTGATATCTGGGCACAGCGCGCCGGCTGTTCTCTGCTGCAAAAGGAGATTGGAGCCGATTCTGCGGCTGTTGCCTACGAAGCTTACGAGAAAGCCAAAACCGAGGGGGCTGATGTGCTGCTGGTCGATACGGCCGGGCGGCTGCATAACAAGGCCAATTTGATGGCTGAGCTGGAAAAGATTGTCCGGGTGCTGAAAAAGCAGGATGAAAGCCTGCCGCATGCGGTGCTGCTCGTTCTGGATGCGACGACTGGGCAAAACGCGGTGGAGCAGGTGCGGATCTTCAAGGAGATGCTGAATGTCACCGGCCTGATCGTCACCAAGCTTGACGGTACGGCAAAGGGCGGCATTGTTGTCGCGCTGGCCGATCAGTTTGGCTTGCCGATTCATATGGTCGGTGTCGGTGAGCAGATCGGCGATCTCCGCCCGTTTGATGCCGATGATTTTGCCCGTTCGCTGGTGGGGTTGGTATAAAGGCGTTTTGTTTTGCGCCGAACGCTTTTTCTCGTCAGCAGGACGTAAAAGGCCGGAGATCCTTCGTTGGCGCTCAGGATGACACTGGAGGCGCTCGCAATGACGCACGGCCGATTGCGTACGCTCTCTGTCTTGTTCTGTGGGCTGCGCCGGGTCCAAAAACCTGCTATCATGCGGCATGATGAGCGATACTGACGAGCACTCCGATGCGCCGCTGATGATCCGGCCGTTTGCGTTCTACTGGAAATCCTTCTGGCAGTTTCCGGTGGCGATGAGCGTCATGATCCTGATGGAAATCCTGCAGGCGACGATGCTGGTGCTGCTGCCCTTTGCGGTCAAAAAGATTGTCGCCGCGATTGAAGCACATGACCCGGCACTTGGCCCGCTCTGGGACAGTCTGCGGGAGCCGTTCATGTTGCTGGTGTGGTTGACCATGGCGATGGCAATCGTTAGCCGGATCGGTGGCGGGACGCTGGTGTTTGTCGCCCAGAAAATCCGCCGCATGCCGCGTATCTGGCTGTTCGAGCATCTTTTAAAGCACAGCATCCATTATTTTTCCAACCGGCATAGCGGCGCGCTGGGCGCCAAAATTCACGATGTAACGCATGGCCTGGCGATGGCGACATGGACGCTGCTGTTCGATTTTATCGCGCTGTTCATCCTGTTTACCGCCAGCGCCGTGACGATCAGCCTGACATATTGGCCGCTGGGGGCGATTATATTTGCCTGGGGGGCGCTTTATACGCTGTTGATCGGGTGCATGACCATTCCGCGGGTGTACTGGATCGAGCGCGTTTCGCGCGAGCGGGCGCGGATTACCGGCCGCATCATTGACTCGGTGGTCAATATCTTCTCGCTCAAAGCCTATGCGCAGGCCGATTACGAGCAAAAGCTCCTGACTGAAATCATGCGCGAGGAGGAGCGCGCCGTTTTCCGTTTTGGCCTGTGGGGCGAGGCGATACACTGGACGCATTTTATCCTTAGCTTCTTCCTGATTACCGGCAGTGTCTATTTCGCGGTGCGGAGCTTTGAAGGCGGGCACATTGATCTGGCGACGATCAGCTATGTGTTCACGCTGGTGCTGATCCTGAGCACCAATGCGCGCAACCTGACCTGGAGCCTGCAGGCGTTCATGGAATATGTCGGTCAGATCCGCGACGGGGTGAACACGATTATGCGCGGCCATGACATCAGCGATGTGCCGCAGGCACAGACGCTGGCGATTGAAAAAGCCGGCATCGCTTTTGAGGATATCAGTTTCGGCTACAGTTCCGCGCGGGACGGCCGCAATGTGATCAGCAATCTGTCGCTGGATATTCCGGCAGGCCAGAAAGTCGGGCTGGTCGGGTTTTCGGGGGCGGGGAAAAGCACGCTGGTCAATTTGCTGCTGCGGTTTTACGAGCCGGACAAAGGCCGCATCGTGATCGACGGACAGAATATCGCCGCCGTGACGCAGGACAGCCTGCGCGATGCGATCTCGGTGATCCCGCAGGATACGGCGCTGTTTCACCGCAGCCTGATCGATAATATCCGCTATGGCTGCCTTGGCGCGACGGACGAAGATGTTATCGCGGCGGCGCGTAAGGCGCATGCGCATGAGTTTATCGCGGAACTGCCGGACGGTTATGAGACGATTGTGGGGGAGCGGGGCCTGAAGCTTTCCGGCGGCCAGCGGCAGCGCGTGGCGATTGCCCGTGCGATTTTGAAAAACGCGCCGGTTCTGGTGCTGGATGAAGCCACCTCGGCCCTGGATAGCGAGTCGGAGCGGTTAATACAGGACAGCCTGTTGACGCTGATGCTGGATAAAACCGTGCTGGCGATCGCGCATCGCCTGTCGACAATCGCCCGGCTCGACCGGCTGATTGTGATGGACAAAGGCCGGATTATCGAAGATGGTACGCATGAGGAATTACTGGCCGCGGGTGGCCATTACAGCCGCTTGTGGGCCATGCAATCCGGAGGATTTCTAACGGAAAAGCCGGACGATGTGGAAACTCAGAACGGTTGATTATATCCAGGAGGCGGTGCCGCAGTTGCCGGATCGCCTGCTGCCGTTTATGTGGTATTTCGCGCGGCAGATGAAGTGGCAGCTTGCCGCTATGTTGTTTTTGTTCGGTGTGTCGAACGTGTTGATTGCCACCAAGCCGTATTTCTTCAAGCTGTTTGTCGAAGTGTTCGAGGAAACCAGTGATCCGGCGCAAATCTGGGTCAGTATTGCCGGCGTGCTCGGCGCCTTTGTTGGTTTGCTTCTGATTGTTCAGCCGCTCATGGCACAGGCCGGGAACTGGCTGCAGGCCAGGACCCTGCCGGTTTTTGCCAATATGACGCGCCGGCAGCTCGCTCTGTATATGCATCATCACAGCTATGAGTACTTCCAGAACGATTTTGCCGGGCGGCTGGCGGGCAAGGTTGTGGAAACGCCGATGGCGATGAATGACGTGGCCTATACGATGGTCGGGGCTGTCTGGTATGCGCTGGTTTACTTCGCTGTGGCTGTCATCCTGTTCGTGCTTGCGCACTGGAGTTTTGCCGCCGTGATGCTCGGCTGGCTTGCGGTTTACGGTGTTATTCTGTTTTTCTGTTTTTCTTCATCCCCCGCCTGCAGGTCCGCTATCACGAGGCGTCACAGGTCCGCAGTATTGTGCGCGGGCGCTTTGTCGATACGCTGAGCAATATCCTGACCGTGAAGCTGTTCGCGCGCATCGACCACGAAGACCGCTACCTGCTGGAGTCGCTGCGCAACACGGCGGACAAGTTCCAGCGCGCCGATATCACAATGTCCTGTATGTGGGCTGTTATGCGGGTTCTAACCGGCCTGTTCTGGTGTGCGGTCATGATTGCGCTGGTGTTAACCTGGCAGGCGGGGATTGTCCGGGCTTCGGATGTGGCGATGATCCTGCCGCTGGCACTGCAGGTCAATCAGACGTCCTGGTGGATGACCGAGATTTTTACCCATTTGTTCCAGAAATTCGGTGAAATCGAAGAGGGCATGGAGATCATGACCAAATCGCACGAAGTCACCGACAAGCCGGGCGCCAGGCCGCTGGTGCTCAAGAAAGCGGAGCTTGCATTTAAAGACGTTGACTTTGCCTATGGCGACAAGGCGTTGTTCGAAAAGCTCAACATTACGATCAAGCCGGGGGAGCGGATTGGTCTGGTCGGGCATAGCGGCGCAGGCAAGAGCAGCTTCGTGCAGATCATG
The DNA here is from genome assembly GCA_964445195.1 of uncultured Micavibrio sp. GTDB lineage: Bacteria > Pseudomonadota > Alphaproteobacteria > Micavibrionales > Micavibrionaceae > UM-FILTER-47-13. Next base: position 44,016 of record CAYUKA010000013.1, on the reverse strand, counting down.
TTGCGCCTGTTCGATATACAGGGCGGGGCGATTACGGTTGACGGCCAGAATATTGCCGATGTTACGCAGGACAGTTTGCGCAGCCATATCGCGGTGATTCCGCAAATGTCCGATATGCTGCACCGGTCGATTGCCGACAATATCCGTTACGGCAATCTTGACGCGACAGATGAAGAAGTAATTGCAGCGGCGAAGCAGGCCAATGCCCATGACTTTATCGTTGAGCTTGAAGATCAGGAGGGAAATAAAGGCTATGCCGCAAAGGTCGGCGAGCGGGGCGTCAAACTCTCCGGCGGGCAGCGGCAGCGTGTGGCGATTGCGCGGGCGATCCTGAAAAACGCACCGATCCTGATCCTTGATGAAGCGACGTCGGCACTGGACAGCGAGTCGGAGCGGCTGATCCAACAAAGCCTGTTCCGGCTGATGCAGGGCAAGACGGTGGTGGCGATCGCCCACCGCCTGTCGACAATCGCCCATCTTGATCGCCTGATCGTGTTGGAAGAGGGGCGGATTATCGAAGATGGCAGCCATGAAGAGTTGCTGGCCGCCGGGGGGTATTACGCCCGGCTCTGGAACATGCAGTCCGGCGGGTTCATCGGGCTGGAGGATAAAGAAGACGCGGCGGCGTGAGCATTGATTTCCTGTGTTATCCCGAGCGTATGTGAGGGATCTCCCGGGATTTCTCACATACGTTCGAAATGACACAACAAAAATCTCTATAGTTCATTGAATTTTAACGGGAAATCGGCGATGATGGGGAATGATCAAAGGCCCGAAAAATTTCCGTCCCCGTAAATTCCGTGATCCGCATGCCGCTTATGACTATCTGTGCGAGATTTACGATACCAATGTCTCTTATCTGGCTGACAGCTTTGTGAAATTCACGTCCGGCACGGAAGAAAACCAGAAAATCAGCGCCTGTTACCCCTATATCCGCATTGATGCCAAAGTCGTGAAGCGTCCGGATACGCGGCTGTCATACGGGTTTGTCAGCAAGCCGGGCGCGTATTCAACCACGGTGACGCGGCCGGGAGATATTTTCGACCATTATTTAAAAGAGCAGATCCGCCTGCTTCTGCTTAACCACGACTGCCCGGTCGAGATCGGCGTCAGTGACGAGCCGATCCCGATCCATTATGCGCTGGGCGATGACTTTCATCTGGAGGGCGATCTGGGCACTGAGCAGATCGCGATGTTGCATGAATGCTTTGATATGCCGGATCTGAACGATCTGGATGACGAAGTGGCCAACAATACCTTTATTGCGGAACAGGGGGCAGACATGCCGCTTTCTCTGTTTACCGCGCCGCGCACGGATTTAAGCATTATGCGCCTGCGGCACTATACCGGCACTTCAGGGAGCCATGTGCAGAATTTCATTATTTTCACCAACTACCAGTTTTATATCGACGAGTTTGTGCGGCTGTGCCGCGATATGATGACGGAAACCAACGATCCGCAGCTGAAGGCGGAGCGGAGCGCCTATACGGCCTTTGTCGAGCCGGGCAACAAGATCACAGCCAACCGCAATCTTCCTGAAAACCCGGAGAGTGACGAGAAGGGAAGGCAGCTCAGCCGCATGCCGCAGATGCCGGCCTTTCATCTCAAGCGCGCCGATGGTTGCGGTATCACGATGATCAATATCGGCGTCGGCCCGTCGAATGCGAAAACCATTACCGATCACGCGGCAGTGCTGCGTCCGCATGCCTGGCTGATGCTCGGCCATTGCGCCGGGCTGCGTAATTCGCAAAGTCTCGGCGATTATGTGCTGGCGCATGGTTACCTGCGTGAAGATCATATTCTTGATATTGATCTGCCGCCCAGCATTCCGATCCCGGCGCTGGCGGAAATCCAGCAGGCGTTGCAGCAGGCGGTGAGCAAGGTAACGGGGCTGCAGGGCTATGACCTGAAGAAAGTGATGCGCACCGGTACGGTGGCAACGGTCGATGACCGTAACTGGGAACTGCATCCGCTGATCCGCCAGAACCTGCGCCTGAGCCAAAGCCGGGCGATTGCGCTGGACATGGAGTCCGGCACGATCGCCGCCAACGGGTTCCGCTTCCGGGTGCCATACGGCACGTTGCTGTGCGTTTCGGACAAGCCGATGCACGGCCAGCCAAAACTGCCCGGCATGGCGGACAGCTTTTACCGTGACCGCGTTGACCAGCACTTGCAGGTCGGGCTGATGACGATGACCCTGCTGCGCGATCTCAACCCCGCGCGCCTGCATAGCCGTAAGCTGCGCAGCTTCAACGAAGTGGCGTTTCAGTAAGGTTTGACAAATGGACTCAGGGTTGCGGCCTGCCGATATAAAGGCCGCGGCCCGTCAGCCCGTGTTCATCGTAGGTGACCTTCAGCCCGGCTTTGTTGAAAGCCTGCTGCATTTCATCAACCGTAAACAGGCCCAGCCTGTGCGTTTCTTCAAAGCGTTCCTGCTTGCCGTCCTGTTCCACGATATAGTTAAAGTGCAGCGTTGAAACATGATCTTCTACAGCTGTGAGGCAATGCCGCGTTACGCGCATGCCGTCCTGCTCTGCCTGTTGCTCATGGTGCCTGCCACTCTCAAAATTGTCCGGCGTCAGCCAGGGTTCGACAATGACGATCCCGTCGTTCCGTACATGCCGCCGGAAACAGGCAAGGGCGCTTTCCAGTTTGTTGACGTTCAGCGCATAGCCGATCGAGCTGAACAGGCTCATCACCACATCATATGACGTGCCAAGGTCGAAAGCGGTCATGTCAGCAACGGTGAACTGCCCATTATTATGCCGGGCCTGTGCAATGCGGATGAAATCCTCGTTCAGGTCTATGCCGTCAATGCGGTAACCGCTCTGCTGTTTTATAATCGCCGCATGCCTGGCCGTGCCGCACGCGACATCCAGAATATCGGTTGCGGCCTGATGATGCTCTTTCAAGAGCGCGACGACTTTTGCAGCCTCATCCTCATAATTTTTGAATGAGTATATCAGGTCGTAATAATCGGCAGATTTATCAAACATAATTTACATAAATATTATAGCGGCGTGACAATGTCAAGCGGTAAGGCGGCTGTAATGAGATCGCGCGGTTTTACTGGCTGTACTTATACTCCATCTGCCGGCTGATCTGCTCCGGCAGGGGCGGCAGCGCGTCTGAAGGGATCAGGTAAGCTGACAGGGCGAACAGATCGCTATAGATTCGGTGTTTTTGCAGCGTTTCCATCAGGTAGCCGTAGCCGGAGGAGCCGCCGGTGCCGCCACCCATGCCGACCATACGCTGGACCAGCAGGGCATGGCGGTAGCGCCACTGCGCCAGCCGCGAGTCAATGTCGATCAGGTATTGCAACAGGCGGTACGGCCCCTGAAGGACCGGCTCATGGCTGTAAATATTAATGAACAGGGCTGCCTGCAACGCTTTGAGCGACATGCGCCAGATGCCGCTTTCGTGGGCTTCGGTATAGCCGGCTTCGTCGAACAGGCTGTCGAATTTGGCGCGGCCGCGGGCGATGTCTGCGGCTTCGGCCGGGAACAGAGTTTCTTTTTCGTCGAACATTTTATGCACCGCGGCGCGGTATTCCTGCCAGAACGTATAGTCTTCATGCGCGACGAACGGGGTGCGGGCCAGCCATTCATCGACCTGTTCATACAGCGAAGGGCGGCTTTCCGCCTGCCGAATGGCGGCTTTGCTCTCGGCGCGGAAACCGTCATCAAATGCGCCTTCGAATACCGGGATACGGTCCTCGCGGCGCAGGCCGAGGCGCAGTTCGACCAGGCGGAATTGCCAGCTCTGGAACCCGGAAGCTGTTTTCAGGTAACGGCGGAAATCTACAAAGGATTGCGGCGGCATGGTTTCCAGCACATCGATCATGCCGACAAGCTGCCTGGTTATTTCAGCGATACGGTTCAGGTACGTCAGGATCGGCTGCATATCACGGTCATCGACAATATCGCGCGACAGGCGGTCCTGGATATCGTCCAGCTCAAACAGGATTTGTTTGAACCACAGTTCATAAATCTGGTGGAAGATGATGAACAGCATTTCATCATGGACCGGCGGGTTGCCGTTTTCGGCACTCCATGGCTGCTGCGCCGTCAGGATCTTATCCAGCCCTTCATAATCGTGGTAAAGGTCCCATGGGGTCTTTTCGTCTATCTCTTTGCTCATCAGGGGAGGGTAACGGTGAAAGAAGGATTTGGCAATGATGACAGGCCATAACGAAAAACGGCGCTTTCATCAAAGCGCCGCTTACCGTTCCTAACGGGTGAATTCTTTGATTTAAACAGAGATGTCGACGATGCTGCCGCGTTCCTGTTCGGCGCCCGAAGCGCTTTGTGATTGTGATGTATTGGCAGAGGCCTGCTGGGTCTCCTGCGGCGCCGTGTTATTCTGGTTGTTGGTGGCGACCTGCTGGGTCTGCGCGGCGGGCGCACCGGCCGGCTGTGTTTGATTCGGCTGCGGCTGCGGCTGCGCTTCAGCCGGATTGCTGATCCGCTGATTAATGTTCTCCTGAAACGGATTGGCGATCTGCGTCTGGGCTGCCGAGGCAGCGCTCGATAAAGGATTAACCATTCTGAATTTACCCGCTTGTTCGTTGAACCGATACCAACATTTCTATTCTAAACGTAAAGGCTTAAGAAAAGCTTTCCAAACTTATATAGCCTGTAAATTGTACTGTTCCAGTGCTGTTAACGCAATATAAACGAATACAGCGTATAAATTGCATTGTGAGGGGGAAGATCATATAAACCGCAATATAAGCGGCACCATGCCAAACCGGCAAAGATCTTCCTGATAAATGATAAATAAAGAAAAACCATACGCGCCAGTCTTTGGCACGTATACCGGCGTATATATTTGGGGTGTGAGGCGCAAGCCGTAAGAGTTGAAGGTAACTTACGGGATTGAAAGGCTATGGATATTAACAGGCTGGATAAGTCGTCGCACATGACGCCTCTGCTCGTCCGTCTTTACGACAGTCACAAGCTTTATGAGCTGGTGCGCGATAACAAGCCGCTGGCCAGGGCTGAGCTGACCAGTGCGGTTACGGACTTATTTGAAAATACCGAATTGAAAGCCAAAGAGCAGGAATTGCTGGCTGACGTTCTGATTGGCCTGATGCGGCAGGCAGAGCGCGATTTACGGCAGGCTTTGAGCGAGCGTCTGGCAACGCTGGAGAATGTACCGCTGCGGCTGGTGCTGCATCTTGCGAATGACGATATCAGTGTCGCGGCCCCGGTTCTGCGAAAAAGCTTTGTTCTGAACGACCTTGACCTGATTTACATTATCAAGTCACAGGGGCCGGATTACTGGCAGGCGATTGCGGCCCGTGAGCGCATGAATGATGAGGTCATTGATGCGCTGGCGGACACGCGGGACCTGGGGACGGCGGTGGTTCTGTCACAGAACGAGCGGCTGAGCCTGACTCGTCACGCCGTTAATATTCTGGGCGATATGGCCCGTGAGAATGATGCAATTGCCAAACCCCTGTTGATGCGCAAGGATGTGCCGGATTCGCTGGCGCGGGCGCTTTATGATCATGTTGGTGAGGAGTTGCGGACATACATTCGTGCGTTTTACCGCGACATTGATAACAAGGCCGAGGCGGTTCTTGATGACGTCATGATTGAGTTTGTGGAAACCAAACCACAACAGCCGCGTAACAGGGTATTTGTTGAGGAATTTATGCCCAGCCCGAGAATGCTCAATGCGGCGGAAATGCGTGCCAGTGCCGGGCAACTTAATATCGATTCTATCATGGAAGCGCTGGACAAAGGGCTGATCCCGCAGTTTATCGCGCTATTCTCGGTCTATACCGGCATTCCGGCGAAAAAAATACACAAGTTCCTGCGCCAGTCATGCCCGAAAGGTATGGCGATTGCCTGCCGGGCCTTTCGCATCCAGAAGAGCGATTTTTCAAAAATCTACCTGATGACCCACAAGATGCGCTCAAAGAGCCGGCTGGTTAACCATGGCGATATGCTCGAAGTCCTGCGTTACTTTGACCGGGTCCGGCCAGAGGCCGCCCTTCGTATCGTTATGGGTTCGCGGAAAAGCTAGGCTCAGGGCCTAACCTTACGCGGCGTCCTTATAGGCTGTCAGCGCAGCGACTCCCGGCAGGGTCTTGCCTTCAAGCCATTCAAGGAAAGCCCCGCCAGCGGTCGAGACATAGGTAAAATCACCGATACAACCGGCATTTTCCAGCGCGGCCACCGTGTCGCCGCCACCGGCGACGCTCACAAGCGTGCCGCTTCTGGTCAGTTCAGCGACAGCGTTTGCCGCCTCGTTGGTGCCGTGATCGAACGGTTTGACCTCAAACACGCCGAGCGGCCCGTTCCACAGAACGGTTTTACAGGATTGCAGCGTGTTTTTCAGAGCTTCAATCGTCTGCGGGCCGACATCAATGGCTTCCCGGTCTGCGGGCATGTCATGCGCCATATGGATCTCTGACGGCGCGTTCTCGCCGAACTCGGCGACAGTAACCCGGTCGGTGGGCAGGATAATCTCGCAGCCATTATCCTTCGCGGTTTGCGTAATCTTGCGGGCTTCGTCGGCCATCTCTTTTTCACACAGCGATTGCCCGACCTCGATGCCCTGCGCGTACAGGAAGGTGTTGGCCATACCGCCGCCAAGGAACAGGTAGTCAACCTTGCGGACCAGGTTATTAAGCACGCTGAGTTTCGTGGAAATCTTGGCGCCGCCGACAATGGCCATGACCGGCTTTTGCGGCGCTTCGAGCGCGTCACTTAACGCGTTGAGCTCTGCCGCCATCAGCAGGCCCGCACCGGTCGGGAGCAGGTGGGCCAGGCCTTCAGTCGAGGCGTGGGCGCGGTGCGCGGCGGAAAATGCATCATTGATGTAAAAATCGCCGCTCGCGGCCAGTTCGCGGGCGAAGGCCGGGTCGTTCTGTTCCTCGCCGGGATGGAAGCGGACATTTTCCAGCAGCCCGAACTGGCCAGCTTCCAGGCTGTCAGCCAGCTCTTTAGCGGGGGCGCCGATACAGTCTTCGGCGAAGGCGACGCTTATGCCCCAGCGCTCCTTCAGGACCGGGACCAGGAATGACAGCGATAATTCATCTTTACGCTCACCCTTGGGGCGGCCGAAATGCGACAGGATCAGGGTTTTTGCGCCTTTAACGCGCAGCGCCTCAATCGTCGGCTTCAGGCGGTCGATCCGGGTGGTGTCGGTCACGTTACCATCCTGAGACGGTACATTAAGATCGGCGCGCAACAATACTATTTTACCGGATAAATCAAGCTCGGTCAGTGTTTTAAATGTCATGGGGTGGTTCGCCTTTTTACCAAAAAATGAAATTCTGCGCTGACTGTAAAAGTTTCCGCGTAACGGATCAAGCGGGTATGGTACGGGCGTGTTCCGTCGCTTCGATCAGGCGGGAGCGGATGGTCGGATCCTGCCCGGAATGGCCGCCGTCGGGCACGACGACATAATCAGCTTCCGGCCACGCCACATGCAGGCGGTAGGCCGTATGGATCGGGCAGATGATATCGTAGCGGCCTTGCACGATCGCTGCCGGAATATGCCGGATTTTGTCGATATCCTTCATCAAGCTGCGTTCTGGCGGAATGACGTCATTCAGAAAATAATGAGATTCAATTCGTGCCAGTGCGAGGGCCTGGGCCTTTTGTTCATAGGTGGTAATGGTCTCGTAATTCGGCAGCAGCGAGGCGCAGGCCCCTTCGTACAGGCCCCAGGCAATGGCGGCATCTGTGCGGATCTGATCATCCGGGCTGGTCAGGGCTTCGTGATAGGCCCGCAGCAAGTCGTCTTGCCGGTCTTCGGGCATCGCGGCGGCGAACTGGTCCCATGCTTCCGGGAACACCATTTTCATGCCGTACAGGAACCAGTCGATTTCGCTTTGTTCCATCAGGAAAATGCCGCGCAGGATCATCCCCAGACAGCGTTCCGGGTGCTGCCGGGCATAGGACAGTGCCAGAGTGCTGCCCCAGGAGCCGCCAAACAGGTGCCAGCGTTCCACGTCCAACTGCTTACGCAGCCGTTCCATATCGTCGATCAGGTCCTGCAGCGTGTTGTCTTCAAGACAGCCGAGAGGCGCAGAGCGGCCGGCGCCACGCTGGTCGAAAATAATGATACGGTAATGGTCCGGGTCGAAAAAGCGGCGTTGCTCCGGTGTCGCACCGGCGCCGGGACTGTCATGCAGCAGGACGATCGGCACCCCGTTCGGATTGCCCGATTGCTCCCAATACAAGCTATGAATGTCGTTAACCTCGAGAAATCCCGTGGAATACGGCTCTAACTTCGGGTAGACGTCTAGCAGCGGGCTGCGGCGTTCGTAGTTATGCTGATGATCTTGTTTTTGTTTGGCCATGTCTGTGCGGCACTAATAAATTAGTTAATTATTCTCTGCCGGCAGCGTAGCGCTTTCGGTTGGGTCTGGCAAGATTTCCAGCCAGACCGGGTGCATTAATTCGATGTAAGGTCCGTTATAGCTCTCTACCCAACCACGCACGCGCACGTATTTATTGCCGAAATCGAGTGGATTAAGACCGTTCCGTGCCATTGCCCGGCGCACATCCGGTTTGATGCCGATAGTAAAATCCTTGCGCCAGTCGAGATCAAAATTCAGGTAAATTGTATTGCCGGCCATGGCGCTGGCTTTGACCCGGCCTTCGACGATGGCCCAGCCATTCATGGCTTCGCCCGCGGTGTCCGGGGTTTTCACGGCATAGGCCTCATCCGCCCACAAGCCGCGGCGGGCGGCGCGGGCTTTATCCTCCAGCGCCATCATTTGTGCGGCCATCTCGGTATGCTCTGCTGACGGGCGGATACGGGCCAGGCCGTTAGTGAGCAGCAATCCCTGTATCCAGGTGTTATCGAGTTTTTCTTCCAGATGGGCCAGCTCATAGCCCATGCGGTTCGTACGGCCGTTGCGGTTGTTTTTAATCTGCATCAGGCGGACATGCCGCTGCATGAGAGTTTCGCGCAACAGTGCAAGCGCCGCCAGCCCGATCGGGCCGCTGTCATAAGGCGTCAGGTCGGGGATATCGAGGCCGGCAAGCTGGACGATGCGATTGTCCAGCAGCCTTATGCGCAAAGGGTCGATAATCTGCTGGACCTGCGCTTCGCCGCTCATACCCAGCGCACTGAAATCGGCGGGCGGCGGCATGAGTGTCTCTATCGCCTCTTTATCCTCTGCCCGGATCGGTGTAATAAAAAGGCAGGTGAGCACTGCAAATATAACGAAGTATGTTTTCATGATGACACAATTGCGATCTTTCGGGCTGTTTGGCAAGTCTTTGTTGGTGGCGGCCTTGTTAATGCTGGCGGCCTGTTCCACCAACCCGGCCACCGGGCAGCAGCAATTTGCCGCTTTCATGTCGCCGGAACAGGAAATGCAGGTCGGGGCGCAGGAGCATGCCAAGATTATCAAGGCCTTTGGCGTACCTGAGGGCACGAAAGAGCTACAGGCTTATATTACAAGCGTTGGCGACCGGGTGGCGGTCCATACCGAACGGCCGGAAGTGGATTACAAATTTTATCTGCTCGATGATCCGATGGTGAACGCCTTTGCCCTGCCGGGCGGTTACATTTACGTGACGCGGGGGCTGGTGGCGCAGGCGAACAGCGAAGCCGAACTGGCGGCTGTACTGGGGCACGAAATCGGCCATGTGACCGGCCGTCATTCGGCGGAGCGCTATTCGCGCGGTGTGGTCACCTCGCTCGGGACGATGGTGCTGTCGGCGGCGCTGGATAATGCCAGCGCGTCGCAGGCGCTGGGGGTTGGTTCGAACCTGTTCATGAAATCATATTCGCGCACGCAGGAGCATGAAGCCGATACGCTGGGTATCCGTTATCTGGCGCGCAGCGGTTACAATCCGCGGGCGATGGCGGCGTTCCTGACGGCGCTGGAAGCGCAGACGGAACTCGAACGCCGGATCGCCGGGCAGGGCGGTAGCGGCCAGGTGCCGAACTGGTTCTCGACCCACCCGGTGACCGGCGACCGTATCCAGAAAACCATCGCTGAGGCCGCGGCACAGCAGACGTCAGGCGAAATTAAGCGCGACGAGTATCTGCGGATGCTGGACGGTTTGATCTATGGCGACAGCCCGAAACAGGGCTTTGTCAGGGGCCGGGACTTTTATCATACCCAGATGAATTTTACCTTTAGCGTCCCGCCCGGCTTCCGCATGATTAACCAGCCCGACAAGATTGTGGCGTCTGACGGCAACGGGTCTATCATCCTGTTTGATGCGGCGGGGAACCGTGACAATCTTGACCCTTATAGCTACCTGACGCAGGTTTGGCTCGATAGCCAGTCGCTGTCTGATGCAGAGCGGATTGAGATTAACGGTAAAAGCGCGGCAACCGCGTCTTTTTCCGGCACGGTCAATAACCAGCCGGTGACGATCCGTCTGGTGGCGGTGCGCTGGTCGGCGGATACATTTTTCAGGTTCCAGCTGGCGGTGCCGCGTAATGCCGCGTCAGCGCTGGTGGAGGATATGAAGCGCACGACCTACAGCCTGCGGCGCCTGACGGCCCAGGAAAAGAAAGATATCAAGCCTCACCGGATCCGGATCGTGACGGCGCAGGCCGGTGATACGGTCGCGGCACTGGCGCGGCGTATGCCGTTCGATACGTATCAGGAAGAGCGTTTCCGCGCCCTGAATGCCCTGCCGCCGGGGCAGGGACTTCAGGCCGGCCAAAAATATAAAATTATCAGTGCGCGGTGATTTTGAATCGTCACATGTCATTTCGAACGGCCTGTAAGGCCGGAGAAAGCTCATTACATCTGGCATAGCGTCTTGAGATGCCTCGCAATGACATGATGAGGTAACTACCCCAGAAACGACCCACTACCATAGCCTGACAGCGAGGTTTTGAGCTTGTCCATAGCCCGGGCTTCGAGCTGGCGTACACGCTCTTTGGAAATTCCCAGGTCTTTGCCCAGGTCTTCCAGCGTAACCACATCATCGCCAAGATGGCGCTTCCGGATGATCTTTTGCTCCCGTTCGTCCAGCTTTCCCAGCGCCTGGCCGAGCCATTGCGAACGGGTTTCGGCGTCTTTCATGCCCATGACGACGTCTTCCGGGTTCGGACCGTCATCGGAGAGCAGGCTCTGCCAGTCATCACCTCCCTCGTCGCCGATTGTGGCGTTCAGGGATTGGTCATAGCCGGACAGGCGCGCGGCCATGTCGCGGACTTCGCGTGGCTTGACGCCAAGCTTTTTGGCGATTGTCTTATGATCATCACGGTCGAGCCCTTCGCTTTCCTTTTCCCCTTCGATTTTGGCCCGCAGGCGCCGCAGGTTAAAGAAGAGCGATTTTTGCGCCGCTGTCGTCCCGGTGCGAACGATCGACCAGTTGCGCAGGACGTAATCCTGGATCGAGGCGCGGATCCACCATTGTGCATAGGTTGAAAAGCGCACATCGCGCTCCGGATCGAACCGGTTAGCGGCCTGCATCAGGCCGATATTGCCTTCCTGGATCAGGTCACCCATCGGCAGGCCGTAATTACGGAACTTGGCCGCCATGGCGATCACCAGGCGCGTATAGGACTCCACCAGCTCGTGCAGGGCTTTTTCATCGCCCTTGTCACGCCAGCGGCGGGCGAGTGACAACTCGTGCTCTTTTTCGAGCAGCGGTGCATCCATCGCGGTCTGGATATAGTCCAGATTGGCTTTTTGTGTGTCGTAATCGTCAATATGCGTCATGAGTTCCCCACTTGTGATATGCCGTTTATAGCCGTTTTCGGCGGTTTCCACCACTTTATTCGGCGCAAAGCGCATTTCGTTACATCTGGTTATATATACGCTTCATAGTACGTACCGGATTAACAAACCCTTTATAAAAAAGAATTCGTTCCCTGTTACGGATAAAAAAGAGCGGGAGATACGATTATGCTTCGAACATATCGGCCAGCGTCCCGTCCGGTTCAAAACCGGCGCAGACAAGCGAACCGCCAAAGCCGCAGCCGCCGTCGATCGTGGCGGTGACGCAGTTAATGTTGAGGCCGCGATGATGCGGGTCGAAACCGCGGATCACTTTCTGAAAGGGCTGGTAAGGCAGCTCGATACGGTTGAAATCATCACGGCACCACCAGAAATTATCGCCCTGCTTCTCAAGTGGCGCCGCCGGGTCGATACCGGCATTGACGAACAGGAGCGGGCAGTCCGTCGCCTGATCCGTATAGGCGGCCCGGCGCAATACCGTGCCGAAAATATCATGGCCGGGACGGCGGCGCACAGCCTCGCGGACCTTGCCGGTCCAGCGGGTCAGGGACATAACGCCTTCCTGTGCCGCGACGATACCGTCATGCGGGCTAAGGCCATAAGAGTAAAGCGTGTTCGATAGCCCTTTGCCGAGCATCCATAGCAGGATTTCAGCCGGGTTGGGAGCGAATTGCAGTTGCATCAGCTTTTGCCACATTTCCTCCTGTTCGCCGCGCAGATAGACGATATCTTCGGGCTGCATGCCGGGGATGGCCAGTACAAGACGGCGGAAGGTCAGCAGCTCGTCAATCGTTGCGGCCGGGGCGCCGCCATAGCCTAGATAATTGCCGTGATAGACAATGCGATCACCGGGCTGGATATGACAGTAAAGATCATCGTGCAGCGCCGCTAACCGGTCGGCTTCGGCGTGAATGGCCGAAACTGCCCATATACGCCGCGGCGTACCTAAAGAGAGGAATCGGGAATCAAATGTGGCCAAACGCACGGCTTGTTAGTCTTTCAACAGGTTGGATAAAGGGCTTGAAAGAAGGGGAAAATAAAAAAACTTCCCAGAATCAATTTCAGTATACATTAGAATCAGAGGATTACAAACACTTATCCACATATTGAAGAAAAAACCCCGCCACGGGGACGGGGTTTTATAAACATTTTTAGAAGAAACGTTTAAGCGGCTTTTTTGTCTTTTTCCGCTTCGGCTTTCTTGGCGTTGCGTTTGGCGGCTTTGCCCAGAATGTCCTGAAGCTGTTCAGACGCTTTTTCTTCGGTGATCTTTTCAACCGCGGCAACTTCGCGGGCCAGACGCTCCAGCGCGGCCTGATAGATCTGGCGCTCGCTGTAGGATTGATCGGTGTCGTCATTGCTACGTTTCAGATCGCGCAGAACCTCAGCAATAGCGACAGGATCGCCGGAATTGATCTTTGTTTCATATTCCTGGGCGCGGCGGCTCCACATCGTACGGCGGATACGGGCGCGGCCCTTCAGGGTTTTCAGCGCATCTTTCATACGGTCGCCGGTGCACAGCTTGCGCAGGCCGGAAGCCTGGGCTTTCACAACGGGCACCTTCAGGCGCATACGGTCTTTTTCAAAGGAGATGTTGTACAGCATCACTTCCGCGCCACCTGCGCTGATGCTCTCGATACCTTCTACCTGGCCGACGCCGTGCGCCGGATAAACTACATAATCCCCTGTTTTGAAATCGACATTGTCATTGGTCATATTATCACCTTGTCTTCGGTCTAGAGTTGTCTTCGCTGCCAGAACTTTGGACGGTTCTGACGACCTTTATAGCGGTAACAAACTGCGTCGATGCTGGCCCCCCGATTGCATTATATAGGGCGACTGCCCCCGGCCCCTCGATCTTTCGTCTGTGACGCGATTGAGTGAGTATAGTTAAGAAAGTCTTAATTTTCAACTTTAATTTAAAAAGCCTGTCTTACAGGGCGGGGTAAATCCGTACGCTTTATTGTTATTTATCAGTTTATTGATGCTCTTTTTTTAGAGTTTAAATTAATATTTTTTACGGAAAAATAAGGCCGGGTTTGTTTTTTTAGTTCGTTGACATATTTTTTGGATGATGTAAAAAAGCCCTTTATGTTTAATAACGTTAAGGTCTTTACAAAGGCAAGAAACTGAATCTGATTGAAGGGGGATATTATGACATGTCCGGCGCGGCCAGTAGACAGAATTTCTAATGATATTAAAGGATATATGAAGATGCCACAGGAAATTATAGATGGTAAAAAAGCTAAAATGCGCGCCTTGATGGACGAATTGCGCCGGGAATATGACGATCATATTTCTATACAGGAATCCGGGTTTTCGCAGCTGTCTCCTTTCAACGCTTCCGGCGCTGCTGTTATTCGTATTCAGCCAAAGGGTTTTCAGGGCTTTCACGGGCCTTTATTGCAAATTTACCTTCAGGAAGACCGCCATGGCATAGTTCTTTTTAATAATGTCCATAATGGGCGCTTTTCAAGGTATATGTGGGATAACGTTGGTCTTTTACCGTCCGGGCCTGATAATAGTAATGCCAGCGAAATCTTTGGAACACCGCTGCCTTTGCTTTTACGTTCACCTTTCAGAACCGTGGCACTTGCGGCCAATCCCATTGTACAGTTTTTTAACGGCGCCGCTCAATGCGATGGTCTGAAATATAAGGAACGTGGCCCTGAAATCGACGACGGGTTTTTAGACAGGACGCGGCAAGCTGTTGAAACCCTGACAGCTTACGTATCTGGAAAAACATATGATCAGTCTGAAGATCGTCCGGCTGCAGAGCCCCGTGTATAGTCCGGTTCGCGGTGCCTAATCACCTTCACCAGGCGCGTCGACGAAGTCAGCCGGGTATTTACCGGTTTTGTCCTTGTACTCTTCGGCGGTGGGCAGGGGGTCTTTGCGCCTTGTAATATTCGGCCATTGCTCTGATTTTTCACGGTTCAGTTCGAGGAATTTTTCGGCCTTCTCGTCCATATCGGGCACAATCGCCTCGATCGGGCATTCAGGCTCGCACACACCGCAGTCGATACATTCATCAGGATGAATGACCAGCATATTGTCGCCTTCGTAAAAACAGTCGACAGGGCAGACCTCGACACAGTCTGTGTATTTGCACTTGATGCAGACATCGGTGACGACAAAGGTCATAGAAAGCTCCCGTGAGTTTTACCGCCGCGATTATACCGATACCGCGCTTTCCGTCAATTCCAGAGCGATATGGTCTTTTGTAGCTGTCAGGCGGGCCTGGCCGCCGACCGGGAAGCAAGGCAGGTCTTCGCCATGGCCGAACGGGGCGTCGATAATGACGGGGATATCAAGTCCCTGCGTATGCTCTTCGATCAAATCCCGTACATCATAGGGGAAAGGCACACGTCCGCCATTAAGCGTCATGGTAAAGCCGCCAACCATCAGGCCGCTGACCTGGTCCAGCCGTCCGAGTCGACGGAGATTCAGCAGCATGCGGTCGATATTGCGCAGCTCTTCAAGCTCGTCCTCAATAAACAGGAGGGCGTTATTAAAAGCGGGGGCGTAAGCGGTGCCCATCAGGTAATTGAGGATACAGAGATTACCGCCGATCAGCGGGCCGTTGGCGACCCCCGGCTTGAGAACGGTGGCTGTTTCAAGGTTATAGAATGGTGTTTCACCCTGCAGCAGGGCGAAGGCCGCCTTGTTATCGCCCGCGCTATTTTTCGCCAGCCGGGCAGCATCGGGGCCGTGAAAGGCTATTATGTGATTTTGGGCCAGCTGCGCATTCAACAGCGCCGTGACGTCGCTATAACCCATCAGGATTTTGGGATGAGCCTGCAGGATAGAGAAATCAATATACTCAAGCAGGTTCAGCGTTCGTGTGCCGCCGGCCGCAGCAATAACGGCCTTGATACGATCATCCTGAAAGACGTCATGGAGCGCCGCCGCCCGTGTTGCAAAGTCGCCGGCCCATTCATGGTGCCGTTCGTTATTTTGCTCATGAATCAGAACAGTAAAGCCCGCGGTTTCAATCGCAGCTTTTGCCTGGGCCAGGGTATTGTCGGCCAGCCATCGCGATGGCGCGATAATGGCGACAGTATCGCCGGGCTTCAGGGCAGGAGGCTTGATGATCATGGCTTCACAGTTGCACAGGATTTTCGTTAAGTCACCGGTTTTGTTGCGGAAAAGGTTGCATATTCTGTAAAATATAAGTATGGAGCAAGTTTCGGGCGGTTTAAATCTGGCGCGTGAACTTCATGCTGCTGCCTGTCCGTGGGCGGCAAGCGAGGGGCTGGGCGGCGTGTTTCGCGGTTCCGTCCTGAATGCGCGCCCCGCCGTGTCGTTAAAAAGCGCGGCTATGGGCAGCACAGCCCTGCCGGGCAAGGATTATCCGAAGCTGCTCTGATCTATATCACCTTACAATTTTAAAATATTCATACTTTGCCGGCTGTGTCCTGAAAGGACAGCGGGGGTAGCAATCAAGCGGCTTATGAAGTTGTGTGTTCGTCTATTCCGTTTACATGGACAGGGTTATTCCTTGACATGCGATCTTTCCTTATGTAAAAAGTTTTTGAAATCTGAAAAAGGAACAGGCAATGCTAAGAGATAAACCCGTTGTGGACCTGAAAGCGTTTAACCGGATGTCCCGCGAGCGGCAACGTAGCGTTACGCCGGATATTAATGGTGAAGGCGGCTGGTTCGAAGACGTTGCAAAGGCGGCGGGGTTTGTGGCTGAGGATTTTCACCAGAACCCTGATTTTTACCTGGGCGCAAATCTATGGCGGACCGGACGGTTCGTAAGCCGGACGTTGGAGCTTGACATTGCGTTCGAGACAATGGGGCTTAGCGACGGTACTCAAATTGCGTCCGTGAATATCAGTTCATGGAATGCGCGGCGCAGGGATCAGTATGTTCCAGCTCTGGAAGATGACGAGGTGTCCCTTTATCTGAATATCTGGAAACCTTGTGATGGCGAACCTTACATTCAAGCTTTCAAGGCACCTATGGCAGCGGGATTAAACATTGATATGACGCCGGTTGAGGCGGCCAAAAGGATCAGGTATGCGATTGACGGCGCCAGACCGTCAGATTTCGAAGCCGACGCCAAACCGCGCCCTTAACATCTATGTTCCCTTGATCCGTTCGAACCGCGCCAGAGCTTCCTGGCGTGCGTCTTTATGGTCGACCAGCGGCGGCGGGTAATCGGCTTTGATATCGCTTTCCCATGGGCTGTGCAGCTGCTTATCCGGTAATTCTGCGAGTTCGGGGATCCATTGCCGCACATAGGTTCCGTCCGGGTCGAATTTCCGGCCCTGCGTGACCGGGTTGAAGATGCGGAAATAGGGCGCGGCATCGGCCCCGCAGCCGGCGATCCATTGCCAGCTCGCGCTGTTATTGGCCAGGTCGGCATCGACCAGCGTATCCCAGAACCAGTTTTCGCCGTGGTGCCAGTGCAGCAACAAATTCTTGATCAGGAAAGACCCGGTAATCATCCGCACCCGGTTGTGCATATAGCCGGTCGCCCATAATTCGCGCATGCCGGCATCGACGATCGGGTAGCCGGTTTCACCTTTTTGCCAGCGGCACAGGGCGTCCTGATCATCGTTCCATTCAAAAGCGGCGAACTTTTCCTGTAGCGGCGCTGCGGGCAGTTTGGGAAAGTGATACAGCAGGTTGTGCGAAAATTCGCGCCAGCCCAGCTCACTGCAGAAATGTTCCATATCGCGTTCCCATCCTTCGCTTATGCCCGTGCCGCGGGCGGCATGCCAGGCTTCGCGGGGCGAAATCTCGCCGAAATGCAGATGCGGCGACAAGCGTGAAACGTTGGGCAGGGCCGGGTTGTTGCGCTTGTCTTTATAGCCGTGCAGACCGGTCGCCAAAAAGTCCTTGAGCCGCGCCTGTGCGCCGTCTTCGCCCGGTGTCCAGTGGCTCTCCATTTCGCTGTACCAGTTGATACGCGGCTTCAGGCCGAGATCGTCGATCGTGACAGCGCAGGCCGGGGCCGGGCCGAAGACCAGCTTTTTCGGTGCAGGTTGCGGCGCAGGCGGTTCACCATTCCTGGCCAGACAGCCTTTTTTGTAGAACGGTGTAAAGACCTTGTAAGGCGTACCGTTGTCTTTGAGTGTCTCCCAAGGCTCCCACAGCAGTGAGCCGTTGAAGCTATTCACCTCGACATTATTATCCTGTAAATCGGTTTTGATCGCTTTGTCGCGCTTAATGCGCCACGGCTCGTAACAGCGGTTCCAGTAGACGGCCTGTGCGCCGGTCTCGCGAACGAGCTGCGGGATGATCTGCGTCGCATCGCCGCGCCGGACCACTAAATGGCCGGACAGGCTATGATCGAGCGCCTTCAGGCTTTGATGCAGCCACCAGCGGCTGGCACCGCCCATTTGCCATTGCCCGGCATTTTTATCGTCAAGGACATAAACAGGGATCACCGGACGACCGTCTGCAGCCGCGGCGCGCAGGGCTGGGTTGTCCTTCAGGCGCAGATCCTGACGAAACCATATGATAACAGGCGTATGTGACATAAAAGGATTATCCTGACGGGTGGCAGAGTGTTTTTTATCTATCTCTTTTACGTCCAAGGTAAAGCCCTGGATGATTTTTTGAGGTAAATAAAAAAATGAGGTTGCGCACGCCCTGCGAGGCAATCGGCTTGGTTGTTAATAAAGGCTGCGATTTACCCGTTGGCGGTGATTTTATCAATCAGCTCCTGCATAATCTCGTCAGATTTCAGGTTGTCAACTTGGCAGGTGCCGGCAGCGTTATGGCCGCCCCCGCCATATTCCAGCATTAGTGAGCCGATATCGGTATTGCTGGTGCGGTTCAGGATCGACTTGCCAACCGCGAACACCGTGTTCTGTTTGTTCTTGCCCCACAGGACGTGCATCGAAATATTCGCCTGCGGGAACAGCGCGTAAATCACAAAGCGGTTACCGGCCCAGATTGTGTTCTCGCGCCGCAGGTCAAGCACGACCAGATTGTCATGCACGCGCGAGCACCGTTCAATCTGCTCACGGCATTTATGCTGGTGCTCGGCATACAAGTCGACGCGTTCCTTAACATCCGGCAGTTCCAGCAATTCTTCGATCGTATGCGGTACGCTGATATAGTCGATCAGTTTCATCATCAGCTCATAGTTAGAGATGTTAAAATCCCGGAAACGTCCCAGCCCGGTGCGGGCGTCCATCAGGAAGCTCAGCAATTCCCAGCCCTCAGGGTTCAGGATGTCTTCACGGGTGAAAGCTGCCGAGTCGGCCTTGTCGACCACCTTCATCATATCTTCTGTCACATTTTGCAGTTTCGGGTTATCGGCCCCGCCGAAATAATCATAGACAACCCGCGCAGCAGACGGCGCATCTGGATCAATAACATGATTGGCCGGACGGTTTTCAACGCGTTCGATCTCGCTGGCATGGTGGTCGAAACAGAGATAGACGCCCTCTACATAGGGCAGGTTGGTGGTAATATCCGCGGCGCTGACCTCAATCACCCCGTCCTGCATGTCCTTCGGATGGGCGAACTTGATGTCGTTGATAAAGTCCAGCTGCTTCAGTATCACAGCACAGACCAGGCCATCCATGTCGCTGCGGGTGATTAAACGGTATTGTTTATTGGCTTCGGGCTGGATTTTTGCTTCGCTGGTCATGGTGACAAAGGCTCCTTGTTATCTGGGCGTCGAGTCTCTATAAATCGTTATATCATAATCGGTTAAATGATAATACGGCGTTAACGCAGCCGTAATTTATGACATCACGGCTCATAAACCCGGTCAATCAGGTAAAGTGGGCGTTTTTTGGTTTCGTTGAATATCCGGCCGATATATTCGCCGAGAATGCCGATGGTCATGAGCTGGATGCCGCTCAGGAAAGTCACCATCGCCATCAGGGATGGATAGCCGGGGACATTGCTGCCGCTGACCATGGTATCAATAATAATGTAACCGCCGAACAGGAAGGCAAAAATCGAGATCATCAGGCCGAACAGGGTTGCCATTCGCAACGGTGTCATGCTGAACCCTGTAATGCCCTCCAGCGAGAGGTTCCAGAGCTTCAGGTAGTCCCATTTGGTCCGGCCGGCGACGCGGGGCTGGCGCTGGTATTTTAACGGCACCTGTTTGTAGCCGATCCAGGCGAACAGGCCCTTCATAAAGCGGTGTTTTTCGCGCAGCTCGTTCAACGCGTCAAGCGATCGCCGGTTCATTAACCTGAAGTCACCGGTGTTGAGCGGGATGTCGACGCGGCTGATTTTATTGATGACGTGGTAAAACGCAGCGGCCGTAAATTTCTTGAACCATGTTTCGCCGAGACGGCTTTCCCGCTGGCCGTAAACAACATCGGCGTCTTCATCACGCCAGATTTTAATCAGCCCGGGGATCAGTTCCGGCGGGTCTTGCAGGTCGGCATCCAGGATAATCACGGCATCGCCCTTTATATGATCAAGGCCGGCCGTCATCGCAGCTTCCTTGCCGAAATTGCGCGACAGGTTGATCACGCTGACACGTTTATCAGCTTTGCGGATTGCGAGTAATTTATCCAGCGTGTCATCGCGGCTGCCGTCATTCACATAGGTGATCGTGAACCGGTATTCCTGTTCAAGCGGCTTGAGCGCCGCGGCAATCCGCTCGTGGCAGGTATCAATAACTTCCTGCTCGTTATAACAGGGCACAAGAATCGCGATAAGGGGTTTGGCGCTCGGCATGGTACTCAAGTCTAACCGAAATAAAGTCTGAAATCATCAGGGAAAAACGGTTCGTGCCAACCTAGCTCGCTGCGGCTTCTTCTTCCTTGCCCTTTTTAGACTTGGCGGAGCTTTTCTTTTTCTTGTCGGCATAGACATAGGTCGGCGTTTTGTTATCGCGCACAGTTTTCTCTTCGACGACAACTTCCTGCAGGCCCTCGATATCCGGCAGTTCGAACATCGTATGGAGCAACAGGTTTTCGAGGATCGACCTTAAGCCCCTGGCCCCGGTCTTCCGCTCAATCGCCTTCTGTGCAATGGCTTTGAGCGCACCATCGGTGAAGCGCAGTTCAACATTCTCCATATCGAACAGCAGGTTATATTGCTTGACCAGCGCGTTTTTCGGTTCGGTCAGAATCTGGATCAGGGCGTCTTCGTCCAGATCCTCAAGCGTTGCGATAATCGGCAGACGGCCGACAAATTCGGGGATCAGGCCGTAACGCAGCAGGTCTTCCGGTTCCAGTTCTTTGAACAACTCGCCGATCTTGCGTTCATCAGCATCGCGGACATCAGCGCCAAAGCCGATTGTGGTGCCGCGGCCGCGTTCGGCAATAATTCTGTCCAGACCGGCAAAAGCACCGCCGCAGATAAACAGGATATTGGCGGTATCAACCTGCAGGAATTCCTGCTGCGGGTGTTTACGCCCGCCCTGCGGCGGTACCGAGGCGACTGTGCCTTCCATCAGTTTCAGCAGCGCCTGTTGCACGCCTTCGCCCGAAACGTCGCGGGTGATAGACGGGTTGTCGGATTTGCGGCTGATTTTGTCAATTTCGTCGATATAGACGATACCGCGCTGCGCGCGCTCGACATTGTAGTCGCTCGACTGCAGCAATTTAAGCACGATATTCTCGACATCCTCACCGACATAGCCGGCCTCGGTGAGCGTTGTGGCATCGGCCATTGTAAACGGTACATCCAGAATGCGCGCCAGTGTCTGGGCCAGGAGGGTTTTACCGCAACCGGTGGGCCCGACCAGCAGGATATTGGATTTGGACAGTTCAATTTCAGCGGTGCCCGACTGGCTGTGTTCCATACGCTTGTAGTGATTGTGTACCGCAACTGACAGTACACGCTTCGCGTCTTCCTGGCCGATAACGTAATCATCGAGAACAGATTTAATTTCAGACGGTGTCGGCACGCCTTCGCCGGAGCGGACGATAGATGACTTGTCCTCTTCACGAATAATATCCATGCAAAGCTCAACGCATTCATTGCAAATGAACACGTTCGGCCCGGCAATAAGTTTACGGACTTCGTGCTGGCTTTTGCCGCAGAAGGAGCAATAAAGCGTATTCTTGCTGTCGCTGTCTCCGGATTTACTCATTGCAAATTCAAGCCTTTCCGCTTTTTTTAATCTCTATACAGTTCCACTGTAGCCAAGCTTTGCAAGGGCTTGCAAGAGGCTTTATTAATCAAATGGTGTTTCTGCCCACAGGATGCAATAGACACGATGGCGAGCCGAACATATATAATTTCTTTGCTCTTTCACCGTTCATATTATATTCAATGGCTTGAACGAATGGTTGACTAAGACTGATGCCTGCAAAAAATCTTGATGATCTGGCCGAAAGTTTCGGCCTTTTTGACAGCTGGGAAGACCGTTACCGCTACCTGATTGATCTGGGACAGCGTCTTGATGCTATGGGCGAAGATCAGAAAACCGATGAGTATCTTGTCAAAGGCTGCACATCCAGAGTTTGGCTGGTTTCAGAGATTCGCAAGAGTGATGGGGGTGAATCGGTTTATCATTTCACTGCCGATAGTGACGCCCAGATTGTACGTGGCCTCATCTATATCCTTGTGCTGGCGTATCAGGACAGGCCGGTAAAAGACATCCCGGCTATCGACATTCATGACGCGTTCGACAAGCTCGGATTGAGCGGGCATCTGAGCCCGAGCCGCCGTAACGGCTTTTTTGCCATGGTGACACATATTAAAGCAGAATGCGCGGCGCACGGCTGATTTATCGGCGTTTACCGTCTTGACGGTCTGTCGGTGTCATGTTACGACTTATTTCTATAACTACAGTAATCACTAGCACAACAGGGAGATTGTGATGCCTGAATTATCAGCGGCTATGGAAGCTGCGATTGAAAAACTTGTGGCTCATTTTCAGCAAATGGGCGATCAGGAGCGCGTGGAAAGTGCAAAGCGCGAAAAGATTATAGCCGCGCACAAAGAGGCTGTCCCGAAATACATACAAAGCCTGAAAACCGGCATCAGCGATCTTGCCAAGCAAGTGAAGAAAGATGATGAGGGTCAATACGATTTTTCTGAAGTCGACCCGAAATCTCTTGCCGCATTTGTCAGCTATATGCAACAGCCGGATGAAGAGTTTCCGGTTGTCATGGCACGGTTTGACAGCGCCTTTCCAAAACAGGTCGGGCAATACCTCCAATCGCTTGCGCAGGCTGATCCGGCGGGCATTGATAAAATTAATGAGGCTGCGAAGGAGCTGGCATCGGTTCTGCCGCAGGAAAAGATCGAGCCGCCGCAGGTGGACAAGGACCAGATGTACATGGAACCTGTCGTGATCCCGCCGGAAGGGGAAGACGGTAAATGGGAAATGACGCTGATACCGGTTGTCTTTGACGACGATTTCAATGCGTCGGTGCCAGAAACGCTTGAATATGATTTGTATCTGACGATTCTTGTGACGCCGCATGAAGGGCTGTCGGCAGAGTTTAACGCCCCGGGCGTGCTTATTAAAGCCGGCGAGACATTCGAGCCGCTTGTCGTGACATATGAAGGCAAGAAAAACCCGACGATCCAGGCAGTGGGCCAGTTGTGGAAAGATGGTCAGCTTGTTAATCCTATGATCTTGCCGCCGATGACTTTGGCGCCGGTCGGGCAGAATCCTGCCAATGATGCGGCAGCCCTTGATGCCGATGCGCTGGCTGAATTCCTGGGCGGGGATAAGCCCGGGGCAGCCGGCGGCGCTCCCAAGCCTTAAACATTCTTGGTATATTTCTTTTCTAAAAGGCGCTTTCTCTCAGCGCCTTTTTTATTGGTATGCCCGAATGTGTTCATGAAAAAATGAGGGGCTGAGGGAGGGGGCTAAAGGCAGAGTGGCAACCACCCTGCCTTTAGCCAGAGTCTCCCAGTAGCCTCCGGGGGCTACGTTATAGAAAAAAATGGCGGCTGTCAAAGAATATGAAAACTATATGGTTTTGTTGCCCTAGGGCGCGGCGCTATCGTCCGCGGGCGTGGTGTTTGTATCGTCTGCCGTGTCTGTGATGGCCGGCGTGGAATCATCCCAGTCTTTGTGCCGCAGGCTGCGCAGGATATCGGCAAATAGCTGGTCGGCGGCGACCGTATTATCGCCGATCAGTTCGCCTTCAAGGCTCAGGATCGATTCATCACCGACCCATATCTGGGCAATATAAATCATATTGTCATTGCCGACCGGGCTGGGACCGGCGCCGACCAGCGCGCTCATCATCGCTTCGTCGGTGTCTTTCAGGTTGATATCGTAAACTTCCAGACGGCTGACACGCGGGCGGGCGAGCAGGGAGGTACGCAGCAGGTCAGGCGTGAATTCCTGGCGGCGGCTTTGCGATGTCGGTTCGCAGGTCAGATAGAAATTGACCGTCGCATCGAGGTCGAAGACACGGGTATAGCTGCTCATCAACTGGCATTTATCGCTCATCTTGTCATGGCAACGATTGACGGTATACGGCTCTTCGGGGAAGGTGATCTCAAATTCGCAGCCGTCGGGGGAGTAGGTGTAGCCGTCAGCGTCACTATCCTGCGCCGTTGCAGGGGCGGTTATCAACAACATCACCAGAAAATTAAGCCACAGCCGCATCGCGCGTATCCTTCTCGTTCTTGCTTGTCCATGTTTCGGGGGCGGCTTCGACTTGCGTGCCGCTCTCCATACATTTTACCTCATGCGCCTGCCCGGCTTCAAACGGTGGGAACCAGACATAAGGAATGCCTTTCCGTTCGGCATAGGAAAGCTGCTTCTTGATTTTTTGCGGCGCGTGGTACAGCTCGACCTTGTAGCCGCGCCCGCGCAGGATGCGGGCGGCCTCGGCGGCGGCGGTGCGCTGTTCCTCGTTCGGCAGCACCATCAGGATGCCGGCCGGTGAGGCGCGGGACGTATCGAACGCGCCCTTTTGCCGCAGCCGGTCAAACAGCCGTGAAAAGCCGATCGAGATGCCGACGCCTGGCAGCTTCTTGTTGATATAGCCGCTGGCGAGATCGTCATAGCGCCCGCCGGAACAGATCGAGCCATAGCCGGGATCGGCGGTAAAGACGGTTTCGTAGACCGTACCGGTGTAATAATCCAGCCCGCGGACGATGGAGAGATCGGCAACGACGGCGCCTTCGGGGAGGTGTTTTAGATTGTCCATGACAGCTTCGAGTTCGGAGATTCCTTCATTTAATGTCTGGATTGCTTCGTCGTTATCACTCCTCGCAATGACGTCATTGCGAGCGATAAAATCGCGAAGCAATCCAGAAATTTCATGAGCACTAGCTTGTATTTTGGCCAGATCCATAAAGCTATCGGCCAGATTTTCATCAAGCTGATCCAGCCTCAGGTTAAGTTTGAGGCCCGGCAGTGTTTCTTCTGCGCCTAATTTTTGCAGCTTGTCTATAAGTCTTGTGTATTCGGCAATACGCTCATCCGAATGAATGCCGAGCGCTTCACATAAACCAATCAATATCTTCCTATTACTGATCCGTAGCTGGATTTGTTCGTTTTCCATGCCCGGCAGGCCGGACAGGACTTCCCAGATGATGGCGGGCATTTCGGCGTCGAAATGCAGGGGCAGGGCGTCGACATTGATCACGTCGATATCGCATTGGTAAAATTCGCGGAAGCGCCCGGCCTGCGGCCGTTCGCCGCGCCAGACGCGCTGGATCTGGTAGCGCTTGAACGGGAAGATCAGTTCGTTGAAATGCTGGGCGACATAGCGCGCCAGCGGCACGGTCTGGTCGAAATGCAGGGCCAGACGGGCCTCGCTGTCATCATCCTCGTCCTTGTGCAGGCGCTCGATCACATAGATTTCCTTATCGACCTCGCCCTTAGCCTGCAGGATTTCAAGCTCCTCAACCGACGGGGTTTCGATAGAACAAAAGCCGTAGGACTCAAACACACGGCGGATATGGTCGAACCAGTGCTGCTCGACCAGCCGCTCCTGCGGCAGCCATTCGGGAAAGCCGCTGACCGGGCGGGGCTTGTAGGCGCGCTGTTTAATGTGTGAATCAGACATGGTGCTTTCGTTTTAGGCAATCCGGCCCCGAAAAACCAGCGCTTTCTTATTTGCATTTGTTGCATGTGGTTCTTGTTTATGCAAATATGCCACAATCTAATTTCACAGAAGGTTGTAAGCATGCGTTACGACAGACGCGGAGTTTTAGGGTTGGGCGCCAGTGTCGGTGCATTTGCAGCCGCCTCTTTACTGGGACGGCCGGCCCACGCTTATGGGGTTTCTTTTGAGCCTGACGAGTCTTTGTTGGCGCCTTACGAGGAAATTGCTCTGGATGCCCGCCATCCGCTGGCCTCGACCGGGAATGATCCTGTGGGCTGTGTGTTGGTGATTGCCGATGATACCAGTGGCTCTATAAAAGACATACGCAATGAATACAGGACGCAGAAGCAGGCAACCGCCCGGGCCCTGAATTCCGAGTCCTTCCGCCATGCGGTCAAGCATAAGCCGGGTCACCAGTCGGTCGCGCTGGCTTTGATGGAGTATGACGGCAAAAATGAACGTAACACGTTTTCGCCTGCGGGCTTTTTCAATGTACGGCTTTCATGGATCGATATCCGGGGCAATAAGATTAACGATAAACCGTTCCTGCCTGATGATCCGGCCCACAGTTCGGCGGCGCCCGACGACCTTGATCTTTATACGACCGAACTGGCGGCCCTGCCGCGAGTCAGGGACCAGGGCGGCACACAAATTAACCAAGCGCTTAAGTTTGCCGGCGAGTTGTTTCCCGCCTGTCCCTGGCAACCGATCGAAAGACGGGTGCTGGATTTGTATACGGACGGCTACACAGAGCATGGTGTTGACAGGGCCAGCAAGCGGTTATCAGAAGAATGGGGCGTGACCGTCAATGGGCTGATTATCAAAAATAAAGATGTAGCGGCCATCCGTTTTAATCCAAGGAATATTAACGGCTATGATCTGATCCCGCTTGATGAGTGGGCCGAAAAGCATCTGGCCACCAGGGAACATGTAGAAAGCCCGGACGGTATCTGGGCCGAACCGGGGCGGGTCTGGGTTGTGGCCGATGACGGGCTTGATGAGTTTGATGAGGACAAGGAAGGGCTGCAGGCCTTCTATGACAAAGTCGAAGATGTCATGACCCAGAAGTTAATGGTCGAAACAGCCGGGGTCGACCAGTATCGCCGCACGATGCTGGCGCTGGGGCGGGAGCCACAGCCTGTGCCTGAACCGGTTTACGCGGCCTCTTATGTCCGCCCGCCCGGTGCGCTGTTGTGGCAGCCGGGGTAATCCGGGGTAATATGGCGATTATTTGCAGATGACACAGGTTACACAGATTACAAGACGTAATGTACTGAAGTCTTTCGCTGCCAGTGGTGCCGCGCTGGGTGCCGGTGCTCTCGGGTTGAGACCGGCGCTGGCTGAGCCTGCCGGGGCTTCTTTAGCAACTTACGAGGAAATCGCCCTGAATGTCCGCCACCCGCTGGCCTCGGCCGGGAATGATCCGGTGGGCTGTGTGCTGGTGATTGCCGATGATACCAGTGGCTCTATGCAAGCAGATGAATACAGGACGCAGAAGCAGGCAACCGCCCGGGCCCTGAATTCCGAGTCCTTCCGCCATGCGGTCAAGCATAAGCCGGGTCACCAGTCGGTCGCGCTGGCTTTGATGGAGTATGACGGCAAAAATGAACGTAACACGTTTTCGCCTGCGGGCTTTTTCAATGTACGGCTTTCATGGATCGATATCCGGGGCAATAAGATTAACGATAAACCGTTCCTGCCTGATGATCCGGCCCACAGTTCGGCGGCGCCCGACGACCTTGATCTTTATACGACCGAACTGGCGGCCCTGCCGCGAGTCAGGGACCAGGGCGGCACACAAATTAACCAAGCGCTTAAGTTTGCCGGCGAGTTGTTTCCCGCCTGTCCCTGGCAACCGATCGAAAGACGGGTGCTGGATTTGTATACGGACGGCTACACAGAGCATGGTGTTGACAGGGCCAGCAAGCGGTTATCAGAAGAATGGGGCGTGACCGTCAATGGGCTGATTATCAAAAATAAAGATGTAGCGGCCATCCGTTTTAATCCAAGGAATATTAACGGCTATGATCTGATCCCGCTTGATGAGTGGGCCGAAAAGCATCTGGCCACCAGGGAACATGTAGAAAGCCCGGACGGTATCTGGGCCGAACCGGGGCGGGTCTGGGTTGTGGCCGATGACGGGCTTGATGAGTTTGATGAGGACAAGGAAGGGCTGCAGGCCTTCTATGACAAAGTCGAAGATGTCATGACCCAGAAGTTAATGGTCGAAACAGCCGGGGTCGACCAGTATCGCCGCACGATGCTGGCGCTGGGGCGGGAGCCACAGCCTGTGCCTGAACCGGTTTACGCGGCCTCTTATGTCCGCCCGCCCGGTGCGCTGTTGTGGCAGCCGGGGTAATAAGCTTTGTTGCACTGCGCATTGACCGCAGTTGCAATTCGTGTAAATGTCTTGACTTAAATATTAAAAAAAATAACAATAAGAATGAACAGGCGAGGTTATTTGAAAGCCGCTATGACAGCGGCGGCAGCAGGACTTCTTGCAGGCGGTCTTCTGGCCAGCCAGCCGGCTATGGCTGGTAATCCTCATGTCGATGATTCTTCCAGTGTGGAATTTAAGGAAGCCGAGACGATCTACAGGCATGAGAGCCTCGCGTCCGCCAATCTTGATCCCGTATCAATCGCATTGGTTATTGGATTTGATACAAGCATTTCTATGGATGACAGCGAATTTTATATTCAGACCAGCGGTGCAGCGCAGGCGATTAATTCCGAGCGATTTCGTCAGGCTTTGAAATACAAGTCTGATAACAACGATATGGCTATGGCATTCCTCGATTTTGACGGCCGAGCTGTCATTCGTGTGCCATGGGTTGATATCCGCGGCGATGAAATTAATGATAAACCTTACCGGCCTGGCGATCCGGCAAATTCTTCGGCGGAACCTGATAAGCTTGATATGCTGGCGCTGGAAATCCTGAACCTGACGCGCTTGCGTAATGGAGGTACGCAGTATGCCCCCGCGTTTGGTCGTGCTCGAAAATTATTTTCCGGTAATCCATGGGAAGTGACGGAACGTCGCATCTTTGACATGTTTAGTGACGGAAAATCAACTGTTTCTGCTAATTTTGCCAGAAATAAACTTACGGCAATGGGCGTGACTATAAATGGGTTTGCCATCATTAATAACAATAGTGATCTGGACACCTACTTGAGTGATAACGTTGTGAGCAAGGATTACGAGAGTGGTGAGGATGGTATCTGGGCCGAGCCGGGGCGGGTCTGGGTTGTAGCAGATGACGGGTTGCAGGACTTGCAGGGTAACCAGCGCGGCATGCTGGCGTTTATTGAAAAAATTATCAAGGCTTTTGAAACCCATATCATGAATCCTACCGCCAGCCTTGAACCAGATGAGGAACCGCAAACGCAGTTTGCCGAAGCCGGCCCGGCGGTGTTACGCCCGACGGAGATCAGGTTGGGTTAATAATCCACCCACTGTCATGTCGAGCGTACGCGAGACATCTCATGAGGCCGCGCACTGAACGGGGAGATCCCTCGCATACGCTCGGGATGACGAAAGGGGGACGGCGCTTGGGATGGCGGCAGGAGCCGGCGTTCGGAATGAGAGGATAGAGATTACCCTCTGACCTCGAACAAGTCCTCAATCTGCGATACCAGCGCCTTGACCCGCAGTCCCAATCTATGTAAATATTGTGCCTGCAATATCAAAAATAGCAGCAAAAATAAGAATGTTCAGGCGAGGTTATTTAACAGCCGCTATGACAGCGGCAGCAGCAGGACTTCTTGCAGGCGGTCTTCTGGCCAGCCAGCCGGCTATGGCCAATAACTCTCATGTCGATGATTTTTCCGGTGTAGAATTGAAGGAAGCCGAGAAGATCTACAGGCACGAGAGCCTCGCGTCCGCTAATCTTGATCCCGTATCAATCGCATTGGTTATTGGGTTTGATTCAAGCATTTCTATGGATGACGACGAATTTTATATTCAGACCAGCGGTGCAGCGCAGGCAATTAATTCCGAGCGATTTAGGCAGGCTCTGAAATATAAACCTGGTAATAACGATATGGCTATAGCATTCTTGGATTTTGACGATCGAGCCTTCATTCGTGTGCCATGGGTTGATATCCGCGGCGATGAAATTAATGATAAACCTTACCGGCCTGGCGATCCGGCAAATTCTTCGGCGGAACCTGATAAGCTTGATATGCTGGCGCTGGAAATCCTGAACCTGACGCGCTTGCGTAATGGAGGTACGCAGTATGCCCCCGCGTTTGGTCGTGCTCGAAAATTATTTTCCGGTAATCCATGGGAAGTGACGGAACGTCGCATCTTTGACATGTTTAGTGATGGAATATCATTCGTTCCTTTCCATATCTCTAAGGGCAAGCTTGCGCCAATGGGCGTGACTATAAATGGGTTTGCTATTCTTAATAAAAAGAGTGGCGATGATATGGAATCATATTTAAGTAATGGCGTTGTGAGCAAGGATTACGAGAGTGGTGAGGATGGTATCTGGGCCGAGCCGGGGCGGGTCTGGGTTGTAGCAGATGACGGGTTGCAGGACTTGCAGGGTAACCAGCGCGGCATGCTGGCGTTTATTGAAAAAATTATCAAGGCTTTTGAAACCCATATCATGAATCCTACCGCCAGCCTTGAACCAGATGAGGAACCGCAAACGCAGTTTGCCGAAGCCGGCCCGGCGGTGTTACGCCCGACGGAGATCAGGCTGGGTTAAGGGAATTAAGTCCTGACCTCAAACAAATCTTCAATCTGCGATACCAGCGCTTTGGCCAGCTCGTCGGCATCGGCAATGGTCATGGCCCGGCGGTAATAACGGGTCACGTCATGACCGATACCGATGGCCGTTAGCTCGACCGGCGACTGGTCTTCGATCCAGGCGATGATGTTGCGCAAATCCTGTTCAAGAATGTTCGACGGGTTGACGGACAGGGTCGAGTCATCGACCGGCGCGCCGTCTGAGATGACCATCAGGATCTTGCGCTGCTCGCCGCGCGGGGCGAGGCGGTTATAGGCCCAGACAAGCGCTTCGCCGTCGATATTTTCTTTCAGCAGCCCTTCTTTGAGCATCAGGCCGAGATTGCGCCGGGATCGCCGCCACGGCGAGTCTGCCGGTTTGTAGATGATGTGCCGTATATCGTTAAGACGGCCCGGGTGAGGCGGGCGGTTGTTCTGTATCCACAGGTCACGGGCCTTGCCGCCTTTCCATGCCCGCGTCGTAAAGCCGAGAATCTCGACCTTGACGCCGCAGCGCTCCAGCGTGCGGGCGAGGATATCGGTGCACATCGCGGCAATCGCGATCGGCCGACCGCGCATAGAACCGGAATTGTCGATCAGCAGTGTGACAACGGTATCGCGGAACTCGGTCTCCTTTTCCTGCTTATAGGCCAGCGGCACGGTCGGGTTGGCCACGATGCGGGCGAGGCGGCCGACATCAAGAAGCCCTTCATCCATATCGAATTGCCAGGAGCGCTGCTGCTTGGCCATCAGTTTGCGTTGCAGGCGGTTCGCCAGCTTGGTGGTAACGTTCTGCAGGTGGGCGAGCTGCTGGTCCAGCATGGCGCGCAGGCGTTCAAGTTCCTCGCGCTCGGCCAGATCCTCGGCGCGTATGGTCTCGTCATACTGGGTTGTGTAGATCGTGTAGGAGCTGTCAGGGCCGGGTATATACCCCTCCGGCCGTTTCACTTGCGGCAGCCCGGCGTCATCTTCCTCGGCGGCGGTATGCTGGACCTCGTCAGGCGTGTCTTCGGCGGCGGCCTGCTGGCTTTCGCCGCTATCTTCGGTCGTGTCGCTGTCATCGGCGCCATCGGAACCGGCGTGTTCGTCGGCGCTTTGCTCATCGTCCTGATCTTCGGTCTGGTCATCCGGGCCGTCAGGTTCGCCAGCCTGTTCGGCTTTTTCATCGGGGTTGTCGGCTTGTCTGTCGTCTTCGCCGGCATCCATATCCATTTCACGGATCAGGGCGCGGGCAAGGGCGGCGAACTGTTCCTGATCGTGCAGGGCCGGGCGCAGCCGCGCCAGCCCGTCCGGGCCGAGTTTGTCATCCAGCCACGGCCGCCACAGCCCGGCCAGCTTTTGCGCGGTAGCGGGCGCTTCTTCACCGGTCAAGGCCAGACGGGCCATAACATGCATGGCATCGGCGATATTTGCGTCTTCGCGCGTGTCGATGGCTTCGTAGCCGAGGCGGCGGCATTTTTGATCCAGCACCGTATGAAGATTGTCGGCGACCCCCTTCATCTCGCTCATGCCCAGCGCTTCGCAGCGCGCCTGCTCCAGCGCGTTGAAAACAGCCTGCGCCGTCAGGTCGAGCGGCGCGTTTTCCCGGTGCAGGGCGGCGCTGTGATGTTGCAGGCGCAGGGCGCGGGCATCGGCGTTGCCGCGCACGAGCGCCTTGCTGCTCTCGCTCATTTCCCGGTCGGGCAGGGGCAAGCGGGCCGCGCCCTGCGGGGATTGGTCCTGCGCGTTCGGATAAGCGCCTTCATTGGCGGAAAAGCTGACATCGACATTCTTGCGGCGCGCCAGTGCCCGTAGCGCCGCGGCCGTCGCGGTCTTGAACTGTTCGAGCCGGCTTTGCTGTGTCTCGCTGTCGGTCATTCTATTAAAGGAAGTGCCTGTTGCATGATAATACGGCGAAAACTTTCATCTGTTGCGGCCCAGTCGGCAATATCGACTTTGATCGGCAGGTCGCTTTCGCTGAACGCGTCTTCAAGGCTGGCGTTCTGGGCCAGAGTGAGAGGCATGTCGCCCATGATGCAGAGATCAAGATCGGAATAGGGTTTCAGGTTTTTTCCCGTCGCGCGCGAACCAAACACCGTGACCGCGCGTCCAGGCGCGTATCGGCCAAGAATATCCAGAACGATGGCCGTCTCAGCATCGGGGAGGTACAGCCCGGTGCGCTTATTCAGACTGTCGGGCGTTGATTTGGGCATACAGATATTTGGCCTCGTCAAGAAATGATGGAATGATTCGATAAACCTCAAGCGCTTTGTTTTCATCATAGGTATGGCTGGTTTTATTGCGCGCGTTTCTGTATTCGCTCCAGCGTGTCCAGTCATTCAAAAGTAGCCCGTGTTCATTTCCTGTGCGGATCAGATCGGCAAAAGACAGCGTGTCAACGGCCTCCTCAGACGCACCGGTCATTTCCAGAAAACGTTTCAATGTTTTCCATGACAGCTCGTAGGTAAACTCGAATCTCTGGATAGCGGCATCCAGAAAGAGCCCTTGTGCCGGATCGGTTTCGCGTGCCTTGATGGCGTCTGCTAGTGCGGCGATGGCTTTGCCGTATGATGACAAATCAAGCATCGGCCTCGTCCATGATATCGACCCCGAAGCAGCGCTGGTAATACTCGGCGATGGCCGGGCGTTCGGCTTCGTCACATTTGTTCAGGAAGCTGAGGCGGAACGAAAACTCGCGGTCGCGGAAGATTTTTTCATTTTCAATCCAGCTCAGAACCGTGCGCGGCGACATCAGGGTTGATAAATCACCATTGATAAAGCCCTGCCGCGTCAGGTCGGCGAGGCGGACCATAGCGTCGATTTCTTCGCGGCCTTCGGCATTATCAAGGTCGGGGTTCTTCTGCAGCATGATCTGCATTTCATCGTCATGCGGCAGGTAGTTCAGCGTCGTGACGATATTCCAGCGGTCAAGCTGGGCTTGGTTTAGCTGCTGCGAGCCGTGATACAGGCCGGTTGTATCGCCAAGCCCGATCGTGTTGGCGGTGGCGAACAGGCGGAAGGCCGGGTGGGGCCGGATCACCGTATTCTGGTCGAGCAGGGTTAATCGTCCCTCAGCTTCCAGCACACGCTGGATCACGAACATTACGTCCGGGCGGCCGGCGTCATATTCATCGAACACCAGCGCCACCGGGTTTTGCAGCGCCCATGGCAACAGGCCCTCTTTATATTCGGTGACCTGCTGGCCGTCCTTCAGCACGATCATATCCTTGCCGAGCAGGTCAATACGGCTGACATGACTATCGAGGTTAATGCGCACACAGGGCCAGTTCAGGCGGGCTGCAACCTGTTCAATATGGGTTGATTTTCCGGTGCCGTGATAGCCCTGGATCATGACCCGGCGGTTATGGGCAAAGCCGGCAAGGATTGACAGCGTTGTATCGTGATCGAAATGGTAGCTGTCGTCGATATCCGGCACGTTCGGGTGGTGATGGCTGAATCCCGGCACTTCCCAGTCGAGATCAAGGCCGAACGTGTCGCGAGCATTGAATGTCGTGTCGGGAATCGTGGTGTGCTCGGCGCTGTTCGGGGCGAAAGGCGCCGGCGTTCCGGTGTTTTGATTGTTGTCAGTCACGGGCGGTGTCAGTCT
Organism: uncultured Micavibrio sp.; assembly: GCA_964445195.1. Classification (GTDB taxonomy): domain Bacteria; phylum Pseudomonadota; class Alphaproteobacteria; order Micavibrionales; family Micavibrionaceae; genus UM-FILTER-47-13. The sequence continues at coordinate 10,054 of CAYUKA010000013.1, read as the reverse complement.
CTTTGCTTAGGGTTTCAAACGTTTCATAGGCCAGTCTTAATATTGTATAGGCCATATTAATGCGTTTGAGAAGCTCCTCGGCTTTTAGGTCGTTTCGGTTCAGGTCGGGATGGTGCTTTTTGGCCAGGTCCTTGTAGCGCGTCTTGATTTGCGCCAGATCGACCGGCGGTGTTAAGCCCATGATCGCCAGCGCTTCATATTCCGGTGACGTGCCGGCAAAGCGCGGGCCGGCGCTTGTGTTTTCTTCGCTTTCAGAATCGGCCTCGCTGTAATTATAGGTTTGCCAGGCCTTGTGTTTGAGATCATCCTCAAGATTTGTGTAGCTTTCAAAGCGCCAGGTCGGCCGGTCCCACAGGCCGCTGCGAATGATATGATCCTCGATATCGCGTGCGGCCATGCCGGAAAAGTAATCCCATGCCTTGTTATAGTCCTGCACATGCTGGAGGCAAAAGCGGTAATGTTCATTCAGGCTGCGGTCCTTTGGCGCCCTGTGTTCGGCTTTTTCGCCGCATCCAGGCATATCGCATGTGTAGCGATGAGGCTTGGCAGTCTCATCAAGATACTCGGCGGAATTGGGCTTCAAATATATTTTCGGCATCTTCTATAATTATGATATGTCCTGTTACCGTAAACAAGTTTTCAAAGCAGGGAATTATCATCCATGACCGGGCGAATCGCAGCGCAGATTGAAAGTGCTTTACAGGACTCTCTTCATCCGGATCAACTTAAGGTTATAAATGAAAGTCACTTACATGCGGGCCATAGTGGCGATGACGGCAGTGGCGAAAGCCATTTTCAAATCGTGATTGTTTGTTCGCAGTTTGCGGCGCTGTCCCGGATCGAACGCCATCGTATGGTCTTCGGCATTTTGCAAAGCCGATTGGAAAATTTGCCTCATGCCTTATCCATCAAGGCTTTTGCGCCCGATCAATATCAACCATAAGAAGATTAATTTTTATTTTTATACATCTTCCGCTTGTGATGTACGTCAACTCCTCTACACTAAAAGCCTGCGTACGCATTCGCGTACGTTTTGGAGCGCAGAATTTTTGTGCGGGATATGCCTTTTCAGCAAGCGGGGAGAGTGATGCAGGAGCAGAGCGAAAATACAACCGAAACGAAAAGTACATTGGTCAGCCGTAATATTACGGTTTTAAACCGCAGGACCTCTGTACGTCTTGAACCCGAGATGTGGAGTGCCCTGAAAGAAATCGCCCGGCGGGAGCAATGCCGTATCCACGATATTTGTTCGCTGATACAGTTGCGGAAAAACCCGAATACATCGCTGACGGCTGCGATCCGGGTGTTCCTGATGCTCTACTATCGGGCAGCGGCGCCCGAAGACGGCCATCGCCGCGCCGGTCACGGCGATTTCATGAATATGATGGTCAGGGCGCGTATGACCGAGGATATGGTGGCGTCGATTTACGGCAAAAGAAAGCCACCGGAATTCAGGCTCAAACGGCCGGAACCTTATTATGGTGCGCCACGCACCGCACCAGCTTCAGAAGCCCTGTCTTCGCAGCAGACAGCCCTGTAAAGCCAGGGGCTTTTGATCCGGCGTTTGTAGAGCTGAGTCTGTATCCCTACAGTGAGCGGCCCATTTTGAGGAACTTGTCATGACGTTTTTGCTTCAGCTTTTCTCCGTTCCATGGCGTCAGGTTATCCAGCGCCTTTTCGACCTGCAGAGCGACCGCTTCGATTGTCTCTTCTTTCTTTCTATGCGCGCCGCCGACAGGTTCGGCGATAATGCCGTCAATCAGCTTCAGATCATAAAGGTCCTGTGCCGTCAGTTTCAGGGCGGCGGCGGCATCGTCCGCATGATCGGCGCTGCGCCATAAAATCGAGGCGCAGCCTTCCGGTGAAATCACCGAGTAAATCGAGTGTTCCAGCATGTAAATCCGGTCGGCAACAGCAATTGCGACAGCGCCACCGGAGCCGCCTTCGCCGATAATCACTGAAATAATCGGCACCTGTACCCGCAGGCAGGTCTCAATCGCTTTGGCGATCGCTTCGGCCTGGCCGCGCTCTTCCGCGCCAACGCCGGGATAGGCGCCGGCCGTGTCGACGAGCGTAATAATCGGTAACTCGAACTGTTCAGCCATTTTCATCAGCCGCTGCGCTTTGCGGTAGCCTTCCGGGCGGGCCATGCCAAAATTGTGGCGAATCCGGCTTTCGGTGTCATGGCCTTTCTCGTGGCCCATAATGACGCAGGAGCGGCCGCGGAATCGTCCCAGCCCGCCGAGCAACGCTTCGTCTTCGCCGAAGTTACGGTCGCCGGCCAAAGGCGTAAAATCCTCGATAAAGCCTGTGACGTAGTCGCGGAAATGCGGGCGGTCCTGATGACGCGCAACCTGGACTTTTTGCTGGGGGGTAAGGCGACCGTACGCTTGTTTCAGCAGCCGGTCGATCTTGCCCTGCATGCGGGTAATTTCATCGGCGATATTCAGGCTGTCGTCGCCGTTGACCTTTTTCAACTCGGTGATCTTGGCTTCCAGCTCAAGAACCGGTTTTTCAAACTCAAGTTGACTCATTTGCACTCACATCAGAATTGGGAAGGGGGCAGTATAAAAATAGCGAGCAGAATAATCAAATCCTACTCGCTATTTTATGTTCGATTCGTGAAGGACGATTACTCGTCTGTACCCGTCTTCGACAGCGGATGCTTGTCTTCAACGGTTTTTTTGGCTTCATCACCGATAATATGTGTATATATCTGCGTGGTCGCAATATCCGCGTGGCCCAGCATCTTCTGGACAGAGCGCAGGTCTGCACCGTTGCTCAGCAGGTGCGTCGCAAAAGCGTGACGCAGAATGTGCGGGCTGACTCGGTCGGCATCGATTTGCGCGGCTTCAGCCAGGTCTTTCAGCAGTTGCGCGAATCGCTGGCGGGTCAGGTGACCGCTCTCAGACGTCCGTGACGGGAACAACCATTGGGCCTGCGTGCCTGTGTCATCAGGGCTGATGAACTGCTTACGCACGTCCAAATATGCTTTCAGAGCCTTTTGGGCAGGCTCTGAAAGGGGGACCATACGCTCACGACCGCCTTTGCCGGCGACCATCAGGAACTGCATGTCTTCGCCAATCGCCGACATGGCGAGGCCAACCAGCTCCGATACACGCAAGCCGGTGGCATAAAGCATTTCCAGCAGGCAGACGAGGCGTACGCTATCGGCGCCGCCACCCTGACCTGCCGTTTTGATCAGCGTGCTGACTTCAGCTTCGCTGAGCGTTTTCGGCAGGGTACGGGTTTGTTTCGGGCTTTCAATCGAGGAGGTCGGGTCGTCCTTGCGGATGTTTTCCGATACCAGGTAACGATAGAACTGGCGCAGCGCCGACAAACGGCGGGCTACAGTCCGGGTCGCAATTTTTGCCTTGTTCTGGCCTTTGACATGAATTTTACCGGCCAGATCTTCGAGGTAGGCTTTGATCTGGTCGGTTGTTGCGTCGACAATCTCGATTTTGTCTGCGGCGCGAAGATAAAGGCTGAAGTCAGCCAGGTCGCGCCAGTAGGCTTGTCTTGTGTTCATTGCCGCACCACGTTCTGTAGTGAGCATATCGAGGAAAGAATCGACCAAGGGATGAAGCTTGGGCTTTTCTTTCGGTGGACGACCTGGACGTGCCATTATTTTTCTCCTTTTATTTTTCACTCATACCCAGCGCGGCTTCGTAGGCCAGTAACCGGGCTTCTTCTATTAACCCCACTGCTGTAAGACCATCAATGATTTCGCGAACCAGTCCCGGCTTTACGTTGCCAGGGGACGAATCGCGTAATGCGATGGCGCTTAACAGAATAACCTCTCCGAGACGTTTTTCATACTCTGCTTTTTTAAGGTACTCTATCAAGCCAATAGATGGCATTACATAATCGACAGGGCTTGTCAAGCCCCCATCTTTTTCATAAGTTTTCCCGGCCACATAATTATGAAATATATCAGTTTTGTCAAGTTTTTCATAAATAATTTTTATGGCTCGCTGCTCATCCTCGGTAAAATGTATTCTTTTCTCTTTTTTATCAGCTGCTTGTGAGGCGTCTTTCATATCGCCTGGGGTCGCCAGCCGGAAGGCGGCATAGGTGATCAGAGTGGCTCTATCGTTCACCGTTGTTTGAATTTGTGTCAGGGCATCGGCCTCATACCATGTTGTGGGTATGTCTGTTCCGGCATCCATCATAATCCGCAAAGATGTGCGAATCATATCCCCGGTCATTTTGTCCGGCGCAATGGCGGCGATCAGCGGGGCAAACGGGCGGAATGCCGCCAGTTCATATGTTGTTGTCAGGGCCAGCAGCTTTTCGGCAATCGCGGCCTGTTCATCTTCATCATCTGATGAGGACAGGGCACGATACAGATAGGGCAGCCGTTGCCAGCCCTTTAAAGGTTTAAAGCCGGACAGCGATGTCGCGCGCTCACCAAACAGTTCCTGTGCCTTATCATTGTAGAAAGAGGCCATCATGTCGGCTGTAATCACGCCGCGGGCGGCGGCTGCGACTCTGAGGGCAAAGGCTTGTGATGCGGGCATCGACGGCTCTGTAATCAAAAGGCCTAAGACATGAGGGGGCAGGGCGGCCGGGTCATCGGCGCGGAACTTGCTGAAATCAAGTTTATCTGCTGCAGTGAGGGCGGCTATTTCCAGCGGTCGCAAGGGTTTGAGGGCTTCAACGCTGTTCACGGTCATGCGGTAACGCGGTTTGGTCACCAGTTCACGCAAAATTGTGCCCGCTTCAAATCCGGGTGACTCTTCGAGTTGGGCTGGATCGACAGGCTCGTTTGACAGAAAGTATGCGCAGATTTTTTGGATTTGTTGCCAAAAAAGCACATCGGAAAAGCGTGATTCGACCACCCTGGCTTCAAGGCATCCGAGTGCCGGCTGTTTTGTGTAAAATGCGGCGAGCACGCCCATGCGGGCAAGGTCCTGATGATAGGGGGCGGAAGAATGACGTGTATATAACGTGAAGGCCTCTTGATAAGCGCCCATTTCCAAAAGTTTCTGCAGCCGCAGCGTTGTCAGGTCGGCACCGGGGCGGGGCTTTTCATCGGCGCGCAGCAGGCTTGTGTCGGCCGCTGTTAACAAAAGTTTCCGTACGAGCTTGCTGACAGTGTAGAAGCCGGGGGCCGTCGGCAACTGCGGCAGATATTCGACCAGCAGGGAGCGCGCCGTACCATGCCAGAGGTCGCGGCCAAGGCTGCCTTGTGAAGCGCTGGTGAGCAGGCCGTGTGATTCAAGCGCGGTAAAATTAACGCTGCTATGCGCTTGCCGGGCGCTATTGGAAGATGCCGTCCGTCCGGCTGTACGTGCTGGCGATGTGTGTACGGCGGCAGGCTGTGCTGCTGCGGGCTGCGTATCAACTTCATCCTCATCCTGTGCGGGCATTATGATGTGAACCGACCCGGCCATGCGGTCATCGGCGGCAGCGGGCAGGGCCAGCGCCCCTTGCCAAAGGATAAGTGCGCCCGCCAGCAAGATGGCTTTAATTGGTCCGGGCATCATTCTCTGTGCTGAAAAAGCGGTCGTTAGATAAAGTTTTGCTGATTGTCTGTGTTGCAACGGGCATATCAGCAACGGCGAAGTAAACAAAACCGCCTGCGAGAAGCATGATCAATGCGCCGCATATAAGGATAGGGAGTCGGATTGTTTTCATTTGCCCCGGCTGTCTGCCAATTTTTTGATTAAACCAGTAGAAAAACTAAGCAAGCTTTATCAAAAATGCAATGGCGGGATTGTCTTTTTCCCCTTCCTCATGGCATAAGCATGACTATGGCGACCTATGATCAGGACATGGCCGACGATATAAAGCGTATGCTCGACCGCCCGCTGGTATTAACCGGCATGATGGGCGCGGGCAAAACCCGGCTGGGGCGGGCTCTGGCTGATATTATCAAGCTTCCTTTTACCGATTCGGACGACGAAGTCGAACAGGCGGCGGGGATGAGCATTGCCGAGATTTTTGACAAATTTGGCGAGGACTATTTCCGTGACGGCGAAAAGCGCGTGATTAAGCGCCTGGTTGATCAGGGTAAGGGGGTCATTGCGACGGGCGGCGGCGCGGTGATGACGCCTGAAACTGCCGATATGGTCTGGGGGCGGACTGTCTCTATCTGGGTGCGGGCCGAGATGGACGTTATGGTCGCGCGTACAGCGGGCAAGGACAAGCGCCCGCTGCTGAAAGACGCTGACCCTGAAGACATTCTGACCGCGCTGGCGGAAGTACGCTATCCTGTCTATGAAAAGGCTGATATCATCATCGACAGCCATAATGGTCCGGTTGAGGCAATTGTGAACCAGGCCCTGCAAAAACTTCATCACTATTTACGCTATGAACACCGAAAAACAGGCTGACGCTGTCCCGTCTTCAGAAACTGAAACTGTGCCGATTTCTCTGGGAGAACGCTCCTATACTATTCACATAAGGCGCGGTTTACTGCCTGCGATTGGCGATTACGTGCCGTTTGATATGACCGGCCGGGCGTTGTTCGTGCTGACGGATGAGAATGTCTCTGTACCCTGGGGCGGGCAGGTTTACGAGGCGCTGAAAGCCTGCGGACCGCACAGTGTGCAGTTGCTGGCTTTACCCACTGGCGAGCAAACGAAATCCTTTAATAATCTTGAGCGGGTGATAGCGTGGCTGCTTGATCACGGGGTGGAGCGCGGTTCTGTCCTGTTTGCCGTTGGCGGCGGCGTGATTGGCGATTTAGGCGGCTTTGCCGCGGCAACGGTGCTGCGTGGCATCCACTATGTCCAGGTGCCGACCAGCCTGCTGGCGCAGGTCGATAGTTCGGTTGGCGGCAAAACCGGGATCAATGCGCCGCAGGGTAAGAACCTGGTCGGTGCGTTTTACCAGCCGCAAAGCGTTGTCTGTGATCTTGCCGCGCTGGACACCCTGCCGCGGCGCGAGGTATTGGCCGGCTATGCGGAGATCGTCAAATACGGGCTGATCGGCGATGCAGAGTTTTTCCTGTGGCTGGAGCAGAATGGCGAAAAGGTTTGTGCGCTTGATCCGGCGGCGCTTGCGAAGGCGGTTGCCGTATCCTGCCGCAAGAAAGCGGAGATTGTTGCCGCTGATGAGCGCGAGCACGGGCAGCGCGCCCTGCTCAATCTCGGCCATACATTCGGGCATGCGCTGGAGGCGGCAGCGGGCTATGACGGGCGGTTGTTGCATGGCGAGGCGGTCGCGATCGGCATGGTTCTGGCGTTTCGCCTTTCGCACCGCGCCGGGCTATGCCGTGAGTCTGATGCGGACCGGGTGGAGGCTCACCTGGCGGCTGTCGGATTACCGACACGCATCAGTATGATCTTTCCGCCGCTGGATGTTGATGCGCAGACTCTGGCCGGTTTGATGAAAACGGACAAGAAAATGGAGCAGGGGCGCCTGCGCTTCATCGTTGTTAACGGAATCGGCAAGGCGCATGTGTCGGCTGATATCGACCCGCAGGATGTTCTGGCGGTGCTGGAACATTCGAGTGCGGGATCATGAAAAAAACAAGATCGTAACAGGAGAAAAAAGAGATGGATTACGGTTTGTGGATAGCGGTCGGCTCGATTTTCGTGCTGCTGCTGATGTCCGGTTTCTTTTCCGGCTCGGAGACTGCGCTGACGGCAGCCTCGAAGGCGCGCATGCTGGGCTGGGAGAAAGAGGGCAACAAGCGTGCGGCCATCGTCAATAAAATCCGGTCGAACAAGGACCGGATGATCGGCGCATTGCTGCTGGGCAATAACCTCGTTAACATTCTGGCCTCGGCGCTGGCGACCAGCGTACTGATCAAGCTGGTCGGCGAGGCGGGCGTCGCCTATGCCACACTGGTGATGACCTTGCTGGTGCTGATCTTCGCCGAAGTCCTGCCGAAAACCTATGCGCTGCATTTCGCCGACAAGATGGCGTTGTTCATCGCGCCGGTAATTTATGTCGTGACGATCGTGCTGGCGCCGATTACCGAATTGATTACCCGTATCGTGCGGCTGGTTCTTAAAACCCTTGGGGCCGATATGTCGATGGTTTCGGCCGGCAGCCACCTGGAGGTATTGCGCGGGGTGATCGAAATGCACCGGGGACCGGAGCAGGAAACTCACCAACAGCGCGCAATGCTGCGTTCGATCCTTGATCTCGCCGATGTCGATGTCGAGGAAATCATGACCCACCGCAAGAACGTCATCATGGTCGATGCCGAGCAGCTGGCAGACAAAATTATCGAAGATGTCCTCGACAGCCCTTATACGCGTATTCCGCTGTGGAAAAAGGATACCGACAATATTGTCGGGGTCGTGCATGTCAAAACGCTGCTCAAGGAAATGCAGGCGCACAAAGGCAAAACCGACAAGATCCGCATTGACACGCTGGCGGCCGAGCCCTGGTTTATCCCTGAAACAACAGCATTGTTTGACCAGCTTCAGGCTTTCCGGGAGCGGCGCGAGCATTTTGCGCTGGTGGTCGATGAATATGGCAGTTTCATGGGGATCGTGACGCTGGAGGATATTCTTGAGGAGATCGTCGGCGAGATTGAAGATGAAACCGACGAAATTGTCGGCGGCGTCCGGAAACAGCCGAACGGCACTTACCTGATCGAAGGGGACGTGACGATCCGCGATCTGAACCGTGAATTCGAGTGGGAGTTGCCGGACGAGCATTATTCTACGATTGCCGGGTTGGTGCTGCATGAGGCGCAGATGATCCCGGAAGCCGGGCAGTGCTTTAACTTTTATGGCCTGCAAATCGATATCGTCCGGCGCCAGCGCAACCAGATCACATTGTTGCGCGTGAAGCCAAAAGCAAAGGCGAAAGCAGGGGAAGCGGCAGCTTAAACAAGCTTGCCGTGGCAGTGTTTATATTTTTTACCGCTGCCGCACGGGCAGGGCGCGTTTCGCTGGACTTTGCCCCATGTTGACGGGTCGTTTTTATCAAATGCCTGCTTTTCCGGGAACGGTTGGACCGCGCTCTCCCGGTCGCGGTTATAGCCCACTGATTGACGCTGGAGGCCCATGAGGGCGGGGTCCTGACGCGTTTCCTTAGCGTCTTCCGGCATCGGTGCGCGGCGCATGAACAGGCTTTTGGTATCATCGTCCACATTGAATTCAACCAGCGCCAGCGTTTCTGTCACATCCTCGCGCAGATTGTCGAGCATCAGTTCGAACATAGCAAAGGCTTCGGCCTTATATTCGTTGAGCGGGTCGCGCTGGCCAAAGGCGCGCAGATTAATACCCTGGCGCAGATGGTCGAGATTAAGCAGGTGCTCTTTCCAATGCTGGTCGAGCTTTTGCAGCACCATGCCTTTTTGCAGGCGTTTGTATAGCTCCGGCCCGGTATTGGCGGCTTTCTCGGCCATCTTGCGGTCTGAGGCGTCGATGATCCGTTCTGTAATCTCGGTTTCGGCGATGCCTTCTTCCCCGGCCCAGTCATCGACAGGGATGTCGAGATTGAGAATGCGCTGTGTCTCGCTTTTCAGTGTTTCGATATCCCAGTGTTCCGGGTAAGTCTTCGGGGGGATACAGCGGTGCACAAGCTCGTCGATGACTTCGTGCCGCATATCGGTGACGAACTCGCTGACCTCTTCTGCCTTCATGATTTCGCGGCGCTGTTCATAAATGACTTTGCGCTGGTCGTTCATGACGTTGTCGAATTTGAGCAGGTTTTTCCGCACATCGAAGTTCATGGCCTCGACTTTGCTCTGCGCGCGTTCCAGCGTTTTGCTGATCCACGGGTGGGTCAGGGCTTCACCATCGCGCAGGCCGATATGCTTATGCGCCAGCAGCGCTTCCATCTTCTCCGAGCCGAAAATGCGCATCAGATCATCTTCCAGCGACAGGAAGAAGATCGAGGCGCCGGGATCACCCTGCCGGCCTGAACGGCCGCGCAGCTGGTTGTCGATGCGGCGGGATTCGTGCCGTTCCGTGCCGATCACATACAGGCCGCCGGCCTCGCGGACGGTTTCACGGTCTTGCTCGATTTCGGCCCTGATATTGGCGACGGCCTTTTCTTTTTTGGCATCGGTCCAGCCATCATCGACTTCGTGAGCGACCCTCATTTCAAAGTTGCCGCCGAGCTGGATGTCGGTGCCGCGGCC
>CAYUKA010000012.1:0-63938 GCA_964445195.1 uncultured Micavibrio sp. | reverse complement strand
AGTAGTGACAATTCTACTTTGTAAAAACAGAGACAATTCTATTTTGTTGCAACATGGTTTATTGTAACTTTACTATGTACAACCCCGCCCGCCTCTGGGCTGGATCACTCTCTTTCCATGCAGAATATATTTAACGTCTTAAGCTTATTAATGCTAAAATTAGAGATAGATGAATAATAACCCTATGGTGCGTAATGAGACTACTTTTTCTGCTGGTGCTACTGCTGACTATTGTGCCTGTCACATCGTCGCATGCTGGCAAGTACAACTCGAAAAACCTCGACCAGTTGGAAAAACTGTCTGAGGAATTTCCGGATGATACAGATATATGGTACGAAATTGGCAAACGCTACTATGATGGCAGCGGTACGAAAATTGATTTTGAGCAAGCCCACATGTGGTGGTTAAAAGCGGCCGGTAAAGGTCATGTAGGAGCCCAGCATGGTATGGGTATGCTGTATTATCACGGGCGTGGCTTGGCTCAGGACTATATACTGGCACGCAAATGGCTATATAGATCGGCGAGTGAAAATCATCTCGAGTCTTTTTATTACATCGGCACAATATTTTACGAAGGACTAGGTGTACAAAAAGACGATCAGCATGCCTATCGGTGGTTCAAGAAAGGTGCAGATCGTGGCGAGGTACAGGCACTCTTCGCTCTTGGGCTGATGCATTACAAAGGTATCGGCACAAGACAGGATTACGGCATCGCCTATCGCACCTGGCTGAAGGCGGCAGCAGAAGATCATCCGATCGCGCAGCGTGCCGTGGCTTCATACTTCCATCATGGACTTGACAATATTGATGTGGATTATCGTGAGGCTCATGAATGGTACAGAAAAGCTGCGAATAACGGCGATACGATCGCGCAATATTATCTGGGCGAGTTTTATGAGCAAGGTCTTGGTGTCGATCAGGATCTCGAAGAAGCTGTAGGCTGGTATCGCCGTGCGGCCCGGCAAGGCAATGAACAAGCCATCGCCGCCCTGACACGGCTCGATCGGAACTAGGTATTCGCTTTGTTCAAAAAGACCGGTATACGCAGGCCGTCATAAGCCGGTTCAAATCCCTTGGGAAGTTCGTCTTTTAATGTCTGGTAATCCATGAACTTGGACAGGCCAATGACGTAAACCGTCTTTGCCCCTATTTGTTCGTTGAGTTTGTAAAGCCGACTGAGAGGCGCATGTGTCTTATGATCCTCAATATGGTGCCCTGCCCCGTCGGCGACCCAGACATCGACTCCCCTCAGAACGTCAACAGAATCCTGCGTCAAGTCATGCATATCGACCGAATAACCGAGAGAACCGAACCGAAACCCCAAACAGGCGCAATCGCCATGATCCTGATGAAACGGAACAATATTGACACCGTGAATCTCTATCGGCCTATACAGCTTTTCCTGTTCAATAATATGGGGATGTAAGACCCGCGCATAATGGGTTTTGTCTTCAAACATGTAATCAAAACGGCTGCACAGGGTTTTAATGGTTTCACGGTTACCATATATATCAACCAACGCCCCTTTGCGGTGACGCACGATCCGCAACTCATCAATACCAAGGATATGATCACTATGTGCATGCGTATAGAGAACGGCATCGCATGTCCCGAGATTTAGCTCATTCATCTGGCTGCGAAAGTCCGGGCCGGTATCGATCACCAGTGTCGTTTCGTCTGTTTTTAATATGGCGCAGGGGCGGTTGCGCCGGTTTTTCGGTTCATCAGGGTCGCACGCGCCCCAGTCATTGCCGAGCGCCGGTACGCCGGAAGAGACGCTGCATCCCATTAAAATAAACTCGGCTTTCATCGCTTTTGTGCCTTTTCAAAAAGATCAAAAAAGTTCTTACTTGTGATAGTTGCCAGATTTTCTTCAGAAATATTATGAATTTTGGCAAGCGTTGCGGCGGTATGTACAACCAGGGCTGGCTCATTGATTTTACCGCGGTGGGGTGCGGGGGCCAGAAACGGTGCATCTGTTTCAATTAAGGTGCGTTCAAGAGGCACGTTCCTGGCGAAGTCCTGCAGTTCTTGCGATTTATCAAACGTGACGATACCGGAGAAGGAAATATAAAACCCCAGTTCAAGCGCCGCCTCCCCCATTTGCCGTCCGGAGCTAAAGCAATGCATGACGCCCCGCAAGCTATCTGCACCGGCCCCTTCTTCTTTCAGGATGCGAATAATATCCTCATCCGCCTCGCGGGCATGAACGACGAGCGGCAGGCCGGTGGTCATACAGGCGCGGATATGTTTGCGGAAGCTGTCCTGCTGGTCACAGGCCGGCGCATGTTGGTAATAATAATCAAGGCCGCTCTCGCCTATACCGACAATGTTCGGATCAGAAGAGGCAAGCTCGACCAATTCATCAAGTGTAATTGCTTTCTCAGCCTCATCTCCGGCGTCATGCGGATGGGTGCCAATCGTACACCAGACATTATCAAAGCTCTGCGCGGTTTCCAGCACAGCCGGGAAATCGCCGCGAATCTGGCAACTGATCGTCAACATCCCGTCAACGCCTGCAGCGGCCGCGTTATGCACTATATCCGCCTGTGCGCCAAGATGTTTCAGCCGGTTGTGAGTCAGATGGCAATGAGAGTCGATATACATATTCTATAATCCTGCATGCAATTTAGCTGCTGGCCTTCAGAAATATAAGTGTGATGCCGCTGAAAATCAAAAGGCCGCCAACGGCCGTTTCCCAGCTTAGCTGCACTTCACGCAGGATCAGCCACGCAAATATAAAGGTGAAAAACGGGTATGAAATTTCAATCAGGTTGACCAGGGTCGCATTTTTTTCCGAAATACCTAAGAAGACAAGAAACGTGCCGCCGAGGACTGTGAGTGCTGACACGATCACTAAAATCAGTTTGCCGTTATCGGCAAGGAGAACCTCAATGCCGCTTTTGAACTGTCCCAGGTAAAGCGCCAGCAGGAAATAAAGCGGCAGTGTGACCGTACCGGAGGCGAACATCAGGAAAGCGGGACCGATACCACCCTTTAGGAGCTTTTCGGCCAGGACATAGCCGACCCCCCAGAGGACGGCGGCAGTCAGCGCGTAAATAAACCAGAGTTTCTCTGCTATCATCCGCCCTGCCCTGCGGCCTGTTGCGGTTCGTCTTCCAGCAGGCGGGGGAAAATCCCTTCCGGTTTCGCAATCGATGTGCCGGGCGTTAACATATGTGCGGCATCCAGATAAGAAAAGTTGCGCTGCTCTGTCGGGATACCAAGCTGATCCAGCATTTTCGCGGCGCTGTCCGGGGTAAACGGCTGCATCGCCAGTGCCAGACAGCGGATCGTTTCTGCAAGAACATAAAGCACGGTGCCCATGCGCGCCGGGTCTTCTTTCTTCAGCGTCCATGGCGCCTGGTGGTCGATATAGGCATTGGCCGCATCGCAGACGGCCATAATGGCCTCTACCGCCTTATGAAACTGTTGCGTGTCAAGAGCGGTGCGGATAGAGGTCAGCATCGTGTCATGCGACTCTTTAAGCAAGGCTTTATCATCACCCGTTAGTTCATTGAAAGAAGGCACTTTTTCTTCACAGTTCTTATGAATCATCGACAAGGTCCGCTGTGCCAGATTGCCCAGCCCGTTGGCCAGATCGCCGTTAATCCGGTTCAGCGCCGCGTCATGACTGAAATTGCCGTCATTGCCGAACGGGACTTCGCGCATCATGAAATAGCGCGCGGCGTCAACGCCATAACGATCAACCAGATCCTGCGGCGCGATGACGTTTCCAAGCGATTTTGACATCTTCTCGCCCTCGATCGTCCACCAGCCATGGGCGAAAATCCGCTTCGGCGGCTTCAGCCCGGCGGCCATCAGAAAGGCCGGCCAGTAAACGGCGTGAAAGCGCAATATATCCTTGCCGACCATATGCAGGTCCGCCGGCCAGAACGTGCTATAACTGTCGCTGTCCGTATCGGGATAGCCCACCGCGGTCATATAGTTGGTCAGCGCGTCGATCCAGACATACATGACGTGTTTTTCATCGCCCGGCACTCTCACGCCCCAGTCAAAGGTTGTACGGCTGATTGACAGATCACGCAACCCGCCTTTGACGAAGCTGATGACCTCGTTACGGCGGCTGGCGGGCAAAATGAAATCGGGATGGGCTTCGTAAAACTCCAGCAGCCGTTCCTGCCATGCCGACAGACGGAAGAAATAGCTTTCCTCTTCCATCCATTGGCACTCTGCGCCGGACGGAGCAACTTTCTTGCCGTCAACTTCGGTCAGTTCGTCCTCGCCGTAAAACGCTTCGTCCCGGACAGCATACCAGCCGCTATATTTACCGAGATAAATATCGTCGTTCCCGGCATCGACAATCGCTTGCCACAGCGCCTGCGCGGCCTTTTTATGCCGCTCCTCGGTGGTGCGGATAAAATCATCGTTAGAGTAATTCATCAGCGGCGCGAGATCGCGAAAGTTCTGTGAGACCTGGTCGGTAAAGCTCTGCGGGTCGATCCCGGCTTTTTCGGCCGCCTGCCGGACTTTCAAACCATGCTCGTCTGTGCCGGTCAGAAACATAACGTTATAGCCGTCCAGACGTTTGAATCGCGCCAGTACGTCACAGGCCACAGTCGTATAAGTGTGTCCCAGGTGCGGTTTGTCGTTCACATAGTAGATCGGCGTGGTGATGTAGTAGTTTTTCTCAGTCATAACGCAGGTGCCCCGGCACTCTTCTCTTTGTTTATCCATCATTTTTGTCGCATGAAACGGCGGCGCATGACAAGGATATGTTATACGCCCGCTTCCTTGCGATAGCGCATCGCCCATTCATGACTGATCTCATCGGCCATGCGTTTGTTGCCGGATTCAAGCCAGCCAGCCGTTTCCGGATCAAGGCGGAGATATGTCATGATCCTGCGGATTTCCGTGGCAGGCGAGTCTGCAAGGTCTTCATAAAACACGCGGTGCGGGTCTATCCCCTGCTCCCGGAACCACGCCTCCCAGGCCGCATTATGCTCATCGGCTTCCCGCACGAAAACGCCGATACGCTCAAAATCGTAATGTGCATCCTGTGCCGTGGCCGTGGTAGTCGTATCATCTGTGACATGCCATAAGTCGGTCTGCTCGGCACGCAGGCGCGAAATAGCCTGTGCGACAACATCCGTACGTTTGAGATACAGAAACTGTACGTCTCCGAAAGCCGCCTGCAGAAGCTTTATGCCGCTGCCCGCAACGCCGGGATACAGGCCGGCCAGATTGCCGCTCAGTTCCGTCATAGTGCCCCACATGATCCGCGCTCCGAACACGCCATTTTCACTGCGGCCTGCATTGATCGTACCTTCAAGATACTCGGAAAACGCGAAGCTTTCATCCTCGCGCAGAATGCCCCACTGTGCCGCCCAGCGTGTTTCATCCTCCCTGCGGAAATAGGATTCGGGCTGGCCGGCGATGCCTGTCGAACGCAGCAATGAACATAAAAACGTGCTGCCCGTGCGGGGCGTGGCACAAATAAGATATGATGCGCCGGACCGGCCGCTCATGCTGCGTCTTTTTTGAAAACGGAGAAAGCGCCGAGCACGGCATGGCGTTTGTCGAGGTTGGCATGCGCGACCGTGTCGAAATGGCTTCGGAGGTTGGCGGCAATGGCGATCCAGTCTTCAAGGCTGTAATGCGCCAGTAGTTTTTCAGTCGCCTCGTTATTCAGCGGCGCTGGCGGCGCTTCGCCGCGCGCTTTTGCCCGCAGCAGGGTTTCAACGATCCAGAGCAGGACATCCTGAAAAGCGCGCAAACTGTCTTCCTGGCCCGGCCGGCCCATTGTATCGGCCAGCATATGGATTTGCGACCACGGCCAGTCCGGCCAGCCATAGAGCAGATGAACGAGTTTGCCGACAATTTCGAGCCCGCCCTCCTCCGCGATTTGCAGGCCGCGGCCGACACTACCGCGTGCGATATTGTAAAGTACGTCAAGATCATCCTGCGGCAGACCGCCATGATTGCGACGGATCAATGTATGAAACACATCGTGTGACAATGGCTGGAATGAAATAACCCGGCAACGCGAACGGATCGTCGGGATCAACGCGCCGGGGCGGTGAGCTACGAGGATCAGCAGTGTACGCGCCGGTGGTTCCTCCAGCATCTTCAGGATCGCGTTCTGGGCGTTGCGGTTCATCGTATCCGCGTCATCGACAATAACAATACGCCAGCCACCCTGTGAAGCCGTCATGCGCATAAACGGGTTGATTTTACGCACCGTATCGACATCAACGCTGCCTTTTGCCCGGCCCTTGGCATCATCGAAGGGGCGCTCGGCGGTGAACAGGTCGGGATGGCCGCCGGACGCCACCCGCCGGAAAACGGGATCATCCGGTGCAACGAACAGGTTCTCCGCCTTCTCCTGCGGCAATGTATCGCCGAACAAACCGCCATCCGCACTGTCCTGGCTGCCGTTTTTGAGCAGATAGCGCGCCAGCCTGAAAGACAGCGTGGCCTTGCCGATCCCCTGCGGTCCGGCAAAGATCAGCGCGTGCGGCATGCGGCTACTGTCTATGAGTTCAAGCAGTGCCGTTTCCACATCTTCGTGGCTAAGGCACTCTGACATTTGCCGCGGCGGCAACAGCCCTTCGATCAGGCTTTCACTTGCCGCTGCCGGTTCTTCGTCGAGCAAATCAGTTTCAAAGTCGTCAAACATTCAGCCTTGCTTTCACCACGTCGTTGATTTCATGGGTAATGTCATCAATATGCCGTGATCCATCAATAATAACACAGCGCTCCGGCGCGCGGCCGGCAATCTCCAGAAACCCCTGCCGCAGACGCTCGTGAAAGCCGATATCCAGTCCCTCAAAACGGTCTTCGTCACTTTGTTCGTCAGCCAGCCGCTTGCCGGCCCGCGCCAGCCCTGCATGAGCCTCGATATCGAGAATAAATGTCAGGTCGGGTTCAAAACCGACAAGGCTTAATTGCACGAAGCTTTCGATCACATCCGGCTCAAGACCATGGCCGTAGCTTTGATAAGCACGGGTCGAGTCGGTGAAGCGATCACAGATCACGACTTTGCCCTCTGCCAATGCCGGCTTGATCAGCGTTTCAACGTGCATAACCCGGGCGGCGAAGAACAGCAGTGTTTCCGCCATGGGTGTCCAGTTGCCACCGTCGCGCCTGACCAGTAAGTCACGGATTGTTTCAGCTTCCGGTGTTCCGCCCGGCTCACGCGTAACAATGACATCGCGCCCCTCAGCCTTCAGCGCCGTCGCAAGGCGATCAATCTGGGTCGTTTTACCGCTGCCCTCTCCGCCTTCGAGCGTGATGAAAAAGCCCTGTGCGCTCATATTTTGCCTATTCCGCGTTTACTGTACCGCCGGTTATGAACAGCCGCGCTTTGGCAAGTGTGGACGCGAAAAAGCCGAGACTTTCAACATCGCGGGCAGCCATGAGCGGCAATTCGAAGGTTGTAACACGCGGCACATTGACCTTCAGTGTACCAAGCTGATCGCCCTTGCGCACAGGGGCTGTGACGGGCCCTTCATAAACAACCTCGACCTTCAGGTCGTTCTTCACAGGTATCGGCACGGTTACGGTCAGATCCTGCTCCAGCATCAGGGGTGCCTGTTCATCCTCGCCCATGACAACATAGGCGTAATCAACGGTTTCACCGGCCGTGAACAGTTTTACGTTCTCAAAACCACGCATGCCCCATTCAAGTAACCGTGCCCCTTCCTGTGCCCGCGCTTTATCGTCTTCCAGCCCATTGACAACCAGAATGACGCGGCGTCCCTCATGCGTACCCGAACCGATCAGGCCATAGCCGCCGGCCTGCGTGTGACCGGTCTTGACGCCGTCAGCGCCCATATTACGGTATAATAACGGGTTGCGGTTGGTCTGGCGAATATTGTTATAGGTGAATTCGGTTTCGGAATAATAATGATAATACTCGGGAAAATTAAAAATCAATGCCTGCGTCAGCAGCGCCAGATCATAGGCCGTTGAATAATGGTCTTCATCAGGCCAGCCGCTGGCATTGGTAAAATTGCTGTTTTCCATGCCGATATCTTTTGCTGTGGCGGTGAGCGCCT
Source organism: uncultured Micavibrio sp. (assembly GCA_964445195.1). Lineage (GTDB taxonomy): Bacteria > Pseudomonadota > Alphaproteobacteria > Micavibrionales > Micavibrionaceae > UM-FILTER-47-13. Next base: position 55,917 of record CAYUKA010000012.1, on the reverse strand, counting down.
CGGCGAAGGCTTTTTCCGACCCGGCCAGCCCTTCGGCCAACACGATCGTTGCATCATTACCGGACTGAATGATCACACCGCGGATCAGGTCTTCGACTTTTACCTGGTTGCCCACCTCGACGAACATCTTCGAGCCGCCCTTGCGCCATGCTTTTTCACTGACGGGCAAAGTACCGTCGAGGCTCAGCTTGCCGCTTTTGAGCGCCTCAAAGACCAGATACATCGTCATAACCTTGCTCATCGAAGAGGTCGGCATACGGCTTTCAGAATCCTTTTCGAATAACACCATGCCGGTATCGTAGTCGATCATCACCGCCTGTTTCGCGGATGTGTGCTGTAAATCGTTGGCATGGGCACCAAGTGGTATCCACAAGGTAAGCAATATCAGCAAAAGAACGAGACGCATGGGACCTCCGCATTTAACCATAATGGCTACAGTTTTAAAAAAGACACATCACAGCGCAAGGGCTAACTTGCTTATTCGACAATAATCATCGCGCTGTCATTGCCGGATTCAACCAGCCGTGCCAGCAACGAATCCGCTTCATCAACGGTGCGAACAGGGCCAAGCCTGACCCTGTAAAACTGCCGTCCGTTGACAATTGCGGGATAAACTTCTGTGGGCCCTAACGCGCTAAGTCTATGGCTCAGCTGATAGGCATTATCGGCAACGGAAAAAGACCCGGCCTGGACAAAAATATCAGTCTTGGCAACGGGCATCTCGGTCACGATCGGATCAGGATAAAACACGCCATTTTTTGTATGGCCCGGTATAGCGCGCTTCATACCCTGCGGCGTGGCAGCCGTCGGGGTCACCAGCGTTTCGCGCTGTACACTGGCAACCGGCGGCGCGCCCGCCGAAAGGCCGGAAGCCGGTTCTGTGGCTGCAACCGCGCGAGTATCGAGAGCGGCAACCCTTGTTTGCCGCGGTACCGGCATACGCTCGCCACGGTTCAGGGCCACTTCAAAGCCGTTGGTGTCGATACCCTGCTTGGCCGCCTGTGCGATTTTCAGGCTTTCTTCACGCAAAACCTCGACCCGCACTTTGGCTGTGCCCTGTGTTTTAAAACCGAGCAATTCGGCGCCGCGCTTGGACACGTCAATAATCCGGCCCCGCTTGAACGGCCCGCGATCATTGATTCGCATGATCAGCGAACGGCCGTTTTCAAGATTGGTAACCCGCACCAGCGAAGGCATTTGCAGCGTGCGGTGCGCGGCGGTCAACTCGTACATATCGAACGTTTCGCCGTTTGCCGTCTGCTTGCCATGAAACTGCGGTCCATACCAGGAGGCTATGCCGGTCTCGACCAGATCATAGCTTTCCTCCGGGTAATAGCGCTTACCGGCAATGACGTATGGCGTACCGACTTTGAACGTTCCCTGGCTTTTACTCTGCGGCAGAGTCTGCTTGGTCAGGTGTGAGGCCAGCTGCACCTGGGAACAGCCGGTCAGGAAAACCAGCAGGGCCAACGATACAAACAGATGTTTCATAGTCTCGCTTCAAACAGGTTTAGCTGCGGTCAGGCAGAACGGTTGCGATTGAGTCGGCAAGAAGGCCGACAGACAGGGCGAACTTATCGGAATTGTTCCACCGCTTGATGGTGTTGAAATTATTATAGACCAGATAAACCCCGCCTGACAAACCATCCGGCGCGACGATGTGTGCTGTCATATCGGCGGCGACAGGAATCGGCTGCCCGCCTGTGGTCATCACCCCCAGCCTTTGCCATTCGGCCAGCGACTTTTTCACATCGCGGTCAATCAGGGCCTTGGAAAAACCGGCGGGTAGACGTACCTGCCGTCCCCAGCGTTCCCCGGCATTCCAGCCGTTACGGGTCAGGTAGTTGCCTGCCGAAGCAAACGCATCAGACAGGTTATGCCAGATATCCTTGCGTCCGTCGCCGTCGCCATCGACGGCCAGCCGGTGAAAGCTCGACGGCATGAACTGGACCTGTCCAAACGCACCGGCCCATGAGCCTTTCATCTCACCAAGGCCGATATGACCTTCATCCATGATTTTCAGGGCGGTAATCAACTCTTTGCGGAAAAAAGAGGCCCGGTTTGGCGAGGTGCCGCCACGTCCGTGCCAGCCCAGTGTTGCCAGTGAACGGATTGTGTCTTTCCTGCCGGTATAGCTGCCATAGTTGGTTTCCATACCCCAGAGCGCCACGATGTATTGCGGCGCGACACCGTAAATACCGCTGATCCGCCGCAGCTCATCATAATGCTTCAAAAGCATTTCACGGCCGCGGTCGATCCGGGCCTGGCTGACCCGCTTCTCAGCGTATTTGGCAAATGACTCTGAAATTTCCGGCTGGTTTTTCGGCATGTCGAGGCGAATGACCTCCTGATCCGGCGTCAGTCCTGTCAGTGCCTGTGTGGCCATCGTTGGTGACACGCCCTCAGCCACAGCATCCTGCTTTACGGCTGCCAGCCATTGTTCGAAAGGAACGGATGGATCAGCCAGCGCCGCCTGCCCTGTTACATGACACAGCAAAAAAATTGTTAAAGCCGTACCGAGAATTTTACGTGCCATGGGAGTCCCTTTCCCTCTAATGTAACGGCAGTCTGAGCCTGCCGGTTATGTGATAAGCCATAATACCGATATATTCCCGCAGCGCTACGTGGAAATCATACATTGTCCCCAGCATATCAAAGCGCCGCGGCCACCAGAATGTTTCACCGGTGGTGCGGTAATCAACCGGGTAAGGCATAATATTGGGCCAGCCCTGCCGGCGCGCGACACCCATTGCCCGCGGCATGTGAAAAGCCGATGTGACCAACAGCCACGTTTCTTCCGGCTGCGGCCATACCAAAGTGCTGCTGTATTTGATATTCTCATAGGTGTTGCGTGAATTCTCTTCGAGAATGACATTATCGTCGCTATAGCCAAGCATCGCGAGAAAAGCCGACAAATCTTTTGTTTCCGGCCGTTCTATATCCGGCATCAGCCGGCCGTCGCCGCCGCTGAAAACGATGATGGCATCAGGGTAGCGTTTTCCAAGCGCCAGTGCTTCGAATACCCGCTCGCCGGATTCATTCAACGCGTGGGTACCACGGGCGGCGGCGATCACGCTGTCGAACGTGCCGCCGAGAACAAGAATGCCGTCAACCCGTTCGGGCAGGGCCTGTGGCCTCTCATAAAAATTTTCAAGAAGCGCCAGCATATTGTTGCCTGCCGGCAACAATCCGCCAATAAACAGGATAAGCAGGCTGAGCACAAACAGGGAGCGTGCCGCTCTGACGGCAAACAAGGTTAGTGCCGCGCCGGCTGCCTGCAATACAAGCACGAGATTAAGGGGAGCGAGAACCGCCCATATAAGCTTGGAAAGCGTAAAAAACATCCTGCCGTTACGATAAGGCGTTTGCTGCGCTCTGTCTAATCTAAACACAGATATTGATAACAGCTGCATTTGTCCTTATAACAGTGCCCTTAAAAGGAGGGATGGCAGAGCGGTTGAATGCACCGGTCTTGAAAACCGGCATGGGTGCAAGCCCATCGTGGGTTCGAATCCCACTCCCTCCGCCATTATCTTTCGGGCACAGCCCATAAATGAATGGACAGGTGGCGGAGCCCGGTTGAACGCGCCGCACTCGAAATGCGGTATACCTTTAGGTATCGGGGGTTCGAATCCCTCCCTGTCCGCCATTTTCTCCCCTGGACCAGTCCTATATGGCCTTGTAAAACTCAAAGGCATAGAGATGCGAACGCTGATGATCCAGCTGGAAGCCATGCTTCAGGTAAAAACCGCGTGCCCCATATCGCGGCGCTGATCCAACACGTATCTCTTTTAACTTTGCCTCTCTGGCTGTTTGAACGGCATGTTCCAGAAGCGCTCTGCCTATGCCTTGCCCGGTGCGGCCGCTCCGGACGTTCAGTGTATCGATTTTGGCATGATCGGTATGTACGGAAAGACAAAGACAGCCGGCAAGGCCCTTTTCATCACGAATGACGAGAAAGTTATTAATGCGATCCCCGACCCAGTCAGGATTGTCGAACTTTATGGGTTTATCCGGTGCTTTGCGGAAAACCCTCTGCATATCAGTAATCTCCGCGATATCGTCGGGCCGTGCCCGCTCAATCCTGTACATAAAGATAAGTCTCTATATGTTGCCGCTATCCTTTAAAGTAATATAAAGTCCGCCTATGGAACATGAATTCTTTTCCCCGGCTGTATTAACGGCGCTTGGCGTTTGCATTGTGGCTGCATTTGCAACGATGATTGGCGCGCTGAGCATTTTTAACGCCCGCGAGTCTAACCCACGCTTACTGGCTTTTGGCCTGGCCTTCGCCGGTGGCGCGATGGTTTATATCTCGCTGGTCGAGATTTTCTGGAAGTCTTACGGCTCCTTTGCCGAAACGCTGGCTGATAAAGACGCATACGTGACTGCCACGATGTTCTTTTTCGCGGGTGTGGCTCTCGTCGCCCTGATCGACAGGCTGATCCCTAACCCGCATAACCGGCTGACATCGCCGGACGATAACAATGGCGAAGCGAACAAACAGCACCTCAGCCGTGTGGGCCTGCTGGCGGCGCTGGCGATTACGGCACATAATGTGCCGGAGGGCATGGCCACTTTTTTTGCAACACTTGATGACCCGGCCGTTGGCGCTGGACTGGCTTTTGCCATTGCCATTCACAACATCCCGGAAGGTGTCTCAATCGCCATCCCGGTTTACTACGCGACCGGCCGCAAGACCTTAGCGGTTGGGGCCTGCCTGCTCTCGGCGCTGGCGGAGCCGGTGGGGGCACTCGCAGGCTACCTGATCCTGGCACCATTTCTGACGCCCTTTGTTTTTGGCGGGGTCTTCGGCATCATCGCAGGGGCGATGGTGTTCCTGTCGCTTGACGAGCTATTGCCAACCGCGAAACGCTATGCCACCGGGCATGACGCGGTTTACGGCATGCTTATTGGCATGGCCTGTATCGCTCTCAGCCTGATTTTGTTCCGCTAGAACGGGTCTTCTTTATCTTCTTTGCGGCGCAGGGGACCCTTGTAACCGGCATCCTTTTTACGGCGGCGGTCAGGGCCGGCGAAATCCCCGCTTTCAATGAAATCACGTGGCCGTTTAATGACGGCTTCCAGACGCTTCGCGATATCCTCGGCCCGGAACGGCTTGATCATATATTCTGTAATACCGGCATCGCGGGCTTCAAGAATACGCTCTCTGGCAGCATAGCCGGAACACATGATAATCGGCAGGTGGCGGTCGCTGATCATGCTGTTTCTTCGGACATTTCTGACAAAGTCGACACCGCTGAGATTCGGCATTTCCCAGTCAACCAGTACAATGTCGATCGACTGGTTCTGTAATATATTCAGTCCCTGCTCCCCATCAGAAGCGGTATAGACATTGCCCACCCCTATCGCTTCCAGAACCGAGCGTAACAACTCACGCATCGGTGATGTGTCTTCAATGACCAGGACTGTCAGTTTTTCGAGTTTCATATAAATGCCCCCTTCCCGGTTTGATAAACCGGGTCCGCGCTATCATAAAGAAAGCCGTATTGTATGTGTAGGCATAATATACAGAATCTATGAAATCTCCTTAAGGCGAAAGGCCTCAAGCTCCTCCAGCATCGCGATCAGCTTGTCGCCCTGCTTTTCGATCAGGCTTTTCATCGCTTCTTCCCAAAAGACCGAGCCAAGTAACGGATCGTTGAGATTTGTTTTGATATGGCGAATCTCGCGGATCAACTCTTCAATGTCATCGTAACTATAGTCCTGTGCCATAGGTTATCCTCCTATGACATATTAGGCCCCGCCGGCGGAAATTCGTCAACCCTTACGACATCAGCCGTTAGCTTGCGGCTTGTGCGGATACGTTCAGCATCAGCAGCATTGATAATACCGGCTGATACCGCCCCATCAAGATCGGGCGATGCCAGTTCACCGCTTTTGACGGCTTTACGAATCATACGCTCCAGGGGATCGGTTTCCACAACATGACCGAATGCTTTTTCGACGGCCATGACCGGGCTATCCGCTTCGGTCTCGTCGGGCAGGAACACATTGTCGGTCAGGCGGTCACGGTCCGCATTGGGTGTCATAACAATCTCTGCGGCCTCAAAGGTCAATTTATCAGTCGGCTTACCAAGCATACGACCTTTAGGCAGCACGTTCTTCTCCAGGAAGCGGGCAAGATCAATGCGGCCCATCATCGGCTGTTTCCTGGCTACGCCCTGCAGGTAATCGCGGTAATTCGGAATGAATTCAGCCAGCGCTTCTTCGGCTTTTTCCAGCGCCCACTGGCACGACCAGTCGACTAGTGGCTGGTCAGCTTGCGGGCGGCCATCGGCCTCAAATTTTTCCAGCGCCGCAACAGCCATGTAAAGATAGCTCATGACATCGCCCATGCGTGCGCCCAACGTCTCTTCTTTTTTCAAGGCGCCGCCAATGGTAATCACGCTCGTATTTGCGGCCAGATTAAAGGCTGCGCTTAAACGCTCGATTTGTTGCTTATAGCCGTCGATGCTCTGCTCAGGGGCGTTACGGCCCATACGCTTTGCCTTGTCTGCGTTTTCCAGAATATTGGGGATGTGCTGGTTCATCAGCAAATTCCATAGCTGGTTTGCGGCTTCGGTTTTGTTCTCGTTTTCCGCCGCGGCAATTTCATCAAGGATGTAAGGGTGAGCCCTGACGCTCCCCTGGCCAAAAATCATAAAGTTGCGCGTCATGATATTTGCGCCTTCAACGGTAATGCCGATCGGCAAAGCCTGGTATAAATCAGCCAACAGGTTTTGCCGTCCCTGCATAACGGCTTTGCCGCCCAGAATATCCATGCCGTTGATAACGCACTCACGCATATGCTCCGTCAGATGATATTTGACAATGGCCGTAGCGACAGAAGGAATCTTGCCGCTATCGATCGTGCGCAGGGTCGAAATTTTTGTGGCTTCCGAAATATATGTCAGGCCGGCCATTTCGCCGATCACCTTTTTGACGCCCTTGAACTCGCCAACCGGCATGCCGAACTGTTTACGAACACGGCCATAAGCGGACGCGATGCGGGTAGACATTTTCATAGCTGCCGTGGATACGGACGTCAGAGAAATACCACGACCGACTGATAACAGTTCGACCAGCATCGGCCAGCCTTTACCGACGCCATCAATGCCGCCGACAACATTGTCTTCGATCGAGAGCTTCATGCCGCCCTCGCCTAATTTGATCGTGCCGTTCTGGAATGGTACACCGGCAGGCTTATGACGATTGCCCTTAACCATACCCGGCGTATCTTTTTCGACCAATACGACTGTGGTGCCCGGATGCGTGCCCTGCCCGAGCAAATTGTCGGGATCGTGAATATCAAGGGCGATTCCCGGCAGGTCGGCAATGGGCGCCAGCGTGCTGTAGCGCTTGCTTAAACGGGTAACCTCAATATAGGGCTTGCCATCTTCGCCCATACGGATTTCACCGCGGCTTTCGATATTCGTTGCATCCGAGCCGGCATTCTCTTCCGTCAGAGCAAAGCAAGGTAACAACTCGCCGCTTGCCAGCTTGCGCAGCCAGCGCTCTTTTTGCGCCTCTGTACCGTAATGCAGAATAAGGGCGGCCGGACCGAGAGAGTTCGGTACCATGACGTTAATCGCCGCCGAAAAACTTCGGCTGCTGATTTTCTCGATAATTCTGGAATGCGCCAATGCGGAAAACCCAAGCCCGCCATACTCTTTGGGTATCTCAAGGCCAAGAAACTTATTCTCTTTAATAAAGTTCCAGACTTCTTCTGGAACGTCCTGCTCTTCGCTATTATAAAGAGCATAATTATCGATCATCCGGCACAGCTCTTCGACCGGGCCATCGAGAAACGCTTGTTCTTCAGCGCTTAATTCGTGTTTGTCGCGGGCGAATAGACCCTTCCAATCGATCGTGCCTTTGTAAATCTCTCCCTCAATGCCGACATCGCCGATTTCCAATACCTGTCTCTCGGTTTCAGATATCCGCGGGCTCATCGCTTTGAAAGTTCTCAGCAGATGCGCTTTTGCATACGGCTTGCTGAGACTGATAAGCGGTTTTACGGTTTGATAGGCAAGACTTTTCATTCGATGCGCTCCCTGTTCTAAGTCTTTTTTTATAAATTATTGGCAGCAAGAATATTGCGTTTCAGCAAAGAGTCAATTTGCAGTGCAGCATAAGCTGTTGATAATTAAGTGGTTATTATGGAATGACTATGGAAGGGATGCTTCTATAGTGCGCAAAAGCTCGTCGAAATCGAGGGGCTTTTCAAGATAGGCCACTGGCTTCAGGGGGGCAACCACCGCTTTATCATTGTGATGAGTTAGAGCCGTCAGAAATATAAACGGCACGTCCTTATATTGGGGGTAAACACTTCTGATACGTTCCAGCAGTTCATAACCGGTCATCGCTGGCATGGCCCGGTCACAAATAATCAGGTCTGGTTCGGTATCCTGCAGTTTCGCCAGACCTTCTACGCCGTTCATGGCGATTTCAACGTGATAGCCGTAAGCGGACAGTTCTTCATAGAGGATGTCGCAAAGCGCTGCTTCATCTTCAACGACCAGAATGGTTTTACGACGGGTAATCATTACTCTTCATAGCCCCGGAGTTTTTCTGTTTTGTTACATAAGGCAGGGTGATCACAAATTTTGTGCCCCCCGCAGCCGCTGTTTCAATATCAATTCCGCCATCATGCATCGCAATAATTTCACGGCTTAAGTTCAGCCCTATACCCGTTCCGGGAATGCCACTTGCTGATGCCGTGCGGTAATAGCGCTCGAAAACCTTGTCTCTCTCATCTTCCGGTATACCCATACCATTATCTTCAACTGTTATCATAAGCTGGTCGTTACCTGCTGCGCTTTCTTTCCAGGCTTTAATTGTAATTACTGGCTGTTCACCTGAAAATTTGACAGCATTCGACAGCAGGTTGCTGATCACAAGGGTTATGAGTTTACGGTCAAGTTCTATGTCGTCCGATGGCAAATCGTCTAAATCATAGTTCAGGACAATTGAGTTCGAGAGCGTCCGATATTCCTCGCATAGATCATCAAGCATTTTGTGCAGATCCGTTGGCTCAAGACATAATGCCAGTTTTCCGATTTTAAGCATGTTTGATGATAATACGCCTTCCATCATATTCACCAGCCGGGACACAGCGCTTCTGATAATCCTGGTTTGTTTACGGATTGTATTCTCATCGCTTGTGCCCGCACGACGCGAAAGGAGTTGCGCATTGCCGTCAATAATGCTGAGCGGGGTACGAAACTCATGCGAAACCATATTGATGAACTGCTGCTGTATGGCACTGGCTTCCTGCTCTTTTTCAAGCGCCTCTGCGAGTTCGCCCTGCTGTCGCTTATAGTGCGTAATGTCGCTTGTGGTGACAATCGAGCCCTGGTTGCCTGGTAATTTACCGGCTTTCATCCGCCAGACACGGCCATCATCAAGGGTAAATTCAATCTCACCATCAAGGGTTTCCCAAAATTCACGCAATGTTTGATAGCGCGGATCGCCCGGATAAACGCCTTGTTCGGCACTGCACATGTCAAAAGCGTCCAGAACCGCAAGGCCACGCTCAAGTTTATTACCGGATAAGGGATAAGCACGCCTGTAATGTTCGCTGACAAAAAATATCCTGTTGTGCTCATCAGAAACGATAAAAGCATCCACACTGGCAGATAAAGCCGCTTTAAAGCGCATATACTCTTCCTGCTGGATACGGTTTTCCAGGCTGGTAAAGCCGTTCGTCACTTTTTGCTCAAGGATCCTGTCGAAATCGGGGTACTCCATGAATTCCAGGTTAAAAATCGCATCGAACCCTTTTGCCATGATTTTAATGCGGTTGCTGACATCCTCCGCATGGGTTAACGCAATAATATCAGCCACAACACGTGCATCACTGTGTAAATGACTGGCGAGGCCGGTATTGGGATCATCTTCACTTTCAATGACAATGCAGATCAGGACAGCGCCTGTTGCCAGGTTTTCGAGGTCTTCAAGTGTTTCGGCCTTGACCACCCGCTGCTCAAGCCGGGCAAGCTGCGACCATACTTCCTTGGTGACGGTCTGGTTGTCGTCATCACCATAAAGCAGGACATAAGGCTGTTTATTGTTCACGATCCTCTCACCTTACACGGGCAGCATTTTCTTGACAGACATATGCATCTGTGTATATATCGCATCCTTGTAATTCCGAAAACAGGCAGTAGATAGATGTTTGCAGTAATTCGTACCGGCGGCAAGCAATATAAGGTCGCCAAAGACGATAAAATCCGGGTAGAGAAGATCGACGCCAAAGAAGGCGCCTCGGTCGATGTTGATGTATTATATGCTGAAGGTGGCAAAACCGCCAAGGTTTCGGCAAAAATCGTCAGCCATGACCGCGATGCCAAGGTCACGATTTTCAAGAAAAAGCGCCGTCAAAATTATCGCCGGAAAAAAGGACACCGGCAGGAAAAGACGATTTTGCAAATTACTGATGTTAAAGCCGCTTAACAGGAGTTTTTAATATGGCACATAAAAAAGCAGGTGGTAGCTCCCGTAATGGCCGCGATTCAGCCGGCCGTCGTTTAGGTGTGAAAATCTATGGCGGCCAGTATGCCACTGCCGGCAACATTATTATTCGCCAGCGCGGCACCAAATTCCACCCGGGCCGCAATGTCGGGTTGGGAAAAGATCACACAATCTATGCGCTGGTAAACGGCGAGGTCCGTTTTTCCATGGGCCGTAACGGCCGCCAGATGGTGCATATCGACCCGGCTAATGACGGGGCGCAAGCTGCCGCAGAATAGAATTCTTACTATGTAAGGATGAAAAAGGGGAAGCCGCGGCCTCCCCTTTTTTCGTGGAGTGACAGGATAAGCGGTTATGAAATTTCTCGACCAGGCGAAAATCTACCTTAAAAGCGGTGACGGCGGTCCCGGCTGCGTCAGCTTCCGGCGTGAGAAATATATCGAGTTTGGCGGCCCGGATGGCGGAAATGGCGGCCGTGGCGGTGATGTCATTTTCACAGCGGTTGAGGCTCTGAACACGCTGATTGATTTCCGCTATCAACAACACTTCAAAGCTGAGCGCGGCAAACCGGGCATGGGCAAGAACCGGACCGGCGCGGGCGGTGGTGACTGTGTTATCAAAGTGCCGGTTGGAACCCAGATCCTGGACGAAGATAAAGAAACGCTGCTGGCTGACCTGACCGATGAAGGACAAACGCTGACCTTTCTCAAAGGCGGTGACGGCGGCTTTGGTAATGCCCATTACAAAAGCGCGACGAACCAGGCGCCGCGCAAGTCAACGCCCGGCTGGCCGGGGCACGAGCGGGCCGTCTGGCTGCGCCTGAAACTGATTGCCGATGCCGGGCTTGTCGGCCTGCCGAATGCCGGCAAATCGACCTTCCTGTCGGCTGTCTCGCGGGCCAGGCCAAAAGTTGCCGATTATCCGTTTACAACGCTGCATCCCAATCTCGGGGTTGTCAAAGCCGGTGATTATGACTTTGTACTGGCTGATATTCCTGGTTTGATCGAAGGGGCACATGAGGGCAAGGGCCTCGGCGACCGGTTTCTCGGCCATGTCGAACGCACGGCGGTGCTGTTGCATCTCATTGACGGCACGCAGGATGATGTGGTTGATGCGTACCAGACCATTCGCGGTGAATTGACGGCCTATGGTTATGGCCTTGATGAAAAACCGGAGATCGTCGCTGTGAACAAATGCGATGCCCTCGGCCCGGAACTGACCGCCGAACAGGCGCAAACACTTGAAGCGGCTATTGGCAAACCCGTGCATTGTATCTCTGCCGTGTCCGGCGATGGTGTAAACGAGGTCCTCTTCAAGCTGGCTGAAGCCGTTAAAGACCATAAGAACGCCCAGTGACTGCGTGTCTGACTGTTCCTCTCTGGACTTTTTGTGCTTTTTTCGGTATGCTCCGGATATGTCTAATTCTGAAAAGCCTGAAAGGCTGTCCCTTCTGTGGCGGGCTATAAATAGTATCCGCAACAGTGCCGCTGAGCTTGCCGCAGATATCAGAACCGATGCCGGTTCCTTACGTGAGCAGCAAATCCAACCCGTTCTTGATGCGGCACAAAACCGGTTTGTTAGCGGCGCTGCAGGAGCCAAAACCGGTCTGGTTCTGGGCATGAAGGGCGGCCCGGGGGGGATGGCGGCAGCAGCCGGCGGCGGTTTTATAGTTGGTCTTTTGGGCGGAAAACCTCTGGTCAAAGCATTTGAACGAACTGTCGTTGATTTTGTTTTTGGCAAACGCAATCAGGACAAACCTGAAAACGCAGTCGATGGGCAAGATACTGCTTCTACAGCGTCGCCTGCGGCTGATAAGCCACCGGGCCCATCCTAGAGCGTATCGCGCCCCCTGAATTCTGCCCATTGCGTACGGGTGATTTCCCACAATTCTGACTTATCGCCGCCGCTATGGTGCTCTAAAGACGCATAGCCGATAAATGTAGCTCCGGTCTTTTCCTTGACGCGGCGGGAGCCGGCGTTTGTTGCCACATTGGCCACGCGCATGCTCTCGATCCCCAGTTCGAAAAACAGCCAGTCGTTGATGGCGGTTACCGCCTCGGTCATATAGCCTCTGCCCCAGAACGGTTCGGCCAGCCAAAAGCCCCGGTTTCCGCCATGATCCATCTTTTCTTTAAGGCGATACTCAACCAGCCCAATCGCTTCATCGCCGTTCTCTTTCGCGGTGATGACCCAGCCGTGCGCATCGCCTGCAGCCATAGCCGGCAATAACATGTCTTTCAAAAATGTCTCCGCCCCGTTATCAGGATAAGGCCACGGGACCGCCCTGGATAAATACTGTATGATATTCCAGTTATTGAAATATTTCTGGATCGCCGGCGCATCGGCAATGGCTACCGGGCGCATAATCAGGCGTTCAGTCTCTAAAACGGATGTTTTCATAGACCGACTTTACAGGCATACTGGCTTCCTGACAAAGGGGAAAAGCCATGCGGACCGATACGCCACAGACAATTCATCTCAAAGATTACCAGCCCTATGCCTATTTGATTGAGCATGTGGATCTGACCTTCAAAATTTTTGAAGAACGTACGCTGGTTCATGCCGTCAGCCGCTTCCGCAAACGTGAGGCCGGTACGGAGATGCCTGTCGTGCTGAATGGCGAACATCTGACATTGAAGTCAGTCACTCTCGACGGCAGGCTGCTGGATGACGGCACGGATTACAGCGTGGATGACAAGCTGTTGACCCTGCCTGCCTCCGCGACAGACGAGTTCACGCTGGAGATCGAGACAGAAATCGACCCGGCGGCGAATACGCGCCTTGAAGGGCTGTATAAATCCGGCGGCAACTGGTGCACGCAATGTGAGGCCGAGGGTTTCCGCACCATCACCTATTTTCCCGACCGCCCCGATGTCATGACCGTTTTCAAAGTAAGGCTTGAGGCCGACAAGGCAGTGTGCCCTGTACTGCTGTCCAACGGGAACCTGATTGAAGAGGGTGACCTTGAAGATGGCCGCCATTTCTCACTCTGGCACGACCCCTTCCCCAAGCCGTGCTACCTGTTCGCGCTGGTCGCCGGTGACCTGGTGTATATCGAGGATAGCTTTTCGACGCGCTCCAACCGCGAAGTCCTGCTGCGCATATACGTGCGCGAAGGCGACCAGGACCAATGCTACTGGGCGATGGAATCCCTGAAAGCCTCGATGAAGTGGGATGAGGAGGAATATGGCCGCGAATACGAACTCGACCGCTTCAACATTGTCGCGGTCAGCGACTTTAATATGGGCGCGATGGAGAATACATCGCTGAATATTTTCAATACCGCCCTCGTTCTCGCTCATCCGGAGACTGCCACCGATATGGATTTCGAGCGTGTGGAAAGCGTGATCGCCCACGAATATTTCCACAACTGGACCGGCAACCGCGTCACCTGCCGCGACTGGTTCCAGCTTTCACTGAAAGAAGGGCTAACCGTGTTCCGCGATCAGGAATTCAGCGGGGATATGAACTCTGCCGGTGTCAAGCGGATCGAAGATGTCGCCCTGCTCCGCCGCCTGCAATTCGCCGAGGACGCCGGACCGATGGCCCACCCGGTACGGCCCGATAACTATATCGAGATCAATAACTTTTACACCGTGACCGTCTATGAAAAGGGCGCGGAAGTGATCCGCATGCAGCATACGCTGCTTGGCCCTGAAACCTATCGCAAGGCTACCGATTTGTATTTCGAACGCTATGACGGCCAGGCCGTGACCTGCGAGGACTTCGTCAAATGTATGGAAGACGCATCCGGCCGCGACCTGTCGCAATTCTTCCGCTGGTATGAACAGGCCGGCACGCCGGAGATCAAAGCCGAAGGCACATATGACGAGGCGGCGCGGCGCTATACCCTGACGCTGAGCCAGAGTACGCCGGCCACGCCGGGCCAAACAAACAAGCAACCGCTGCATATCCCGGTCAAAGTCGGCCTTGTCGGCCCTGATGGCGGCGATATGGCCGAAGAGCTACTGGAGCTGACTGAAGAAACGCAAAGTTTCGAGTTCGAGAATGTCGCCGCGCAACCGATACCATCAATCCTGCGGGGCTTCTCCGCGCCGGTGAAACTAACCACGGACCTCAGCAACGACGATCTGCGATTCCTGATGGTCAACGATAATGACGGCTTTAACCGCTGGGAAGCCGGGCAGACCTATGCGCTGCGGATGATCGGCGAGATGCTCGACCGGCTGGAACAGGGGCACGATTATATAGTCTGGCCGGAATTTCTCGACAGTTACAGCGCCCTGCTCAATCAGGCCGCTGCGCCTGAAACGGACAAAGCGCTGCTGGCCCTGTCGCTGTCATTGCCCGATATCCCCTTTATCGGCCAGTTCCGCCGCCATGTCGATCCGCGCGCGATCTATGAGGTGCGCGAGACGGTTATTGCCGCCATTCTGGAACGTGACCGGGCCAAGCTGGAAACGGTATACAAAGCTAATCGAACTGACGCGGCTTTCAAAAACAATTTCGCGGCGCGGGCGCAGCGCAGCCTGCAGAACCTCGCTCTTGGCCTGCTCGGCAAAGACCCGCACGAGCCTGCTATCGCTCTGGCCAAAGCGCAGTATGATAGCGCCAATAACATGACGGATCGTGTCGCGGCCCTGCGCGTGCTGGGGGATAGTGAGACACAGGAGCGTGAAGATGCTTTCGCCGATTATTACCAGCGCTTTAAGGCTTACCAGCTTGTCATCGACAAATGGTTCTCCCTACAAGCCATGGCCGTGCGCCCCGATACGCTGCATGACATTCGGGCTTTGAAAGGGCATGAGGACTTTACAATGAAGAACCCGAACCGGGTGCGCTCGCTTCACGGCGCGTTCGCGATGAATAACCCGGTCTGTTTCCATGATGAAAGCGGCAGCGGCTATGACTTTCTCGCCGATGCGATTATCGAGCTGAACGGAATTAATCCGCAGATTGCCGCCAGGATGCTGACACCGCTTCGCGAGTGGCGGCGTTACACGCCGGACCGACAGACGAAAATGGAAGCGGCCCTAACGCGTGTCAGGGACTTGCCCAACCTGTCACCCGATGTGTTCGAGGTTGTCAGCAAGACGCTGGCTTAAGGCAGTATCATGTCCGCAATCACTGACGCAGCGGTACGAAATGGCCCCACATTTGCGTTTGAAGATGTGCAAGATGGTCCTGTCTGCGGCATAGACGAAGTTGGCCGGGGACCGCTGGCCGGACCTGTGCTGTCGGCCTGCGTCTATATTCCGCCGGATAAGCGCAGCCTGCCGTTTGTAAATGATATTAATGACAGCAAAAAGCTATCGCTGAAAAAACGTGAAGCCGTGTTTAATGCCATTGAAGAGCACTGCCTCATAGGAATCGGCAAAGCCTCGCCCGAGGAGATCGACACGCTGAACATCCATCACGCCGCCCTGCTGGCGATGAAACGTGCTTATCAGGATTACCTCAATCATAAGCCTCCGGCACCGTCTTTAGCGCTGATCGACGGCAAATTCAGTCCCGCATTATCCTGCCCCAGCCAGACTGTGATCAAGGGCGACAGTGCGTCCGTTTCTATCGCCGCCGCATCAATCATCGCCAAAGTCACACGCGACCGGATCATGCGGCGTTACCACGAGGAATATCCGCATTACGGCTGGCTTACCAATGCCGGTTATGGCAGCAAAGCGCATCTGGACAGCATCAGGAGTCATGGGATTACACTCTATCACCGCCGGTCTTTTGCGCCTGTGCGGGACTATATAGAAGCCATTACGGATTAATCTTTATCTTTTTCCGGTTTCTGAGCATCCGGCTTTTTTTCTTCGGCCCGCCCCCGCTGCCGATAGGCGACATAGAACTTTTGCCCCGCCGATAAGATAAAAAGCAGGCCAACAAGGTATAGAAACGCTTTAATCAGGAAGGATGGCTCAATCATTCCGAAACTATAGCATGCTTATGGCCCGTCTTGAATACAGCTTCGTAACCTCCTGACTCTTCATTAAGAATCGACATTTTATGCTTGACGGCGAATCGGTTTTGACTCATGATTCGGTGGTTTATTGCTTTTGGAGAAAATCATGTCGAGTCAAAAATTGCCGCAATCCACAGTTAATTCAATTTTGCAGGGGGATTGCGTTGAGCAGATGAAGGCCCTGCCCGCTGGCTCTGTTGATATGATTTTTGCCGACCCCCCCTATAACCTGCAACTGAATGGCGATCTACACCGTCCGAACAACTCGCTGGTCGATGCGGTGGACAATGACTGGGACCAGTTTGAAAGCCTGAAAACGTATGACGAGTTCAGCCAAGCCTGGCTTGGCGCGGCGCGTGACTGTCTGAAACCGGACGGTGCGCTATGGGTTATTGGTTCCTACCACAATATTTTTCGGCTTGGCACAATCCTGCAGGACCTTGGTTACTGGATTTTGAACGATATTGTATGGCGTAAAAGCAACCCGATGCCGAACTTCCGTGGCCGCCGTTTTACCAACGCCCATGAAACGCTTATCTGGGCGGCAAAATCGCAGGACTCAAAATACCGTTTTAACTATGACGCGATGAAGGGGCTGAATGAAGATTTGCAGATGCGCAGTGACTGGTTCATTCCCCTCTGCACAGGAGCGGAACGGCTGAAAGACGATGAAGGCCGCAAGCTGCACCCGACCCAGAAGCCTGAGGCCCTGCTCTACCGTATCCTTATGGCTTCGACCAATCCGGGTGACATTGTGCTCGATCCCTTCTTTGGCACTGGTACGACGGGTGCCGTTGCAAAGAAACTAGGTCGTGATTATATCGGCATTGAGCAGGAAACAGACTATATCGACTATGCGCGGCGCCGCCTGAAAAATATAACAACGCTTGGCGACGGCGAGATTTTGCACACGCCGTCCAAACGCGAGCAGCCGCGCATCCCCTTTGGTACGCTGATCGAAAAAGGGTTGTTAAGCCCTGGTAGCGAACTGGTTAGTGCAAACGGTCATTACAGTGCTAAAATTGCGGCTGACGGCAACCTGATCGCCCCGGACGGCAAGCGTGGCTCGATCCATAAAGTCGGCGCCACGCTGCAAGGTGCACCGTCCTGCAATGGCTGGACTTTCTGGCATTTTGAACAGAATGGACAGACGCTGCCCATTGATGCCCTGCGTCAGGACATCCGGGACGAAATGGCGCGCTCTGCGACCCTGACAACGCTGCAATAAAGCACTATGGCTTATCAGGAGCAAACAATTATCCGGCTGGAAAATCTGGCGCTACCGATGAGTATCGGTATCCATGATCATGAGAAAGCCAGGCCGCAAACCGTACTTGTTTCGGTTGATCTTTTTATTTCATCACCAACAGAGAATAGTCAGGACGATATTGCCGATGTTTTCAATTACGAAATTCTTGTAAACGGCATTAAAGGAATTGCGGCGCAGGGTCATATCAACCTGATTGAAACTTTTGCAGAAAAGATTGTTTCATTTTGCCTGGCGCAGCCGCCCGTCAGAGAAGCGAAAGTTCTGGTCAGAAAGCCTGAAATTTTTCCCGATGCGGAGTCAATCGGTATAGAACTTGTTCGTAGGAAAGCGAGCTAGGTTAGTTTTCCTGCTTTTCAGGAATGCCCGTTTCTTCTTCCACCATTGCCGTCTCGGGTATCCGGCGCAGACGCTTGAAACGTATTCCCGTGGTGTCTTTAGAGTACAGAGGCTTCATTTTGTCCTGGTCGGCATAAATCTCGTAGCCCTCTAATTGGCCAAAGACAACGGCCCTTTTCTCGCCACGAATAACCGTAATTGTGTTTTTATATTGCGTCACCTTCACTTTAAGCCGCAAAAACGCCATGCGCTCATAACGCTGCATTTGCAGGCGGGGCGGCAGGCTCTCGTAAAAGCGCTTCGCGTCCTCGAGATAAAGCTGGGCGAGTTCGCGTTTTACCGGCACTTTTTCTAAGACAAACGGCCGGCTCAGAATAATGATCATATTATCCGGATAACCGTCAATATTCCCTGTCACTGTACAAAGTTCTTTGTGAGCACGAATATTTTGCGCAAAGTCGAGCCGGCGCGTACCCACAATTTTACTATCTTCGGTTAACTCAAAATACTCTTTTTCCGAGTTATAGCGCTCCAGATAGATCGGCGAGAGAATTTCCACTGTTGTATAGAATTTTCCCATCGTTTTGAGAATATGATCACGTGTAGCATCCTGGATTTTCTTCCACTCGAAATCATTATGGAAGTAACGTAGATAAAGCTCGCATTCATTAATTACGAGGTAGTTGTTGATATGCTCATCATTATCAATATCAAGCTTGCCGATTGACCAATACAGGCGTGACAAATTTTCCAGAGTAGGTGTTACATAGCCGTCATCATCCGCTGTCGGCACAGTTTCAATAATCAAGTGGTCATCCTCTAAAATAGAGGACTGTTCTTCTGCCATAGAGCTGTTAATGACACTGAACGCCAAAACAGCGATAACAGCCGCTAAAATACAAATATGTTTGATAACCATAAATTCTCTCTGCAAAACACACCTCTATATTTATTATAGTGTATTTATTTGTAATTTCCCTCTTTTAAGACGAAAACCTTGTCTTTAAGGGTTATCCTGCAGCATAAGTCTTACGAATTTTTTAAAAAGTGACGGAAATCCGGTGCTATGGATAGTTTTATCGTCAATCCATTGTATATGGTTCGGAACATCTACACTTTCCCCATTTAAATCAATAATATAGCCATCAAGCTCCAGATCAAAATGTGTAAAACTATGATAGACCTTAAGGCCGGTTGTCAGAGGCTTCGGCCATGATTTAAGGAAATCCGGTGCGGCCAACTGGCTTTTATCAATATTCCAGTCACTTGTCGGCAACCCCAGCATCCGGCCCAGCATCGCGTTTTCAGGGCGCCGCTCGACCAAAACACGCCCCTGCCCGTCCTTAATCCAATAGATATAGCCATATTTATATGGTTTTTGTTTCTTTCTCCTTTTGCGGGGTAACTCGCCCTGAATGCCCTCGCGATAACCAAGACAGCCGTCCTGCAGCGGGCATAGCAGGCAACGCGGCGCTTTGGCGATACAAACTGTTGCGCCCAGATCCATCATGGCCTGGGCAAAATCACCGGGCCTGTCCGTACGGCTTTCGGCAAGGCTGGCTGCCAGGATCCTGATATCTGGCTTGGCGTCCGGCAATGGTGTTGTCACGGCAAAGTAACGGGCAATCACGCGGTCGACATTCCCGTCGATTACGACAGCCGGTTTGTCGAATGCAATAGCCGTGATCGCGGCACTGGTGTAGTCGCCGATACCGGGCAGCTTTTTTAGTTCCTCCTGACTATCGGGAAAGGTGCCGCTGTAGTCAGTTGATACAATCTGCGCACATTTATGCAGGTTACGCGCCCGCGCGTAGTAGCCCAGGCCGGCCCAGGCCTCCATTACATCATGGATATCGGCCCGCGCCAGATCATGAACAGTCGGCCATTTGTCCACAAATTTCAGGAAATACGGGATAACTGTCGCCACCACGGTCTGCTGTAACATGATTTCTGACAGCCAGACATAGTACGGATCGGCTTGCCTGCCGGATGGGGCGCGCCACGGCAGGCTCCGGCGATGCCCGTCATACCATGCCAGCAATGCGTGCCTGAAGGCGTCAGTATCCGTTAAAGCCATCTTGTCGCCGCGCTGCGCTTCCTGCATAGTGAGCAGTATCCTGTTAATCGTGAACCAGTGTGAACAATATGGTCGGCCTGCGCCTCGTCTCAGAAACCGTTCCCAAAGTGACCGGCAAAGTGTTCAGCCGGAAATATACCATGCTGGGCCGGCTTGTCACCCGCTGGGAGGATATTGTCGGTCCGGAACTGGCTGACAAGACCCAGCCGGTAAAAATCCGCTATTA
Organism: uncultured Micavibrio sp.; assembly: GCA_964445195.1. Lineage (GTDB taxonomy): Bacteria > Pseudomonadota > Alphaproteobacteria > Micavibrionales > Micavibrionaceae > UM-FILTER-47-13. Next base: position 35,606 of record CAYUKA010000012.1, on the reverse strand, counting down.
CAAGGCGAAAAAAACCGGCAAAGAGAACAAGGCCACAGCCTCTCTGGATATCGCAGCCACCAGCGCCGAAGCCGCTGTGCTTCATTACCAGAAAGACCTGATCCTCGAACGGATCAACCAGATTTTTGGTGACCGCTGGATTACTGCCATCCGTTTTGTACCGGTGGCGGCAAATGCGCCGCCATCTGCAGGCCGTCACAAAGCGCCTAAACAACTGAACGAGCAGGAGGAAAAAGACCTTTCTACCCTCCTTTCCTCTGTACAAGACCCTGACCTTCTGGAAAAATTAAAGTCCCTGGGCACAGCAATTTTGCAAGATCGCTCATCTTAGATTATATTCACGCACAATCTGACTGACAGGAGTACACGAGTATGAAAGTTGCGGCGTTAACGCTTCGTCCCGGAAATGTGATTGATCACAATGGCAAGCTGTGGGTGGTCACGAAATACGAGATTACGCAGCCCGGTAAGGGTGCTTCGGTAATACAGGTCGAAATGCGCGATATTCGGGGCGGCGCAAAAGATAATGTACGTTTCCGTACGCAGGAGACGATCGAACGCGTGCGGCTCGAGCAGAATGATTACCAGTATCTCTACAACGCCGATGACACTTATACCTTCATGCATAACGAAACTTATGAGCAGATCGAGGTTTCCGGTGAGCTGATCGGTGAGCCAAAGCAATATCTGCAGGAGGGTATGCAGGTTGTAATTGAAACATTCGAAGGTGAAGCGCTGGGTGTACAGTTGCCGGATACGGTAACGGTTGAGGTTGTCGAGGCCGAGCCTGTTGTGAAAGGCCAGACCGCATCATCGTCTTATAAACCGGCAATTGTCGATAATGGTGCAAAAGTCATGGTGCCGCCGCATATTGAGTCCGGCACGCGCATCGTCGTCAAGACTGAAGACAGCAGCTATGTTGAAAGGGCCAAGGACTAATGCCACTCTCCCCTAACGTTCACGTCATGATCAAGGCCGCCGAAAAGGCAGGCCGCTCTCTGGCCCGCGATTTCGGCGAAGTCGAACAGCTACAAGTTTCGCGCAAAGGACCGGATGATTTCGTTTCCGCGGCCGACCTGCGCGCAGAAGAAATTATTTTCGAGGAGCTGAGCAAAGCGCGGCCGGATTACGGCTTCCTGATGGAGGAACGCGGCGAAGCCGGTGCAAAGGACGCGGAGCATATCTGGATCGTCGATCCGCTCGATGGGACCAGTAACTTCCTGCACGGCGTGCCGCACTGGTGCATTTCAATCGGCCTCGAAAGCAAAGGCGAAATCGTTGCCGGCATCATCTATGACCCGATCAAGGATGAAATGTTCCGTGCTGAAAAAGGCGGCGGGGCCTTTATGCGCAACAAGCGTCTGCGCGTTTCCGGGCGGACTTCGATGGATGGCGCGATGATTGCGACCGGACAACCAACCCGCGAACAACGTAATCAGACGGTTTTTATCCGCGAATGTGAAGCCATATTGAAGCAGTCGCTCGGGATCCGGCGGTTCGGCGCAGCAGCGCTTGACCTGGCTTATGTGGCCGCCGGGCGCTACGAAGGGTTCTGGGAACGCGGCTTAAAGGCCTGGGATATGGCGGCCGGTTGTATCATTGTCAGAGAATCCGGCGGTTTCGTATCCACCATCACCGGTGACAAGACAAACCCGGTACATGAAGGCAACATACTGGCCGCAAACGGTGATTTGTTTAAAGAACTTCAGAAAACCCTTGGCGCTGTTCAGGAAGAGAAAGATGCGGCTTAAGCGGGCCTGTACATTACTGCTTCTGCCATGCGTTATGTTTATAACGTACCTCCCCCTGCCCACCTTCAGTCAGGATGCTCCAGAGATACAAGTCGATATGAGTGTGCTGAACCAGCTGGACCCCGCTGCTGGCCGCAGCCGTCCCGCCTTGGCACGGCCGAGCCCGGAAACACTGATAGAAACAAACCGTAAACCTGTTTTAAGACCGCCGACTGCTTCGCGCGCCCCTTCTCAGTCTGCGAATAGCCCGGCTATTGTCAATTTTCCGGTGAGCGTGCGCAAGCGTTCAGAGAGCTTTGATCCATCGCTTGGTATGCCGGTTGAGGAGCCTCGCGCGCGACAGGCTGCGCCAATCGCCAATATCCCTCTGCCCGAACTCAAGCCCATACCGGTTGCCAAGCCCCGGCCAACGACAGTAACTAAACCAGTGGCATCATCGCGCACCCACGCCAAGCTTCAAATCAGGGATAACAGCCCTGTAAAGATGCCTGCCGTGCCGCCCCGGCCGGTGGACAGCGAGCCGTTGCCCGGCCTTGAAAATGATAACCTGGCGACATCCCTGGTCGCCCCGGAGCGGCAGGCGTTCCTGAGGAGCGTGGAAACGGTGGCCGCACTGGCAGAAGCGCTTATGCCTGCACGGCCCAGACAGGCAAGCCGGTCTTTATCAAACCAGAGCGCCATGGCATTGATAACACCGCCAGTACCGGCAAGGAAACCCGGCGCAGCACCTGTTTCAGTGTCGGCCTATGAATTAGCAGCGCTTCAGCCCGCCGCAGGCAATGCGCAGACTGATGCAAGGCCACGATCATCCGCGCCGGCGACAATTGCGGATGCGCAGACAGCGCTCGTGACCCTGCCCTTTACGGCCGGTGAGGAAAAGCTGGGCACAGAGGCGCAGAAGGCCCTGGAGCAGGACATCCTGCCGCTGCTGCGAAGCCATCCACGCTGGAGGATTCAGATCCAGTCTTATGCCAGCAAAACCGGTGAAGGCTTGCAGGATGACCGCCGAACCGCCCTGTCCCGGGCCCTGGCCATCCGGTCTTATTTGCTGGACAACGGTATCGAAGCCCGGCGTATGGATGTGCGCGCACTCGGCATGAAAACGGAACGCCGCCCGCTTGACCGCGCTGATTTGGTCTTTTTTGACCCGAATATCGACGTCAGTATGGCTGAATAGCAGACGCCGGGAGTTTAAGCGGCTATGTGGATAAGCGCCGCGGTAATCCGCGGATTGATTGACTTGTTCCAGAATAAAGTTGATTTTTGACAGATACCTCTATACCTAGTTATAAACCCGCTTTAAGCATTATGGTAAGGACATAGGCCATGAACGTTCAAAAACTCGGTGGAGCTTTGCTCATTATAGCCGTGATCGGTTTTGCTGCCGCTTACGCCTTCTTATCAAATCCCGGTCAGTCTGAGGCCACAGATGACGCCGGAACCGCCGCGCCGCCGGTTATTTCAGAAACTGTAGAGGCCCCTCCCGCAAACACTGTGAATACGGCCGCTTCTGCAAATCCTGACAATGCAAATCCTGACAATATTGAGATCAATATTGAGCAGGCTATGGCCCCGCGTGTGCTTGGTGCTCCCGATGCGCCTGTAACTATTGAAGAATTTGCATCCTTTAGCTGTGGCCATTGTGCCACATTTCATATCAATACTTTCCCGGAACTAAAGGAAAAGTACATTGATACCGGTAAAGTACGCTTTATTTTTACGGACTTCCCTCTGAACGCACCGGCGCTGGACGCCTCGATCATTGCGCGCTGCCTGCCGGAGGACAAGTTTTTCCGTTTTATCAAGTTCCTGTTCGATACGCAGGAGGACTGGGCCTTTTCCGGACGTCACCGGCAGGCACTGACTCAAAATGCAAAACTGCTCGGTATTTCGGATGAGCGGCTTGATGCGTGCATGAAGAGTGTTGAATTACGCGCGGCGCTGATGGCACAGATGCAGGTGGTTTCGCAGAATCAACAAATTCAGTCAACACCCAGCTTTATCATTAATGGCACGGAGACAATCAGAGGGGCGCAGTCCTTCAATACATTTCGCACGATAATTGAAAAAATACTTAAAGAAAGCCAAACAACTGAATGATTCAGTTTAGTAAATTACGGCTGCATGGATTCAAATCCTTTGTCGAGAAAACCGAGGTTGATATTGGCCTCGGTCTGACCGGCATTGTCGGCCCCAATGGCTGCGGTAAGTCGAACCTTGTCGAGGCCCTGCGCTGGAGTATGGGTGAAAACTCGACCAAGCGCATGCGCGGCGGGTCGCGCAGTATGGAAGACGTGATTTTCAACGGCACGGCACAACGTCCGGCCCGCAAAAGCGCTGAAGTCTCCGTGTTACTGGATAATACGTCCCGCAGCGCCCCCTCGCCTTACAATGAGTGCGACGAGATCGAGGTTGTACGCAAGATCGAACGTGATCACGGCTCTGGCTATCGTATCAACGGCAAGGCTGTCCGTGCCCGCGATGTTCAGCTCCTTTATGCCGATATTCTGAGCGGCGCGAACTCGCCTTTCCTCGTTTCACAGGGACGCATTACCGAGATTATCCAGGCAAAGCCGCTTGACCGTCGCATGATCCTCGAGGAAGCCGCCGGCATTTCCGGGCTGTATGCCCGCCGGCACGAAGCTGAGCTGCGCTTGCGGGCAACAGACAATAATCTCAAACGTCTTGATGATATTCTCGGCAGCATGGAGGAGCGGCTCAACAGCCTTAAGAAACAGGCACGGCAGGCGAGCCGTTATCGCAATCTCAGCGCCCAGATCCGCCAGCTTGAAGTCAGCATCGCCTGTCTTGAATGGCGTGAAGCGTTTGACGCTTTAAACGAGGTCAAGAGCCGCTTCGCCGAAATTGAAAGCGCGGTAGCGGAACGTCTGACAGTTGTCACGCAACTGACCAAAACCCAGAATACACAGGCGCAGGATCTGCCTGACATGCGTCATAAAGACGCCGAGCTGGCGGCGGCGCTGCAATCACATAATCTGGCCCTGCAACGGCTGGAAGACGAAGCTGAACGCCTGAGCCAGCAACAACAGGAAACCAAGGATCAGCTTGAACAAATTGTTGTCGACCGCGCCCATGAGCAGCAAACACTGAAAGAAAGCAGCCATGTCCTTGAACGGCTGGAGAGTGAAGAAGCAGCCATCCGTGGCCGTGAGGAGTCGCAGGACTCGGATTTGCAGGAAAAAGAAACGCTTCGCCAGACACTGCGTGAAACCGTGGAAAAGCTTGAAACCGAACTCACAGCCCTGATGGAAAGCACGGCCGAGAGCCGGGCGCAACGACAGAGCCTTGAGAGCCGCATTGCGCAGGATACGATGCGTCTGGATTCCCTGAAAGCCCGCCGGGAAACCCTGCAAGCCGAACTGGCAGAGCAGCAGGATAGTGATACGGCAGGGGCAGACATCCCCGCTCTGCGCGCCGCACTGGCCAAAGCTGAACAGGAAGACGGCGCGCTTAGTGAGAGTGTTGCCACTTTACAGGGTGATATAAGCCGTTTGCGCGAGGAACAGGAAACCGCGCGCCGCACCTTTGAAGAGAAAGAAAAAGAGAAACAAAAATTAGAAACTGAAATCAACACCTTGGAATCCATTCTTAATGCTGATAATCAATATAGCTACAAGCCGGTTTTTGACGATATTAAAGCTGATAAGGGCTTTGAGACAGCGCTGTCCCGTGCTTTGGGCGATAGCCTCGCCGGTTCTACCGAAGCCGATGCGCCGGTTGTCTGGCAGGAACGCAGTCTGGACCCGGCTTCCCTGCCCGCCCTGCCTGACGGCGTACAAAAACTGGAACCGCACGTGAAAGCGCCGAAACTTTTGAAGCTGGCGCTGAGCCAGATCGGTTATGTCGAAGATGACGCCAGAGGTCAGGAATATGCTGCCTCACTGAAGCCGGGCCAGGCAATTGTATCCCGCAGCGGCGCTTACTGGCGCTGGGATGGTTTGTATATCAAGACCAGCGCATCCGACCGGCATGCCGAACAACTGCGGCAAAAGAATAAGCTTGATGACATGCAGGCCCGCCTGCCGGCACTGGAAAAAGCCAATACCGACGCCGCCAAGGACCGTGACAAGGCAACAGCCGTGCTGCAGGCCGCAGAAGCCCGCCTGGCTGAAAGCCAGCAGCAGTTAACAACGTTGAAGACCACCGTCAAAGAAACACAGGCGGCGCTTAACCATGCCGTTGAAGAGCAGGCCGGCCTGCAGGCCGAAAATGCGAAACGCGAGGAAGCATTGCATCTGGCGGGCGAGGATATTAAAGCACTGGAAACGGCGCTGGCCGAGAGTCATGCAACGCTGGCGCAGTTTGATGACGCGGCGCTGGAGGCCCAGCAGCAAGCCATCGATACAACACGTGCCAGCCTGACGGACGAACGGGAAACGCTGCAGGATGCTGTCCGCGACCTTGAGCTGGCCCGGCAGGACCAAAGCCGCCGCAAAGCCCGCCTGCAGGCAATCGGCGATGAGCGTGTGAACATGCAAAACCGCTGTATCCGCGCCCGCGAACGGCTGAAGGAACTGGAGGAGCGTGAAACGCACCTGAGGCAAAAAACAGAAACGCTCAAAACCCGGCCAAAGGAAATCAAAGCCGAGCGTGAAACACTTCTGTCAAAAACCACTGTGTTAGAAAAGGACAAGGGGGAAGTCGCCGACCGGCTGGCAACGATCGAAAATGAACTGGCCGAAACAACCCGCGCGCTTAAAGATGCCGAAGCCACGCTGGCCGAGGCGCGGGAAAAACGCGCCCATGCACAGGCCACAATTGAGGAGCGCCAGCGGCAGATGGAGGCCAGCCGGCGTCTGATCCAGGAAAAATTCGAGATGACGCCGGAAGCGCTCTCTGGTGAGGCCGCGCTCGACCCGGAAAACCTGCCGGACCTTGAAACACTCAAAACACAGAAAGACAGCGCTGTCCGCAGCCGCGACAATATCGGGCCGGTCAATTTGCGCGCTGAACAGGAAGCCACGGCGCTGGAAAGCGAGCTGGGCGGTATACTGAACGAGCGTAACGACCTGCTGGAAGCGATTGAGGAATTACGCCAGGGTATTAATAAACTCAATAAGGAAGCCCGCGAACGACTACAGGTCGCGTTCGAACGGGTCAATGCGCACTTCCGGGATATGTTCACACGTCTGTTCAATGGCGGCAAAGCCCATCTGGCGCTGATTGAATCGGACGACCCGCTGGAAGCCGGGCTTGAAATTTACGCCCAGCCGCCGGGTAAAGCCCTGCAATCACTGACGTTACTCTCCGGCGGTGAACAAACGCTGACAGCCATTGCCCTGATTTTTGCCATGTTCCTGACCAACCCTGCACCGATTTGTGTGCTTGACGAAGTTGACGCACCGCTTGACGATGCCAATGTTGACCGGTTCTGCGACCTGCTGGAAGAGTTTGCCGAACGCGGTGAAACGCGGTTCCTGGTGATTACGCACCACAGATTAACCATGGCGCGGATGGACAGGCTCTATGGTGTAACCATGGCCGAGCGTGGCGTCTCACAACTTGTCTCGGTCGACCTGCACCAACAGCTCGATTTCCTTGAGGCCGCTGAATAATGGGCGATGACCTGAAAGAGCTTGCAAAACGGGTAGCGGCCGTCCGCGCGGCAGATAAAAATAAGGACCCGGAGCAACAGCCCGATGACGATCAGTCAAAGAATGACGGCTACCGCGCCGGCGCCGAAATGATCATCAATACAGTGGCCGGCGGCCTTTTGGGCTTTGGACTGGATACGCTTTTCAACACCCTGCCATTGTTCCTGATTATCTTTTTTCTCACCGGTTTCGGCTGGGGCCTGTATAAAGTTTATAAAATCACGGAAAATATGAACTGATTTACCTTTTGGGCATTGCAAAAGGCAAAAAAAAACTTTAAATAAAGGCCATCGTTAATGATGGAGTTGAGATGGCCGACCCTATCAAGCAGTTTAAGATCGAACCCATTATACCGTTGGATGTCGGGGGTTTTGATATTTCATTTACGAATTCGTCGCTGTGGATGCTGATCGGTATCCTGGTTTCCACGCTGTTCCTGACATTTTCGACGCGGCACCGGGAAATCGTGCCCGGTCGTTTGCAGATGTTCAGCGAGATGCTCTATGAGTTCGTGGCGGGTATGATCCGCGAGAATGTGGGGCCGGAAGGCCGCCGTTATTTCCCGTTCGTGTTCACGATTTTTATCATAGTGCTGATGGGAAATGTTCTTGGCCTTATCCCGTATTCCTTTACCTATACAAGCCACATTATTGTCACCTTTATGCTGGCCGCACTGATTTTCATGATGGTCGTCATTTTCGGACTGGCGCGCCATGGTGTTAAGTTTTTCAGCCTGTTTGTTCCTGGTGGCGTACCGCTATGGCTCATGCCGCTGATTATTCCCATTGAACTGCTTTCATTCCTGATCAGGCCGATTACTTTGTCAGTGCGTCTGTTCGCCAACATGATGGCTGGGCACCTGATGCTGAAAGTGTTCGCCGGTTTTAGCGTCGCCATGCTTGGCGCCGGCGCGCTTGGATTGTTCGGCAGCCTGTTCCCGATGCTGTTCAATTCCGTGCTGATCGCCTTTGAATTACTGATCGCGCTTCTTCAGGCTTATGTGTTTGCCGTGCTGACCTGTATTTATCTAAAAGATACAGTCCACCTGCATCACTGAGAAATCGTTTAACCCACAGTTAAAAACCGAAACGAAAACTACGACGAAAGGAAAATAAACAATGGAAATGGAAGCTGCAAAACTGATCGCCGCCTCGATTGCCCTGCTACCCATTCTTGGGGTAGGCATTGGCCTCGGGATGATCTTTTCTTCATATAATGAAGCAGTGGGTCGTAATCCGGGCGCCAGTCAGGCACTGGACAAGAAATTCTTCATCACCTTCGCGCTGACCGAAGCGCTAGCGATTTTCGCCCTTCTGGTCTGCCTGATGATCCTGTTCATGTTCTAGGCTTTCTAGAAAAACCTGATGGAATCGTAATGAAAACGCAAACCGGCTTCAAAGCTCTTATTTCTTCTCTACCGGTCTTATGGCTGGCCCAGGGTGTTGCCCTGGCCGCTGATGCGCATGAGAAGCATGAGAAAAGTGCGGCCGGTTTGCCGCAGTTCGATCCGTCAACATTCCCCAGCCAGATATTCTGGCTATTCGTGACATTCGCGATTTTGTACCTGTTCTTTTCGCGCAAGACGTTGCCGGAGATTTCGAGCACGATCGAAAACCGGCGCAGCCAGATCGAAAACGATTTGATCACTGCAGAACAGCTACGGGCAGAAGCCGAGGCTGCGCAGCGCACTTACGAGGAAGGGCTTGAGAATGCCCGTACCGAAGCCACCAAGGCTTTGTCCGACGTTCAGGAAAAGATGAAGGCCAAAGCGGAAAAGCAGGCAGAACAATTCCGGCAAAAAACGGAAAAGGAAAGCCTGGCGCTTGAGAAAAACCTCGAGAAAGCAAAAAAGGCAGCCATGGACGATATGAATACGATCGCTGCGGAAGTGGCTAGTGCCGCTGCGGAAAAGATCGTGGGTATTAACCCGGATATTGAACAGGCTAAAACCGTTGTCAAAGCCATTAACGGTGGCAGCACAGCCAAGGCAGCATAAGGAATATTGATTATGGAACTGCTACAAGATACCGGTATATGGGTCCTGCTTTCCTTTTTACTTTTTGCTTTTGTGCTGTGGAAGTTTGCCCGCGGCGCTTTTCTGGGCATGCTTGACCGTCGTATTGAGTCGATCCGTGCCGAAATCAGCGAAGCTGAAACACTGCGTGTTGAAGCGCAGGAACTTCTGGCGCAGTACCAGCGCCGCCAGCGTGATGCGGCCAAGGAAGCCGAAGAAATCGTTGCGAATGCCAGGGCCCATGCGGCTGAAATACAGAAAGACGCCGATAAGGAACTGAAGGCGATTGCCAAACGGCGTGAGCAGCAGCTTGCCGAACGGTTGAAAAGGATGGAAGAGCAAACGGCGCAGGAAATCCGTGCCTATGCAGCCGAACTGGCGGTCAAGGCAACATCAGAGATCATCGCCAAACAGATGGACAAAAAGACCAACGAAAACCTGGTTAACGCGTCTATCAAGGACATTCCCAAACAGCTTGTTACGGCAAAGGGATAGCAGAACCGGCTCCCTGCCTCACCCATGCCCGCTCCTCCGCCCCTGATAAATAGACCGTGTCCGCATTTCCGCCTACAGATAATAAAACCGCCCTTTTGATCATTGATCTGCAAAAAGGGTTTATCAACGGTCATACGGCGCATTTACCGCCGCTGATTGAAAGTTTGCAGGCGCATTATGGCACAGTCATCGCGACACGGTTCCATAACCGGCCGGCTTCGGCATTCAGGCGCCTGATGGGCTGGCCGCGCTTCGGCCCGCATACGGATGAGACCGCGCTGGCCCTTACCCCTGCAGAAAACGCGGCCATAATCGAAAAGGATACTTACAATTGTATAACACCCGCCCTGTTGGATATCCTTGCAAACAATAATATCGACACGGTTCACATCGCCGGTTGCGATACGAATATGTGTGTTTACATCAGCGCCGCGGCCCTGTTTGACACACATGCCTATAGACCTGTTATAGTGGCCGGCTATTGCGCCTCGCACAGCGGTCCGGCGTATCACGAGGCCGGTATAATGCTGCTCGAAAAGGCGATTGGCCGGGAACAAATCTGGAGCGGGTTATCATGATTTTCAGCCCCCCCCATCTTCAGGACGGTGCCCGCTGGGCCGGTATGCGGATTGGCCTGCTCGGCGGATCATTTAATCCACCACATCAAGGCCATATCCATGCGAGCCTGATTGCGCTGAACAGCCTGAAACTTGATGCGGTGTGGTGGATGGTTACGCCGCAAAACCCATTAAAGGCTAAAGCTGAGAGGAGTTTTTCCGAACGCTTTGAGCTGTGCCGCCAGATCGTTCATCATCCGCGGATCATTGTTAGTGATCTTGAAAGCCAGATGCAGCTAAACCAGACCTGGCGAACCATCCGGGCCATAAGGCGGCATTTCCCGGCCACGCGATTCGTCTGGATCACCGGTATGGACAATGCCCTGACGATACATACATGGCATAACTGGAGCGATATCCTGAATAACGTCGCAACGGCCCATGTAGCGCGGCCGCCGGCCTGGTCGCTGATTGAGAACTGTCCGCTTAAGCTGCAGGGTCAGCAAACTCACCGCTACATTGAAAAAGCCGCAGCCGTACCCCTGATTCCACGCCATAGTTACTGGCTTATGCAGAAAAAAATGCTGGGAATATCATCAACAGAAATAAGAAAATCAAATAATAATAAATAGTTATATTGATTTCTTTATACATAAAGTTAAACAGGAATATGGGGGATCGTTGCGATTCCAGCCAAAGTGGCGTAAAATAGAAGTATGAGGTTAGCTTTACGCTGTACCATAGAAAGGGCGGGTGTGTGACGGTCACAACAGTTACACAATACGGCCTGCGGCATAACCAAAAAATCGGGAAAAGCGCTCCGGTAATTGCAAACCGGCGCGCTTTTGTTTATTTTACCTAACCTGTATAAATGAAAGGAGAGTCAGGTCATTTTAAAAACTTACGAAACAGGGCTTTATAGCCCGGAGCAGCTGAAAGCCGTTATCCTGCAATCGCTTGATGCTGACAAAGCCGAGGACATCGATATTATCGACCTCAAAGACCAAACCCCCATCGCCGACTATATGGTCGTCGCCAGCGGTACATCGTCCCGCCAGGTCGGCGCTTTGGCTGAAAAGCTGAGCGAAAGGCTTAAAGCGGTTGGGGTTAAAGACATCAGATTGGAAGGCATGGATCAAAAGAACTGGGTTATTCTCGATGCGGGTGATGTCATCGTGCATATTTTCCGCCCGGAAGTCAGGCATTTTTACAATATTGAGAAAATGTGGCACGGACCCGGCACGCCTGAGACCCTCCATGGCGGTGCCCCAGCCTGATAAACGGGGCAATACCCGATGCTGAAAATCGATGTGATCGCCGGCGGGCGCATGCGTGACCGGGCCCGGCTTGATCTGTGGCAGGATTATACAAAACGGCTGCAATGGCCGCTTACGCTCCATGAAATCGAGAGTAAAAAGCCGCAGGACCTCTCCGACAAATTTCAAAGTAAACTGACGCCCGGCGCGTTTCTTTTCGTACTGGATGAAACGGGAAAGAGTCTGGGCAGCAGACAATTCGCCGATAAGCTTAATACTCTTGCCGCCACAGGGAGGCCACATGTGCAGTTTATGATCGGCGGCGCAGACGGGCTACCCGAAACCATCATAAAAAAGGCCGATTTTGTGCTTTCTTTCGGTGTTCAGACTTGGCCGCATATGCTGGTCCGTATTATGCTGGCTGAACAATTATACCGCGCCCGGCAGATTATCGCCGGGCACCCTTATCACCGTGACTAACCGTATTTAGGGTTACGATATGCGCTTTATCGCTATGGCGGCACTGATCTTCTGTCTTTCGGGCATCGCGCTGGCCGATACGCCGCCCCTGCCCGCGCGCAAGAGCGACTCTCTTGAAGCCATCCAGTCCCAGCTTGAGCGGGAACAAAAGCAGCAAAGCCGATTGGAAACGAAGATCAAAACACTGGGCAATGATCTGGATGCGACCCGGGCTGAGCTTGTGACACTCGCAGATGATATACAGGCTAACGAACGTGTACTGACCGCGCTGGAGAACCGGATCGCGCAAAACACCAAAGAGGCAGAGATGCTGACGGATAAGCTTGAGCAGGACTACAGCGCGATTGCTGATTTAGTCCTGGCGCTGCAACGCATGCGCCGTATCCCGCCGGAATCCTTAATCGTCCGGCCCGGCGCGCCATTGCAAACGGCACAGTCGGCGATGCTGCTGCAAAGCGCCCTGCCCGCCGTCGACCGTCGCGCGACACAACTATCGGCCGCTTTACAAAAACTGGCTGGCGTTATGAAAGCGCTCGAGGACGATAAGCTAACAGCGCTGACACAGAAACGGGGCCTGGAAACCAAACAGGCCGCGATGAAATCCCTGCTGCAAAAACGTGAAAACCTTTACCGTAGCACACAGAGCGACTATGAGCAGCGCAAGCAGAATGTGGCGCGCCTGTCGCGCGAAGCCAAAACCCTGATGGATCTGATCACAAGTCTGGAACAGGAGAACGCGCGTAACCGCGTTCAGCAAACTGCCGCCGCGACGCAGACCCTGCCGCATACCGGCGATTCACGGTTGCCGGTTGCGGGCTATATTCTGACAGCCTTTAACGCTATCGACGAGATTGGCGCCCGTAGTCAGGGTATTAAGATCGAGGCGCGACCGGATTCGCTGGTTGTATCGCCAATGGGCGGAATCGTCCGCTTTGCCGGTACGTTCAAGAATTACGGCCGTATGGTCATTATCGAGCACAAAGGCGGCTATCACAGCCTTATTGCCGGCTTCGCCCGTACCGATACCACGGAAGGAAGCCGCGTAAAAGCGGGGGAGCCTTTAGGGCAACTCCCCGTTGCCTCTTCACGCGGCGGCCGTCCGGTATTATATTATGAGTTAAGGCTTCATGGGAAACCGATTGACCCGGCCCGAAAATTATCAAACGTACAAAGCTAACGTAAAGGATACATCGCTATGCCCGTTCGCCAGTCTTTTTTGACTCTGATCGCCCTGTCCCTAACAGGGGCCTTTATGTTCATGCCCTCATATGCGTTGGCTGATGATGACAGGATGGCCGGTGCCCAGTCGGCGAAAGAAACAACAGTCAACGATCATAGCGAGACATACCGGCAACTGAGCCTGTTTGGCGATGTATTCGAACGCGTCCGTGCGCAATATGTCGATGAAATGACCGATGAAGAACTGATCGAAACCGCAATCAACGGCATGCTGGTCGCGCTCGATCCCCACTCCGCCTATCTGGATGAAGATGATTTCGAGGAGATGCAGGTCCAGACACGCGGCGAGTTTGGCGGCCTGGGAATCGAAGTCACGATGGAAAACGGTCTGGTGAAGGTAGTATCGCCGATTGACGACACGCCCGCTTACCGCGCCGGTGTACAGGCAAGTGATTACATTACTCATCTTGATGACGAGCCTGTGCTTGGCCTGACGCTCAGCGAAGCAGTAGAACAAATGCGGGGCCGGATCGGTTCCGATATCAAACTGACGATCCGGCGCGAAGGTACGGCCGAACCGATCGATATAACGATCACGCGGGATATCATCAAAATCAAGTCTGTGCGTCACAAAATTGTCGATGAAAATGTCGGCTATGTTCGTATTACGACATTCAACCAGAACACCGATAAAGGCCTTAAGGATGCGGTTGAGGATATCAAGGCAAAGCTGGGCGATCAGTTCCAGGGGCTTGTCCTTGACCTGCGCAACAATCCCGGCGGACTGCTGGACCAGGCCATTGCTGTCTCCGATGCGTTCCTCGAAAAAGGTGAAATCGTCTCTACCCGCGGCCGCCACGAATATGATACCAAGCGTGATAACGCAACCGGCGGCGATATTCTCAATGGACTACCGGTTGTCGTTTTGATTAACGGCGGCTCGGCTTCGGGCTCTGAGATTGTTGCCGGAGCGTTGCAGGATCATCGCCGCGCGCTGGTTCTCGGCACTGATTCCTTCGGCAAAGGCTCGGTACAAACAGTTATTCCCCTGCCCGGCCATGGCGCGATGCGGCTGACGACCGCCCGTTACTATACGCCATCGGGCCGTTCGATTCAGGCCAAGGGTATTGAGCCCGATATCATTGTTGAGCCGGCAACCATCGAACAGCTTAAGATCCGCCGGATGCGCGAAGCCGATCTACGCGGAGCGCTGGATAACCCGGAAACAGACACGGGCGCTGATGAAGACCCCCGGCAGGCTGAAAGCGAAGATGCGGATGAAAACACTGGCGATCCGGCACAGAAAGACGTGTTGGCCCGTGACGAGATCAATGATTACCAGCTGGCCCGTGCGATCGACCTGATCAGGGGCGTATCGCTTTATGAAAGACGGCTGGTAGAAACACAGCAGAACTAGAGGGCTTCCTATGGCCGCAGCGCAGGCCGACGGCTGGCTGAAACAGAATTTTTCGATCCGGGCCTTTCTACAGGGCCTTGCTGCTGCCGGCCTTATCTGGCTTGCGATCGTACTCTGGGTATCTCTGAACGCCGGCAAAGCGCTACAAGCGCAACAGGACCGGCTCGCCTCGCAGACTGTAATCATTGATCGTGCTGATGATATGCCCTCCCAGGAAGTCGTCACAAGACCTGCTACGGCACCGGTCGAAACTTACAGTATTGATGAGAAGCTGGAAAGCGGCCTGACCCGCGCACCGGTTGAAGGGCTGTCTGAAGCCTCTCTGTTCGGACGCAAACCGATGATCCGGCGGGCTGATGGTATGACTGTGTTTGAAGCCTATCGCCGCCCGTTCGATTTGCAGGCAAGTGACAAACCCGTGATCGCCATTGCGATTAAAGGGCTGGGGCTGTCGGATATTGCAACAGAGTCGACCATACGCTCTATGCCGCCGGCCATTTCATTGATTATGTCGCCTTATGCGCCGACGATTGATTTCTGGACCAGCGAGGCCCGCGCCCGCGGCCACGAGGTCTGGCTGAGCCTGCCGGTGGAAACACACGACTACCCGGCTGACGATCCCGGTCCGCACACGATGTTAATCAACGCGCCGGAGCGCGAAAACCAAACCAAGCTTGAGTGGCTGCTATCCCGGCCGGAGGGGTATATCGGCTTTGTGACCGGCCACCGTCCGGCCTTTATGGAGTCGACAAACGATATGCGGCCGTTAATCGGTAATATTTATAATCGTGGCCTGGGTTTTGTTGACGGCGCCCTTAGCCCCAGCCCGACTCCGCAAACAATGGCCGCGGGTATGAACGCGCCTTACGCAACGATCGACCTGTGGCTCGATAGTGGCAACGCGACGCAACAGGGCTTACGGCAGGCTTTACAGGAGCTGGAAAAAATAGCGCGTGAAAAAGGAATGGCTACCGGTATTATCCATCCTCTGCCGGTCAGTTATCAGGAAGTCCTGTCGTGGACGCGTACACTCCCGGACAAAGGCTTAGTGCTCGCGCCGCTGTCTGCAGCAACCGGTTACTGATCAAATCAAAAATAAACAAGCGTATAAAAACTTATGAGTACTGCAGACAATCATTCCGGGTTACCCTATCGGGCTTGTGTTGGCATCGCTTTGTTCAATAAAGACAACCAGGTATTCGTCGGCGAACGGTTCGACAATCCCGGCGCCTGGCAGATGCCGCAGGGCGGTATTGATGACGGCGAAAGTGTCGAAGAAGCGTTTTACCGCGAGCTGCTGGAAGAAACCGGCACCGCCAAAGCCGAGATTATTCATGTCATGGAAGAAAAACTGCGTTACAGTCTGCCGCCACATTTGCTGGGGAGGTTATGGAATGGCAAATATTGCGGCCAGGAACAAACATGGGTGGCTGCCCGTTTTACCGGCACGGACGGGGATATCAACATTTTCCACGACCGCTTCCCTGAGTTCCAGGCCTGGCAATGGAGCACACTTGATGATGTGCTCAACCTGATTGTGCCCTTCAAACGGGAAACCTATCAGACGGTTATCGAAGCTTTTAAGACCGTTTTATAGACATGCTTACTGATTAAGCGGTGACCAGGCCGGGTCTGACCCGTCAACGGGGGTCCGTAACTGCCGTTCATTATAGCCAGTCAGATCGACTGTGTAGATCCTGCTCTGCCGCCCCTCGCCTTTCGGGCCTGTCGGCACTTCCTTGAAATAGGCCAGAACGCGCCCGTTCGGCGACCATGTCGGCCCCTCGACGTGATAAGCCGTGGTAATGAGACGCTCACCGGAGCCATCGGGCCGGATCACCCCGATATAAAACTTGCCCTGGAACATCCGGGTAAAGGCGATCAGGTCACCGCGCGGGGACCAGACAGGGTTGCCGTAGCGCCCCTGCCCGAAGGTGATACGTTGTGCGTTGCCGCCATTCGCGTCCATCACATAAAGCTGCTGCGAGCCGCCGCGGTCGGACTCAAACACGATCCGCCGTCCGTCCGGCGCATAAGAGGGGCTGGTGTCAATTGCGTGATGATTTGTTAAGCGTTCGGTCCGGCGGCTGCGCAGGTCCATCGTATAAATGTCACTATTGCCGT
Source organism: uncultured Micavibrio sp. (assembly GCA_964445195.1). GTDB lineage: Bacteria > Pseudomonadota > Alphaproteobacteria > Micavibrionales > Micavibrionaceae > UM-FILTER-47-13. The sequence goes on along the minus strand of CAYUKA010000012.1, from coordinate 18,718 downwards.
CCCTGGCCATGCTCATGATGACCTTGTTACCGTCCGGTGAAAAGCGCGGCGAAAACGTCATGCCCGGAAAGTCGCCGAGAACTTCCTGCCGCCCGCTGTCGATATCATACAGGTACACGCGCGGACGGCGATTATAATACGCCAGATACGTGATCATCTGCTGGTTTGGCGAGAAACGCGGCGTCAGGACCAGCGTTTTTCCGTCCGTTAAATAATGGTGATTGGCGCCGTCCTGGTCCATAATCGCCAGCCGTTTACGCCGGTTGGCGGGATTACCCTGCTCGGCAATATAAACGATACGGGAATCGAAATACCCGTCTTCGCCCGTAATCCGCTTATAGATTTCATCGGAAATAATATGTGCGATCCGGCGCCAGTTCTGGGGCGTTGTTGTGTACGCCATGCCGATCAGCTGTTGCTGGCTGAACACGTCCCACAGGCGAAACTCGACCCTGGTGCGGCCATCGCCGGAGCGCGTGACAGTGCCGGTCACCAGCGCCTGCGTGTTAATCGCCCGCCACTCGCCAAAGCGTACACCATCGGCGTGAATCGAGGACGGGCTCTGGATAAAGGCGCGCGGATTGATCGGCTCGAACAGGCCGGTGCGTTCGAGGTTGGCGGTAATCACCTCCGGCATGTCGCGGGCCACGGATGTATCGGCGCCCGGCTCGGCGTGAAAGGTGCTGATGGCGATCGGCATCGGCTCCAGTGTCGGCGAGTCAACCGTTATCGATAGCTCTGCCTGTGCGCTGTGCGGCAAGAAGAACAAAAGAGAGACCAGAACAAGAGCCAGTATTTTTTGCATCACAACATTTTCCTTGGGTCGAACGTCACCGTGATTGTGTTCCAAAGATCGTACTTATTCGGCGGTAAATCAAGAGGGCTGCAGCGAAATACCGCCCGCTGCGCGGCATCGGCGGCGGCCCGGAAAAAGCGGTCAGTGTTATAACGCAACTGGTCCTTGATCTGCACATGACGAATCGTGCGATCAGGATTAACTATCAATTGGAGTTCCACAATCAGGTTTTCAGCATAGCGCGCCCCGGCTAGAACGCTCCAGCACTGGTTAAGCTGCCGCCGCAGCGAATCAAGTTCGCTAACGCTCATGCGCGGCGCAAAAGGTGCCGGCGGCGTTGTGCCTGTTGCCTGCGGATCCTGTCCGCGGACCGGCGGGTCTTCATTCGGCATCAGGTTACGCAGCAGCGACTGGAAGTCTTCCTGCTGCTCCTCTTCTGCCGGCGGCGCATCGGGCCGCGCGACTTCAGGTCGCTGTACCGGTTTTGGCGGCGGCGGCGCGGCTTTCGGCGTTTCTTCTTCGACCGGTTCCTGCGGCACCGGAATGTCATCGACAGAATCGGGCCGTGCCGGCGCTGCGGGCTTCGGCGGCGTTTTGCTGGTGACCTGCGGCATTGAACGCTTTGGCGGCTCAGGCTTGGTTTGCTGCGGCGGTGGCCGGCGCGCAGTATTCTCCGGCGGTTTATTCGTTGCGGTGATCTCATCCACATTCACAAGCTCGACTGCAACGGCTTCAGGCAGTGGCGGCAGCTCCGGCTTCACGTGCGGCAGGCCGATGATCGTCACAGCTACAATCAGACCATGAAACAGCAGCGACGTCACCAGTGACGGCTTCATTTGCGGGTCCGGGAACATCCGGCTATGTCGGGCAACGGCAGCCATGAAAACAGCCTGTCTAGAACATCAATTTTAAGGTCGTGGCTCCGAAAGCAAAGCCACCTTGCGAAAGCCGCCCTGATTCAAGGCGCCTAAAATTTCCATCACCGCACCATAACTAAGCGTCTCATCCGCGCGCACATAAATCCGGCGCTCCGGCTCGTCTTTCGTCATGGCAGTTAACAAAGTAATCAAACGGCTGCGCTCAACCGCCGTTTCCCCTACAAAAATGTCACCGCTGGCATTCATGCTGACCTCAAGCGGTTTGTTATCTTCAGCGGTGATTGGCGGTGCGTCGGCCCGCGGCAGGTTAATATCAACCCCGGCCGTCAGCAACGGCGCCGCCACCATAAAGACCACCAGCAGCACCATCATCACATCGACAAACGGCGTCACGTTTATATCAGCCATTGGCCTGTAAGCGCGGCTGCGGCCACCGGCCTGCCCGATACGGGAACTGGAAGACATCTGCGCCCCCATTATGCCGCCCTCTTACTGCTGCTGCCACCGTTTGCGGACGCATTATCCTGCGTATCGAGGTGGCGCGACAAAATCGCCGAAAACTCCCCGACAAAGCCGTCCAGCTTATCCGCGTAACGATCAAGCCCGTTGGTATAGATATTGTAAGCAATAACCGCCGGAATCGCCGCGACCAGCCCGAGCGCCGTCGCAAACAGCGCTTCGGCAATCCCCGGCGCAACAACAGCAAGGCTGGTGTTGTTACTGGCGGCAATCGCGGTAAAGCTGTTCATGATCCCCCAGACCGTCCCGAACAGGCCGATAAAGGGTGAGGTCGATCCGACACTGGCCAGGAACGTCATGCCGCGCTCAAGATTGTTCATCTCGCGGTTGATCGTATAGCCCATCGCGCGCTCAACCCGCTGTTTCAGGCTGGCCTGCAGGCTCTCTTTCGCGGGCAGGCCGCCGGCAACCCCGTTATGCCATTCCTCCATCCCGGCACAAAAGGTGCGGATCAGCGGGTCCTGCTTGCCCTTCTTGACGCGCTGGTAAAGCTTGTCGAGCGGCTCTCCGGACCAGAACGAGTCCTCGAACTTCGCCGCACGCTTGTTCAGGCGCCTGAGCGTGCTGCGCTTTTCAAAGATAATCGCCCAGCACCAGACCGAAGCGAACACCAGCATCACCATAACGATTTTAACAACCAGGTCAGCCTGCATGAACAGGCCCCACATCGACATATCACCAGAGAAGCTCTCGCCTATCGCCGCCGCGTCAACCGTTCTGTCATCCATCTTTCAACAATGCCTCTCTCAAATCATCCGTCAAACGCACCGGCTTGCCATTCGTTCCGACGCAGACCAGCATTACCGTCATTTCAAATATCCGCTCATCCGCCCCGTCGTCCTTTGCATCGCCATCCTTTACACCGCCATTGCGGCGAAAAAGTGTCTGCTTCATCTCAAAGCTGGCCTTTTTCACCGCGCTTACCGTGGTTTCAAGCCGTACGATGTCATCAAGGTAACAAGGTTTCAGATAATCGGCTTCCAGATGCCTGACGACAAAGATAAACCCCATGCGCTCCATTAAGGGTTTATTCTCAAAACCCGCAGAACGCAAGAGTTCCGTGCGTCCTCTCTCACAAAATTTAAGGTAATTGGCGTAATAAACAATCCCCCCGGCATCAGTATCTTCGTAATATACACGGATATCCATGGCGTGAGGCATCGTGTCTACTCTCCCAGCAAATCCATCTGTCCGGTTTGCGGCGCGGCCAGCCCTAAATAGTCAAAGCCCCTGGCCGATAAAACGCGGCCCCGCGGCGTGCGCTGCACCAGCCCCTGCTGCATCAGATAAGGTTCAATGACATCCTCGATGACATCGCGCTGCTCCGACAAGGCGGCAGCCAGTGTTTCAACGCCAACCGGCCCGCCCCCATAATTCTCGGCAATACAGGACAGGTAGCGCCGGTCCATCATATCAAGGCCGCTGGGGTCGACATCAAGCTTTCGCAACGCTTCATCCGCCGCCGCCGCATCGACTTCTTTTTGTTTCAATACATGGGCAAAGTCCCGGACCCGCCGGGTCAGGCGCCCGGCAATCCGTGGCGTTCCACGGGAACGGGCCGCTATCTCGCGCGCGCCTTCATCCGTTATCGCCATTGACAAGAGCCGCGCCGAACGCTGCACGATCAGGGTCAATTCATCGACCGTATAAAAATCCAGCCGCAGGGGAATGCCGAACCGGTCACGCAACGGGTTCGCCAGCAAACCGCTGCGGGTCGTCGCCCCAATCAGCGTAAAAGGCGGCAGGTCAATCTGGACCGAGCGGGCCGCCGGCCCCTCGCCGATAATCAGGTCAAGCTTGTGGTCTTCCATCGCCGGATAGAGAATTTCCTCAACCAGCGGATTAAGCCGGTGGATCTCATCGACAAACAGCACATCATGAGCCTCAAGATTGGTCAGGATCGCCGCCAGATCGCCGGCCTTGGCCAGCACAGGGCCGGACGTGGCGCGAAACCCGACGCCCAGCTCCTTGGCAATAATCTGCGCTAATGTCGTCTTACCGAGCCCCGGCGGACCGAACAGCAGAACATGGTCCATTGCGTCGCCGCGCCCCGTCGCCGCTTCGATGAAAACGCGCAGATTTTCACGCAGTGCCTGCTGGCCGATAAAATCCCCGAGCTTCTGCGGCCGCAGGGCCACTTCCGGATCATCACCCTCATGCCGCACCGCGTCCAGATCGGGATGTCTTTCAAGAACGTCTGTCATCTAAATCCTCAAAATCTTCGGCGTCATTGCGAGCGAATGAAATGACATCTGCACATGTCATGCACTCAACTCCTTAAGTGCCAGCTTAATTAAATCGTTTATTTCACTGTTATCATTTGATTTTTGTTGAGCAGATAATACGGCTTTATAAGCGTCGCTGCGGTTATAGCCGAGATTGACCAGTGCCGACACGGCGTCATTTTCGATGCCGCTTGCGGCGTCAGGTGCAGACGATATGATCGCTGCCGCTGCCCCTTTGCCTGCCGCCGCCGACAAATCGATTTTGCCCGCCTTGTCTTTGAGCTCGGTTACAATCCGCGTCGCCAGCTTCGGGCCAACACCATCGGCACGTGTCAACGCCGTCTTGTCACCGGCAGCAATCGCAAAACCCAGCTGGTCGGGCGGTGTCACGCTCAATATCGCCAGCGCCGCCTTGGCGCCGACACCCTGCACGCCTGTTAGCAATTTAAACCACTCCTGCTCAGCCGCATCGACAAAACCATAGAGCGTTATCGCATCCTCGCGGACCTGCGTGTTGATCAACAGGGACAGCGCCTCTCCCGGCCCGCCGACACGCGACAGGGTGCGGCCGCTGGCAAAAACCTGGTAACCAACACCATTGACATCAAGGATCAAAAAATCCTGCGCGGCACTGTCGAGAATGCCGGATAGCCTGGCGATCATGAGTCTGTTCCTGTCTTTTGCGTTGTCGGCACGTAAAATCTTTTGGTCGGTCCGTATCCATAAGGATTGTCGAGCGTATCTTTATATACCCCGCCATTGGCCTCAATGACGGCAGCGGATGCGGTGTTATCGACCCGGCACGTCACGAGCGCTTCCTCGACGCCGCGGGCCTGAAGATACTGCAGGGCCAACGCCAGAATCTGCTTCCCGAATCCGCGCCCGCGATAGGACGGGCGGATACCATAGCCGATATGCCCGCCGTTATTCTTAAGCTGCTCATTCAGTTCCAGCCGGATATTGGCTTTGCCGATAAAACCGTCACCGGCCACCATCCATAAAATATCCTGCGGCACCCGTGAGCTTGCCGTGCCGTCTTTGAGAATCACCGGTTTATCCAACGGCGGGTTGTTCATTTCCGCCATCACGCGCTCCGGCTCCTGTTCAAGCGCGGCAATTTTATCATCCGGCAAAGGCTCCTCCCCGCCATCCGAAAAGCCCTCGCGCAGGGCGTCTATATAAGAAGCCCAGTATTGTGAATCGGGGAAAATCAGCGATGCCTCCGCCGGTTCATGCATTATAACCTATCCTTTGTCGCGTATGGCTATGATGCGCGTGGCAGATGGCAATGGCAAGCGCGTCGGCTTCATCTTCCCTGACTTTTCCCGCCTTTGGCAGCAATGTGCGGATCATCAGGCCGATCTGGTCCTTGGCCGCGTGCCCGGTTCCAACCAATGACTTTTTCACTAAGTTCGCCGCATATTCATGCACAGCCAGCCCCAGCCGCGCCGGTGCCGCGATACATACGCCGCGCGCCTGCCCCAGCTTTAGGGCCGAAGCCGGGTTCCGGTTAACGAAGGTTTCCTCAATCGCCGCTTCGTCCGGCATCCATTCGCGCACAACGAGCGCCAGGCCCTCGTCCAGTTGCGCCAGCCGGGCATAAAGCGGCAAAGCCGCCTGGGTGCGGATCAGGCCACAACCCAGAAACTGTAAACGATTATCGTAATGTTCAATGAGGCCCCAGCCGGTTTTCTGCAGGCCGGGATCGATTCCCAGAATTCTCATAACGCTATTAAAGCACAGAGAACACAAAGTGAACAGAGTAAAAAGGAACTTATGCGCTTAACCGCTGGCCAGTAGCTTTTCCATGACTTCGTCGCTGACTTCGAAATTCGTGGTTACATTCTGCACGTCATCATTATCTTCGAGCGCATCAATCAGTTTCAGAACGCTGAGCGCTTGTTCTTCTGATATCTCGGCCATCGTGTTCGGCCGCCAGACAAGGCCCGACCGCTCCGGCTCCCCCAGCCTGGCCTCCATCGCATCGCGCACGGCAGCCAGATCATCCGGTTCTGTTGTGATAACATGACCGTCTTCATCACTCGCACAATCATTAGCTCCTGCCTCGACGGCCGCTTCGAACATCTCCTCTGCGCCCGATTTTTCGAGCGGGTACATAATCTCGCCAACCCGGTCGAACATGAAGTTCACCGAACCGGTTTCGCCAAGATTGCCGCCATATTTCGTGAAATAAGAACGCACTTCGCCGGCAGTACGGTTCTTATTATCGGTCAGGGCATCAACGATAACCGCCACACCGCCAGGACCGTAGCCTTCGTAACGCATTTCAACATAATCCTCACCTTCGCCGCCACCGACGCCTTTTTGGATCGCCGTTTCTATATTCGCCTTCGGCATTGACTGACCGCGCGCCGTTGCCATAGCCAGCCGCAAGCGCGGGTTCATATCCGGATCACCGCCACCCAGCTTGGCCGCGACCGTAATTTCACGCGCCAGCTTCGAAAAAACCTTGGCACGAGCTGCATCGGCGCGGCCTTTTTTATGCTTGATATTCGCCCATTTGGAATGACCAGCCATATTTTTATTCCTTCTTCGTTCAGACGCCCAAAAATGCCGTAATTCCGCGGAAACTGCAAGTCCTGCGCCCGCCCCTGTACCGATGCCCCGAAAAAATGTATTATCTATTTGAATATAAATATAATTTTGGAAAAAACGTTAATCTTTCATCAAGACCGCGCCCTTTATAATATAAGCGGGTAATCCTATTCTGTAAGGGTAAAAAGGCATGGCCTACCAGTTCCACAGGATCAGCGTGCTGGTCGTTGAAGATAACCAGCCGATGCTGGATATCACGAAGTCGCTGCTGGTGACCTTCGGGGTGGGACATGTAATCGGTGCTGAAAACGGAGAGGTGGGGTTCAAGCGCTTTTGTGAATACAACAGTGACATTGTCATCGCCGACTGGATGATGAAACCGATGGACGGCATTTCCTTTACAAGACAAGTGCGCAACGATCCGAAAAGCCCGAACCAGTTTGTACCGGTCATTCTGATGACAGGCTTTACTGAAAAACGCCGGGTCCTTCAGGCCCGCAATTCCGGTGTCACTGAATTCCTGGTCAAACCCTTCAACGCCCGTGATCTTTACCGCCGCCTGGTACAGGTCATTGAACGGCCGCGCCAGTTCGTGCGCGCTCCCGATTTCTTTGGCCCTGATCGCCGACGAAAAAAGGATAAACCGTATGCCGGGCCATACCGCCGTGAAAGCGATATGTACAATCCGGAAACGGCAAAGCTGATGCAGCAACAAAAACAAGAGGCCCACGAAACGTTGAAACGCATCCGGGAACAGGAAGGGCTGGAAAAAGGCGATCGATTCGATATTGGCGGCAAAAGCCGGGAAGATTAGTGGCATGAATGACGATCATACGAATATAAAGGATAATCCACGCGCAACACCGGCGCACTACAATCAGGCGCCGCGCCGTAAAGCTGAATTCATCAAACCGCCCAATACCTTAAAAGCCAAGGTCGGTTCAGGCGGCCTGAGTGATGATATTCTCAATAAAGCGCAAAAGCTGTTAGAAAATAATGCTGTCGACTTCCGGCCACTTGCCGAAATGTACCTGACATCAATGATGAGAGGTATCGACGAGTCGCAGGACCCGGATAACCCGCGGGATGACGAAGCCATTATCGCGACAATGCTCTACCCCGCCATGCAGCTCAAAGCCAATGGCGGCATGTTCCACTATACGCTTGTCACGACAATAGCCGACAAGCTGGTGCAATTCCTTGAAGTTATTGAAACACCGGACGCCGATGCCATTGAGATCGTTATCGCTTTTCACACCACTATCCGCGCCGTCATATTGGGCAAAATTACCGGTGATGCAGGCCAGCATGGCCGGGAGCTGATCGCGGCCCTTGATGATGCCTGCATGCGCTACTTCGATAAATATCCCGATAACCGGGTCAAAGACTCGCAGGATTACAGCGTGGAGTTTTAGAGTCTGTTTCGAAACTTTCTCTTATTGCTTTCCTCGTGAAAACGGGGACCTTTGCAGCGTTGATTGTAAAAGATTCCCGTTTACGCGGGAAACGCAGTTTTGGTTATTTCCGGAGTTTTGAAACAGACTCTTAGAAAGCGGGCATCCTGTTTGGTAAATGCGGTCCGCACACAACAGACGCTATCTGCTTTGCCAGGCCCGTCTTCTCATCCGTCTCAATCAAAACACCGCAAACCGTCCCTTCGCCATCGGCAGGGCCAAGGCGTTCAGTAGGCATTTTACGGGTAAAGCGGGCGATCGGCGTTTCCTTGCGCACACCGATCACGCTGTCATAGTCACCGCACATCCCGGCATCGGTCTGGTAAGCCGTGCCCTCCGGCAGGATGCGCGCATCGGCGGTCGGAATATGCGTGTGGGTGCCCACCATCGCCGATATTTTTCCATCCAGCATAAAGGCCATCGCCAGCTTTTCACTCGTTGCTTCACCATGAAAATCAAGCAAAATCACATCCGTATCGCGTCCGAGCCGGTATTCATCCGTCAGGCTTTTCATCGCCGCAAACGGATCGTCGAGCGGGTCCATGAATAACCGCGCCATCATATTCGCAATTAAAATGCGTTCGCCATTGGCCGCCGTATGCAGATACGCGCCCCGCCCCGGTGTACCTTTGGGGTAGTTGCCAGGACGCAGTAAACGGGGATCGTCATCAATATAGCGGATAATATCACGCTGGTCCCAGACATGATTGCCGGTGGTGATGCAATCAACACCGAGCTCGTAAAGCTCGCGGCAAATCTTGTCAGTAATGCCGGTGCCGTGCGCAGCATTCTCGCCGTTCACGATCACAACATCAGGTATCAGCTTGTCTTTCAGCGCCGGCAAATGCCGCGCCACTGCTTCGCGGCCCGAACGACCGTAAATGTCACCAAGAAACAGGATACGCATTAAACAATAAACTTTCTAATCAGTAAAACGATGAGCCTTCAACGGCGTAACCACCCAATCAAGGCGCTGATCATGATCTTCTGCCGGCAAATTAAATATCACAGCCTGCTGCGCATAGCCAACCCCGACGGCCAGAAGATCCCCCTCCGCCCGCAGCGCCTGTAATGTCGCATCGTAATAACCGCCGCCATAACCAAGCCTGTGCCCCTTACGGTCAAAGGCCAGCAACGGCACGATCACAATATCCGGCGCCAGCCATTCCGTATTTTCATTGACCTGCGGCTGCATCACGTCAAACGGTCCGGGCACAAGCGGATCATCCATCCGCCAGCGGGCGAATTTCAGAATACGGCTGCCTTTTTCAATGACCGGCAGGCCGCAGGCGAATCCCGCTTTCAGAAGCCGTTCAAGGATGGCGCTGGTATCAAATTCCTTGTCCTTCGGCCAGTACAGCGCCACCGCTTGTTCCGGCTGCGGCTGCACGGCTTCAAAGAACAAATCCGCCGCCTCATCGGGGTCTTCATTGTTAAAGGCATGAATACGGTCGCGATGTTTGATCGCTTCATACCGCATTGTCTGTTTGGAAAGGTCTGCCATGATACCCCGAGTATAAAGCCGCGAGAGCCGTGTACGCAACGCTATCCGCTTCTGGCCCCGTAGACCAGGTGGGTGCCGTATAACGCGTCGAAGCGGCAAAACACTAAGACCCGACAGGGACAGCTCCCTTAATGCGATAAGCATCGGCCCGAGGGATTAGGGCGTATCACGCGCTCCGCAGCCTGAAAAGTTATATATCATTACGCATGCCAAGGTCCAGAAAATGCCCTCTTCCCTTGCCTTATAACGCGATAAACGCCAGAATGCCGGAAAAATAGACAAGCGAGGACCGATATGGATACAAAGGATTATATCAGCCGCGAAGACAAGTATCTCGCACAGAACTACCATCCCCTGCCGGTCGTTTTGACAAAGGCGGACGGAGTCTGGGTCTGGGATGCTGACGGCAATAAATATCTTGATTTCCTCAGCGCCTACAGCGCCGTCAGCGCCGGGCACCTGAACTCGCGTATCAAGCAGGCGCTGACCGACCAGCTGGAAAAGATGGACGTCCCTTCACGCGCTTTCTATACCGATATTCTCGGAGAGTTTGCCGAAAAGCTGTGCGCCGTCACGGGCATGGACAAAATGCTGCCGATGAACACAGGTGCGGAGGCCGTTGAAACAGCCATTAAAGCCGCACGCCGCTGGGGCTATGAAGTGAAAGGCATTGCCGAAAACAAAGCACGGATCATCGTTGCCGAGGGCAATTTCCACGGCCGCACAACAACAATCGTCGGCTTTTCTTCCGATCCCGAATACAGTAAGAATTTCGGCCCCTATGATGGCGGGTTTGATATTGCGCCTTACGGCGACGCGGCGGCGTTTGAAAAGGCCATCACACCGGACACCTGCGCTTTTATCGTCGAAACCATGCAGGGCGAAGGCGGCATCATCATCCCGCCGAACGGCTGGCTGAAGGACGTGCAGGAAATCTGCAGGCGCCACAACGTTCTGCTGATCCTTGATGAAATCCAGTGCGGCATGGCCCGTACCGGCAAGGACTTCGCTTTCCAGCATGAGATCGATAAGCCTGATGGCCTCATTCTCGGCAAGGCTCTTGGCGGGGGCATTTATCCGGTTTCCGCTTTCCTCGCCCGCGCCGACGTCATGGATATATTCGTACCCGGTACGCATGGCTCGACCTTTGGCGGCAATCCCATCGCCGCGGCGATCGGGCTGGAGGCGCTCAAAATCATGGAAGAGGAAAAGCTGGCCGAAAAAAGCGCGGAGAACGGTGCTTACCTGATGCAGAAACTCTCGGAAATCAACTCCGGCCTGATCAGCGAAATCCGCGGTGCCGGCCTCTGGGTCGGTGTCGATATCGACCCGGCCAAAGCCTCCGCCCGCGCCATTTGCGAAGAGCTAAAGGCTCGTGGCTTACTCTGCAAGGAAACGCACGAAACCGTCGTCCGCTTCGCGCCGCCGCTGACCATCACACGTGATGAGATCGACTGGGCGATTGAACAAGTGCGGGCCGTATTGGCAGAGGCCGATAGCCGGGCCGCCTGATAAGCGATAAGAGGTTTAAGCCCGCTTTAAGCGATCAGCCACGGACTCAATCCGCACGGCCAGACGCTCAATCGACTCGATGATTTTGTGCTCTTCATCTTCCGCAAGGCCCTGGTAAACAACCTGTGGCTCTGCCTGCGGCACTGCGGGCGCATGGCTCTGTACAGTCTGGATGTTATCTTTCAGCTCACGCACTTCATCGGCCAGCACCAGTGCAGTCAAAACCAGAAGATGATTTTCATTGCTGGCTGCACCGGCGGACGCAATACCGCGCACACGCGAATCAACGTAGTTGCCGACTTCCATCACGCGGCTTTCCTGCCCGTCATCACAGGCGATGCCGTAGTCGCGGCCGTGAATATTCAGATTAACTTCCGCCATGATACCCTACCCTTCTCTTAGAACCTGTTCGATGCGCTCAATTGTGACATCCAGTTTTTGCGCCAAAATGGCCGGGTCGATTGCAATGTGATGGCCGTTACCATTGGTGTGGCCGTTTGCCGCAGATGACGCCGCAAACAGTTCCTGCTGCTGCATCTGCAGCGCCTTCTGCTCCTGCGCTACCGCCGCGCTTTCAAGCTTTTCCAAGGATTGTTCCAATATGGCCAGGGCATCGAGAATGACTGTCACAATATACCTTCCCCTCTTGTGTCGAACCTTCTAAAGATAGGGTCAATAGCAATCTTCATATGAAAAGGTCAACATGATTGTGAACGATTTTTGTACTTAGCCACAATAATCCGAAGCCGTCCGCGCTGCAGCGAAAGTGCATGTTGACCTAAGGCTTCAGGAACGGCATTGTAACGTGGGCTCACACAGGAAAAGGCGACGGGAAACATCATGTCACAGCAGGCAGTCATCATGGACGAAAGAACAGAAAACAAAGACAATCTTGATTTTAAACAAATGGCCAACGCCATCCGCGCCCTGTCGATGGACGCGGTACAAAAGGCGAATTCCGGCCATCCCGGCATGCCGATGGGCATGGCCGATGTGGCAACCGTCCTGTTCAGCAAGTACCTGCGCTTTGATCCGCATAACCCGCTGTGGCCCGACCGTGATCGTTTTATTCTCTCAGCCGGCCACGGCTCGATGCTGCTTTACGCCCTGCTTTACCTGACCGGCTATGAGAAAATGACGATTGAGGAAATCAGGAATTTCCGCCAGCTGGAAAGCCTGACACCCGGCCACCCGGAAGTGCTGTCCCGTGTTGGCATTGAAACAACGACCGGCCCTCTCGGCCAGGGTATTTCGAACGCCGTCGGTTTTGCACTGGCCGAGCGCATCCTCGCCGCACGGTTTGATGACCTGATCGACCATTACACTTACGTCATCGCCAGTGACGGCGACCTGATGGAAGGGATCAGCCATGAAGCCTGCGCGCTTGCCGGGCATCTCGGCCTGCATAAGCTTGTCGTGCTCTATGATGATAACGGTATCTCGATCGACGGACCGACATCGCTGTCTTATTCCGATGACGTGCCGAAGCGCTTTGAATCCTATGGCTGGGATGTGCAGACAATTGACGGTCATGATACCGCCGCGATCGATGCCGCGATTGCCAAAGCGCAGGCGACAGGCACGCCGAGCCTGATTTGCTGCAAAACACATATCGGTTTCGGCGCGCCGACCAAGCAAGGAAGTGCCGACTCTCACGGCGCGCCGCTCGGAGAAGATGAAATCCGGGGCGCCCGCGAAAATCTTGGCTGGCCGCACGCCCCGTTTGAAATTCCGGAAGATATCCTGAGCACATGGCGGCTGATCGGCGAGCGCAACCAGTCTGATTACGAACAATGGCGTGAGGCATGGGAGCAAAACCGTTACCGCGAGGAGTTCGATAAAGTGATCGAAGGCGATGTAAAAGAGATCATCGCGCCGGTCATCCTTGAAGTTAAAAAGCGCTTTGCGGAAGACAAGCCGTCCATGGCAACCCGGAAATGTTCGGGTACTGTGCTGGAAAGCCTCGTCCCGGCGCTCCCGTTCCTGATCGGCGGTTCGGCCGACCTGACCGGCTCTAACAACACCAAAATCAAAGGACCGGAGATTATCAGCCGCGATAACTTCGCCGGACAGTATATCTATTACGGCGTCCGTGAGCACGGTATGGCGGCTGCGATGAACGGTATGGCTTTGCATGGTGGTGTTATTCCTTATGCCGGCACCTTCCTGCAATTCAGCGATTACTGCCGCCCGGCCCTGCGTCTGGCTGCACTTATGAAGCAGCGGGTCATTCATGTCATGACCCATGACTCGATTGGCCTCGGTGAAGACGGCCCGACCCACCAGCCGGTCGAACATCTGGCGGCCTTGCGCGCAATCCCGAACATGGCGGTACTGCGCCCCTGCGATGGCGTTGAAACGGCGGAATGCTGGGAAATCGCCTTAAACCGCACGCACGGACCGAGCATTCTCGCCCTGACCCGTCAAAACCTGCGAACGATGCGCGACAGCCACACCGAGATCAATATGGCCGGTAAAGGCGCCTATATCCTCAGGGAAGCATCAGGCGCACCGCAAGTCGTGCTTATGGCCAGCGGCTCGGAAGTTGAAATCGCCGCCGATGCGCAGGAGCAACTTGAAGCGGCCGGTATTCCGGCGCGGCTGGTTTCCGTTCCGTATATGGAGCGCTTTGCCAAACAGGACAGCACATACCAAGCCGAGGTCCTCGGCCCGGACGGCGCCGTACGCGTTGCCGTCGAAGCGGCCGTCCGGCAGAGCTGGGACCGCTGGATTGGTACAGACGGTGTCTTTATCGGCATGGATACATACGGCGAGTCTGCGCCCTATAAAGAGCTGTATGAACATTTCGGCATTACCGCAGACCACATTGTCAAAGCCGTGAAGGATAAAATAGCCTGACGCTTATTTGACATGAGGCAAATGCGGTGCCGGCATATCAGCCTGCAATCCTTTAGCATGCGACAGCAGCATATAGCGCAGCCGCCCCTGGCGGGCGTCGTTAATCGCAATATGCTCGCCTTCCGGTGGGGACTGCCACAATCTCAGATTCGGGACTTCCCGCCCCAGTTCATGGCCGTCACGAAACACAACTCTCCCCACACCCTTGCTTTTCAGGACTTCGAAAAGCTCACCCATGCCACCGAAAATCTGGCACAGCAGAACATGATCATAACATCCGTTATCGGCCCAGAACTCAACGACATCCGCAGGCTCGATCATAGCAAGGACTCTCTGCCGGATTTCATCAACACTGACCCACGTCGAAGGATCATCAAGTTTGTCGATGACGTTTTCCTTAAGCCATGGACGCTCTTTCGCCGCAGCGACATTAAATTCATTCGATATCCCGTAATATTCACGGCCATCTTCGGCGACGATACCTATACTGATAAAATCGCAGGCGAACTGGCCAATTTTATCGTTAAACTCCGTATCGAAAAAATAGCGCCGTATGGCAGGTCTTTTCCGTCCGCCCATAATGCGTTTCCCCTGACTCTCCCTTATTGACTCTCCCTTATGGATAGGTCTTATTAGCTATGCTGAATTATAAAAAGGAAGTCAATTCCGCATCTTCAATACAAAGGAGCTTACAATGACAGTTAAAGTAGCAATTAACGGGTTCGGGCGGATTGGCCGTCTTGTCTTCCGCGCATGGGTTGAATCAGGCCGTAGCGATATCGAAGTTGTTGCGATCAACGACCTTGCCGACATCAAAACAAACGCGCACCTGCTGAAATTTGACTCGGTGCACGGCCCGTCACCGTTCGAAGTTTCGACCGAAGGCAGCGACATACTGGTTGTGAACGGCAAAAAAGTGAAGGTTGTGCAGGAGCGCGACCCGGCCGCCCTGCCCTGGGGCGATATGGACGTTGATATCGCACTGGAATGTACCGGCCTGTTCACCAACCGCGCCGACGCAGAAAAGCACATTCAGGCCGGCGCGAAAAAGGTACTGATCTCTGCTCCTGCCAAGGATGAAGACCTGACGGTTGTGTACGGCGTGAACAGCGACAAGCTGGGGCCGGAGCATCGCATTGTCTCTAATGCCTCCTGTACAACCAATTGCCTCGCCCCTGTAGCCCATGCGCTGCATCAGAAGATCGGTATCGAAAGCGGATTCATGACGACGATCCATAGTTACACCGGCGACCAGCGTGTCGTTGACACGATGCATAGCGACCTGCACCGGGCCCGCGCCGCCGCGCTGAACATGATCCCGACCTCGACCGGCGCCGCCAAAGCGGTGGGTAAGGTTCTGCCGGAGCTGAACGGCAAGCTGGACGGCGTGGCGATCCGGGTACCGACCCCGAACGTGTCACTGGTCGACCTGAAATTCATCGCCAGCACTACCACAACCGCCGAAGACGTTAACGCGGCGATTATTGAGTTCTGCAGCGGTGATCTGAACGGCGTAATGGGTTGCTATGAAGAACCTCTGGTTTCGGGCGACTTCAACCACAATCCGCTGTCATCGGTCTTCTCACTCGACGGCACTAAGGTGATCGACGGCAAGCTGGTGCGGATCATGACCTGGTATGATAACGAATGGGGCTTCTCCAACCGTATGCTGGATACCAGCGTGAAAATGCATGCTGTCGGCTACAACGCGCAGGCCGAAGCGGCGGAGTAGCCATCCCTCTTGCCTGTCATCCCGAACGCATGTGCGGGATGACGGTGGCTATATACCTGTCCTTAAGGGCTTTTGCGCGATAATATAAGGACATGATTGGCTTAGGGACCGCAGTCAGCGCGCCTTTGCAAAATACCGTCAGCCCCCGTGCCGGCGGTAACGGGGCATCTTTGCCTGAAAATCAAAGTAACGGCAACACCGCATCTCAGCAAACACAACTAACCTCTTCTGCCGCCGAAACCGAAGAAGCGCGGCAAGCCGTGCCGCCTTTGTCGGCTGACGGCCTGCGCTCACTCTTACAGGCGCAGGAACAAAGCCAAAGCTCACCGTTTGACAGCGAGCTAACGCCGGAGGAAGAAGAGCAGGTTCGTGAATTAAAACAACGGGATGCCGAGGTTCGTGCCCATGAGCAGGCCCATAAGACCGCCGGCGGACCGGTGGCCGGTAATGTCAGCTACCAGACCGTGACCGGCCCGGACGGGCGGCAATATGCTGTTGCCGGTGAGGTGCAGATTGACGCCTCCCCCGTCCCCAATAACCCCGAAGCGACAATCCGCAAGATGGACCTGGTGATTCGCGCCGCGCTGGCCCCGGCTGAACCGTCGCCGCAGGACCGCGCTGTGGCGGCGCAGGCCCAGCAAACCAAGTTCCAGGCCCAGCAGGAAGCCGCCCAGCAGCGTGCCGAAGAACAGGAAGAACAGCGCGAAAACAATGAGTTAGGACTACTTTCACGTCTTGAGAATTTACAAAATGACAAATTTGGCGTACAAAGGAACGTCACTGAGGTTGGCACGAGTGAATCAGGCGATGATTCCGCCAGCGAAATCGTTTCCATATTATTTGGAAACATAGGGAATTAGTGCTAGAATTATGGCTATGCAACCAATCGCACAGGATGATATGGCTGCCAAAGCGCAGGCAGCAACGATGATCATAGACCATCTGGTGGACGCCCTCGGTGGTGAACCTGCCTGCAAACTGATGCGCGCCCTGATTCTGGTCGATATCGACGATCATCCCGGCACCACGCAGGCTGACATCATGGACAGGCTTGAGGTGAACAAGTCCGCACTCAACCGCGATATTGAATGGCTCTATGACTATGGCTGCATCACGCGAACACCCAGCGTAGACGACCATCGCGCCATGGAATTACGGGTTTGCGGCTACGCGAAAAAGAACGTCGATCTGGCTCTCGCCTATTTCGATTTCGACCATAAAAACTTGCAAAACTTCCTGAAAAGCCTTATACATCTTTTTGGTCAGCATAAGCCGACCTTAAGGGACGCAAAGATTGTCTCGGTAATTGGCTCCAACGGTTCGATTACCAGACAGCAAATTTTCGACAGTCTCTATAACGGGCCAGCCTCAACTGACAACAGGGCTGTAAACAACCTGATTAACTTTGGATTGGTACAGAAGAAACACGATGAGTAAACTGACCTTCACACCGGCGACTGCCGATAAATTTGAAGCTATGATCGCCGACGCGGCAATCACAATGGCGCCTGTAACGCCCGGTGCTGATATTTCTGCGCCAGCCCCTTACACCTTCGACCTGCGCTAGGCTTTTTCCCTCTTTATCACTGATGCCCTGTCTGCTATGAATAGCGGATTATTTGGCATTTATTACGGAGATTATCATGCCTCATCAGGATCAGCTTGACAGAATTACAAACGGCCACGGCTTTATCGCCGCCCTTGACCAGAGCGGCGGCTCAACTCCAAAAGCCCTGAAGCTTTACGGCGTTAATGAAGACGCTTATGCGAACGAAGATGAGATGTTCGCCAAAGTTCACGAAATGCGCACCCGGATTATCACTGCCCCGTCTTTTAACGGCGAGAAGATCATTGGCGCGATTCTGTTTGAGAAGACAATGGACGACACGATTGAAGGCACACCGACAGCGACCTACCTCTGGGACACGCTGAATGTGGTCCCCTTCCTGAAAGTCGACAAAGGCCTTGCGGATGAGCAGGACGGTGTCCAGCTCATGAAACCGATGCCGGAGCTTGGCGCGCTGCTGAAACGCGCCAACGAGGCCGGTATTTTCGGCACCAAGATGCGTTCCGTGATTAAAAGCGCTAATCCGGCCGGGATTAAGGCCGTTGTCACACAGCAATTCAAAGTCGGCAGCACCATCCTTGATCACGGCCTTGTGCCGATCATCGAGCCGGAAGTCGATATTCACGCGGCTGACAAAGCTGAAGCCGAGCAAATCCTGCGCGATGAGCTACTGAAACACGTCGAGGCCCTGCCCACTGACCGTCAAGTGATGTTAAAGCTGACCTTGCCGGAAGAAGACAATCTGTATGCCGACCTGATCGCGCACAAGAATGTTGCCCGCGTGGTGGCCCTGTCCGGCGGTTACGACCTTGAAGAAGCCTGCGATCGCCTGGACCGCAACACCGGCATGATCGCAAGCTTTTCACGGGCGCTCAGCAACGGCCTGAATGTGGCGCAAAGCGATGAAGATTTCGATGCGACGCTGAAAACCGCCATCGACAAAATCTACGCAGCCTCCGTCGATAACGGTGCAGCCACGCAGGCGGCTTAATGCCCTACATTGTCATTGCGAGCAACCAGCGAGAGCGCGGCAATCCATGTAGCGTATAGTTAAGGCCTTCCGTGACCTTGCCCCCTAAAGTCGGTCCATATTGAGAGTGAGGAATTGGTTTATAA